>JBBQWZ010000033.1:0-76576 GCA_038210135.1 Bryobacterales bacterium
CCCTTGGAAAACGCTCCCGCGTTTCCCACATTCCCACAGCGCCTACGATTGCTTCTTTCCTCAAACAAAAAAGAAAGACTCCAGCCTCACCCACCCTCAACGCCCCGCTTCAGGCTCATCCTTCGATGAGAAAATGCTCGAACTGCGTATGGGCGGGCGGGTCGGTTAGGATGAGGGTCAGCATGCGATACCTGCTGTGGTTCCTACTTACAAGCGTGGCTTTGGGGCAGTCGTGGGAGCCGCAGTCGAGCGGCACGACGGCTTCCCTGCGTGGCGTGAGCGCGGTGAACGCGAACGTCGTTTGGGCCAGCGGATCGAAAGGCACGTACCTGCATTCGAGCGACGGCGGGACGACCTGGGAAGCTGGGCAGGTTCCGAATGCGGAGGGGTTGGATTTCCGCGGAATCCGCGCGGTGGATGCGCGTACGGTGTACCTGGTCAGCAGCGGGCCGGGCGACAAATCGCAGATCTTCAAGACCGCCGACGGCGGCAAAACGTGGTCGCACCAATTTACGAATCCGGATGCGAAAGGCTTTTTCGACGCGATCGCATTCTGGGATGCGGGCCACGGCATAGTGGTGGGAGACCCGGTGGACGGGGCTTTCGTGGTGTTTACGACGGAGGACGGCGGCGTGAAATGGACGCGAAGGCAGGGTCCGGCGGCGGTTGCCGCGGAGGGCGCATTCGCGGCGAGCAATTCGAGTGTGGTGTTGCGAGGCAAGCGCGAGGCGTGGTTCGGATCGGGGGGCGTCGCTGGAGCTCGCGTGTTTCACACGAAGGACGGCGGAGCCACGTGGTCGGTAGCGGCAACCGGAATTCGGAACGATTCGGCGTCGGCGGGGATCTTCTCGGTGGCGTTCCGCGACGGGAAATTCGGGATGGCGGTGGGGGGCGATTACGCGAAGGACAAGGAAGCGGCGTCGAACATGGCACGATCGGCGTCGGGTGGATTGAAGTGGGAAGCGGGTAGCGGTCCAAAGGGCTTTCGTTCGGCGGTTGCGTATTTAGCTTCGGCGAAAATGTGGATCGCTACGGGGACTTCCGGGTCGGATGTATCGCGCGACGACGGCAAGACGTGGACTACGTTCGATGCGGGTGCGTATAACGCGATGAGCTTTGCGGGTGGCGCCGGCTGGGCGGTGGGTCCGGCGGGCCGGGTGGCTCGGCTGAGAATGAAATAGGGCAGCGTTTGAGTTGCGCTGGTCCCATCGCTGGCGCTCAGGGTTCAAGGTGGGATTTAAGGAGGCGAGTTTAGGATGGCGGTGAGTGAGAAGGCGGGCCACGTTGCCGACGCCGCGATGCTGGTGAACGTTCCGGCGTTGGTAGCCGCGTATTACGAGCAGCAGCCGGATCCGGCGAAGGCGGAGCAGAGGGTGGCGTTCGGCACTTCGGGACACCGCGGTTCGTCGTTGCATTCGACGTTCAATCAGTGGCATGTGCTCGCGATCACGCAGGCGATCTGCCTGTACCGCCGCGAAAACAAGATCGACGGACCGCTATTTTTGGGTATCGACACGCACGCATTGTCGTATCCGGCTTTTGCGAGCGCGCTCGAAGTGCTGG
Organism: Bryobacterales bacterium; assembly: GCA_038210135.1. Lineage (GTDB taxonomy): Bacteria > Acidobacteriota > Terriglobia > Bryobacterales > Bryobacteraceae > JBBQWZ01. Next base: position 1,564 of record JBBQWZ010000033.1, read on the forward strand.
CGGTGAACGGCGTCGAAACACGCATTGCAGAAGGCGGCGGTTACGTTCCGACGCCGGTGATCTCGCACGCCATCCTTACCTACAATCGCGGGCGTAAGGAAGGCTTGGCGGACGGCATCGTGATTACGCCTTCGCACAATCCGCCCGAGGATGGCGGGTTCAAATACAATCCGCCGAATGGCGGTCCGGCGGATAAGGCGATCACGTCGTGGATCCAGGCGAAGGCGAATGAATTTTTGGGGGCTGGACTCTTGGGCGTATCGTGGAGTTCTTTTGAATCCAGTCTGCGCGCGCCGAACACGAAGGCCTACGATTTCGTGACGCCGTACGTCGAGGATCTTGGCAACGTTCTCGACATGGAGGCGATTCGCGGGTCTGGTATCCGGCTTGGCGTGGATCCGCTGGGCGGGGCCGGTGTCGCGTACTGGCCGCGGATTGCCGAGCGGTACGGCCTGCAGTTGACGGTTGTGAATGACGCCGTGGATCCGACGTTCCGCTTTATGACCGTCGATTGGGACGGCAAGATTCGTATGGATCCTTCGTCGTCGTACGCGATGCAGAGCCTGATCGGGCTGAAAGATCGCTTCGATGTGGCGTTCGCATGCGACACGGATCACGACCGGCACGGCATTGTGACGAAGACAGCGGGTCTGCTGCCGCCCAATCACTATCTGGCGGTGTGCGTGGATTATCTGTTCAGCAACCGGCCGGGTTGGCGCACGGACGCGCGCGTTGGAAAGACGGTGGTGAGCAGCGGCATGATCGATCGCGTGGCTGCAAAGGCGGGACGCGGTTTGTATGAGGTTCCGGTGGGCTTCAAGTGGTTCGTGGACGGATTGCTCAATGGCTCGCTGGGGTTCGGCGGCGAAGAGAGCGCGGGCGCGTCGTTCGTCCGGCGCGACGGCACAGCGTGGTCGACGGACAAGGACGGAATCATTGCGGCGCTGCTTGCGGCGGAGATCACGGCGAAGACGGGGCGGGATCCGGGCGAGGCGTATGCGAAGTTGACGGAGACGATGGGCAGTCCGGTGTATGGGCGCATCGATGCTCCGGCGACGGGTCCGCAGAAGGCGGTGCTGGCGAAGTTATCGCCGTCGGACGTGACGGCGTCGGATCTCGCGGGGGATCCGATCACTGGGATTTTGACGACGGCTGCGGGGAATGGCGCGGCGATCGATGGCGTGAAGGTGACGACGGCGAATGGGTGGTTCGCGGCGCGTCCGTCGGGGACGGAAGAGATTTACAAGATTTATGCCGAGAGCTTTCGCGGCGTGGAGCATCTGGCGCGCATTCAGGAAGAGGCGCAGGCGATGGTCGGCAAGGCACTGGGCGCGGCGTAGGTTTTTTGGAAATTGCAGGTCCCATCGCTTACGCTCAGGGTAAGCCGACGGGTCTGTATGGCTGGGATTGGTGGGTGCGGCGTATGGGGGGCGAAGGATCCCCGCCCTTACGGGCGGGGCTATGGAGCCTGCCGGCCGGTTATTCGATCACGCGGGCGGCGATGCGGGCGGTCGGCGATTTCGGATCGACGGCGATGTCGAGCCAGCCGATCATCATCTCATCCCAACTTTGCGGACCCCAGCCGACGGCGGCTTTCGGATTCGGATTGTAGGGATTGTTCGGCGAGTTGTCGAACACGGCGGTGCACTCGATGCGTGTTCCGCGCGGCAGAATTTTGGGCGTCTCGAGGTAGTAATACGGCTGCCAGTTGAAGTCGTATTTCGGAATGGAGAGCAGCACTTCTTTTTCACCGGTCGGATAAATGGCGCGGAACTCGAAGGCCTTTCCGCGCACGTGCATGTGGGCGCGCATGCCGACCAGCTTGACGGTGTCGCGAATCATGACGGCGGCTTCCGTTTTATAATTCGCCTCGCCGGGCGGGATATCGAGCCAATACGCGGAAGCCGTCATCGCCATCACTTGCTCGGAAACCGGCGCTTTCGCGAACACGAGTCCGAGCTTGGTGCGGTCCTTGGCAGCGTGTCCGTTAGTGGTGTAATGCATCTGGAAGATCAGCGTGGAACCGGCCTTGATCAGGCGGGCGGTTCCGGGCTGCCACACCTGCGGCATCATGCCGGGCGCGTAACCGGCGAGGTAATTGTGCGCGCCCATGCCGCCATAGCCCGAGTCCACAGTAACGATAGCGTGGTGGACGACGGCGCGGTCCGTGGGGCGGACCTCGAGCATCTGGACCCATTTGTCTTCGGTGAAGTGAGTGGGCACGGGGATGTACTGATAGTTAAGGACCCCGCTCGAAGGGATCGACATGACTTCGGGGAGTTCGAAGACGACGTCGGGTTTGGAGATGGTCCAGCCGTCGGTGAATTGTTTGGCAGCCGGGGCTTCGGCGGGCGCACCTTCGGGCGATCCGCCGTCCACCCAGGCGATGAGAGTTTCGCGTTCGCTCGCGGGCATCGAGAGATCGTTCGCGAATTTTCCGAAGCGCTTGTCGGGCGACCAGGGCGGCATGGTTCCGGCGAGGAGCGCTGTCTTGATGGCCTTGGCCCACGGCCGGACCTGCGTGTAGGTCAACAGCGACATCGGCGCTGCTTCGCCGGAGCGGTGACAACTCTGGCAGCGGTTCTGCAGGATGACTTCGACGTCTTTATGAAATGTCGGCGCCGCAAACAGGGAGGCGGTTAGAAAGAAGCCAGGTGCGAATACAGCCGCGACACGCCGGATCATGCGCAAATCATACACCGTTAGCAAGGGGGTCGAGGAGAGGCTGTCGAGCGGCGGCCACAGGCGATTCGCGATGGGGCGAAATGCGCCGGATTTCGCTTGACCCTGGAACCGGTTCCGGAGTTTACGCTCGATCCTGACAGCGTATTCTACAAGTCAACTGAATGCGAAGTGGAGAATTAGCAACGCGCGCGGGTGTGAGTCCGGACACGCTCCGTCACTATGAGCGGGTCGGCGTGCTGGCGCGTCCGCGGCGGACGGAGTCGGGCTATCGGGATTATCCCGAAAGCGCGTTGGCTCGCGTGCAACTGGTGCGGCGCGCCGTGGCGCTGGGGTTTTCGCTCGACGAGCTGGCTCGCATATTACGGGTCCGCGAACAGGGCGGAGCGCCTTGCAGGCAGGTGAAGGGCCTGCTCGAAGCCAAGCTAGGAGCGCTTGAATCCGAAATTGCGGATCGAGTTGCGCTCCGCGATGAGCTGCGCCGGCTGTTATCCGATTGGTCCGGCCAGTTGGCGGATCGGCAGGGTGACGAGCCGCTTCATCTACTGCAGAAGTTGACGGAATCTCCGCTGCGACGCCGTACCGAAAGGAATTTCAAATCATGACTCTCGCTCTGTTCGCTTTACTGCTGTTCGCGCCGCCGCAGGATCACGATCATCACATGGTCGATAAGCGTGGCGACAAGATAATGGGCTTCTCGCATGAGAAGACCACGCACCACTTTCTGCTTTTGAAAGATGGCGGCGCGATTCAGGTGACTGCGAATTCAGTTGAAGACACCGCGAGTCGCGACCAGATCCGCAAGCATTTGGGACATATCGCGGGGATGTTCGCGGAAGGGAATTTCCAAGCTCCGATGCTGGTGCACGCAAAGAACGTTCCGGGTACGGCGACGATGACGGAGTTGAAAGAGAAGATCACGTATCGGTTTGAAGAGGTGGAGGGTGGGGCGCGGGTACGGATCCGTACGGCGGATCCGAAGGCGCTGGCGGCGGTGTACGAGTTTCTGCGATTCCAGATTTCGGATCATCGGACGGGGGATTCGGGGAAGGTGGAGTAGGTGTGGGCCAAGGTCCGCTCCCTTACGGTCGCGGTTCGGTGCTGGGATCGTGGGTCCCGTCGCTGACGCTCCGGGTTCAGTCCGGGCGTTGGAGCCGCTCCCTTACGGTCGCGGGTCGGTGCTGGGAGCGTGGGTCCCGTCGCTGACGCTCCGGGTTCAGTCCGGGCGTGTGACGACGAAGACTCGGCTGAGAGTTCCGCTGGCATGACGCGGCGTAATGTTTTTTAGTAGGTCCAGCGGAAGCTCAGAAGACCGGTGCGGGCGCTGCCGGCGGGCGGAAAGATGTGGGTGCTGGTGATGGATCCGCCGGTGGCGACGTTCACCGTGGTCGAGGGTTGGCCGTAGTTGAAATGGTTGATGGCGTTCTGGAAGGACGCTCCGAGCTGGATGCGGCCGGCCTTTTCGAGATAGAAGCTCTTGACGACGCCGGCGTTGAATAGGACGAAGCCGGGTCCTACGATACTGTTGCGGGCGGCGTTTCCGAAACGGCCGCTGCCCGTCGCGGGCACCGCGAACGCAAGCCGGTCGAACCAGGCGGCCAGCGTTTGCGGATACGTGATTGCGCTGACGACATCCGGACGTCCGCCGACCGTATTAGTGCCGGACGGATCGCTGCCTGAAAATTGCGGATTCAGAAAATTGCCGGTGGAGAGATTCAGCAGCATGTTCAACTGCCAACCGCCCCACAGCTTTTTCTGCGCCCAAGGCAGTTCATAGAGCGCCTGATTCATCCAGGAGTGGCGCGGAACGCTATAGACGTCGGCGCGGTCGCGCCGGCGGTCGTAGGCATTCTCGATCAGCGTATTCACCTCGGCATCGCCGTTGTCGTCGACTTCGCTGAGAGACTTCGCCCAGGTCCAGGCGGATTGAAACGAGAGGCCGTTCGACATGCGCTTGGTCATTTGGACCTGCAGAGCGCTGTAGCGGCTGTTGGCTCCGTTGTCGGCGTAGCTGATGTTGTTAAACAGCGGATACGGACGGCGCGCCTGGGCGAAGGCTAGCGTCGAAGGCAGCGGCTGATTGACGTTCCGTTGATAGGGAATATTGGTTCCTTTGGAACCCAGATAGCTGACGCGCAGGCCGTAGTTGCGGCCGATCTCTCGCTCGACGGTGAGCGAATACTGCATCGCGTACATCGCGCTGAGATTGGGCGAGACGCCGTTCAGCGTGAAGCTACCGGACGGAGCGGTCTGTTGGAACGCATTCGCGAAGTTGAAGACGGGCCCGCTGGCCGGGTTCGTATAAGTGGTGGTCGACGCGTAGGGCCCGGCGGCGAGATAGCCGGCGATGTCGCCCGAGAAATGGCCGTAGTAAATTCCCCAGCCGCCGCGGACGACGGTCTTCGCATTGCTGCCGATGCCGTAGGAGAATCCGAAGCGGGGGGCGAAATTGTTCTTATCCGCGTTCCGCAAACTGGATCCGAGTCCGACTTGCGAAGCGGTCTTCACGGGCAGCGAGGCGGGGAAGTAGGGGCTGAAGAGCTTCTGCGCTCCGTCGGGGACGACGACGGATCCGCTGGCGAGATCGAAGGAGTACAGGTTGCCGTTGCGCGCGGTAACGGGAGCGTTGAACTCGTAGCGGATCCCGTAGCTGAGCGTGAGGCGCGACGTGACCTTGAAGTCGTCCTGCGCGTACATCGACCAATCGTAGAAGCGATTGTATTGGACTGGAAACGGATCGAGGCGGCCGACCGTGGTGGGGAGGCCGAGCAGGAAGTCGGCATACGCGTTTCCGGTGTAGCGGTTGGTGAAACCGTAATTGCCGAACAGGTTCGCGTTGGTGGTCAGGTGGCGATTAACGAACCAGTAAACGTACTCGCCGCCGAACTTCAGCGTATGGCGTCCAGTGACCCAGGTCAGGTTATCGGCCATCTGCCAATGTCCGTCGTTCACTGGATTCAGAAGCGATTGGGTGACGGTCGAGTAGCCGGTAATCGCGATATTCGGGATGCCTTTGATGCCGGTGCGATCGGGGAGGCCGGTGATGCCGAGCAGATTCAGGACGTCCTGTCCGAGAAGGTCCGCCGTGGATTTCGATTCGAGGTCGATGACGCCGGCGCGGAACTCGTTCACGATGGTCGGACGCGCGGCCCAGACATCGCCGAAGGCCAGGAAATGTACGCGGCGGTCGTTGGTGGAGGTTCCGACGGAAGAAGCGGGCAGCGTACTGCGCGCGCCGGGGATGTGGTAGTCGGACTTCTTGTATTCGTAGCGGGCGAAGGCGGAATGGCCGGGCGCGAAGTAGTGATCGACGCGGCCCTCGGCGATGTTGTGGGATTCAGGGCCGGTGAAGCTGGCGCGGTAATTTCCGGTGAAGCTCGAATCGGGTCCGAAGTTGGGGAGCGGGAAGAATTTCGCCTGCGCGGCCTTGGCTTGTGGACTGATGAACTGCGGCAGGATCACGTTGCCGTTGAAGGGAATCACGCCAGAGAAGGGATTCCTGAGCGCGGCGGAGCCGGTGAAATCGCCGTTGCGCTGGGCGCGCGTTGGAACGTTCGCGGCGGTTGGCGGAATGGGATACGCGCGCACCCCGCGAATTCCGTCGTAGGTGAAAAACGCGAAGGTTTTATCTTTCTTGATGGGTCCGCCGGCGGCGAGGCCGTAGTCGTGGATGTTCTGGAATTGCGCGCCGAGGATGGGGTTGCGCGCGTCGAACGCTCCGTTGCGGGCGTACCAGAAGAGGTCGCCGTGCCAGCCGTTGGTGCCCGAGCGAGTGACGGAGGTGATGGTGCCCATGCCGCCGAATTCGGCGCGGGTGGTGAAGATGTTGGCGGTGAATTCCTGCACGGATTCCATGGAGGGCTGCGAGACGGGGTCGGCGGTTCCGAAGTTGCCGAAGTTGGTTTCGATGCCGTCGACCTTGAGCTTGACGCCGTTGGCGCCGCTGCCCGGGACGATCCAGGCGGCTCCGGCGCCGACCTGCTGGACGCCGGGGATGGTCAGCGGGAGGATTTGTGAAGTGAGTCCGCTATCGCCGGAGTTGTTGTAGACGCTGCGCAGGTTGGTGGGGAGTTCGAGCAACTGGCGGCGGGATAGGGAGGGGTTGATGGCGGGCGTGTCGAGCTGAATCGATTCGCCGACTACGTCCATGGTGACGGTATCGGTGCCGGATACCTGCAGACGGATATCCTGGCGAATGTTCCGGAAGGCCGCCACGTCGAACGGATTGGTTTCGAATTTCTGAAAGCCTTTAGCAACCGCGGTGAGCTTGTACTTGGCGGGCGGCAGGTTGGCGAACGCATAGGCTCCGCTGCCATTGGAGGCGCCTTTGAGCACGACATGGGTGTCGACGTTTTCGAGGGTTAACTCCGCGTTCGGAACGATTGAGCTGGTGGGGTCGGTAACGACTCCGGCGACGGTGCCGAGAGGGGATTGCGCGAAGGCGGCGGCGGTCAAGCCGATTAGGAGAAGAAGGGAAGATAGCGAGACTTTCATCGAGTATTCACTAGGCTACGGGAAGGAAGGCTCCGAGGGCAACGCGGTCGGCGATTTGAAACCTTGACAGCCGGTAGCCTGAGGCGTACTCCATCGGGAATGTCCCAGCTTGTACTGGGCGACCGTCCGCGTAGACTGAACTTGGATACCTCCTTACTTGCGCGCCACCTTAGCGTGGCTGGTAGCCCTTGGCTTGGGAGCAATTGCTCACGGCCAGACGGGGCAGCAGATTGCGTTGACCTACTCTGCGGCCAGCATCGTCAATGCCGCTTCGAATCAGCCGGGACCCCTTGCGCCGTCCACGTTTGTGAGCATTTATGGCGCGGGGCTCTCGAATGTCACGCGTTCGATTTCGACGGACGACATCCACGGCAACATTCTGCCGACCGTTCTGATCGGCACCGGATTGCGGGTGTTGGTCAACTATGTTCCCGCGAACATCTACTACGTCTCGCCGACGCAAATCAACTTTTTGATGCCGTCGAACCTGAACCCTGGAACGGCGGAAATTCAGGTGGTAGTGGATGGTCACGCCGGGGCGTCGGCGTTCCTGGCGGTCAATGCCGCCTCGCCGGCCTTGTTCCAGATGGACGCGACGCTGGCGGTCGCGGTTCATGCCGATAGTTCCCTGTGTACGGCCGCGGCACCGGCCGGACCGGGCGAAGTGATCGTGCTGTATGCGACGGGGCTGGGCCCGACGCTGCCGCCGACGCCTTATAGCCAGATTCCGAAAGCCGCCGGACCGCTGGCGGAGATGGCGAGTTTCCGGGTGGTTCTCGACGGGGTCGAGGTGGACCCGCAGCGGGTACTTTACGCCGGAATTGCGCCTGGATTCGCGGGTTTGTTCCAAATCAACGTCCAATTGCCCGACTCGCTCGGCGACAATCCGGAGGTTCGGCTGAAGGCCAGCGGACTGACCAGTCCGGCGGGAATTCGTTTCTACGCGAAAACGCCGCAACCCACGGCGGCCGGTGCACGTTCCAAATACTAAGGGCGATACACTGGTTGGAGCACCGGCCAGCGGAGCCGGACCAGTTGAACAGGAGGGAAACGTATGCATCCAAACCGTCTAGCGATTGTGTGGGTGTGCGCCGCGGTCTGCGGGACCCTCAGTCTCAGCGCCCAGGAAACGGTCAGCCGCCGACCCAAGACCGAGGCTCAGAAGGTCGAAGCGGAACAAGCGGCCGAAGCTCCGAAGGCCGCGAAAGCCGCCGGTCCATTTACCGTTGAGCCGGGTACGCATGTTCCGTTGGCGTTGATCAATAGCGTGAGCACCAAGCACGCGGCGGAAGGCGATCGCGTGTACCTCGAGACGGTTTTTCCGATTCTGGTGAATGGACGAATCGTGATTCCCCCTGGCAGTTATGTCGCAGGGACGATCACGCAGGTGAAGCGTCCGGGCAAGGTCAAGGGGCGCGGCGAATTTTATCTGCGCTTCGATACGCTGACCCTGCCGAACGGTGTGACGCGCGATTTCCGCGCCCGCGTCTCGAATCTGGACGGGCGCGCCGCCGAGGAACTGGACCGGACCGAAGGCACGATCCGCAGCGAAGGCAATAAGGCAGGCGACGCGAAAACCATCGGCGAAACGGCAGCCGCTGGAGCCTCGGTTGGTGCGATCGCCGGAAGCGCCGCAGGCGGAGTCGGCATGGGCGCAGGAATCGGTGCCGCTGCCGGAGCGGCGGCGGGCCTCATCGGCGTTCTCATGACGCGCGGTCCGGATGCGATTCTCTCGAAGGGCACGACCATCGAAATGGTTCTGGACCGACCGGTGATGTTCGAGGATAGCGACCTCGATTTCAGCAATTCGGGTCCGAAACGGCCGCTCGGTGAGGGTTCGGGTCCATTACCCAGCCGAAAGCTGCAGCAGCGCGCGCCTGGACGTTTTCCTCTTTAGGTTCTTCCATCCGAATCCTGGTATGTACTTGTTTTCGCGCGTTGCAGAGCGCGTCCCAGGTTGAAATGGTACTTTTGTCCCGGTGGCTATCGGCTGTTTGTACTGGCCCAAATTGGGAAGTCCCGCCTATTCTTTCTTCTCTCTGTTCGCCCTAAGATGATCAAGCGATGGAAATCTTCGGCGGACCTCAATTTCAGATCCTCGTAAGCTTTGTGGTGATCGCGGGCGTGGCGTTTGTGGCCTTGATCTGTGATTTCCTGAAGGGCAACAACGAACAGCTTCGCGAGCTTGCTCTCGAGATGCGTGTGCGTCAGGAATCCGGTCAATTGGGCCGGCCTGAAGTTACCGCCCTCAAGATGACGTCGGTTTCGACGGTGGTTGCTGATAAAGCGGCTGCAGAGCGCGCCGCAGCCGACAGAGCGGCGAAGTCTGCGGCGGACAAATCAGCTGCCACGCAATCACTTGAGAAGGCCATCCACCGCGTAGCGGAAAAGCAGGCGTCTGCCCCGGCCGCCGAAGCCGTGATGCCGAAGGGACGGCGCGACAACAAGATTGCCCGCGAAGCGGAACTCGCCATGGAACGCGGCAACGAGATCGTCGCCGTTCGCCCGAGACGAAGCAAGTCCGTCGAAGCGCCGGCAACCGTGCTGGCGGTGCCCGACATTCGCGCGGGGCGAAAAGCAGCGATGCAATCGCGGCTCGAAGGATCGGCGCCGCTGCCTGCTGTAGCTGACGTGAGCGTCAAAATGGAGAACCCGGTTGCACCCGTGCTCCAACCTGCCGGGGCATTCGAAGTCAGAAGCGAGCTGCCCGAGATCGCCGAACCGAAGTTGAGCGTCGATCAAAAGAATCTGTTGGACGAAATTCTGGCCGCGACGGTGGCCAACACGCCGGTCGAGAATACACTGCACCGCGAAACCGGCCGCGGCCGCACGGCAGTCCGCGCCGACCTCTTTTCTTCGATAGAGAGTCGCGTAAACCGACTCGAATCCCAGCTCGGACCTTCGGCGGAAACCGAAGCCGCGGTCGATGCGAGCCCGGCGGCACGGTTGCAGCGGGCCATCGAGGCCACGCAGAATCCAGCCGCCTTTGCCGCCGCGCGAGTTTCAAACGGCTCGGAACTGCCGGCCGGATTGCAGGATGGTTTCGTTCTGTCGAAACTGTTGCAAAGCCGCAAGCCGGTGTCGGGGCTGGTCGTATCGGTCGGCGTCGGCAACTCCGAACGCAAGACGGGCCGCATTCCAGAAGCGGTCCATACCCTGATCCGTTCGCTGCTGGGTGCCGACGATTTCGGCTGCCAGAGCGGCGAGGACGAATTTCTGCTGATCTTCCCCAACGAGCACGGTGCCTCCGCGCAGCGCAAGCTGAACGCGGTTGCCGAACGTCTTTGGGATTTCCAGCTCCGATCGATGGGATCCTTCTCCATTCTGTTCAGTTGGGGCGGCGTCGAAGTCAATGGCGAAGCAATTTCGGATGCCGTCAACTCGGCCAGCGAGCGGATGCACGAAACGCAGCGGAGCCGCAAAGTGGCAACGATCGGTCCCCGTCAGCAGGTCTTTGTTTCCGAGCCCGCACAGCGCGTCGCGGTGTAAGAAAGTCTCCTTTCATTTCCTCCGAACGGCCTCCGCGGCGATCGAGTCCACCCTCCGAGGGACTTGAACGGCGTCCACGGGGGCCGATTTTTATTACCGCTTTAGGATTCTTTCAGGCACTCGGCGATCTCACGCTCGGGAATCGAACCTTCCTTGATCACCTTCCAATGCTGCTCGGTGATATCGACGGTGGTGCTGCCGTTGTTCGGCGCCAAACCGCCATCGAGGATCAGATCGACGCGGCCGTCCATCACGCCAAATACTTCGATGCCGCTCTTGCAGGTCGGCTGCCCGGAGATATTGGCGCTGGTCGCGATCAGCGGTTGATTGAGCCAGGCAAGGAGTGCGACGGCGCTTTTCGATCTCGGCTGCCGCAGCGCCAGGCGTCCGGTATTGCCGGTTACCTTCAGCGGAACGCGTGAGGAAGCGGAAACGATGATGGTGAGCGGACCGGGCCAAAAGCGCCGCGCGAGAAGGTGGAAGCGGAGCGGAAGTTCCTTTGAGAACTCCTCCGCCATCGCCGTGTCCGTGACGAGCAACGGCAGAGCGCGCTGCATTTCGCGGCCCTTGGCATCGAAAACGCGCCCGACCGCGTGCAGGTTGAACGGATCGGCGATCAGCGCGTAGAGAGCATCGGTCGGTACGGCGACCACGCCGCCGCTCCGTATCCGCGCCGCCGCCCGTTCGATCGCTTCTTCGGAAGGCTGTTCGGGATCGATTTCGATGAGGTCAGTGGGCATCTGTCTCCGCCGTCTCCGGACTGCCGAGCGCCTTGACGACGTCAATGGCCATGGAATAGCGGCCGAATGGCGCGCTCAATTGGACACCGGCTACCATGTTGCGAACGCGGACCACCATCTCCTGCGCGATTGCGACGCCTTCCTGGCGAGCGCTTTCGGCGGACTCCGCTTTCCGCATCCGCTCCATGTATTCCTGGGGCACGGGGACGCGGAGTTCGTTGACCATGAATTCCGCGTTCCGGTAACTGGTGAGCGGCCAGATTCCGGCGATGAAGGGAATCCGGAAATGCTCGGTACGCTTCAAAAACGCTTCGAGCAGATCGAGGTCGAAGACCGGCTGCGTGACGATGTACTCGGCTCCGCCTTGCACTTTCCACTCGAAGCGGCGCAATTCCTCTTCGAGATTGAGCGCGCCGGGGTTGGCTCCGACGCCGATTAGCAGCGCGGTCTGCGAGCCGATGGGATTGCCACCCAAGTCGAGGCCGTGATTCAGATTGTTGACGATGTTGACGAGGCCGATCGCATCCACGTCGAACACCGCGGTGGCATCGGGATACGTACCCATGCGTGGCGGATCGCCGGTAATGCAGATCAGGTTCCGGACGCCGGTGGTATGGGCGCCGAGCAGTTCGCTCTGAATGCTGAGGATGTTTCGATCGCGGCAACAGAAGTGGAGCACAGCTTCGATGCCGGCCTGCTGCTGGATCAGGCCGCAGGTGACTTGCGCTGAAAGCCGGGCGCTGGCACGCGGTCCGTCCGGAACGTTGATGCAGTCAATTCCGTTATCCGCGCATAGCTTCGCGCCGGCGATCTCTTTTGAGGCGTCCACGCCGCGGGGTGGAAGGATTTCGACAAATTTAACGAACTTTCCGGCGGCAATTTTCGCGCCCAGTCCGCTTTTCAGGGCCATCGCGACGGGCGTCATCGCTTTTGCTTTGACCTCGGGCTCGCCCACGTTGATCTGCAAAGTACGTTGCCCAGGCTGCAGGCTACGCGCTTCGCTGCGCATTTCCTTAATGTGGTCGGCGGTGGTTCCGCAGCAGCCGCCGAGAAACTTGACGCCGGTTTGCAGGAATCGGCGCGCGTACTGCGCCATGTATTCCGGCGAGCACAAATAAATGTTGCGGCCTTCGACGCTCGCCGGAAGTCCCGCGTTCGGCATCACGCTCAGCGGCTTCGACGTCAGCGGAGCCATTCGCTCGATGGTCTCGAGCAGCAGCTTCGGACCCGAGGAGCAATTTAGTCCAATGATGTCGGCCGGCGATGCCGTCAGCAGCGACGTATAGGATTCGATGCTCGATCCGTCGCGCAACGTACCATCGTCCTCGACCGTCACCTGCGCGATGATTACCACGTCCGGACCGGCGACTTCGCGCGCGGCGAGGATCGCTTCCCGGATTTCGCTCAGGTTGTTGAAGGTTTCAAGCACCAGCAAATCCACGCCGGCTTCCATCAGCGCCTCGGTCTGCTCGCGGAACATGTTCCGCGCTTCGGCAAAGCTGGTCGGCCCCAGGGGTTCGATGCGAATACCCAGAGGTCCGATCGCGCCTGCGACGTAGGCCTGTTCGCCAGCGGCTTCGCGCGCGATCCGGACGCCGGCGAGGTTGATGTCGCGCAGCTTTTCCGCCATCCCGAACGCGGCCAGGCGCGCGCGATTCGCGCCGAAGGTATTTGACTCGAGGATCTCGGCGCCTGCGCGCACATAGTCGGCGTGAACCTCGCGGATCAGGCCGGGCGACGACAGGTTCAGCTCGTCGTAACAGCGGTTGATGAAGATGCCCTTCGAGTAGAGGACCGTTCCCATCGCGCCATCGGCCACCATGACGCGCCCCTGATGGCGGTCGCGGAATTCTTTGGCGCGGGAAACTAAAATTTGCGTGCTCATGAAAATGCTTTATCGCTGGCAGCCGGGGCAGAAATACGTGGAACGGCCGCCTTGTGGAATGCGGCGGATCGCCGTTCCGCAAGTGTCACAGGCTTCGCCTTCGCGTCCATACACGGCTACCGGAAACTCGCCGACTTCGTTCGACAGATTCGAAGCAGCGCCTGAATATGGCCGTACGTAGGCGTCCATAACCGATTGTAGCGCCTCATGCAAAACCTCGACAATTGCCGCATGCAGAGCGCGCAATTTCAGCTTGCTGACGGCGGAAATCACTTTGCGCGGATTGATCTTCGCGCGAAACAGGGCCTCCGCCGCGTAGATGTTGCCGAGGCCGACGACGCGTTTCTGGTCCAGCAGGAAGAGTTTGGCGGGCTGCTTCGACTTCGCGACGATCGCGAGGAAGGCTGCTCGCGTGAATTCCGCGTTGAGCGGCTCGGGACCGAGTCGCCCCATCGATTTTTCCAGGTCGGCGGCCGCGTGCAGGTGGATCTTACCGAGCAGGCGCGAATCCTCGAAAACCAAACCGCGTCCGCGGTCTAATTCAAACCAGGCGCGGGCCATCGCAGGCCGGAAGCGGACGTCGGGAATCACGTAGAGCGCCCCGGTCATGCGCAGATGGACGCGCATGACGAGTCCGCCAGAGAGGCGTAGCAAGACGTTCTTCGCGCGGCGCTCCACCGCTTCGATGGTGCGCCCGCTCAGCTTCGTCTGCAAAGCGGCGGGCTTTTGCGGGCGGGTGATGGACGGACGGGTAAAATGTGCAGAGACGATTTCCGCGCCTAATGCGGTTTGGCGCAAACGCTCACAGACCGCCTCAACTTCGGGGAGTTCGGGCACGTGGAGGGATTAAAAAAGCTCGCTGAACGGAATCTCGATCGCAGGGTTCGTCGTGCGTAGCACGCCGTCGGTGACGGGGCGCATTGCGCCCCCGGATTGGATCATCGCGGTTTTGGTACGCGGATCGACGATCCAGACGAACTCTACCCCGAACTCCGCGTAGTCCTGAAGCTTCTCCTGAATGTTCGTGAAGGTGTCGCGCGGCGAAAGAATCTCAATCACGATAAATGGAGGTGCGTGAAAGACTTCTTCTTCGGGCTCACCGCCCAGGTAGACGCAGATATCGGGAACCCGAAATCTCGTTGATTTCACTTGAACACGCTGTTCAGGAAAGGCCCAGGTTTCTAACTTCGCGCGCATCAGGAAAAACAACTCAATGAACGCACGCTGCACGCGGGTATGACTTTTTTCGCCCAAGTTCCGCTCCACCACGACGCCGTCCACGTACTCGCGGTCGCCGTCGTCGTAATCCGTCTGGAGATATTCGTCCACCGAAATTGGAGCGATTGTCTCGGCCATGTTCCAATTCTACCCCTGCGTGGTTTCCACCCGGCGGCGCGCGCCGTATCTCGTCAAAAACTTGCGCACCTTCGGCGCCACCACGAACTGACAATACGGTTGCGCTTCGTTGTTGCGGAAATAATCCTGATGGTATTCTTCGGCGATGTAGAATTCGCTAGCGGGCTCCACTTCCGTGACGATGCCGCCAGCGAACGATTTCTTCTCGCTCAATTCGTGAATCAGCGTCTCGGCGATCTCTTTCTGTTCCGGCGTGGAATAGAAAATAGCCGACCGGTATTGCGTTCCGACGTCGTTGCCCTGGCGGTTGCGCGTGGTCGGATCGTGAATCGCGAAGAATACTTCGAGAATGCTGCGAGCCGGCGCGACCTCATTGTCGAAGGTCAACCGAACGACTTCGGCGTGGCCGGATTTTCCGGTGCACACGTCGCGGTAGGTTGGATTTGGCAGCGGACCGCCCATGTAGCCGGATTCGATTTTCTCGACTCCCGCCATTTGATCGAAAACCGCTTCGAGACACCAGAAGCAGCCGCCTCCCAGTGTCAAAACTTCCTGCGCCATCCACGCCTCCTGACGGACTAGGTCAGTACCCCAACCAAGATCAACTGCGAAGCGCGTCCCCCGTCTTCGCGTCGAAACGGTGCATTTTATCACTACGCAACTGGAAAAAAGCATCACTACCTTCTTCGAGGCGTACATCCGGTGTCGTTCGGATGGTGATTCGGCTCTCGCCGCACTCGAGGCGGATGATGCTTTCGTTGCCCATTTCCTCGGTGACGTAAACGGAAGCGCGATGCCAGCCTTCGCGGGAGGTGGCGCTGATCTCGATGTCCTCGGGGCGAATTCCGATAACCACATCCGGAGGCAAACCTTCGAGGCAGGGATGCGTTCCGCCGAAGAAGTTCATGGAAGGACTACCGAGGAACCCTGCGACGAACACGTTCGCGGGCTTGTGGTAAATCTCTTGTGGCGTTCCGTATTGCTGCAGGCGTCCGGCATTCATCACCGCGATCCGGTGCGCCAGCGTCATGGCTTCCGCTTGATCGTGGGTGACGTACAACGTCACCGTCTTGAGCGTGTGCTGCAGATGTTTCAGCTCGGCGCGCATATCGACGCGCAAGCGGGCGTCCAGGTTAGAGAGCGGCTCGTCCATCAGGAACGCCTTGGGTTTGCGAATGATCGCTCGCGCGAGAGCGACGCGCTGGCGTTCACCACCCGATAGGTGTTTCGGAAATCCGCCCAGCAACGGTTCGAGGCCCAGGCGCCGCGCGACGTCCTTCACTTCGGCGGCAATCTTCTCGGCCGGCATCTTCCGCACGCGCAGCGGATACCCGATGTTCGACTCGATGGTCATGTGCGGATAGAGCGCGTAGCTTTGGAACACCATCGCGATGTCGCGATCACGAGGTTCGAGCTTGGTAATGTCGCGGCCATCGAGGCGGATCGCTCCATCGTCCGGCGCTTCGAGGCCGGCGATCATGCGCAGTAGCGTCGATTTGCCGCAACCGGAGGGACCCAGCAAAACGACGAACTCGCCTTTTTCAGCCGTGAAGGATACGTTGCGCACCGCGTAGCGCGACCCGAACAGCTTCGAGATATTGTCAACGACCAGATTCATCCCTTGACTGCTCCCAACGACAAACCGCGCACCAGATGTTTTTGCACGGCCGACGCGAAGATCAGCACGGGCAGCATCGCGACCACGCCTGCCGCGCTCATCGCGCCCCACTTGATTTCATATTGCGTCACGCGTGAAGCGATCCCCACTGGCAGCGTCATGGCGGATTCGGTTTGCGACAGGATCAACGCGAATAGGAATTCGTTCCACGCGACGATCAGGCAGAATACCGCCGTCGCTGCTAAACCTGGGCGCACCAGCGGCAGCACGATGCGCCACAAGGCGCCCATGCGCGATTCGCCGTCGAGCATCGCCGCCTCTTCGAGCTCCTTCGGAACCTCGGCGAAGAATCCGCGCATCATCCAAATCACGAACGGCAGATTGAATGCCGTGTAGACGACTACTAGCGCCGCCAGCGAATTCAGCAAGTGCAGTTCGCGCATCATCAGAAACAGCGGAACGATGGTGACGATGGGAGGCAGCATGCGCGTCGAGAGCACCCAGAAGCTTAAGCCTTGCGCCCAGTCGCGCGGCCAGGCGAAACGCGCCAATCCGTACGCCGCCGGAACGCCCAATGCCAGCGCCGCCAGCGTCGAAACGCTGGCCACGATCACTGAATTTCCGAAGAAGCGGCTGAAGCTGCCGGACGCGAATGCGTCGTAGTAGTGCTGCAAAGTCGGCGTGAATGTGAACCACTTCGGCGGCCACGCGAATTGGTCCACCTCCGACTTCAGCGAAATCGTCAGCAGCCAGTACACCGGCGCTACGGCGTAGACGAACGCGATCAGGGCGGCGAAATAGCGAAGGACCTTGCTCATGAAACCCTCATGAACCGCAGCAAGCCGCGTGCGAAGAGCGTGGTCAGCAACAGGCCTACGAACGACATGGCGGCCGCGTAACCGAAGTTATAAAAACGGAACGCCGTCCGGTAGATATATAAGCTGGTCGTCTCGGTCGCGAATCCCGGACCGCCTTGCGTCAGGATGAAAATCTGATCGAAAATGCGCATCAGATCCATGGCACGCAGCAGCAGGGCGAGCGCGATGGTCGGCTTCAGCAGCGGCAGAATCACGTCCCAGAGGATCTGCCAATTCGAAGCGCCATCCATGCGGGCGGCTTCAATCGGATCCGGCGGAATCGCCTGCAAACCGGCGCTCAACAGGAGAAATAGAAACGGAGTCCACTCCCAGATGTCGACCAGGATCACGCTGATCATGGCCGCGCCCTCGCCGCTGGTCCACGTGAGGCGCGACGTGTCGGCTCCCGCCATTTTCAGCATGCCGTTGAGCACGCCAAATTGCGGATTGTAGATCAGGCGCCACGCGACCGCGGCAACCACCGGCGGCAACAGCATCGGAACCAGCAGGCCCGCGCGGAAGATGGATTTGCCTCGTGTCAGCGAATCGATCAGCAGCGCCAGCGTCAGGCCCAGCAAAAATTCGACCGTTAGCGCGGCGAGCGAATAGATAACCGTTTGCCACACCGAAATCAGAAAAAAGCGGTCGGTCAGCAGCCGCAGGTAATGTTCGAACGAGAAGCCGCCGGCTTGGCCGGTCAGCGAGACCTTGATCGAAAACACCATCGGATAGATCGATAGCGCGGCGAGAAGTCCGACCGCCGGAGCCGCCCAGGGAAGTCCGTGAGCCTGCTTCAGCGCTGCACGGAAAGAAGCGATCCGTCCGATCATTTGGACCGGAGCAGGATCTGCCGAATTTCCAATTCCGCTTTCTGCATGGCTTCTTCGGGTTTCAACGTGCCGGAGTTGGCTTGCGACAGGTAGATACCGAACGCGTTCTCGACCTCATTCCACGAAGCGATGCGCGGACGCGGACGGGAAGTCTCAAGCGACTGCAATTGTACCGGGAAGGAGTGGTACTTCTCGCGTAAGTCTTGCCGCAGAAAAACGCTCTTGCGCGTCGGCGGATTGCCGCGCATGGCGGCGTCCTTCTGGCGCTCGGCGTCGGTTGC
The DNA here is from genome assembly GCA_038210135.1 of Bryobacterales bacterium. Classification (GTDB taxonomy): domain Bacteria; phylum Acidobacteriota; class Terriglobia; order Bryobacterales; family Bryobacteraceae; genus JBBQWZ01. Next base: position 19,796 of record JBBQWZ010000033.1, read on the forward strand.
CCAGTTGATGAACTCGAACGCGAGGGTCTTGTTCTTCGTCCCCGAAGGAACCGCCACCAGCCAGCTGCCGAGCTCCGCGATACCGGGATTCTTTGCCGCGGGCATCGGAGCGAATTCCACTTTGCCGACGACATTCGATTTGGCCGGGTTGTCCATGGCCGCGATCCAGGCCGGCCAGTTGATACTCATCACCGCCGTCGACTGCAGCAGGTGGGCGGCGACCTCGTCGGCGTTGAAACCGGTATAGCCGGGCGGCGCGATCTTGCCCAGCTCGATCATGAACTTCAATGCCTCGATCGCTTCCGGGCTGGTCAGCGAAGGCATCATGGCGGAGTTGAACATCTCGCCGCCGAAGGCCCACAGGAGGGGCATGAAGTCGGCGACCACGGCGTTGCCCGGCGCGGCGCGCATGACGTAGCCGTACATCTTTTCACCGGCGCCGATTTTCTTACCTGCTTCGAGAACGTGCTGCCATGTGTCCGGCTTGCCCAGCTTATATTTGTCGAACAGATCGCCGCGATAGAAGAACACCTGCGAATTGCCGACGTACGGTAATGCCCGATACGCGCCGGTTTTGTAGGGCAGGCGGCAGACGTCGAGGGCCGGTCCGACGAAATCCGAATCCGGATCCTTGGGTAGCGGCTCCAGGTGCTCGGCCAGCCGCGGGAACCATGGATCATCGAGCATGACGACGTCGTAAGCACCGGTGTGGCTGGTGAGGTCGAGCAGCTCTTTCTCAAACAGATTCGCGTAGGGAAGCTCGACCACCTCCGCGTGGATGCCTTTTTGCTCGGCCCATTCGAGGGCCGCGGCTTTTAGGGCACTGCCTTCCACGCCGGCGTTTACGGCGATGACGAGTGATGGCCCGCTTTTTCCGCAGGAGGAAAGAGAGCAGGCGGTCAGAAAAGTGATGAAAGCGACAAACAGGGCGCGCACGATCTTCGAGTGTAACCTACCTGTAACGAGGGCTGAAGTGCGATTGCTTAGCGGCGGACGTAGAGGATGCAAAACTGCGTTCGGGCAACCTCTTTATACGGCGCGAACCAATCCGCCAAATCGGATCGGGCCGTCAACGCCAGCGACGGATTCAGCAGGCCGATGGCATCCACCACGTACAGCGGACGGGTTTTGCGCAGTTCTTTCAAATTCGGCGCGGTAAATTCGGGTGCGATCGGACCGTTTTGCGACAGGTGGCGGTCCGCCAAAACACCGCTCAAGGGCTGGCTTTCGAGGAACCGTGTACCGGCCGGAACGCGCGAGTACACAAAAATCTCGGGCCGGAATCCCCAGACGAACAGCGACGGTTCGTCGAGCCCGAGCGCCTTCAGCAAACGGGCGCACTCCTTGCTGTCGCGATCGAGCGCCAGGTCCGACCAGGATTCGCCGCCGTCCTGGTACATCATCCGGTAGCGCGGGCCGAATCGCACAGCGGGAATCAACAGCAGGGCGACCATCGCGATCCGCACCCAGCGTCCGCCGATGGTCCATCCGCGTGCCGCGCCTAAGATGAGCGGCGGCAGCAGCAGGAAATAGTAGCGCGGGAAAAAGCGCAGCCCCAACGCCGCACCGCCGAGTGCCAGTCCGATCCACAGCAGCCAGCGGATCCGCTGGTCGCGCTGCTGGCGAAGGAATGCCGCCGACCCCACTACTGCGCCGGCGTGGAAGCCGGCGAAATTCAACGTCCTGAGAACGCCTTCGCGAATCGGCGACGCAACAAAGGTGTTCGCCGCATAGATTCCGCCCCACTGCCAGGCTTGCCGCCAGCCTTCGGCGAGCGAGCCAGCCATCCACATCCACACCGCCGTCGCAGCCAGCGGAGTCGCGACGCCCGCGAGCAAGGTCAGGGAATCGCGCCAAGCCCAAAGCAGGCACGCGGCAATCACGATGGCAGCTTTCGAGGAAGCCAGGAATCCAGCGCCCGCGAACACACCCGCCAGATACGGCCGGGCCATCCACACGCAGGCGATCGCAGCTAAATGAGGAGCGATCAGTAGCATGTCAGAAGCGAGCGGCAACACCGCCGACGGTAGGCCGAACGTCAGGAAAAAGGTGAGCAGCAGCGCTGCCGCGATCCCCTCGCGCTCCGACCACTTGGCGCGCGCGGCCAGGAAGGCGATCCACGCGCAGAGAATTGTGTACGCCGCGCCGGCCACGCGCAAAATCAGTCCGTCCTGCGCGCCGAAGAATAAGTAAATCCAAGAAACCAGCGGGGGCTTGTCGAACCAGACGTCGCGGTACAGCGTCTTCCCGTGGAACACTTGCATCGCGGACGCCAGCGGCAGGGTATCGTCCGCCCACAGCACGCCCGAATGGGCCAGATGCGCGGTCAGCGTCACCAGCGCGATCAACAGGAACGCCGCCCTTACCAGCACTGCGACGATCTTAGCGCGCGGATCGGCTTTGAAGCTACATCCGTATTGGATTGACCACAACGTGCTGCAACGCCACGGTAGAGTGGCGCGTCACTTCTTACAGCCATAATGAAGTCGAAGGACGTGCCCCTGATGCGATTCGCGTACATTCTCCTACTGGCCACTTCCGCGTTCGCGCAGGACCGCCCGCAGATGAGGCTTCGGACTCGCGAGGAGGACTTGAAAACTCCTACCAGACCGGAGATCAACGCGACGGTGTGGGTTGTGCCCGCCGGAACGCGGATCCCGATTCAGCTTCGTCAGCCGGTTTCAACCAAGGGCGCGCAGCCCGGCGATCCGATTTACGCGCAGACCGCTTTCCCCATCGTGGTCAGCGGAGCGCTGGCAATTCCTGCCGGGACTTGGGTCCAAGGCACCGTCGATACCGTGAAACGCGCGGGCCGGATCAAGGGAACCGCTGAACTCCAATTCCACCTGACCCGCTTCATCTACGCGAACGGGTACACCGTCGATATCGCCGCCGCCATCGATCGCGTCCCCGGCGAGCAGGGCGCGCATATGAAGGAAGGCGGCACCGTGCAGCACGATTCCGAGAAGGGCAAAGACCTCGAGCGCGTCGGAACCCACGGATCGCAAGGTGGTCAGATCGGCGCTCTTGCCGGAGCCGCCGCGAGTCCCACGCTCCGCGGAATCGGCGTCGGCGGTCTCACCGGAGTCGCCGCTGGAGCCCTGATCGGCATCCTCGCCCGCGGAACCGACGTCCGCTTCGACACCGGCACGTCCATCGAGATCGTGCTCAATCGTCCGATGGCCATCGAGCCTGAAAGAATCAGGTAGCGTAATCGTTATCACTTTTCCGGCGGCGTGCGCATGCCCATGTGAAGGACAAAGTTCACATGAAAATCACACGCTGCTTCCCGATTCTGATCCTCGCTGGATCCGCCCTGTTCGGGCAAACCAAATTCAGTGCGAAAGAGTTACTAAACAAAGCCACCGGCAAGCCTGCTCCGGCCGCTTCCACATCTGCCACCACGTCGGCCGCCGAGACTCCGGCATCCACCTCCGCTCCCGCGAAGACCACTGCCGCGGCGACCCCCTCGCCGGTCCTGACCACTGGACCCGCCAAAGGAACTTTGCGCGGCCAGGGCGCGGAAATGACCCTTTGCGAAAAGATGGCGAAGGATCCGGCGAGCCCGCAGTGGGACGTCGTTTGCACGAAGCCCACCAAGACGTTCGCCTATAAGGGCAGCGTCACCAACGTCGGCGCGACCTTCCGCTTCAATCCGCCGATGACCAGCCGCACCACGCAATTCAAAGTGATCCTCTACCAGGACAACGTGATGCAGGAGTACCGCGAGATCACTTTCAACACCGGCGGCCGGACGGCCCAGATTGCGATGACGGTGCCGCCAGGAACGTATCAGATGAAGCTCGTCGATCAGTTCGACACCGACCAGGTTGCGCTCGTCGATACACTCGTTGTGGCGAAGGACACCGTCGGCGACCGCGCCGTCGATAACGTGAAATCTGGAATCGGCAAACTGATGGTCTGCTCCGAGATCGACGACAACTGGAAGTGCGTGAACGAATCCAACACCTGGAAAGCGAACGCGCCATTCAATCTCTACGTCCGTCTGCCACAGGCGATCGCCGGCCAGGTCGCGGGCTGGGCGATCTTCAAGCAGCTTCCCGATGGGACGGACGGCCAGTTTATTGAGGATTTGCTGCAGGGCACCAACGGACGCGCGGCCTACTGGGCAACCACCAACGGCAACACGCTGCCGGCGGGCGTCTACACCATCTACTCGATCGCCTGGGCGAACCGGGCGACGGTTGGCAACCTCAAGCAATACTTCGCGAAGACGACGCTGACGGTGAAGTAACCGGAGCCTGCAAATTCGCTGGTCCGCATCAACCCCGCCCTTACCGAGGGCGGGGATTTTCCTTTGGAAGTCGGGTACGGCTTGAACCCTGAGCGTTAGCGATTGGACCCGCCGCTGCTAGCCTGGCCGCTACTCTCCGCGGATCAAATCGTCGAGTGTCTCGCGCTTGCGCACGATCCTCCAGATGGACCCTTCGACGAGCACTTCCGCCACGCGAGGCCGCGAATTGTAATTTGACGACAGCACGAAACCGTACGCGCCCGCCGTCTTCACGGCCACCAGATCACCCGGCAGCACATTCGCCATTTGCCGGTCCTGCGCCAGGAAGTCGCCGCTCTCGCACACCGGACCCACCACGTCCGCCTTCCACGGAGCCATCCCGTTTTGACGCACTGGAACGATCTCGTGATGCGCCTTGTACAGCGAAGGCCGAATCAGATCGTTCATGCCGGCGTCGACGATGATGAATTCTTTAGTGCCGTTCCTTTTCCGGTTCAACACGCGGCTCAACAGCACTCCGGCCTCGCCCACAATCGAACGCCCCGGCTCGATCATCGCGTGCAGATCGCGGCCCAACAGCCGATCGCGCATCGTGCCGATGAATCGCCGGATTTCGGGAGTCGCGTCCTCTGGCTTATACGCAACGCCCAGGCCGCCGCCCAGGTCGATGTGCCGGATCGGAATGCCGCCCGCGCGGAGCCGGTCCACCAGCGCGAGCATCTTGTCGATCGCTTCGGCGATCGGTTTGGTGTCGAGCAATTGCGATCCGATATGGCAGCTGACGCTTTCAAGGCGCAAGTTCTTCAGCCCCCGCGCGCGCGCATACACGCCTTCGACTTCGGCGATGTCGATGCCGAACTTGTGTTCTTTGAGGCCGGTTGAAATGTATGGATGCGTCGAAGCGTTCACGTCCGGATTCACGCGCAGGGCGATCCGGGCTGTTACACTGCGACGCTCGGCGAGCGCATCAATTAACGCGAGTTCGCTCTCGGACTCGCAGTGGAATCCGAATACGCCGAGGCTCAACGCGTAGTCGATTTCATCGCGCGTCTTACCGACGCCTGAAAAAACTACCTTCGCCGGATCGCCGCCCGCCTTCACCACGCGGAACAATTCTCCGCCGGAGACGATATCGAAACCCGCACCCGCCGCAGCCAGCAGCCGCAGGATGCTGAGATTCGAATTCGCTTTCACGGCGTAGCAGACCGTGTGCGCCAGGTCGCCGAACGCCTCGTCGTAGGCATGGTAATTCGCGATAATCGTACCCGCCGAGTACACGTAGCACGGCGTCCCGGCCGACTCCGCGATCTCGGCGAGGGCCACGTCGTCGCAATACATCGCGCCGTCGCGGTACTCGAAACTCAAGCCAGCACCTTCATCACGATGATTGACTGGTCGTCGAACAACGGCGTCGTGCCGCGCCACTTGTCCACATCCGCGATCAAAGATTTCGTGATCCGCTTCGGCGAATACTGCCCGTGCGATTTCAGGAATTTCGAAATCCGCGCGCGCCCGTACTCCTCGTCCTTCGCGTTCACCTGATCCTCAATCCCATCCGAAAACAGCAGAATCACGTCGTTCGGCTCCACGTCGACAGTAATGTCTTCGTACTCGCGCCCTTCGAGCAGTCCCAGTGGAACGCCCTCGACCTTGGGTTTGATGACCTCGCCGTTTCGATAGATGAACGGCGGCTCCGCGCCGGCGCTACACAGAGTCATCTTGAACCCGCGAGTCTCCCACAACAGCAGCAGCAGGGTCGCGTATTGCGCGTCCACCTTGCGTTCGAGCAACGTCTCGTTGAGCGTCCGCATCAGCAGCGCCGGCGATCTCCGCCGCGGTGCCAGGATACGCAGAAGCCCGCTGACCAGCGCTCCGTACAGAGCGGCCGCCGCTCCCTTTCCGCTGACATCGCCGAACGCGATCATCGCGTAGTCGTCGCCGTGCTCGAAGAAATCGTACACGTCGCCGCTGATCTCGCGCGCGGCACGCCCGCGCAGCGCAATCTCCAAACCGCGAATCGGAGGCGCCTCACGCGGCAGCAGAATGCTCTGAACCTTCCGCGCGGCTTTCAAATCCTGATCCATGCGCTGCTCGCGCTTTGCGATTTCCTCGTAAAGCCGGGCGTTTTCGACGGAGCTTGCCACCTGCGGGGCCAAAAGTGTCAGCGTCCGCTGATGATCGTCGGTGAAATACCCGATGCGCTCGCTCTCGACGTCGAGCACGCCGACCACGCGATCCTGCACCAGCAGCGGAATCGCCAACTCGCTGCGAATCCCTGGATGCGCGGCGATGTAACGCGGATCCACCAGCGTGTCCGCCACGCGGACGGGCTCGCGCGCATCCACCGATGCACCCGTAATTCCCGAGCCCAGCGGCACGTTGTCGGGCGTCACGCGCTGGTCGTAGCGCTCGCTGAAGCGATGCTTCAGCACTTGCTTTTCGGCGTCGATCAGCATGATGCTGAACGCGTCGTAGTCGATCAGCGCCTTGATCGTTTTCGCGATCTTGCCCAACAGTTCATCGAGATCGAGGATCGAACTGAATTCCTGAGAAAGATGGGCCAGCGTCCGCAGCGTCCTGTTCTGGCGTTCGACGCGCCGGTACAGTCGCGCATTGTCGATCGCCGCCGCGATGCGGCTCGCGAGTAAGCGCAGCAAGGCGCGCTCATGCTCGGAGTACTGGCCGATTTTCGTCGATTGCACGTCGATCACGCCGACCAATTTTCCGCGCGCCATCATCGGAACCGCCAGCTCGCTACGCACCGCGTCCAGCGTGCCCAGGTAGCGCGGATCCTGCGTGACATCGTTGACCAGGATCGGCGTACGGCTCGCCGCCGCCGCTCCCGTGATGCCTTCGCCCAGCGGAACGTGCAGGCTCCGTACCAGCTCTTCGCGATGCCCGATCGAATACCGGATGCTCAGTGCGTTCGCGCGTTCCGTGTAGAGCAGGATCGCGAACAGGTCGTACGGAATCACTTCCTTGACCACTTCCGCGACGCGCGCCAGCAGCTTGTCGAGGTCGAGCGTCTCCGCCGCGATGTTCGCGACTTCGAGCAGGAAGTCGAGCAGATCTTCGCGCTCGCGGAATCGTACCTTTGGCGGAGTTGGCTTGCGAACCGTGGCCATCGCGCTAGACCGCCGTCGCTTCCATTATCTTGACGCTCGCGCTCGCGCCTACGCGACTCGCGCCCGCGGTGACCATCTTCTTCAAATCTTCAAGCGTCCGGATTCCGCCCGAGGCTTTGACTCCCAGCTCCGGACCGACGATGCGGCGCATCAGCGCGATATCGTGTTCGGTCGCGCCGCTGGCTCCAAAGCCGGTGGACGTCTTCACGAAGTCCGCCCCGGCATCCTTCGCGATTTCGCACGCCAGGATCTTCTGCGCGTCGTCGAGCAATGACGTTTCAAGAATCACTTTCACGATCGCGCCCGCCGCGTGACTCACTTCCACCACCGCAACGATGTCGGTTGAGACCGCCACCAGATTGCCGTCGCGCAGTTCGCCGACATTCAACACCATGTCGATCTCCTGAGCGCCATCGAGCAACGCCTGCTTGGTTTCCGCCGCTTTCGTCGACGTCGCGGACGCGCCCAACGGAAAGCCCACCACGCTGCAAACCTTCACTGGCGAATTCTTGAGCGCCGCCGCCACCAGCGGAACCCAATACGGATTGACGCAGACGGACGCGAACGAATATTCGAGCGCCTCGGCGCAGAGTTTCCGGATGTCCGCTGACGTAGCCTCTGGCTTTAGCAGTGTGTGATCGATTTTTGCGGCAATACTTGCGTCGAAGTTCTTCATGGACTGTCGTTTCTTTTTAGGGGCTTTATGAAATCCGGCTGAAGGCGGACCGCCGGCCCCAACGGGTGTCAAAAAAAGCTCACGTGCGATTCGAATTTCTCATCGTAACATTCACTCGTTGGACGCCCGCCATCCGGCTCCGATCGCCGTCGCCTAATCCGGACGCCCGCCGGTAATCACCAGCACCGCCTCACGATCCGCGAACGCCGCCGGATTCGCCGCCTGCAATTGCTGCAACGCCGCCAGCGTAGCCGCACTGGTGAATTCAGCGATGACGCCCGCTTCCGTCGCCAAATCGCGTTGCGCCGCCGCGATCGCCGCGTCCGAAACCGCTACCATCTCGCCGCCCGATTCCTTCATCTCGCGCAGAAGCCGCAATACGTTCCGAGGACGCCGGACCAAGATGGATTCGGCGCGGCTCTCGCCTTCGCCATCGGATCCGCCACCGCCGTGCATGCGGTTCACGATCGGCTGCGCAGCTTCGGATTGCACGCCGATCATAGCGGGCAGGGACGAGCTGATCCCCAACTCGCGCGCCTCGCGGAAACCCTTTCCGATCGCGCCGAGCGTGCAGCCATCGCCGACCGGTGCAACGACGAAGTCTGGCGAGTGCCCAAGCTGCTCCGCGATTTCGAGAGCCGCAGTTTTCTTGCCTTCCACCAGAAACGGATTGAACGCGCAATTGCGGCTGTACCAGCCATGGGCGTTTCCGGCGGCTTCCGCTTCCGCGTACGCCTGATCGTAATTTCCGTTCGAGACATGCAGGTCCGCGCCGAATCGCCGCAGCCAATCCAGCCGGACCTCCGACGCATAGCTCGGCACATACACGTGGCATGCGATTCCGGCATGCGCCGCGAATCCCGCGAGCGAGATCGCCGCGTTGCCCGCCGACGCGCAGTACACATCCGTGACGCCCAAACGACGGGCCATCGTGAGGAACACGGCCGTCGCTCGGTCCTTGAAGCACCGCGTCGGATTCCGCGTCTCGTCCTTCAACCAAAGCGCCTGTAGCCCCAGCCGTTTCGCGATGCGCGGAGCCGCAACGAGCGGTGTGCCGCCAGCCGGCAACCCGTCCGCGATCTCTTCGACTGGCAGCACGCACGAATAGCGAAACACGCCCGGCGACGACGCATTTACGAACGCCACACGCGCCGCGCCGTAGTCATAAACCACATCCAGAATCGCCGGATCGCCTTCGACTTCACCGCATGCCGGACACAAATAAGCCCGTGCGTCGAATGGAAATTCGCCGCCACAGCGGAAGCATCGCAGACCGTTCACGAACACCCTATCATGAGAACATGTCCACCACAGAGACGGAAACGAGTGTGGCTGACGCAAGCCCCTCGCTCGTCGAGCTCGAACAGCAGTACCTGCTCCAGAACTACGCCCGCTACCCGCTCACGCTCCATCGCGGAAGAGGCGTCTACCTGTACGACACCGCGGGCAAGCGCTACCTCGATTTGATCTCCGGAATTGGCGTTAACGCGCTGGGCTACGCCCATCCGCGTCTGGTGAAGGTGATGCGCGAGCAGGTGGGATTGCTGCTGCACACTTCGAATCTGTACTACCACGAGTATCAAGGTCCGCTGGCAAAACGCCTCGCCGAAATCAGCGGACTCGAGCGTACTTTTTTCTCAAACTCCGGCACAGAGGCCATGGAAGGCGCGATCAAAATGATCCGCGCGCACGGCAGCAAGATCTCGCCGGAAAAATTCCACATCGTCTCGCTGCAGAATTCGTTTCACGGCCGCACGATGGGTTCGCTGTCAATCACCGGGCAGGAAAAGTACCGACGTGATTTCGAACCGCTGCTCACCGGAGTCCATTTCGTTCCCGCCAACGACATTACCGCGCTCGAACAGATGGTGAACGAAAAGACCGCCGGCATTGTCATCGAATGGGTCCAGGGCGAAGGCGGCGTCATTCCAATGACCACCGCGTACGCGCGCAAGGCGCGCGAGCTCGCGGATCGTTTCAACTGCCTGCTGGTGTTTGACGAGATCCAATGCGGCGTCGGCCGCGCCGGTACGTACTTCGCTTACCAGCTCGCCGATCCCGTTGTGCTGCCGGATATCATGGTCGCCGCCAAGCCCCTTGGCTGCGGAATTCCGCTGGGCTGCATCACCGCCAACGAGAAAGCCGCCGCGTCGATCGGCAGCGGAATGCACGGCTCGACGTTCGGCGGCGGACCGCTCGCCTGCCGCGTCGCGCTCGAAGTTCTGGACCTCATCACGGAACTGCTGCCCTCGATCGTCAACGTCGGCGGCTACTTCCGCATGCGCCTGGCGGACCTCGCGCGCAAGCATTTGTTCATCAACGAAATTCGCGGCTACGGCTTGATGATCGGCGTGGACCTGGCGATCTCAGGCAAGCAAATGGTCGTCGATGCGATGCAGCAGGGTTTGCTGATCAATTGCACGCACGACACGGTGCTGCGCCTGCTGCCGCCTTACATCCTGACAGAGCAGGACGTGGATCGCGGAATCGATGGCCTGTCGAAGGTCTTCAAGAGGTACTAGCTTTCGACAAGGAGCCGAAACAGAACCGCGAACGAAGTAGCGGCCTACTAGCCGACTTCGAGCACAACCCAGCCGGGCAGGGAAGCAGGTTGCCCGGCTTCAAACACGATCCGCCGCGTCTTCGGGAACGGCAATCCGCTTTGGATCGCGCGCTCGAATACCGAAACCTGTTTGAGAATCTGCCGGTACGATTCGTCGGCCGTATTCACGTAAGCCGATTTGCCAAGCAGTCCGCCGCCCCAGCCGATCGAGAGCACGCAGGCGTCGTGCGACGACTTGGTCTTTTCGATCAAGGCTTGCAGATTCGCTTCCATCTGTTTCAACCCCGCCGTCTCGGCATAATGCAGATGTTTGTCGAGAATCTGCGCTGCGTATTGATTGCTTGCGCGGAACAACGACCGCCTGGCGTCGGCGTTGGTCTCTTTCCACGAACCATCGAAGGCGGTCCCCGGAGTCGCCATCTCGACGAACGTCGGAGTCGCCTCCTCGGCGCGCGCCACTGTTCCGCGCGGAGCCGTCTTCCACGCCAATTCCAATTTCGTGCCGCGCGCCGCGAGCGTGGATGTCCGCAGCATATAGACCTTCATCGCGGAATACGGAACGACACCCGAATCCGCTGTCGCCACCGCGCGCATTTTATTTGTGCCCGAGCCGCCGAGTAACTGATCCTCAACGCGCTCCGAGACACGCCACGGAATCCGCTCGCCTTCAAGACGTTTCGCCAACTCGCGCATCGCGCCTTCACTGAACCGCGCAGACACCGCGCCGGTGCGCAGCGCGCCCTTGATAGCGGAACCGGGCAAGTATGCTCCGCCGGTGTTTGCGGCGAACGTCGGAATGAACAAATTCTCCGGACGCGCCTTCTCGAATTGCGCCATCATCGAAGCGTGCTCGAGCGGAATCCGCCGGCCGGCGAAGTTCTGCGCGAAGCCGCCCCACGAAGCGAAATCCAGCTTGTCGGCTTTCTTGAGCTGCGCGAGATAGCCGTCCAACCGGCTCTGATTGCGCGCCAGCAATTTGAAAATGCGCCGCTGATCGAGCACGTTGATGTGCTCGCGCCAAACCATGTAGTCGATCGGCGAAAGCCTTTGACCGTCGCCCACCAGTGTCGGCGAAAGGCACGTTACGCGATATTTCATGCGGTCCCCGCCTTCAGCGGAATCTCAATGCTCAACGCGAATCCGTTGCGGTATACCGGATGCGCGAAGCCCTCGGGAGCTACGTCCCGCACCGATCCCTTTGGCGTCGCCGGTCCGACCAATACCGAACCTTCAGACACCATCCGCGTCGCCGATTTCTCGGCGCCCGTTGTCGCGACTCGGCCGCTGCGGGTGGTCACCGAATAGCTTCCGCGCTGCCAATCAATGGAGTCTTCTCCGGAAGGATGAAACAACGACAACAACCAGTGCCCTTTGTCGCCAGCCGCGGATTCAGGCAGCTTCAAAACCAAACCCGGCAATTCGCCTTCGACAATTTCCGGAGCGGCGCTGCGGCCCCAGCCGCGCGAACGTTCTCCGCCGACGCCATGATCCGCCAGGAAGTGAAGCGCGCTTTTTACTACCGGCTTCCACTTCTCTTCGGCATTTTCATTGGCGAATTCGACGACCAGCCAAAGGCCGGCTTCGGGCGCGAATTCGAGGCATGCCGTCTTGTGGGTCTCAATGCCAACGCCTGCGCGATCCACCGCCGCATTCGACCGGATGCGGATGCGGAACGGACCTTGCGCATTTTGCGGAAGCAGACATTCGCTCGCGCCGTCTACTTGCAGGGCGTCTTCGTTCAAAGGCTTTTCCGCCAGCAGTGATTCAATCACGGAAACCGGAACGAACTTCGCGCCCGCGTAGCGAACCTTCGCTGAAGGAGCAGGCGGCCAAAGGTTCCGCGGCGGAGTCACCAGCAACGTGTTGCCGATGAATGGAAAGCAGGAGCTGAAACGGACCGCGGGTTCGCCCGACGCCGTCGCTGCAAGCCAATCTTCCAGGCCGCCCAGCATCGCGATGGCGCTCGTGACGGCAGAGTACACCGCATCGCTGTGGAGAACCGTCTCCACGCGTTCGCGGTCGCCGGAATCAGGACCGATCCGCCACGGCGCGTTGGGCCGCAGACGAACGAGTAGGCCGCGCGCCATGTCTTATTTCGCCAATTTCTCCGCGAAGCCTTCGCCTGCGAGAGCGAGCAGCGCGGCCGTGTCCGCGGCGGACGCGAGCGTGTGCTCCTCGCCGCCAGTCGAATAGAATGCGCGATTGCGCCACGCCAGCTTGAGGTTCGCGAACTTCACGCGTCCGCTACCGCGCGATCCGCCGCCGCCGAGGCTGTCGTCTTCGAGTAGCCGCATGCCTTCGAACACGCGAGCGACCAGCGCCATATCCTCGTCGCAAAGGATGTCCACAATCATGCGGAACTTGAAGCGTGCGCCCGCTGGAACGCGTTCGAGCGTCCGCGGATTGGCCTGTGACGTAATGCGATCCACCGCATTTTCACTCTTCACTTCGGTCAATTCGTCGTCGAGATTCTCACGCATCTGCGCTGTGATGCTGTCCGCATCGAGCGGTGCGTCGAACACAGTCAGGCGCGCTGGAGTGGCCGCGGCCGTCTCGCCGCCCTCGCCTTGCACGCGATCCACGCGTCCGGAATTGCGCCCGAACAGCAGGCAGACTTCGTCGTCCGGACGGCTGCTCTGGTGGATTCGGACTTCCTGGCCCTTGCGCTTGGAGATGTAGACCAGCTCCGAGGGAACTGTCAGGCCGTGCGCCTGCTCGAGCAGCGAACGCATACGACCGCGCAGCGAACTGCCCGGTACGTACGGAAGGCCGTACGCATCTTTGACGACCGGATTATCCGCGCCGCCGATTTCGAGCGAGCCTTTGCCTGCGCCGATGTGCAGGCCTGTCTCGCAGTGCAGCTCTCCATCGAGAAGCAGCTTGCCGATCAACTTCAATTCCGTTTGCGCCGTGTGCGAACTCATTCGATGTCCCTCAAGGCAGCATAATGCCGCCAGCCGCGGCTTGGCGCCGCGCCTTCAATTTCAGTTATTCGTTATAAGCGACGATCGCTTCGAACAAATCGCGGAAGCGCTCATAGCCCTTCGCGTCGTTCTTGCGCGTCACTTGCAGCAGCAGTTTCTCGAGTGCATCCAGGCTCCGCAGCGAATGCCGCGCGATGGTGTAGGCAAGGCGCGCGCGCAGCATCACGAACTCGTGCTGCTTCTCGCTATCCGCCGCCCGCACCGCCCGCCGCACCGCGTTATACAGACGGCGCAACTGGCTCTTCGTGCCGGAATCCATGTCGCGCATGCGAGAAACAATCACGTGCGCCTGGTTGTCGAGGTACAAGCTGTCCGCGATCAATTTCTCGAGCTCGATATCCGGCTGGAAATCCGGACGCGCCCCGAAGCCTCCGCTTCGCGGACCGCCCCGATCGCCACCTGGACCGCCATCTCTGCGTGGAGGACGCGCGTCGCGCCCACCCTGCGGAGGACCTCCGCCCGCCGGCCGCGGACCGCGCTCCGGCTTCGCGCCCTCGCGAGGTGGACCACCGGCCTGCGGCTTCGCGCCGCCTTCCGGTCTCGGACCTCGTTCGGGCCGAGGACCACGATCCGGCCGCGGACCGCGCTCAGGCCGTGGCCCTTGCTCAGTCTTTGGCGTCTCGGTCGCGGGCGTCTCGGTCGCGACATCGCCGCCCGCTACTGGAGCTGATTCCTGCGCTGCCGAAGCTTCCGTCTTCTCCGCTACCGGTGCGGCTTCCGCGTCAACCCCCGGAGCAGGCTCCGTGCGTCCGCCCGTAGCCGCCTGCAGCTTCGATGCGAAGCTCCCGTCCTGCATATCTTGATGCTCGTCTGCCATTCGGAATTAAACCTCTGTGGACAACCTCGCCCATTCTAGCGCCACGCGCCCGCTGGGCCGCAACTTCAAATACCCGCCGCTTCGGCCGATCAAATCCGCAATCAACGCCGTCCGCGCCTTCTGGAATTCGCGCTCACGCGATTCCCGAACCGGCGATAGAACTCGCTGGATGCGCCGATGATACCGCCACGGCCTCTCTCCAACCTTACGCGCCTGCCTGCGCGACATGCGCGCCTGCGACTCGCGATAGATGGAGCACAAATCCCGTAACGACGACGGCGGGCAGCCCCATTCCGTCACCATCTTGGTCAAAGAATCTCTTAACGAAGACGCATCGCCATACTGCTTCCATTCGAGCGTGCGCCCCAGGAGCCAGACGCAGTCTTTGTCTTCGGACTTCGCGAATTCCAGCCGCCGGCCGGCCTCTTCGTAAACATCGGAGAGGTGGGCATCCGGTGAATCCGCCAGTGCCAACGCCATGGTGAGCGTCTTACCTTCGGCGCCTGGAAATTCGGCCAGGTTGGCTTCCGCGAACCGTACGAACAACCGCCGCAATTCCGCCGCCAGCAGGATCAGAGAATCCCACGCGCCGAATACCGCGAAGTCGTCGCCGCCCGAATACAGCACCGTCACCTTGCGCCAGAATTCCGGCTGCGAACACTGCACTTCGAGTTCGCCGGCGAAGAATTGCTTGTACATCACCGAGAGCCGGATATGCTCTTCGATGCTGGTCGCGCGCCGTAAACGGATGCCGAAATTATCGACGTCACCGCGCAAAACGCCCCATGTCGCCTGGCCCGTAGCCCGCGAGCCCAACTCCGCCGGAGTCGCCGCCCGCTGTACGTCATCGGTCGGAGCTGTATGCCGCGCCATAGGCAAAGCGTCCACGCTGCCGGACAACGCCCAGGAATGCTTCGCGTTTTCCGTCACGACTTGGCCGGGAGAGTCCGGGGACCAGCCTGCTGAATTCGCAGCCTGCAATTCCTTGAACGCCGCATCGGCCGGAGCTTCGGGCGCCGGAGCGCTGGCGAAAAATGCCGCGTCCACGCCACGTTCGATGCTGCGCGACCGCTGTACCTTGTCGCCCAGGCGCTTGCGCACGTCCGACCAGTCGCCCAGATTTTCCGTGACTGCCCAAACCAGATGTAGTGTCTGCCCGCTAATCCGCAGTATCTCTTCGGATGCATTTTGAAGAAAAACTTCCGCCCCGTCGCGCGATTCTTCCGGCAAGACGACCAGGAATTGACCGCCGCCGCTCGATCCTAATAGGATCTGCGCGAGGCCCAATTCAGCCAACAAAGCGCGAGGAAGCGTCTCTGACAGCAGGCTCAAATATTGAGCGCGGCCGAGAAATGCATCATCCGCATCCGCGCCCGGTGCGCGCAGGAAGTCGGCGACGCCGAGCAATTTGCCTTGGAGGAAGATCTGGATGGACATCGACAGAGACTTGGTATCGGCCTGGGATTAGCGATCGCGAACTTACCAAAATACCACGCCCAGCAAGAAAAATTCGCGCGGTCCGTCCGGGGCGCGTCCGTGAGGTCGTGCTTACCAACTAAATTTGCCTTACAGCAGCCACTCCGCGATGCGCCGATGCGCGTCCGCCACGCCGCGAACCAGGTGCGCGCTCGCCAATCCCAGCACCGCCCCGGCGCAGGAAACCATGAGCGCTTCCTGCCACTCCCGCACATAATCCATGCCCACCCAAATGGGCACTACCGTGTACATCATCGGAGCGAAAAGCATCAAAATGCTCGCCAGCATCAGCAGGACCGCCGAGAGTCCCGCAATCGAAATCGGCAGGCGGATCGCGAAATAGAGGACGCGTTTCCAGGCGGCGGGATCCAGCAGTACGCCCTTCAAGCCGGGTCCGGGAGCCGCTTCCCGACGGAAGACTCCGCCAGCCAATTCCGTCAACAGGAAACGGTCCAGGCGCGCGTACATCCTGACCGCATAGAGTCCAATCGCCAGGATGCCCAATCCGACGACGATCACGGAGAGTCCCGCTCCGACCGACAGCAGCACTGTCATCGACACGAAACAAAACACGCTGAACGGAAATCCTAGAAAAAGCAGCAGAACTTGCTTATAAGTACCCGGCTCCGCCAGGACGCCAAATACTTTATCTACCGTATTTTCCGATTGGATGGTTTGTGCGGCGGCCATGTTGCAGTAGGATACGACTGAGTGCGCAAAAACGTTCCTGGCGAATGCTCCATCGCGTTCCAACAAGGTCTCTGCAGCGGTCCATCCCATTCGGATTGGTGCCCGCGCAAACTTGTGTTAACCTACAAAATCGCGCCGGTCAAGCGCGATGGATAAGGCTCGCGGGAGTCACCTGTCCCCGAGTTGGACTTTCTTGGACGCAGTCATTTGGGCGTCCGGGCAGCGATGCTCGGTCGCCCACTTTTTTGCCTCTAAATGACCCTTGTACGCACTATTCGCCGCTCGCTCGACGCCGTCGAACGGTGGCTCGCCCGGTACGATCCCACAATGGCACCTGAACCCAAGAACCCCCGCGCCCGCTACGAGGAATTTGTCCGCTTCCTCCGCACCCTCGACATGCAAGACGACGCGCGGAACTACCTCGAGATCCATATGAACCGTATCGGCGTGACGCTTTCGGCCACGCCGGGTCCCACCGCCACCTCGCGCGTCCTCGAACTCGGAGCCTATATGCAGATGACGCCCGCCCTCGGCTGCGTCCTCGGCTACAAGGAAGTTCGCGGAGCCTACTTCGGCGAGCCCGGCCGGGTCGATCACAAATCAGTCAAAGCCGGTGGTAAGGAAGTGTTCACCTGCGAGGTGGACCACTTCAATTGCGAGAAGCACGTCTTCCCCTATCCCGATAACCACTTCGATTGCGTCTTAGCTTGCG
Source organism: Bryobacterales bacterium (assembly GCA_038210135.1). Lineage (GTDB taxonomy): Bacteria > Acidobacteriota > Terriglobia > Bryobacterales > Bryobacteraceae > JBBQWZ01. The sequence continues at coordinate 37,094 of JBBQWZ010000033.1, forward strand.
AGATCTTCGAGCACATGCTGCTCGATCCCATGCACATGCTGTTCGAAATCCACCGCGTGCTCGCCGATCGCGGAGCCTTGGTCCTGACCACGCCGAACGTCGCCAGCTATACCGCCGTCGCGCGGACCCTCGAACAAAGCGGCAACCCGCAGCTCTACTCCATGTATCCGTATCCGCACGGAGAATTCCGCGACACCGAAATTCCCCACGTACGCGAATACACTCCAGACGAATTGAAGCAGGCTCTGGTCGCCGCCGGCTTTGAAATCGAAACCATCTTCACCGAGCGAGTCGAGGGCTACAACTCGCACCTGTGGGTTCAACCCCTTCTCGAACGCATGGATTACTCAACCGATCTGCGGGGAGAGCAGATGTACTGCGTGGCCCGCAAAATCACCGGAGCTCCCCAAACCCGCTACCCGGGCTTCCTCTACGAGGGCTGCTAAGTGGCATAGGCCTCCGGCCTGTGGGTCTGTCATAAGGGAGTCTTCGGGAGCATAGGACTTCGGCCAGAGGACCAATCTCAGTCCTCGAAATTTCATAGACAAAGTTGGCCTATGATCACAGCTATGACCCGCCTGGTCTGCGCCCTGCTATTGTTCGCTCCCATGCCTGCCTTCACGTGCACCTGCGCGGTTGCGATGGACGCCCCGCGCAGCCTCCATTCCAGGTCCACCATCTTTCGCGGAACCGTTATCGATAAGAAGGTGCTGCCGCTTCGCCCTGAAATGAGAGGACGCGGCCGCTACGCGATCACCTTCCGAGTGGATCGCTACTGGCAAGGGTCTTCGAGCCCCACGCTCGTTCTATATACGGTGGACGACGGAACGGATTGTCTGGGCGGCTCCAGCTATTTGGTCGGCACGAACTATCTGGTTTTCGCATCGTCCGAGGAATCTCGCGACGTGTTTTTAGAAGATTATTTTTGGGTCGGCTGGGTCGACATTCTTCCGAAGGGAACGCAGATGTTAGTTCCCGAAACCTGTGCGCCCGGCGGCGAATCCAGCACGGTCAAAGAACTAATAGAGCAATTGGGCAAAGGCCGCGCGCCCCGGAAATAGCGAACTCATCGTCCTTAACTTGTACTTCGTAACTCGTCAATTCCCCCCATTTCGTAACTCCTACATCCCCGCAATTTCTACCTCGTAATTCCTACTACGAAGATGAACAAAAGCCCAATAAACACAGGCATCTGAAGCAATATTCATGGCAAGTATTTAATCCCCCGGAATGGACCCTTTGCGGGTCGAGCCGCGTTTACTACTGTGAGCGAGATGGAAACCGGAAACAAAAAACGGCAGCGCTCAGAGAGAAAACAGGAGACACGAAAATGATGCGCGGTATGAATCTGATGTTGACGCTGGCGATGGCCGTTGGAATCGCGGCCGCCGCCGACTCGAAAGCGACCGTCAAGCCGGCAACTCCGGCCGCGACGCCTGCCGCAACCACTAACGCCAAGCCGGCGGTGAAGAAGCTCCACAAAGCGAAAGTCACCACGTCCGCGAAACCCGCGACGCCTGCCGTGAAGCACATCGTCAAAAAGCCGGTCGCGAAGACCGCTGTGAAGCCGGTTGCTCCGGCCGCGAAGTAATCGAACTACCAAGAGACAACCGGGCCGCTCTCATCGGGCGGCCCACAAGCCCGAACACGAAATTAATAAGAGGACAAGACAATGACACGCACCATGAATCTGATGTTGACCGTAGCGATGGCCGTTGGAATCGCCGCCGCCGCTGACACGAAGGCGCCCGCCAAGGCCACCACGGCTCCGGCAGCCACCACGCCTGCCGTCACCGACACCACCAAGCCGGTGGCGAAGAAGAAGCATCACAAAGCCAAGAAGACCACTGCCGCGCCGGCTCCGGTCGTGAAGCAGGCCGTGAAACCCGTAGCCAAGTAACACCAACCATCTTGGAGTTGGTGGAGCCCGGTTGCGCTTGCGCGGCCGGGCTTCTTTGCGTTCACTCGCATCGGCCCATTCGATAACTGTCGGCGGCTATCCTGGTAGCACTCCGCCATGGCTACCCAACTTCCCATCCTCCTTCTCACCCGCAGCGAAGTCGCCTCCCTCCTCACCCTCGACGACCACATCGAAGCCGTCGAATCCGCCTTTCGCGCGCACGCCCTCGGTGAAGTTCTAGCACCCGGCCTCATGCACGTGGATGCGCACGCCGGCGAATTTCACATCAAAGCCGGCGGAATCACGAAACCTCGCGCCTATTTTGCCCTCAAAGCCAACGGCGGATTCTTCCAGAACCCCGCGAGGTACGGCCTGCCTGCGATTCAGGGCTTGGTGCTGCTCTACGACGCCGAAAAAGGTTGCCCCATCGCCGTCATGGATTCCATCGAAATTACGAAAAAGCGCACCGGAGCCGCTGTCGCCGCGGCGGCCAAACACCTCGCCGCGCCGGATTCGCACACGGCGACCATCGTCGGCAGCGGAAACCAAGGTCGCATCCAACTCGAATCTCTCGCTCGCGTGCTGCCGCTGAAAAAGGCGTACGCCTTCGACAAAGATGCCGCCAGCGTCGGACGCTTTTGCGAGCAGATGGCCGAGCAATTGAAGATCGAAGTCGTCGCCGCGCCGAACTTGCGCGACGCTCTGGCCGATAGCCAGGTCTGCGTTACCTGCACGCCGTCGCGGAAATGGTTTCTCGCGAAAGACGACGTCCCGCCCGGCATGTTCGTCGCTGCCGTCGGCGCGGACAGTCCGGAAAAGCAGGAAATCGAACCCAGCCTGCTCGCTGCCAGCAAGTTGGTTTGCGACATCCTCGACCAATGCGCGAACGTCGGCGAACTGCACCACGCAATCTCCGCCGGCCTCGTGACTCGCGACCACTGCTACGCTCAGCTCGGTGAAATTCTCGCCGGCCCAAAGCCGGGCCGGACGTCGAAAGACGAAATCATCATCTTCGATTCCACCGGAACCGCCCTCCAGGACGCCGCCTCCGCTGCCGCCGCCTACGAACGCGCCATTGCCCAAGGCATCGGCACGTCGTTCCACATTTTCGGCTAGTGGAATAGGCCTCCGGCTTGTGAACGTGGCATAAGATCGCTCCTTCGGAGCGCGGCTCGAAATGTTTGTTTCGATGCACAGGCCAGAGGCCTATGCCACACGCAGAATCGCGAAGTAGAGGGCTTCTCCCTCAAGGCCGCATTGTGGGCAAAATCCTCTTCACCCGCCGTTGAGGTCCGGAGTCGAGCGAATGCAGCGCACCCGGAACGAGCGCGACGTGAGTATTTCATCGGCTTACCGAGGACGTTGCAGGGAACAGGCGATGCCTCAGGCAGCAGGCTGAACCGCGATTTCGACGCGCTTTCCTAGGACTCGCAGGGCGGCTTCAATCTGATGAACCCGAGACGCATGGGTGAGATCGAGTAAGCGGTCCATTTCGGTTTTGCTTTGTCCGAGCAGGCGGGCGAGGTCGGCTTTGCGGATTCCTTGATCGCGCATGGCGGTGTACAGAGCGAGTTTCATTGCACCCAGGGCACTGGGGCGAATGAGGAAGTACGCTTCACGGAACGCGCCGCTGTGCTTTGTGCGCGTACGAATTCTCGAAGCAACCGGAAGATCCCGCCGCCGATCGACGTAGACAGAGAGGGCGGTTTCGAGAGCGTCGGAGGCTTCGAGGATTGCCTCTTCGACGGTGTCTCCTTCGCTGAACGCAGGTAGGTCCGGAAAGCTGACTGCAAATCCGTTGCCGTCTTTCCTGACGGGAGCTGGGTAGGCGAACATATCAACTCCCCTTGCCGGTCACTTATCGAATTGTACACAGAAGTGTTTACTATTGCCGTCTACTTTGGTCTCTTTATTCGCCGACGACTAGCACGGGGGCCTTGATTTCGTGGCGGACGGCGTTGATCGTGGCTCCGTAGATGAGGTCCTTGAGGCCGCGGTGTCCGTGCGCTCCCATGACCACCAGATCGGGATTGAGGTCGCGCGCATAACGCACGATTTCCTGGCGGGGTTTTCCGTGGACGACGGTAAGCTTCGATTCGATTCCTTGGGTGGCCAGGCTTTCGACGATCGACGTAAAGTAGCGTTCCCCTTCGGAGACTTCGGCGGTTTTGGATTCGTCGCCGAACAGGACGCTGGTCACGCCTTCCTCGACGTGCAGCAGATAGAGCATCGCTCCGTGGGCGCGACCGAGCGCGGCGGCGTGGGCGATGGCGATGCGGTCACGGTCGGTGTGATCGAGGGGAACCAGAATCTTCGCGTAGACAGGGACGGGCAGGTCCGCGACGACTTGCTTGCCGAGTTCAGAGATGCCGTCCTGGGCCAGTCCTGGCGTCGCGCGCGCGATGGCGGCGCGTTGCTTTTGCGATCCCGTGAACGAGATCCAGAGGAGCAGTCCGAAGATGGGAGCGGTGCCGGCGGCCATGGCGAACCAGACCCAGGCGCCTGAGGATTCGGCCCAACCGGCGACGGTGGTGTAAACGAGGCGGGCGTTGAGTCCGATGATCAAAATCGCGGATGCCCAGGCGAGGATTTTCACCCAGGCCTTGTTCGCGAATTCACCCATGCGCTGTTTGTCGCTGGTGAAGCGGACCAGCGGGATCACCGCGAAAGGGAGCTGCAAGCTGAGGATCACCTGGCTGAGGATGAGCAGCGAATAGGTTCCATGCTCTCCGGCGTAGTGTATGACGATGATGGCGGGAATAATCGCGATGAGACGCGTGATCAGGCGGCGCAGCCAGGGGCGCATGCGGAGATCGAGGAAGCCTTCCATGACAATTTGACCGGCCATGGTTCCGGTAAGCGTTGATGACTGGCCGCTGGCGAGAAGGGCGATGGCAAAGAGCGCGCTGGCGGCTCCGGCGCCCAGAAGTGGCGAGAGCAGCAGGTGCGCCTGTTGGATTTCGGTGACGACGATGTGGCGGTTGAAGAAGACCGCGGCGGCGAGGATCAGGATAGCGGCGTTGACGATGAGCGCCCCGTTGAGGGCGACGACGGAATCGATCAGGTTGAACTTGCAGGCCATGCGTTTTTCGTTGACGCTTGAGCCGAATTCGCGGGTCTGCACGAGAGCGGAGTGCAGATAGAGATTGTGCGGCATGACGGTGGCGCCGAGGATTCCGATGGCGACGTAGAGACTTTGATCGGTAAGGCGCGGGACCAGTCCGCCGACGATTTCAGTGAAGATTGGCTTGGCCATCCAGAGTTCGACCAGGAAGCAGCCGGTGATGACGGCGATGAGGCTGAGGACGATGGCTTCGATCATGCGGATTCCGTAGCGGGAGAACCACAAGACCAGCAGGATATCGGCGGCGGTGATGATGACGCCAAGGATGAGGGGAATCTTGAAAAGCAGGTTGAGGGCGATGGCGGCGCCGAGGACTTCGGCGAGGTCGCAGGCGGCGATCGCGATTTCGCAGAGGATCCAGAGCGCGTAGTTAACGCGCTGCGGATACGACTCGCGGCAGGCTTGGGCGAGGTCGCGTCCGGCAACGATGCCGAGGCGAGCGCTCAAGGTCTGGAGCAGGATGGCCATGAAGTTCGAGACGACTAGAACCCACAGGAGCTGGTAGCCGAAGCGCGCTCCACCTTCGAGGTCGGTTGCCCAGTTGCCGGGATCCATGTAACCGACGGAGACGAGATAGGCAGGCCCGGTGAACGCGAGCAGGCGGCGCCAGAAACCAATTTGTTTGGTTCCGACGCTGGAATGGACTTCAGGGAGTGAGGCGGCGGCGGACATTCAATCTGCGTTACTTATGTCAGTTTAACTATAGTTAAGTGGGTTTGGCAAGTGGTTGGAAATAGTGCGCTATGAAGCGGGTACGGAAGTGGAGCAAGTCGGCAATATTTGCCGAAAATCGGGTTGATCGGCGGCTTAAGTGTTTGAGTTGTCGATATGGTGCTGATCGTGCACATTACGATCCTCAATAGGAGAGATGATATGCGAAATCGGCTTTTCATCACGGCGTTGGTAATGGCTGGAGTGTTGGGGACGGGGTGCGCGAGGAGAGAGATTTCCAGCACGGCGAGCGACCGCTCGCAGGAATCAGGGATTCCGGGCGCCGCCCCGGTGAATCAGCAGCGCGTAGGCTCGACGCCAAATGAACCGCTGCGGCGGCTGATTCTGGCGGAAGGCACGGCGATTCACGTCCGCACGACAAGCACGATTTCGACGCGGAACGCTCGCGCCGGCGACGCCTTCGGAGCCGTACTCGAGGAGCCCCTGATGGCGGGCGACGTAATGATTGCCGATCGCGGTTCCGTGGTCGAGGGGATCGTCGCCGAATCGAATCCGGGTGGCCGGGTGAAGCATAAGGCGCTGCTCGAATTGCGGCTGTCGCGGCTGCATACGGCAAACGGCGTGGTCGAGGTTTCGACCAACGAGAGCGGACGTCAGGCTCGGGCGACGAAGCGTAAAGACGGCCTGATCATCGGGCTCGGCGCGGCAGTCGGAGCCGGAATCGGCGCGTTGGCTGGCGGTGGCAAGGGCGCGGCGATCGGCGCCGGCGCGGGGGGCGCGGCGGGAACGGGATTGGTGTTAGGGACGCGCGGTGTTCCGGCGGTGATTCCGGCGGAAACGGTGTTGACGTTCCGCCTGCGCAGCGCGGTTGAGGTCGGGTAGCTTTTTGGGGCTGCAGCTCGATGTCGGGCGAGGTCCCGTCGCTTACGCTCCGGGTTCAAGCGCTTTATGCGCGTTCCGGTGGGAGGTCCCCGCGCTTACGCTTGGGGTTCAAGCGCTTTAAGCGCGTTCGGGTGGGAGGTCCCGTCGCTTACGCTTGGGGTTCAAGCGCTTTATGCGCGTTCCGGTGGGAGGTCCCCGCGCTTACGCTTGGGGTTCAAGCGCTTATGCCCGGCCTCCGCGGGTCATTCCGGCTTGGGCAGCAGTTGTTTTTGGACTTTGCCTAGCGCATTTCTAGGGAGCGAATCCACCGCGATGAATACCTTGGGCACCTTGAACGAGGCCAGGCTTTCGCGGCAACGCTTCTCGAGCTCAGCGGCATCGAAGCCTCTCGCCGAAACGATGTACGCGGCGGGGACTTCGCCTTTCCGCGCGTCCGGCATTGCGGCGACAGCGGCTTCGTCCACCTCGGGCTGCTCCATCAGGAACTCTTCGATTTCTCTCGGGTAGATGTTAAAGCCGCCCGAAATAATGAGGTCGCTGCGGCGTCCGCACAGCGTGTAATAGCCGTCCGCGGATCGAGTTGCCAAGTCGCCAGTCTTAAAATAGCCGTCAAGAAAAGCGTTGCGGGTGCGGACTTCATCACGCCAATATCCGGCAAACACATTCGGTCCGCGGAGGTGGACTTCGCCCGTTTGCGAATCGGCCACTTCCACTCCCCGTTCGTCGAGAATCTTCACCGAGATGCCGGGTAAAGGAAATCCGACTGAGCCGGGTCTGCGTTCGCCGGCGTACGGGTTGCTCAAGTTCATCATCGTTTCCGTCATGCCGTAGCGCTCCAGGATGGTGTGTCCGAACAGGGTCCGGAATTCCTCGAGGACCTGCCCGGGAAGCGGAGCGGAACCGGAGACGAAGAGGCGCATGCGTCCTCCGATGGTGATGGCGGCTGTGGGTTCGGTTTCCAGAAGCCGGACGTAAATGGTGGGAACTCCGAAGAACAGCGTTGGCTGGAAGTCGAGGAATTCATCCGTCGCTTTCTGATACTCGAAGCGTTCGAGGACGCGCATGCGGCATCCGGAAAGCAGCCAGCAATGGATGCCGTTACCGAGCGCGTGGACGTGGAATAAGGGCAGCGCGAGCAGGAAGCGGTCGGCTTCGGTGATCTGCCAACAGGCGAGCAGGTTGATCGCGTTCGAGGCTAGGTTGTTGTGGGTGATGATGGCGCCTTTTGAAGCGCCGGTCGTTCCGGAGGTATAGACGAGGGCCGCGGGCGTGTCGCCGGTGAGGTGTTCGATGGGGCGGTCAGAAGATTTGGTGACGGCCTCAGCGACCAGCGCGGTGAGATTTTCAGCGGTGAGGAACAGGCGGGGTTCGGCGTCCTTTTGGATGTGGGCGATTTCGCGGTCCTTATAGAGGACGTTGACGGGGACGAAGAGGACGCCCAGCTTGACGCAGGCGAGGTAGAGGTCGATCATCTCGACACAGTTCGGTAGCTGAACCATTAGCCGATCGCCGCGTGCGAAGCCCTGATGACGGAGCGCATGCGCCACGCGGTTGCTACGGGCCTCGATGTCGGCGAAAGTGAATTCCGTGCCTTGAAATTCGAGAGCGGTAGCGCTGGCGCGGAGTTTCAGGCTGAGATCGAAGAGGTCGGTGAGCGTCATGGTTTCGGTTGCGGGGAGGGTGTTTTTAGTAAGCGCGACTCTACGGTCGCGCCTCGTTTAGTAAGAGGGTGCGCGGTGGTCGGGAAGTCCCCTCCCTTACGGGCGGGGTTCAATCCGGCGGAGGATGTCATGCGGGGAGTTCCTTTCCTTTGGTTTCGAAGCCCAAGGGAAGAAGCAGAAGGCCGATCAGGAAGGCGACGGAGGTCCAGGCGACCGGAGTGCCGATGGTTTGGTATTGAGCGACGGCGGCTCCGACGAGGAAGGTAACTCCGGCGGCGACGAAGCGTCCGATGGAGGTCGCGAACGCGAAAGCGCTGGCGCGGCATTCGGTGGGATATTGCTCCGGCAGCCAGAGCGTGTAGACGGCGAAGTTGGCTCCGCCGACTCCGAGCAGGGCGAGCGTCGCGAAGAACCAGGGCAGGGCGTTTTCCTTCCAATAAAAGATACTGCCGAAGCCATACGCGACCGATACGAACATCAGGGCGAAGAAAACGGCGAGCGTCGCGCGGCGTCCGATCTTTTCGGCGAGCGGCGCGACCAGCAGGCAGCCGGCAATGGTTCCGGCGGAAAGGATCATGGTGCCCCAGGAGGCGAATCGCGCCGACGTGGCCACGTCGTAGCCGGCTTTGGTCGCGAGCGCGGTGACTGAAGAAGGCACGTAGACGCTCCCGGCCCAGAGTCCGGTCATCGAGATCAGCAGGTACAGGCAATTGAGCAGCGTGCGGCCGCGGAGTTCGGATGTGAAGAGCGCCCGGAGCGGTGTGAAGAACGAGCTTCTGACAGCCGCCGCTTTACGCTTCCACTTTTCCGGCTCCTTGACACCGTAGCGGATCAGGCTGACAAGAAGCGCCGGCGTTCCGCCGAGGACGAACATAGCGCGCCAGCCGAAGTGGACTCCGATGGTGTAGTTGGCGATGGCGGCGAGGAAGATGCCGAAGTAATAGCCGGTGTGCATGAGGCCGGCTCCTGACACGCGGCGGTCTTCCGGCCATTCTTCAGCGACGAGGATTCCGCCGAGGGTCCATTCACCGCCGATGCCGAGTCCAGCGAGAAGGCGGAAGGCGGCGAGCTGCCAGATGTTGGTGGAGATGGCTCCGAGAAAAGTGAAGAGCGAGTAGCAAAGGATGGTGAGGGTCAGGGTGCGGACGCGGCCGAAGCGGTCGCCGATAGGCCCCCACAGAAAAGCAAATCCCCAGCCGACCAGGAACAGCGCGAACAGGAGTCCGCCGTAGTAGCCGACGTTGCTTTGGCTGGCCGGGATTCCGGATTGCGGAAGCAGTTCCTTCATCGCGGGCACCAGGACCAGCGCATAGATGAACGAGTCCATGCCATCCAGCGCCCAGCCACCCCAGGATGCCCAGAAGCCGCGGATTTGGTTTTTGCTGAGCGGCGTCCGCTCCCTGGTGGACATGGTTTTTTATTGTGGCAGAGTGACGCCCGCTCCGGTGCCTTCCGTCCCGGAAAAACCTTCACCTCCGTCACCGACGCCGATGATGCCAGGCGCCACGCCACTGCCCTAACCCTCAATGTTCGTGGCAACCCTGGCGGTTTTGGCCAGCCTCCAAATCCTGCAAACGCCATCGCGCCGGCAAAAACCGTGAAGTGCCATAGGCCTCCGGCCTGTGCACTCAATCAAAGCCAGCACGAACCATCGAGGTCCGCAAAGGCGCCCGAGAACCGCGAGACCGTATGCTCCCTGATCGGCTGAAACCCCGAGCGTCAGCGAGGGGACTTCGCGAGGCGCGATGGGAAGAGTCTGTACGAAATTACAAGTCCCGTCGCTTACGCTCCGGGTTCAATCCGAAGCAGGGTGATCAGGGAGCGCGAACTGACACGCTCCGCCCGCTTAGTCTTTATCACCGCTACGCCCGACGTCTCGTCTCTCACCCTGGCATCTCTCCGTTACACGGAACTGGCCGATTGCGGTGTTCCCGAGGACAAAATGAGTCTCTTGGTCAACCGCTACCAACGGCGCGCCCTCCCCACCAGGGAGATTGAGCGAATCGTCGGCCATCCCGTCTTCATGACGTTGCCGGATGGCTCTCGCGATGTGCAGAACGCCATCGTCGAATCCCGCTTAGTCAGCTCGCATATCGGTTTCGCCCGCGCCTGCACGACTCTTGCAGGCAGAATCTGCGGAGCGCCGAAAGTGGAGCACGGCTTCTCCCGCTTCGCACTCCTCCAGAAGATCAGCCTGCTTGCCCGGTAGTTTCCTCAACGAAGCCCCGCGCATTCACCACGCGGGTACCGCCCGATTCCGCCGGATAATGCTTCAGATTCCCCGTCACAAGAAAGTCCGCTTCCGCCGCCAATGCGCATTCGAGGAACCGGTTGTCGTCTTCGTCGCGCGCCGTGGTCACCGCCATGACCGCCGCCGTCTCCCGCACTTTGGCACGCAGCGCATCTAACATTCCTCGCGAAGCCGCGCGAATCTTCACGAACTTCGCCCGAGCGAACACCTCTTCGTATTCCGCCCAAACCTGCGGAGTCGCCCACGCCTCGACCGTGCCCGCCAACACCGAATCCACCACCGCCGCTTCGAGTCCCGCCGGCTTGAGAGTCGCCGAAATCAGCACGTTGGTGTCGAGCACGATTCGCACGCGCTTCGAGTTTGCCACAATCGAATCTGTTCTTCCCATGAAAGACGAACTCGGACAACAGATGAAGCGCGACTACGAGGACGCCCTGCGCCTCTATGTTCCGCGCCGGACGCACCTCGTCGTCCGGATCGACGGCCGCGCTTTTCACCAGTTCACGAAGAAGCTCGAACGCCCTTATTGCCGTCCGCTCGCCGACGCCCTCGACAAAGCTGCTCTCCAGCTTTGCTCTGAGATGATCGGCTGCCGCTTCGCCTACGGCCAGAGCGACGAGTACTCGTTCGTCTTGACCGACACCGAACCCGCCGACGCGGCCCTCTGGTTCGATGGCAACGTGCAGAAGATTGTCTCCGTCTCCGCCAGCTTTTTCACTGCCCGCTTCAATCAGGCGTTCCCAACCGATCAGCCCGCCGCCTTCGACTCGCGTCTTCTCGTCATCGCGCAACGGACTGAGGTCGAAAAGTACCTGCTCTGGCGGCAGCTCGACGCGTCCGCCAATAGCTTGAACATGCTGGCATCGGCCCACTTTACGCACGCAGAACTGCTGGGGAAATCGACTGCCGAAAAGCACGAACTACTGCACGCGAAGGGCGTCAATTGGGCCCTCGAAGCAGCCGACTTCAAGCGCGGCAGGGCTATCGTGCGCGAACCCGGCGGAGGCTGGCGCGTGGATTTGGAGATCCCCATCTTCAACCGCGAACCCGCCTATCTCGAACGCGCTTTAATGCGCTAGCGTCACCACGCTGAGCGCCACTGCGATCCCAAAAATCGCCCCGCTCACCGCGATGTAGAAGAAGATGGAGCGCCGCGACAGAATCGCCAGCGACGAGAACACGATCGCCAGCTCCAGGAAAATCTCGCCGATGTGCAGCCGTAACGCCCGCCGCCCCATCAGGTCGCTCTCCGACTCGAACTCCTTGGCGCGAACCGAAATCTCCTCGCCTTCCTTGTCATAGCGTTCCGCGTTCGCCTTGTACTTCTCCGCCGCCTTGGTCGCGCTCTCGCCGGGAATTGTCGCCAGGATGTCGCGCGCCACATCCGACTGGTAGCGCCGAAGTGTTTTGGCCTGGTAATACGCCCACTGGTTCGCCGCCTTCTGCTGCGTCAGCAACTCCTCGGTCGTCGCAATGTGGCCGGACACCGCCACCACGGCGAGCGCCGCCGCGATGATCGCCATTCCCGCGCCCGCGCGCCGGCTAAATGGATCGCCCGCATGCTCGGCGGATTCGTTCAGCTCTTCAACAGACATACTGCGGATTGTCGCATTCCGGCGAACGTCCGCACGAACACTTTAGTTGATCTGGTACGCAACTACGCGCGTGTTCCAAACGCACCGCGCCGCGTCGCCGCCATAGTGCTGCGTGGTCCACAGTGTCTTGCCGTCCGGATCGAGCGCGGTTTGGACGCCCACCGCGTTGCCGACCGTCGCCATGTCCAGCGTGTTCAGGCAGGTGAACGGCTGCGTACCCGCCACCACCGTTGCCGGACCCGCGAACGTGTTCGGCGGATCGCTCGCCTTGCGCGTCCAGAGCAAAATCGACAGGTCTGTTGTCGCGCTCGATGAAACCGCGACGATACCCGCGTTGCCTGCCGCGTCCACCCCGATGGTTGCGAACTCAGGATTGAAATCGGGACCCGCGATCTTGCCCGTCTGGCTGACCACGCAGGCGCCCGGCTTCGCGCAGTCGAGATCCACCCAGAACATCACGTTCGTCGTATCCGCACCCTGCTTGCCGCAGTCGCTGGTGCAAGGTCCCGAGGTCTCGACGCCATAGATGTGCGACCCGCGCTGCACCAGGTTTGTCATCCGGTGACTCTCCGCTACCCGCAGGACAATCTTGTCGTCGCCCTTCTGCGGAATCGATCCCATCCGTCCGCAGCAGGGCTTGCTGTACAGCCAGACGTCTTCCGTACCGCCGATGCCGGTCTTCAATTCCTGCTCGGTGTAAGAACCCGTCGCGCCGCTCCAGGTAAAGCTGCTCACCACCCAACGGAACGGATAGTGGACCGAATTCTGGCAAGCGCCGATGACCGCGCGGTCGCAGGTCTTCGACAGGAACAGTGCCGGAGCGCCGGCTGGTTTGTTCTTCGTATGATCGACCGCGGGAAAGATATCGAGCGGCATGTTGTGTGCCCGGTTCATATGCGCCGGGGCCTTTTTCTGAGAGATCGCCGCCACCTCCGCCGCCGGAATCGCAAAACAGTCGTAGGCGAACTTGGGAATCGTGCGCGGACTCTCGTCGCCAACATGTCCGCCACACAGATAGATTCCGTTCTTGTCGTACCCAATGTGATTGGCCGGATCGAAGCGCATGCACGGACCCTCTCCGGTGCACGACGGATAGATCCCGCCCCACGCACCCGTCGCATCCGCATTCGCGCTCACCAGCAGAACATCGCTTTCGCCCGTGACGCTGATCATCCAGCGGTTCAAAAATTCGTTGAACACGATGCTCGGCTCATACGCGCCCGGCTTCGCCGTGTGCTTCGGATTCGCGTTGCGCACCTCGTGCACCGGATTCAAACCGGCGTTCCGAACCACCATGTCCATCGACGTGGAGTGCAGCAGCTTGCCGTGGTAATCGTAGACGCGCAAATGCTGCCACGTTACCTGGACCGCCTGCTTGCCATTCACAGCCAGATTCATCTCCGGGCGGTCGCAATGCGTGACGCCAGATTCGCAAACTGCGAGTCCAGGTCCCCTGTCGCCGTCAAAGGAATGCACCACGGTCTGCGCCGCGGCAGATCCGGCAAACAGGCACGCGGCGAGGACGGCTGCTCCCTTCCATATCGGATTTCGGGTCGATTTCACGATTTCTGTCTCCTCTACGGTTGGACTGACACGTCAACGAGGAAACAATAACACGCGGCCTGGATGCGGCTCAAAATAGACAAGTCTACAGTTGATTGATCGGTCTGGCAGATCAGCCACGGGCGCGTGCCGCACCGGTCCACAGCGGAACTGCGTACCTTGCCGGCGCATATGCTACCTTACTGCCATGTGTGCACGCGGGTTTGGGATTGGTTCGAAAAAGCTAATGAAAATGCTGGTTCTGGTCTTGCTGCTGGCCGTCGCCGCATCTGCCCAGGACGTCAAGCAGTGGGTGCGCGACGGCGACGACGCGTATCGCGCTCAGGATTACGCGAAGGCCGTGCAGTGTTACATCGCCGCCATCAAGCTGTCTCCGGAGATGCCCGAACTCTACGAGCGTCTAGGTACCGTCTACCAGGAACAGCATAATCAGCGCTATCTTCTCGCGTTCAAGAAGGCGGAAGAACTGCGCGCCAAGCGCGACGCGGCGGCTCCGCCCGCGGCGCCCGCTCCCAAGGGTTCGCCTGCGCTCGAAGCCGCAAAGGCAGCGTACGCCCAGAAGGATTACCCAGCGGCTTTGAAGGGCTTCCGTCCTCTCGCCGATAAAGGCGACCCGACCGCCGAGTTCGCCCTCGGCCTGATGTGCGAACAGGGCCAGGCGGGTCCAGTGGATTTCCGCGCCGCCGCCGTCTGGTACGACAAGGCCGCGCAACAAAAGCATCCGCAGGCGCTCACCAACCTCGCGTTCCTCTACATCGAAGGCAAAGGCGTCGTGCGGAACGCCGGGAAGGCGCGCAAGCTGTATCTCGACGCCGCGTCCCTCGGAATGGCGAGCGCCATGTTCAGCCTCGGCACCATGGATTATTCGGGCGAAGGCGGCGACATGGATTACGTCGCAGCGTACGTTTGGTGGAAGCGCGCGGCCAACCTCAACCACGCGAAAGCCGCCGCCAATCTGCCCAAGCTGGAACTGCAAATGAATGCCGGACAACTTGAGAAAGCCCGGCAACGTCTCAGCGAACCGTTCCCTCGTCCCGCCGGACGATAGCAAAGACTTAAGGCGCGACCGCGATCGCCGCTTTTTGCGTGGTGGCCCGAATAACGCCCAAATAGGCACCGCCGAGCCGGGATTTACGTTCGCGGGCAGCAGCACGTTTGGGCTGGCGACGGCCTTCGGTGCCGCGCCGGCATCCAGGAACCGTGTCGTCTTGCCGTCGAAGCGCGGATAGCCCACGAGGAAACCTTATACCGAGCCTTTTGGCGGCATGAAGGGAGCGACTTCGGGGACGAACGCGCATTGCGATATCATTTTGTCTACCTCACCCTCGACGTACGGAAATGCGACGAGTGGAAACAGGTAACTCCCTCAAGCGAAAACGGATTGAGCCACGAAGGGTAGAATTTCCAGTGCCGGAAAACAAGACCAAAGCGACCCAGGCAAGCGTGTCCGCGTTTCTCGACGCGATCGAAGATCCGAGCCGAAAAGCCGACGCCAAGGCCGTGATCAAGATGATGCAGAGCGCTTCCGGCGAAAAGCCAAAGATGTGGGGCCCGTCGATTATCGGCTTCGGCAGTGTTCACTACAAATACGAGAGCGGCCGCGAAGGAGACACGCCGGTGATCGCATTCTCACCACGCAAGGAGGCGACGGTGCTCTACTCGCTGACTGGTTCGAAAGACACTCCGGCATTGCTCGATAAGCTCGGAAAGCACACCACCGGCAAAGCTGGCAAAGGTTGTCTGTACGTCAAGAAACTGGAAGACGTGGACCGCGGCGTGTTGGAGACCCTGATTCAAGAGGCCGTGGCCTTGAAGCGCGGGAAGCACTGAACGCGCAAGAAGTCGACGATGGTCAGGCTGTTGAGAATCGCTATCGCGCGGGCCAGTTCAAACCCTTGCTTCTCATCGCGCTTGTACTCCATGTCGTCGATCCAAACCAGACGGAGCACGCCCGCTAAAAGAGGGCAGCAGGGTAGGAAAACGCGCCAGAGCTGAGCAGAACGGTCATTTTTCAAGAATTTAAGTTAGCATAGGCGCTTAGAGGCCAGCTGGAGCGCGGGGGACAGCGGCGCGAGATTTCTCAAGCCTTCGCAGGCGCACGCTGCCGGCAAAGATCAGTGAAAAGCCCAAAATACTCATCACCAGCGGCGTGGGCTCCGGAACCGGCTGATCCGGAAGTTCGAGCTGGATCTCCAGACTTACATTTCCACTATTGTCGGCAAAGAACGAATCGAATACGCCGACGGCTAGAAAATGCGCTCCGTCCGGCACCAGCGCCATAAGAATAGCGGAGCGGTAGATTCGAAAATCCGGCGGACCGCCGTCGGTCGGCAACTGGTCATAAAAGGTCCGCGGGTACGCGCTTTCGACCGGACTGATCGGTGCAATGGCGCCCGGCAGCGGATTGATTGCTCCGCGGACGAAGATCGAATTGACGTCAAATGAGGCCACGAATCCTTCCGTGGGTACCGACGGGCACCCATTCTCGAGAAGGATGTAGCACATCGATCCCACGGCGCGCAGATCCAGGCGATAACCAGTCAGAGTTGGCCCAAGGTGATTGGTTTGCGCCAGCTTATCGAGGTCAATAAAGATGGGACCCATGGGATTGTCGGGATGCATGGGCGCGATATTGGCGAACAATATACTGCTTCTAGGGTCAACGGCGAAGCTTCCTAAGCCGATTGTGCTTCCATTCATCGAGGAAACGAGGAGACCCAAAATAAGAAAATTCTTCAATTTGATCCTCTTTAAGTAGGCGTACTGAGGTCCCGCCTAATACCTACTTAGTGTAGGAATCGAACTTGCGGAAGTCCCTCACCCATCGGTACCAGTCAGTACTTCTGGGGTATCCAAAAGTCCTAGTTCATAAAACTAGGACCTGGATCGAAAGTCATCAAGCGGAACGGCGACCGCAGTCTCAGCGCTTTCGCCCGGGTAAACATTCTCTTCCGAGTCGGCGTAGCGCTTTGTCGAGCAACGTTGCTTTCTGTATTTGACAAATCGGAGCATCCGCCGTATCCTATGCATAGGAATACGAGGTATGCAATGAACTTCAAAGGAACCCTCCCAACTCTGATCCTCGAAGCCCTCGCGCAGCAGCCCAACCACGGCTACCGCATCGCCCAGCAGATCAAGGAACGCTCCCAGGGCGTATTGAATTTCAAGGAAGGCACCCTCTACCCCGCGCTCCACAGGCTCGAAAACGAAGGGCATGTCGAATCCCACGAGGACATCGAGAACGGTCGCCCGCGGCGGTACTACCGCATCACCCGGTCCGGCCGCAAAACCCTTACAAAGGACCGCGCGGAGTGGCTTCAACTTTCACAGGCCGTGACGACAATTCTCGGGGAGGCATAAGCGATGTCCGCATTCGATTGTTGGCTAAGAGAAGCAACGCGGCGTCTGTCGAAGGATTCCGCCGCCACCGTACGCAGCGAAATTCGCGATCACTACGAATCGGCGCTCGAAGCCGCGCGGACCGGCTGCCGCCCAGCCTCGGAAGCCGAGCGCGTAGCGATAGCCGCCCTCGGCGATCCAGCCGCCGCAAACCGCGAGTATCGCCGCGTCCTCCTGACCTCGTTTGAGGCCGGGGCGCTTCGTGAAGGCAACGCGGAAGCCCGAGTCTTTTGCTCCCCGTACATTAAATGGCCGATTCGCGCAATCCCCGTGGCCCTTGTGATCGCAGCCGTGGCGATCTTCTTCAACGGAGCATGGGCACTCGCCTCGGACCTGTTCGCCGGTGGAATCGCCATCGGGTTTCTGTTCGTCGCGCCATTCTTCCCGGTCTATACCCCCGCCCGGGGCCGCGCCTTCCGTGTCTTGAAATGGATCGTCGTTTTGGCAACGATCGCGTTGGTCTTCCGCGCAGGCGATCGCAACTGGATCTGGCTGCTCCCCTCGTGTCTATGGCCAATGATCTGGACCGAATGGACTCGCATGTCCATTCGCCGCAAACTCCCCGTCGCCCGCTGGCCCAAGCAGTTGTACCTCTAACTGGACAGCCGATCCTCCAAGGCGCGCCCAGTTTGCCCGTCACGGGTAAGGTCGCTCTTGCTAACTCCGGGGCGGAAACGGTGCCACCGTCCGCACTGAACCGCGACCGTGAGAAGGGAAGGGAGAAGGATAGCCAGAATCGACGGAGTCGTTTTCGAGCCGAGAAGAACATGCGTCCAATACATAGAGACGTGAGTTTCTTTTTAAGTTCCTTTTCGGACCCCACCCGTTCCCAGCGAGGACGGCATCCAGTTGTAACCCGAGTTTCCTGCAATCCTATCCGGCGAAGTACGAAGATCTAAATGACTCACGATGGCCACTCGAACGTGCCGAGAATGCCGGACGATTAGCGAAAGTACGGCGAAACGGTGCGAAGCCTGCGGCTACAGCTCGCCCCACGCCAAACTCCCTTGCGGTCCTCGTTCTCCCTGTGGAGGCTCGCCTCGACTGTCCTGATGATCGCGACCGTCTTGTTCATTGGCGTCGGGCTTTCTTCCTGGCGTTAAAGCTCGCCTTGCCAGGACACGATACGATGGGAAGACTGGAGAATCATGAACGACCGAATCGATTTTGAAATTGACTGTCCGAATAATCACAATCAGACGGTCACTTTCAGCCGCGAAGAATTCGAGCACGAACTGAAATCCGGCGCGCTCGTGTTCCATTGCAATACCTGCGATACCAACTGGTCTCCAACGACCGAGGAAATCAAGGAATTCCGCCGCAAGTTTCCTAAGGAGTAGGATCCTACAACCGGGCTCCGCAGGCTCCTCATGCTGGTTCTGATCAACCTGGCCGCGACCCTGTTCATGACCGGGCTGGTTTGGTTTGTGCAAGTCGTCCACTATCCGCTGTATAGCCGTGTTCCACCGGCGGGCTTCGTGGCATACCAGACTGCGCACACTCGCGTGACGACCTGGGTGGTCGGATTGCCGATGCTGATCGAATTGGCAACCTCGATCTTGCTGCTGGTCGATCCGCCAACGCCAGTTTCTTCAATGGCGCTGTGGCTCGGTCTGGCCCTCACCGGACTGATCTGGGCCTCGACCGCGGCGGTGCAGATTCCGTTGCATGATGTGCTGACGGCGGGCTACGACGGCCCAACCCAACGGAAGCTCGTGCGATCGAACTGGGTCCGAACCATCGCGTGGTCGATCCGCAGCGGGCTGATGCTGTGGATTGCATCCCGGCTTCCAGGGCCGCGATAGCCTTAGCGTTGGTCGCTGCCGGAGGTGGCGGGGGCTCGGCGGCCGGGCGCTTTGTCGGCGTCGACTACGACAGAGAAATAGCCCATCATCATTTCCTCGAACGTCTGCTCGCCCCAGTGAACTTCCTTGGTCGGATCCGGATTATACGGATTCGCGGCGGAGTTGTCGAACTTGGCGATGACTTCGATCTTGGTGCCTTTGAGCAGGCGCATGGGCTTCGCGAGGTAGTAGGTAAGCTGCCAATTGAAATCGTACTTCGGCACGCTGAGGATCGTTTCGACTTCGCCGGTTGGATGCGTGACGCGGTATTCGAAAGACTTTCCGCGAACGTGGGCGTGGGGCATCATGCTGATCAGGTCGCAATCGTATTGGAGCGTCTGGCTGCCGACGACCTTGTAATCGGCGTCGCCCGGCGGGATGGCAATGCGGAAGGAGGCGGCGTTTCCGCCGATGACCTGATACTTCGGCGGCTCCTTAGCGAAGATCAGACCGATTTTGGTTCTGTCGGTGGAGGGTTTTCCGTTCGCGGTGTAGTGTAGTTGGAAAACGATATCCGCGCCGGCTTTCAAGAGGACGGCACGATGGGGAGTGTCGGCGGAGGGCAGGGCCTGTCCGGGAACGTAGCCCGCGAGTCCGCCCGCGAGGGCCTGTCCGGCGCGCGCGCCTTTGGCGGGAACGAAAATCTGGCCGGGTTCCATCTCAGACATCCACTGCGAACCGGGTTCGCGGATGGAGGTGATGACGTGGTGCATGGTTGCCTTATCGCCCGGGCGAACTTCGGTGGCGACCACCCAGCGGTCTTCCGTGAGATTGGTTTTGAGGATGACGTACTGGTAGGGGATCACGCCGGACGCGGGGATCGCGAAGGCGTTTGGCATTTCGATGACGAGGTCGGGCTTGCCGATGGTCCAGCCTTCGACGAAGGCGCGTGGTGCGGGCGCGTCTTTGGGATTGCCTTCGGGTGCTCCGGCGTCGGCCCAGGAGACGAGCGTATCGACTTCGTTTTTCGAAAGGCTGCGGTCGTTCGAGAACTTGCCGTAATGCGGATCGGCGAACCAGGGCGGCATCTTTTTGGTGAGCACGGCCTGCTTGATCGACTTGGCCCAAGGACGCGTGTCCTTATAGGTGAGCATCGTGAAGGGGACGGCTTCGCCCGTGCGATGGCATTCCTGGCAGCGCTGTTGGAGAATCGGCAGCACTTCCTTATTGAAAGTCGGAGCCGGCGCGGCGTACGCGCAGACGGAGGCGGAGAGCAGAGCCAGGGCGGGGAGTCGCATGGTGGACCCTACGTTTAACACGTTCGCGCGCGCGGGTAAAGGGTGCGTGTAGTGGGAATCGCGAGGCAAGCGCAGCGGCCGCTACTCCTGCCTCGCGTTGGTTATTAGGGTGAGATTAGAACGAGCCGACTACGATGGCCGCTCCGGCGTTGGCGACGGTGACGACGTCTCCTTTTTGTACGGCAGGGACGGCAGCGCCGTGTTCGGATTCGAGTTCGAGTTCGCCCGCGCCGAGTTTGAGCGTGATGTGCCCGATGGCGGTGGCAACTCCGGCGTGCGTCAGAGTGACATCGAGAACTGTAGCATCGGCTAGATTCACATTCTCCACTTCGACGTTGAGGCGCGTCCGGGAGGTTTGCGAACGGAAGTCCGCGCTTCCCTCCGGCGTTTTGCCGGCGATCGCCGCGCCGCTGAGGCGTGCTTTCAGGCGGGTTTCACTATCTTTCGCAACCAATTGACCTGCGCCCGCGAGGGCCACGACGGCGAGCAATCCCAGTGCCGCGCCGGCGAAACGCCTCTTTTGAGCATCAAATATAGCTTTCATGGATACTTTCTCCTAACCATTGAGTTCACCTTCCGACTACGAGGTGCTGCTGGTTAGGAGTGGATCCGCGGGGCGCTGGAACAGAAAAATGGCCTTTCGACCGCGTCAGGTTGTCGACCATTTTCTGTGCCGATTAGAACGGCAAATCGTCGTCGGTTAGTTCGGGCGACGAGACACCTGGTTCGACGCGGCGATTGAAATAGATGCTCGTGTCGTTATTTCGGGTGGTCTTCGTGATTTCGATGTCGATATCGATCATGCGGTGGAGTTGGCCGTTGAGCTCTGACATTTTATGAAGAGTGAGGCCGCAGGTTTCAAGATCCTGGCGAACCCAGGTGAGCGTCTTTTCGGTGATAGCGCGTCGCTTTTTGAGGAAGCCGCCTTCGGCTTCCGGCGAAAGGATGCGGAGATCCCAGACGAGCATGGGATTTCCGGCCTTGGAGCGGAGGAGGGAAACGTCCGCGATGCGCGCGGTATAGGTCCCGTCGGGGACTTCGCCGGCGAGCGTGGGCGCGGTCTCAAAGGCGGTATCGAATTCCTGGAGGTCGATGCTGGTGTCAATCATAAGACTCGCTAGAGGAGTTCCGATGAGGGTGAAAAATTCTCAGGCGAAGTTGTTGGGCGAAATGCTGAACCTTTTCTTTTCGGCTGTCGTATCCTGTACTTCATGCGCAAAATCCCTGTTGCTCGCGCCTTTGGTGGTGTTCTGGCTCTCGGCGGAATGCTGATGGCGGAAGTCGATCCTCGGTTGACGATCCATACGTACGTTCGCGAAGATATTTTCGCCGGGTTCATGGCGAACGATATGGATCGTTTCGCGCGCGGCGAGAAGAAGCTCGAACAAATGCTGGTCGAGCGTCCGGCGGACAAGAGCACGACGCTGGCTTGGTTAGGCGGCGCGAGCCTGTATCGCGCGGCGCTGGCGAATCAAGCCAAGCAGCCGGAGGAATGCGAGCGGTTGTATGAGAAAGCGATGGCGATGTTTGGGGAGGCGCAGAAAGCGAATCCGCGAGATGGCGGGATGTACGCGGTGATGGGCGGGACGCTGGTGCTGTTCGCCGATAAGTTGCCGGCCGAATATCGCGCGGGCTTGTGGACGAAGGCATACCAGAGTTATCAGGCGATGGGACAGGGCCAGATGTCGGCCCTGGCGATGCTACCTCTGCATCTGAAAGGCGAGTTGCTCGCAGGGTTGGCGCAGACGGCGCAAAGAACGGGCCACGAAAAAGAGCTCGCGGAGTATCTGGACAAGATGACGTCGACGATGCCGGGCACGCCGTATGCATCGCGCGCGCAGCGCTGGAAAGACGATCCTTCGGTTGCGGCGCGGACGAGTCTGGTGTGCCAGTCGTGCCATGAAGAAGGCCGATTGGAACCTCGGATGGCGTCGTTAGCGAAGGAATCGGCGGCGAAGTAAGTGCTCAACGCTTTAGATTGTTTCGGGCTCGGCGGCTTCATCGGCGGCTGGTTCGGCGATCGCTTCCGATTCCGCGGGCTCGCATAAAGCTGGCGCCCGGCGAGGCTTGAGAACGATGACGGCGAGCGGCGGCAGCGTCACGTGGATGCGCGCCGGGCGGTTGTGGAGCGAGATGGGCTCGGCTTCGACTCCGCCGTAGTTGCCGACGTTCGAACCACCGAAGCCGGACCAATCGGAGTTGAAGATTTCGTCGTAGGGGCCGAATTCCGGCACGCCAATTCCATAGACGTGGCGCACCACTGGCGTGAAGTTGCAGACGAAAACCAGATAGTCTTTGCGATCCGCGGCGAAGCGCAGGAACGAGATGACCGACTCTTCGGAGTCGCGAAAATCGATCCACTCAAAGCCAGTGAAACTCGAATCCACCTGATACATGGCGGGCTGCGAGCGGTAGAGATGATTCAACTGCTTGACGAAGTCCTGCAGCTTGCGATGGTAGTCGTAATCGAGCAAGTGCCAGGGCAGGCTGACTTCGTTGTTCCATTCGTCGGGCTGGCCGAAGTCCTGACCCATGAAGAGCAGCTTCTTGCCGGGGTGGCCCCACATGTAGGCGAGGAAGGTCCGCGTGTTGGCGAAGCGCTGCCATTCGTCGCCGGGCATCTTGCCGAGAAGCGAACGTTTGAGATGGACGACCTCGTCATGGGAAACGGGAAGCACGAAGTTTTCCGTGAACGCGTACAACATCGAAAACGTGATGTTGTTCTGATGGAATTTGCGGTAGACCGGATCCTGCCTGAAGTAGTCGAACATGTCGTGCATCCAGCCCATGTTCCACTTCATGGTGAACCCGAGTCCGTTCAGATAGACGGGTCGCGTGGTGCCCTGCCACGAGGTCGATTCCTCGGCGATGGTGACGACGCCGGCGTGACGGTGAACCAGTTCGTTGAACTTCTTGATGAACTCGATGGCGGCGATATTTTCGCGTCCGCCGTATTGATTCGGAATCCAGTCGCCGGGCTCGCGCGAGTAATCGAGATAGAGCATGGACGCGACGGCGTCCACGCGCAAGCCGTCCACATGATAGTGCTTGATCCAGAAGAGCGCGTTCGAGATGAGGAATTCCTTGACCTCATTGCGGCCGAAGTTGAAGATGAGCGTGCCCCAGTCGCGATGCTCGCCCTGACGCGGATCGGCGTGTTCGTAGCAGGCGGTTCCGTCGAAGGTGGCGAGGGCCCAGATGTCTTTGGGGAAATGCGCGGGCACCCAGTCGATGAGGATTCCGATGCCGGCCTGGTGGGCTTTGTCGACGAGGTAGCGGAAGTCGTTGGGCGTTCCGAAGCGGGCGGTGGGCGCGTAATATCCGGTGACCTGATAGCCCCACGAGCCGGAGAATGGATGCTCGGCGACGGGGAGCATTTCAAGGTGCGTGTAGCCCTGATGGACGACGTATTCGACAAGGCGGTCCGCCATCTCAAGGTAGGTGAGTGGCAGATTGTCGGGTCCGCGAAGCCAGCTTTCGAGGTGGACTTCGTAGATGGAAACGGCTTCGGTCTGGTAATTGGTTTTGGCGCGCTTGGCGATCCACTCGGCGTCCTGCCAATCGTACCCGGTCCAATCGAAAACGATGGAGGCGGAGCGCGGCGGGATTTCGGTGCGGAAGGCGTAGGGATCGCACTTCTGCTGCACGAAGCCGAGCTTGGCGCGCACCGCGTATTTGTAGTGCAGGCCTTCGACGGCTTCGGGCAGGAAGAATTCCCAGATGCCGCCGTCGCGCTTTCTCATCGGATGGCGGCGTTCGTCCCACTGGTTGAAATCGCCGACGACGCTGACGTTTTCGGCGTTCGGCGCCCACACCGCGAAGCGTACTCCCTCTACAGATTCGCTTGTCGTCAGGTGCGCTCCGAGGGTCCGGTAGCTTTCAAAATGCGTGCCCTCGCCGTGCAGATGGAGATCGAAGCTTGAGAGCTGCGGCGGAAAGCGATAGGGATCTTCGATGTCGAAAGCGGAGCCGTCGTGGACCACACGGAGGACGTAGGGCGCGGGGTCGCCTTCGAGAACGGCGACGAAGAATCCGCCCTCATGACGACGCGTCATCGGATAGGCGTGACTGCGGATAACGACGGCGGCCTGGGTGGCTTGCGGCAGAAAGGCGCGGACTTCCCAGGCGGCGAGCTCGGATTCCTCGGAGGCGGCGAAATGAGGTCCGAGGACGGCGAAGGAATCGGTGTGCCAGCCCCCGACAATGGCGTCCATATCGTTCAAGGTCAGCGGCGATGGCGTGACGACGACAGTCCCCATTCGTTCGGGTTCGCAAGGCGGGGAACCGGCGTGTTTCTCGGCTTCGTCGGAGTGGAGCGGATCGGGGCCCATCGCCCGCTATTATGGCAGCAATGGCAGAGAGTCTCGATTCGTGGAAGCAGGTTCCAAAGGCGGAACTGCATTTGCATTTGGAAGGGGCGGTCGAGCCGGAGACGCTGCGCGAGATCGATCCGTCGCTGACGCTCGAAGAGATTCAGGCGGCGTTTCGGTATGCGGATTTCCTGGGATTTTTGCAGAGCTATGTGTGGGTGACGCGGAAGTTGACGGCTCCGAAGCACTACGCGATTGCGACGCGGGCGCTGCTCGAGAAGTTGGCCGCACAGAACGTCCGGCATGCCGAGATCACGATTTCAGCGGGCGTCATTAACTGGAAAGAGCAGGCGTTCGGTCCGATTTTCGACGCGGTGCAAAAGGAAGCCGCGAAGTCGCGGATCACCGTGGGTTGGATTATCGATGCGGTCCGGCAGTTCGGCGTCCCACCTTGCGAACGAGTGGTGGATCAAGCCATCGAGCGCGCCGGCGAAGGCGCGGTGGCGATTGGAATTGGTGGAGACGAGGCGCGGGGTCCGGCGATTTGGTTTAAGGAATCGTTCGCTAGAGCGCGCGATGGCGGCTTGCGATTGACGGCACATGCGGGCGAGACGACCGATGCGGAGAGTATCTGGCAGGCGCTCGAGATCGGCGCGGAGAGGATCGGTCACGGGATCCGTGCAATTGAGGATCCGGAGTTGATGGCGGAGTTGAAGCGGCGGAATGTGCCGCTGGAGATTTCGATTACGTCGAATGTGCGGACGGGCGCGATCGGTTCGTTAGCAGAGCACCCGGTCCGGAGGCTGTACGAGGCTGGAGTTCCGATTATTTTGAATACGGACGATCCAGCGCTGTTCGAATGCACGCTGGATGGGGAGTACGAATTGGCGGGTCGGGCGTTTGGGTTTTCTGAGGAGGAATTGAAGGGCTTAGGGGCGGGTAGCCTAGCTTACTCATTCCAACCTGAGCGTTCCCTCCTCAAATCGATCGAGGGTCGATAATAAGATCAAGATGATTACCGCGGTTTCGGTTCCGCCGGAGGTCCTGGCTGCTTTTTGTGAGCGCAACGGCATCCGTTCGCTGGCATTATTTGGCTCGGTGCTCACGGATCGATTTTCCGCAGACAGCGATGTGGATGTTTTGGTGGAGTTCAATGCAGGAGAACAGGTCGGCTACCTGAGGCTTGCGGCGCTGCAACGCGAATTGTCCGAGCTTTACCATCGCAAAGTCGATCTCCGGACGGAGAATGAACTGAGTCGATATTTCCGCGACGAGGTTGTCCGATCCGCTGCGATCCAATATGCTGCCCAATGATCTTGTCCGCTTTCGACACATGGTCGATGCGGCCGAGGAGGCTTTGGAGTTTGGCGCCGGACGATCCGCGACCGATTTTCAACTTGACCGGAAACTGAGCCTTGCTGTTGTAAAGAGCATCGAGATCGTTGGAGAAGCAGCGTCAAGAGTCACGATCGAGACGCGCGATCAGTTTCCCGAAGTTCCGTGGCAGGACATCATCGGAATGCGCAACCGTCTGATTCACGTATATTTCGAGATCGACTATGCGCGTGTGGCTGATACCATCGCAGTCGATTTGCCGCCGCTGATTACGCAATTGCGAGCAATTCTGGTCTTGTCGGCATCTCGCGAATCGTAGCGCTTACCGTCCCACGCGTTCACGCTCGGCGGCGAGGGCTTTCACCATGGCTTCGAGTTCGGCTACGCGGCGGGTGAGTTCTTCGATGGCAATTCCTTCGAGGTCGGGGAGGTTGCCGTGTTCGAGTTCGCCGGATTCGCTGAGCTTCCCGACGATTCGTCCGGGGACTCCGACGACTGTCGAGTGATCCGGCACGGGGTGAACCACCACGGAACCGGCTCCGATTTTCACGTGATCGCCGATGTGGATGTTGCCTAGAATTTTGGCGCCCGTGCCGACGACGACGTGGTTGCCGAGGGTGGGGTGGCGCTTGCCTTGTTCCTTGCCGGTTCCGCCGAGGGTGACGTTTTGATAGAGCAGGACGTCGTCGCCGATCTCAGCGGTTTCGCCGATAACGATGCCCATCCCGTGATCGATGAAACAGCGGCGTCCGATGGTGGCGCCGGGGTGAATTTCAATTCCGGTGATCTGGCGACTGACCTGGGAGACGACGCGCGCCAGCAGAAGCCAATGGTTGCGCCATAGTGAATGTGCCACACGGTGGAACAGGACGGCGTGGAAGCCGGGATAGCACAGTACGATTTCGAGGACGCTGCGCGCGGCGGGGTCGCCGCGAAAAATGGTGTCGATTTGTTCGCGAATGGTGCGGAACATGTGCGAAGTAGCGGCCGACGCAGGGGCGCCAATCGCTGTGCTCATTATCTTCTACAATGGGATGCCGTGAGAATCGTATTGGTCGCTGTTATCTCGTTGTTGACGTTCGCGAGCTGTTCGACGAAGCCGCCGGAGGCCAAAAAGACCAGCAAAAGCGATGGCGGATTGGCGGCGGGATCTTCTAAGGTCCTGAATCGCAAACATCCACTGGCGAAGTACATCGAGCTGGTTGGCTATCGTCTATCGGAACCGACGGCGGGCAAACTGCTGGTGAAACTCGGCGTGGTCAATCACTCGGAAGCGGATCTTGGCAATGTCGAGATGAAGGTGTCGCTGATTTCCTTGAATGCGAAAGAAGGCGACGAGCCGGTGGGTACGTTCGACGTGAAAGTTCCTAACCTGGGGCCCGAGGAGTACAAGGAAATCACGGTGCCGCTCAAGACGAAACTCCGCGTGTATGAACTGCCGGATTGGCAATTCCTGCGAACGGAGTTTGAAATCGTTGGGCCTAAGTAGGCTGACTTCCTGGTTGCTGGTGCTGGGACGCTCTTTCAAAAATGGCGAGGGGAGCACTTACTGCGCTCGGCTTCGCCTCGCTTCGTGCGCGCCTCGATACCTTACGCGCTTTTGCGCTCTGGCTTAGCCTTTGATCCAGGAGTGTTTGGGATCGTCGGTCCACGCTCCGTAGGCGCGGCCTTCGCCGGCGAGGATCCAGGTGTAATTCAAGTTGTAGCCGGGGCAGGCAACCACCGGATGATAGCCGCGCGGGATCAACACGGTGTCGCCGTGTTCGACGGCGAACGAGTGATCGAAGGCTTGCGGATCGTTGGGATCGGTGTAGACGCGCATGAAGCCGAAGCCCTGGGGCGGATCGAGTTGGAAGTAGTAGATCTCTTCCATCGGAACTTCGCCGGGACCGCGGGCCGGATCCTTGCGGTAGACGTCGTGCTTGTGGGGCGGACAGCTGGACCAACCACCGGGGCGGTTCAGGGTCTCACCGCAAATGAGGCGTTCAGCGGGGATGTTGTCGGCGATGTGAGTGAACACGGTCCGGGTGAACGATTCCTTGCCGACTTCCTTTTGGGCGCCGCAGAGGAAAGCTGGTTCGCCAGGCTTGGTGGCCTTGGCGGCTCCGATGGTGATGCGGGCGTCTCCGTCGACGGCTTCGAGCTTAATCTTGGCGTCGCGAGGCGCCCAGACCATGACGTGGTTCGCGGTAATGGAGGCGCGGCGTGCGACCTCGAAGGTGCGCGTGCCTGCCGCGGAATCGACGGTGACGCGCACCGGTCCGGTGTAGAAGTCGAGCGAGACTTCGTCTTCCCCGGTGTCGAAGCTGTGCTCGCGGAAGGATCCGCCGAGTTCGACAACAGTGAAGGAAAGATGCTTCATGTGCTCGCCGCGCCGGGCGATGGGATAAACGCCGGGCTTCGAGCCGGGCGACTTGAAATGCAACCGCATGCTCTTCATCGTAATGCCACCGCGCGTCCGCGTATCCTTTAATTTAGGTAAAGATGATCCTGGCCCGCTTTTATCCGATTCTGGACGTCCGCGCGTGCTTGCGGATCGGGCTGCCGGTGGAGTCGGCGGCGGAGGCCATGATCGAGGCGGGTATCTCGATTTTGCAGTTGCGGCATAAAGGGCATTTCGATCGCGATTTGTTTGCCCTTGCCGAACCGCTCGCAAACCGATGCGCGAGGGGCGGCGTACAGTTCGTGATCAACGACCGGGCGGATATCGCGGCTTTGTTGCAGAGCGGATTGCACGTCGGACAAACGGACCTGCCGGTTGCTGAGGCGCGGCGCATCGCGCCGGGTATGTTCATCGGATTTTCGACTCACAAGGAAGAGCAGTTGCGGGCGGCGGGATTCGTGGATGCGGATTACCTGGCGCTCGGTCCGGTGTTCGGAACCGTTTCTAAAGAGAATCCGGATCCGGTCGTTGGGCTGGTGGAGTGGAAGCGTTTGCGGGCGAAGTCAACCAAGCCGCTGGTCGCGATCGGGGGCATCACTCGGGCGAACGCCGCTGACGTGTTCGCGGCGGGGGCGGATTCGGTGGCGATCATCGGCGATCTTTACGACGGTGTGACGACAGGCGCGCAATTGCGCCAGCGTTGCGAGGAATTTCTGCGGCTATGACTTGCCCCTGGTGCGGGCGGCAACATCCGCCCAGTACTCCGTATTGCGAATGCGGTTACGAGTTCGTGCCGGGGTCGAGGCCGATGGACGCGCCCCCAGTGGTGGTAACGCGGGTGCGATCGACTGGCGAGATCGTCTCGATAACGTGCTTGGGGATGATCATCAGCGGCGTTCTGCTCGCAGGCGCTTTCTACATTTTGCTGTGGACGATTTGCGGCCGCATCACCGGACACTAACTTCAGCAGACCTTAGGGCGGCTACCGGTAAGTACAGGAGGAAGCCAAAGGCCCAGGGATGAACGCCATTCATGTCTCGGAGTTTCTTCGTGTCAGAGCGACCTTCGATGACGGCAGACGTCGCGAAAGTCGATTGCCTGTCGCCGCAACGAGCGCGAATCCGCTACACTATGCTATCTTTGCCGGTTTCGGCCGCGCCACACGCGCGTCCTATTTGAGACATCGAGGAGCACCAATTTGTCAGAAACAAACACAGGTCTATTCCGGACGAAATCGCTCAAAACGCTCATGACGCAGGCCGGAAACACCGAGGGCCTGAAGCGTACTTTGGACGCGAAAGCGCTAATCGCATTAGGCATCGGCGCGATCATCGGCGCTGGGCTCTTCGTTCGGACCGCCGCGGCATCGGCCGAAGCCGCCGGACCCGCCGTCACGCTTTCCTTCATCATCGCGGCCATCGGCTGCGCCTTCGCGGGACTTTGCTACGCCGAGTTCGCCGCGATGATTCCGATTGCGGGAAGCGCGTATACCTACGCGTACGCGACCATGGGCGAATTGGTCGCCTGGATCATTGGCTGGGCACTCATCCTCGAATACGCGCTCGGCGCGGCCACGGTAGCGATTGCGTGGAGCGAATATCTGAATAAACTGGTCGCCGCGATGACCGGGTCCGTCATCCCGTATGAGTGGTGTCACGCGCCGGGTCAGGTTTCGGAGTCCGGCGTCCACGGCATTATCAATGCGCCGGCGTTGGTGATTTTGTTATTGCTGACGTTGCTGCTGATCAAGGGCACGCAGGAATCCGCGAGCGTCAACGCGGTGATCGTGTTCGTTAAAGTGGCGATCGTGATCGTGTTTATCGCGCTCGGTTGGAGCTTCATCAATCCGGCAAACCACACTCCGTACATGATTCCGGAAGGTACGGTCGGACATGAAAGCTTCTTCAAACACGGCTGGGGCGGCGTTCTGCGCGGAGCGGGAATCGTATTCTTCGCGTTCATCGGATTTGACGCCGTGTCTACCGCGGCGCAAGAAGCCAAGAAGCCGGAGCGCGACATGCCGATCGGCATCATGGGCTCGCTGGCGGTTTGCACGGTCCTCTATATCCTGTTCTCGTGGGTATTGACGGGCGTCGGGAACTGGACCGAATTCGCGGTTGCCGGCAAGGAAGCGTCAGTTGCGTATGCGATTCAGAATCACATGCCGGGCTACGGTTGGCTGGCGACGCTGGTCACGGTCGCGATTCTTGCGGGCTTCTCGTCGGTCATCCTGGTCATGTTGATGGGCCAAAGCCGCGTGTTCTATTCGATGTCGAACGACGGACTGCTGCCGAAGTTATTTAGCGCGCTGCACCCGAAGTTCCGCACGCCGTACAAGTCGAACCTGGTCCTGTTAATCTTCGTCGGACTGCTGGCCGCGTTCCTTCCCGGCGACATCACCGGAGACTTAACGTCGATCGGCACGCTGTTCGCGTTCGTGCTGGTGTGCATCGGCATCACCATCATGCGCCGCACGAATCCGGAAGTTGCGCGGCCGTTCCGGACGCCGCTGGTTCCGCTGGTTCCGATCCTGGGCGTGTTGGTTTGCACTGGCATGATCGTTTCGCTGGATTCGACCACTCAATTGGTGGCTCTCGCCTGGATGCTGGTCGGCCTGGTGATCTACTTCGTGTATAGCAAGGCGAATAGCAAGCTCGCGTAGGCTTGATCGATAGGAAACAAGGAGCCGGGCGCGCGAGCGTCCGGCTTTTTTGTTGCTGCGCGCTGATGTGTGGGAGAGTGTGTGGACATCTGTGTGGCGCGGCGTTATGATCGGAACAGGAGGTGTACCGTCCCTACCAATCTCAATCTCGACGACAAGCTGATTCGTGAAGCTCTCCGGCTTGGAAAACACAAAACTAAGAAAGATGCGGTCAATGCCGCGCTCCAGGAATACATCAGGATGAAGAAGGTCGATTCTCTTCTTGCGCTCGCGGGGACCGTAGATTACGACCCGACGTTCGATCACAAAGCGTGGCGCAAGAACAAACGCCGATGAAGGGCGTTTTGATCGATACCTCAGTCTGGTCTCATTACCTGCGGCGCAAAACGGGCAAGGCCGACGAGGAACTGGTCTCAGAAGTATCGCAACTGATCAGAGGCCGGCTGGCGCGGATTATCGGACCAATCCGTCAGGAAACGCTCGCTGGAATTCGTGAGCCCGTTTTGTTTGCCAAGGTGCGCGACGGGTTACGAGTGATCGACGACGATCCACTGGTCCAAGGGGACTTCGAATACGCAGCGGAACTCTCAAACGAGTGCAGAGCCCGGGGTATTCAGGGCTCGGTTGTAGATCTTCTGATCTGTGCCATCGCAATCGACCGCGACTGGGAGATCTTCACCGAAGACGAGGACTTCACGCAGTACAGGCGGGTGATTCCGATTCGGTTGCACCGGCACTCGCAGCTTCAGTAACGCGGCTATCTCCCGTTCAGCCAGGCATTGCGGTGCGCGATCTGTTCGGGTGTCGCGGCCGGGTCGGGGGCGAGCAGACCCCATCGCGTTGGTTCGGCTTCAATAGTGAGCTTGCGTTCGATGGACAATTCGCGGCGCAGTAGTTTTACTTGGATAGTGGCGCCGGGCTTGAGCGCGGCCAACCGTGTGGGCCACTCGTTCGTAGACCAGTCCTCAATCGATACGATTTCGTCGCCGACGCTGATGCCGGCTTTCGCGGCGGCGGAGCCGGTGCGGACGGTGGCGACCACATGGCGCATGCCTTCGGCGCGCATTTCGGCGCCTTGGAAACTGGGGCCGGCAGGAACGCCGCGCCTGCCTGTAGACGCCGGTGCCTCTGAGGGCACGCGGGTGAGGCCGAACCAGGCGAGCGCTTCGCGGTAATCCAACTCTTCGGTCGATTCGAAGGTGCGTTGGAAGAAGTCGCTGAGGTCGGTTCCGGCGACATTCTCGCAGGCGCGGCGGAAATCGTCCAATTTATAGACGGGTGTGGTCGCAAGGGCGAGACGCATGGCGTCGTCCAGGGTTTTCTTGCCGCCGGACGCTTTGCGGATTCGCGCGTCGAGCAGGAAGCCGACGACTTCACCTTTCGTGTAGTAGCTGATCGCTGTGTTTCCGGAGTTTTCGTCGGGGCCGTAAAATTTGATCCACGTATCGAACGACGACATGGCGAGCGACTGCACCAGCCGCCCCGGCGTCGCCTGCAACTGCTCGATGGTGCGCGACAGGTCGCGATAGAACTCTTCGTCGGTGGCGACACCGGAGCGGCGGAGCAGAAGCGGCGTGTAGTAACTGGTGAAGCCTTCGGCGATTCCGAGCGTCTTGAAGTATGGCTCGGTTTCATACTCGCCCGCGAGCACTTCCGCCGGACGCAGGCGTTTCACGTTCCAGAGATGGAAATATTCATGTGCGACCAAGCCGAGCCATTGGTGATAGCGCATGGGATTCGAAGTCGCCTGGCGATTGCCCATGATGGCGGTCGAATACATGTGCTCCATGCCGCCTCCGCCGCCGGTAAGCATGTTGAGGATGGCGTAGCGGTCATAGGGCAGAGAGCCCCACATAGCTCGGGCGGCTTCGACGATCTTCGCGACATCGCGCGCGGCCTTGGCTCCGTCGAAGACGCCGCCTTCGCTGACGTTGACGAGTTGGGTGAGCTTGCCGCCTACCTTGATGTCGTAGATGGCCGGATTGCCGGCGACGATGGGCGAATCCACCAGAGTTTCGTAATCGGCGGCGATCATCTCGCCATTGCGCTCCGGCATGCCGCTAATTGCCGTCTTCCAGCGGGACGGAAGAATCACGCGGACCCGATGCTCGCGCTTCGTCGAGAGCGGCTCGACGAGTGTCATGAAAGTCGCGGCGCCGCTGAGCAATGCGAACTCGTCGTCGATCCAGTTATCCTGCACGCCTAGGCGGTGGGAATAGACACGATAACTGATGATGGCCGCGTCCGTGCCTTTGGTTTCGACGCGCCAGCGATTCTTCGCGATCTTGGTGATGGCCAACGGGTCGCCGGTCGTCGAGCGGGCTTCGACCAAATCCAGATTCTTTGCGAATTCGCGGATGACGTAGGCGGTCCAGACGGCCATCTTCAATTCGATCGCGGGACGTCCCCCCGACGGCACGCGCATCTCGACGTGCGCGTAATGCGTGTCGGGGTCCGAAATGCGGACGGTGTAGGAAATGGGAGCCTGGGCGAAGGCCGTGGCCGCGAGACCGGCCAGGAAGAGGAGTCGGGCAGAGATCGGCATGCGAAGAATACTGTAGCGCACGGCACTTCGTCGATGCGCGAATTCGTGGCAAGACGAAACACGGCTAGTTCCATCCCGCCACAGCCTGCTGCGCTCTATGCGGCTATAACCACTATCTATAGAACATTTCTGCAGTTTCCTGTTGACACTCACAAGGCTTCGGAGTTATTCTGCGTTCATCACTGAGGAAGGAGGTGATCCAGTCGAATGAGTTCTGACAGTTGTAGTTCTAATTATTCGGTTGATTCAATGCGCGAGGTGACCGACTGCTGAGTCGCACCTTCTGACAGTCGATGTTTCGTTCAGTGACGGGGCCGTCTGATCCACTTGGACCGGCCTACCTCGCGCCGATGAGACTTGAGAAAACCTCCGCCGGGCTGAAACCCTGGCGGGGGTTTTTGCTTTTCAAGTCAAACGCACAGGTCAGAGACCTATGCCACACTGACAGCCCGACGGGTAGGCTACGATGCACAGGCCTTAGGCCTAAGCCACTTGGATCACCATTAGCTCGATCGGAAATGCAATCTTGCAATATTAGATGTACTAAATCTATACTGCAAGCGTGACCTTTGAACAGATCCGGCTTTTCAAGGACATCGCGGCAAGCCGGAGCGTCAGCAAGGCGGCTGCGCTGAACAGCGTTAGCCAATCGGCGGCGAGCCAGAGTCTGCAGGAAATCGAACGGCTGCTGAACGTGGCGCTGGTCGATCGCAGCCATCGTCCGTTGGAGCTGACGAGCGCCGGGAAACTGTTCCAGGACTTCTGCCGTGACGTACTGCGGCGGCGTGAAATGTTCGACGTCGCGATGGGGCAGGTCCGCAATCAGACCGAGGGCACGGTTCGGGTGGCTTCGATTTATTCGGTGGGCTTATCCGAAATGGGAGAGCTGGAGCGAAAGTTCGCCGATTGTATGCCGGACGCGCACCTGGCCGTCGAATACCTTCGTCCAGAGAAGGTATACCGCGCGGTCGAAGCGGACGAAGCGGATCTGGGTCTGGTGAGCTACGCGGAACCGACTCGCGAGATCACCGTGATCCCTTGGCGCGAGGAGGAAATGGTGGTGGCGGTGTCGCCTTTTCATCCCTTGGCCCAAAAAACACGGGTCGAGCCGCACGACTTGCAAGGCTTGCCGTTTATCGGTTTCGACGACGATCTTCCGATTCAACGCGACATCGATCGCTTCCTGCGCGAGCGAGG
Source organism: Bryobacterales bacterium (assembly GCA_038210135.1). Taxonomy (GTDB): domain Bacteria; phylum Acidobacteriota; class Terriglobia; order Bryobacterales; family Bryobacteraceae; genus JBBQWZ01. Next base: position 71,655 of record JBBQWZ010000033.1, read on the forward strand.
GGTAGAGGTAAACGCGGCGTTTCATTTCGACAACTTGCAAATGATCAAGGAAGCGGTGGCGCATCAGGTCGGGGTGAGTATTATGCCGATGCGAATCATGCTGGAGGAGATCGGGCAGGGACGGCTGATGGGGATTCCGTTCGCGAAGCCCGATCTGTTCCGGCCGCTGGGAATCATTCATCGGAAGCGGAAACGATTTCACAAAGTAGCGCAGGCGTTTCTGGACTTGCTGATGGAGGTTCCGGCGGCGACGTAGTTTTGCGAATCGATTGCAAAAGCATGAACGAATCGACGAGTTGGTGAAACGTCTAAGGCCCGCCGCGACTCAAAGGTAGTACACTAAGATTCTCGCCAAAGGCTGGCAATTTCCGCGTTCGCGTGGCTGGTTGCAGCCGTTTCAACAGGCAAGGAGACAGCCCTAATGTGGAATCGCAGAAAAGAAGAAGACTTTGTGCCGAAGCCTGCTTCGGTCCCGCCGACCCAGTCGCAACTTTCTCAGGAGGGAATTCCGATGTCCACGTTATCCGGACGCACGCTGGACTCGACGCCTCAGCAGTCGGCGTCGTCGCGCTCCGCCAACATTGGAAAGTCAGTCACGATTAAAGGCCAGATCTTCTCGCGCGAAGATTTGACGATTGATGGAGAAGTGGAAGGCACTGTCGAGTTGCAGGAAAACCGTTTGACGGTTGGACCGAACGGCAAGGTGCTGGCTGGCGTAAAGGCGCGCGAGATCGTGGTATTCGGAACGATCCACGGGAACGTGGAGACGACCGACAAGATCGACATCCGCAAAGACGCGAAGCTGGTTGGCGATATCAAGACGGCGCGCATTGTGATCGAAGACGGCGCCTATTTCAAGGGCAATATCGATATCATCAAGCCGGAAGTCGTTCGGCCGGCAGCCGTGACAGCACCGAAGGTGCAACCCGCGCCGAGCGTGAGTGCGCCGGCAAGTTCGCCGCAAGTGACCGCGGCTGCGGCGGGTGCAAACGACGTGAAGCGGTAAGTTTAGACGGGTAGACGCGAAGCAGCGGCACGTTGGAGACACGCAACAGTCACGGGCTTGAACAGTTCTGCGCATCCATTCAGGAGCCGGAAGGGTTGTCGATCCTCGATCTCGCGGGGGCGAACCAGGGAACGGTTACGTTCATTACGGGCCTGGGACACCGCATTTACTCAGACGATATTTTGCGCACCCTCGAAGCGGTGTACGGATCGGACGATGTATCCGTTTACGATCCGCCGCACATGGCGCAATTTCTTGAGCAGAGTCTCGAGTTTCCGGATCAGCATTTCGATGGCGCGCTGGTTTGGGACACGCTTCAATTTCTGCCTCCACAAATTTTGCAGGTCGCGGTCGACCGGCTGCACAGGATCTTGAAGCCGAACGCGTGCATGCTGGCTTTGTTCCATGCGGAGGAAAACCTGGAGGCGGTTCCGGCGTATTCGTACCGCATTGCGAACGCGCGCTCGATCCAGCTGACTTCGCGGGGCGGTACTCGAAAAGCAGCGCAGCATTTCAATAATCGGAATCTCGAAAAGCTGTTCCAGGATTTCGGTTCGGTGAAGTTTTTCCTGACGCGGGATCACCTGCGCGAAGTGATCGTCCGGCGCTAACTCGATCACTTCGCCGCATCGTCCGTGAGACGATAAATGATTACCTATGTCCCTTGAAGACGACCTGTTAAAGCAGCGCCTGGAACGCATCCGCGATATCGAGAAACTTGGCTTTTCGGCTTACGGAAAGCGTTTCGATTTTACCCATTCGGTGCCGGACATCCTGCGAGACTATACCGCGAAGACGACGGAAGAATTGGATGCCGCGAAGCCGCTGGTCAAGATTGCCGGACGCCTGATGAGCGTGCGCCGCATGGGCAAGGCGAGCTTCTGTCACTTGCAGCAGTGGGGCCAGCGAATTCAGGTTTATATCAAAAAGGACGCGGTTTCAGAGCGCGACTACGCGCTGCATCAGATTCTGGATATTGGCGACATCATTGGTGTTGAGGGCTACCTGTTCCGTACGCGCACGGGCGAGTTGAGCGTCCACGCGGAGAAGCTTGAGTTCCTATCTAAGATTCTGTTGAATATGCCGGAGAAATGGCATGGGCTCGAAGATGTGGAGACGCGCTACCGGCAGCGGTATCTGGATTTGACCGCGAATCCGGAGAGTCAGAAGATTTTCCTGACGCGAGCCAAGATTGTTTCGTCGCTGCGGCGTCAGCTCGAGGAACGCGGCTTTGTCGAAGTGGAAACGCCGATGATGCAGGCGCTGTACGGCGGGGCCGCGGCGCGTCCGTTCGTGACGCACCACAATACGCTCGATATCGATCTGTATATGCGGATCGCACCGGAGTTGTACTTGAAGCGGCTGGTGGTCGGCGGTCTGGAGCGGGTGTACGAGATCAATCGCAACTTCAGGAATGAGGGCATTTCGACGCGCCACAATCCCGAATTTACGATGCTCGAGTTCTATCAGGCGTACACGGATTATCTCGGGATGATGGATCTGTCGGAGGCGCTGTTGACACAGCTGGCGATCGATGCGACGGGCAGTCCGGCGGTGGAGTTCGATGGACGGACGCTGGATTTCTCGAAGGTCCGGCGCGTTTCGATGGCGGACGCTGTTCAGGAAGCGGGCGGCAATGGCGCGGCCAAGGGCCACGACCTGTTGCACGAGTTTGAAAAACACGTGGAACCAAAACTGTGGGATCCGACGATTGTGTTCGACTACCCGGTCGAAGTGTCGCCACTTTCGAAGCAGCGGGCCGACGATCCGTCGATCGTGGAACGGTTTGAGATCTTCGCCGCGGGTATGGAGATCGGAAACGCGTTTACCGAGCTGAACGATCCGCAGGAGCAGCGCCGCCGTTTCGAGATGCAATTGGGCGAGCGGGAAAAAGGCGACGAAGAAGCACACCAGATGGATGAAGATTACATCCGTGCGCTGTGCTACGGGCTTCCGCCGACAGGTGGAGAGGGAATCGGCGTGGACCGGCTCACGATGATCTTCACCAACTCGAAATCGATTCGCGACGTGATTCTGTTTCCGCTGTTGCGTCCCGAAGGCGAGATCGGGCTGCTCGAAAAGCTGCGCGAATTCGACGGCATCTAGGAATCCGCTGTGCCTCGCTTCGAATTGTTTGTGGCCGCCCGCTATCTGCGCGCCAAGCGCAAGCAGGCGGTGATCTCCGTGATTACTGTGATCTCGATCCTGGGGGTGACGGCGGGCGTGATGGCGCTGGTGGTGGCGCTCGCGATCAACAATGGATTCCGGTCCACGCTGCAGCGGAACCTACTCGGCGCGACGGCGCACGTCAGCATTCTCGAAAAGGAACCGGGCTTCGGAATCCAGGACTGGCAGCCGTTGACGGAGAAACTGGCGAAGATTCCGCACGTGGTCAGCGCGTCCCCGGGATTGTACGGCAGCGTGTTCCTGAGCGGTACGCGGCAGTCCTCGGGCTGCGTGTTGAAGGGGATCCCGGTGGGTGGAAACGCGCCGCTGGTGGATGCGTTGGCGAAGTTGAAGGAAGGTTCGGTTGCGGGGTTGAACAACGCGACAGGCGATTTGCCTGGAATCATTTTGGGTTCACGCCTCGCGCAAGCGACCGGCCTGCTACTGAATACGCAGGTCACGATGATCAGCCCGCAAGGCGAGTTGACGCCCTTCGGTCCGCGTCCGGCGTTCTACCGTTTCCGCGTGGTCGGAATTTTTGAGACGGGATTTTTCGAGCTGGATAATGCTTGGGCGTACACATCGCTGAAATCGGCGCAAAAGGTACTTTCGCTTTCAGACGTCGTGAATACGATAGAATTGCGGCTCGACGATATCGACAAGGCGAGCGAAGTGGCCGCGGCAACGCAGCCGATCATTGGGCCGGGGCTGACTCCGACGACGTGGAGCGAACAGAATCGGCAGATTTTGGGTGCGCTCAAAATGGAGCGCCTTGTCACCGTAATCACCATCGGACTGATTCAGCTGGTCGCTGCGCTGAACATCTTTATCGCGTTGGTCATGATGGTGATGGAGAAGCATCGCGACGTCGCGGTGCTGATGTCGATGGGCGCGAGCGAAGGGCAAATCCGCAAGATTTTCATGTACCAGGGGCTGCTGATCGGCGCGGTCGGCTCATCGCTTGGCCTGATTCTCGGGTACGCGATCTGCTTCTTTGCGGACCGGTATCATTGGCCGGCGTTGGATGAACAGGTGTACGCGCTCTCGTATGTTCCCTTCGCGCCGAGGCCGCTTGACGGCTTGTGGATCGCAGGGGCGGCGATCCTGGTGAGTTTCCTGGCGACGCTCTATCCGGCGAGGAACGCCGCGCGGATCATTCCGGTAGAGTCGCTGCGGTACGAGTAGTCGGCGATAACAGCTACATGGCAAGGATGCCCAATTCGCCAATGACCGAGGATCAGTACCTCACCATCGAGCGCGCCGCGCAATCGAAAAGTGAATTCCACGACGGGCAAATGGACGCGATGGCTGGGGGCTCGCCAAATCACGCGTTTCTTTCCGCCAAAATGACGGCGCTGCTCGATCGACAAGTCCCTCCGGGTTGTCGGACCTTTAGTTCCGACATGCGAATCCTCGTCTCCGCGACTGGTCTCTATACCTACGCCGACTGTGGTGTCGTATGCGGAGAGCTACAGCTGAGTAGTGATCAACGAGACGTGCTTTTGAATCCGGTGCTGATCGCCGAAGTCTTAACACCATCAACGGAGGCATACGATCGAGGCAAGAAATTCGAATCGTATCGGACCATCCAGAGTCTCCGTGAATATCTGCTAGTGGGATGTCCCCGAGTAACCGATAGCGTTCTGTCTTCGTCTTGTAATTATGGCGAAGATGGAAGTCTTGCACCTGACCCCGACTCAGCGCGGCGAACTGCAGGCGTACTTGCGAAAGCGGAATCTTCCGGCCAGCG
>JBBQWZ010000034.1:0-76342 GCA_038210135.1 Bryobacterales bacterium
GGCCGTTGGCATCGACGATCGAGTTGTTTTGTCCGAATGTATTCAGGAATCCGGGCGACAAAAAGTTCGTATGGTTCAAAACATTGAAGAACTCCGCCCGGAACTGCACATTGAAGCTTTCCGAAATACTCGGCACGCGCGCTGGGCAGCATCCTGGACGCGGATGGTTCCCGACACTCGATCTGGGCGCGGTGTTTGCTCAGGTGGGGACGAGAATTCCGGTTACTTATCAGTAAGGCAACCAATCTACGGGCCTGACGCTAGCCTGCCGCGTGCAGTTTGAACAAGGCTGCTGGAGCGCCCACCGGGCGACAACGAGGCCCACGCGCATCACTGCTCCGACCTGCATAGTGAACTTTGGCGATGTAATATTCCTACGCAGAAACCCTCGGAGCCAGATTGGATCTGGCTCCGAGGGTTCCTTTCTCTAACCGTCCAACCGCGCTATCGGAAGTTAGCCGTAACCGCCTGGTTGGCCGTAATCGTCAGCGTGCACGTGGTGGAAATACCCGCGCATGCGCCGCCCCAACCAACCCAAGGCTGTCCCGCGCCCGGTGTCGCCGTCAGCGTGACAACGGTTCCGCTGGCGAAGCTTTGGCCGGCGGGATCGGTGGTCACGGTACCGTTGCCGTTCTTGCTGATGCTGATTTTGAAGCTGGCCGCGGCGCCACCGCCGCCGCCCCCACCCGCGGCAGCCGCGACAAAGTTTGCCGTGACGTTGTTCTCGGCGCTGATGTTGAACGTGCACGTCAACCCCGCTCCTACGCAGTCGCCGGTCCATCCGTTGAACGTCGAGTTACTGGCCGCTTTGGCGGTCAGCGTCACCGCCGTACCAAGGGCGAGCGGAGTCGAGCAAGAGCCGCCGCAATTGATCTTGCCACCTGCGCCGCTCACTGTGCCGGAGCCGGTTCCAGCGCGGACCACCGTCACAGAGGCAACGCCCACGTTGGCCGCGGCCATTTGGTTGCCGATGAAATCGCCTAGTTCGCCGGGGAGCGGCGCCGTGCAGAGTCCATCGCCGCCGCAGAGAGCCTTGGCGTTCAGCGGATCGAGTGGCCCCGAGTACTTGTAGAATTCGTACTTGCGGATCACCGCCTTTGCGCCTTGGCCGACAATCGCCTGACTGTGCAGAATGCCGCTGTTGGCGCTGTGCGGATTGAATTGGAGCAGCTTCCAGGCAGTCTCAACCGCTGCCGGATCGGCGTCGTTCGGAACCACTGGATTGTCTTCGAGCAAATCGTCCACCACGACGGCGCGCTGCGCTTCACTCTTCAATACCTTGACCCACTTGGCCACGCCATATTGCAGCTCCGGTTTCGGAATCGGCGGAGGCGGCGGAGGAAGCACCGGGATTTGGAAAGCGATACCAGGTGCGCCGCCCGGTACCGCGGGCGGAACCAGAATCACCACCACCGCCGGAACCTGGACGATCTGCCCGGGAGAGGGAATCAACGTGCCTGGATTCTGAGGATCGTCCACCAGCCAGCGATAGATCGTCTTGGTCGGCCGGGCTCCGCCGCCGTAGTACGGGAAATAGTATCCGTAGTGCTCGCAACCGGCGATCGCGCCAAAGACGCAGGAATGGCCCAGCGTCGGGTTGAAGGCCGCGGGAGTGACGGTCGTAATCGAGTAACGGCCACCGGCGTACGGGCTGGCATAGTGAATCACGATGCCGCCGGGGATCGTTTGAATGGTGTACGGGAAGCGGGTCGCGGTCCACACGCCAGCCAGGTCAGCGGGAGTGATGCCTTGCAGCTCAATCTCGAACCCGTGCGCATCCTGCCCGGTGTCGTTCAGCACGTCGAAGTTGGACGGCGTGCCGAACAGCGTTACCTGCGCTTGCATCGCAATCGGAGCGGCAGCAAGGGCCAGCAGCAGAGCGCCGCTTCCCAGTGCCGCTTTGGCCGCCGTGAGTAGGTCAAAGATTCGTTTCATTGCAGATCTCCTTGTGTTCGCATCGCCCTATGGCCAAACGCATCTTTGTGCATGCCTCAAGCCGCGCCGGGAAGGCGTTGCTGTGCGGCCATCGTACGTTTCGTCCACTACTGCTTTGCAACTTCCTAGACACGTCGATCGACGAGATGGAACAAGAATCGGCGGCTGGGCCGCAAGCTGATGGGGTGTCGCCATCATTGGCTTCGGCCGATCGGTGAACTTTTGGCTGGCGCTGCTTTTCTTGGCCCTTGCCGGTGCTGCGGACACGGTTAGCGGTATCTTCCGTATGACCCTCTGGAAGAAACGCAAGTTGAATCTGCGAAAAACGATTGGAATTTCCCTACTTAAAGTGCTTGACGATGTATCCGCCCGCGATCGCCCGCCAATCAGAACAGCACGGCGGAGTCGCGCGCGCCTAATTCAACTCGCAGAACTCCGCCGTCGACGTGGAACCGCTTGCCGGTCAGCCTGTCTTCGAGCGCGTCGCCGCGCAGCTTGAGCGCCGAGACATCAATAACGACACTCGCGGGCTGGTCCGACGTATTCCAGACGGCAATGGCGGTTTCGCTTGGGGATTGCCGAGCGAAGGCGAGCGCGGTGTCGTTCGCGACCAGCATCTGCACTGTGCCCTGGCGCAGAGCTTGGGAGCCTTGGCGGACGGCGGCGAGCTTTTTCACATGCAGGAACATCGCCTGTTGAGCGGGGGTCCGCTCCTGCTCGCGGAATGCGTTGGCGGAGTCGCCGGGAAATCCGCCTGGAAAGTCGCGCCGGTTGTCCGGGTCTTCGCCGCCGGGCATTGCGATTTCATCGCCGTAATACACCATCGGGATTCCGCGGACGGTGAACAGCAGCGTGAACGCCATTCGCAGGCTGGCCTCCGTAGCTTTTGCTTCGTTGAGGAATCGCTTGATGTCGTGCACGCCCAGCGTGGTCACCAGTTCCGCGGGGCGGGCATAGAAGCGATCATGCGCGAGCAACTTGGCGATCTCTCTGGCCGGCGCGCCGCCGGCGAACACCGCCCGGGCCGTGAACATCAGCGGAAAGTCGAAGACCGAATCCATCCTGGTGTCGATGCCGTCGAACCCGGTTCGGCCGCCTTGAAAGAACGACGTCAACGCCGGATCGCCTTCGAGCACTTCGCCCACCATCTTCAATTTCGGGAACTCCTTGTGCAGCGCATTGGACCACTCCGTCCAAAAGCCTCGCGGAACATACGCCATCGTGTCCTGGCGGATTCCGTCGATGCCAACCACGCCGACCCACCAGAGCGCGTTTTGGATGAGATAGCGGCGCGTTTCGGGGTTGTCCTGATTGAGGTCCGGAAGGATGTCGACGAACCAGCCGTCGAGGGTTTTACGGCGAATCGTGGATCCGGAATTGGGGTCGATCAGCGTCCAGGCTTGAAACTCGTTCGCGAGATGGCGTTCCGCCGTGCCGTGGAACCAATCCTTCATGGGCGGATCCTCGACCCAGGGATGATAAGGCCCGGTGTGGTTGACCACCTGATCCTGAATCAGCTTGATGCCAGCCGCATGCGCTTTCACGGCGAGTTCACGGAGCTTGGCGAGGTCACCGAAATGCTGTTCGACACCGTAGAAATCAACTGCGCCGTAGCCATGGTAATCCGTGATGTCCTGGTTGTCGTACCGCTCTTTTTGATTCACGTGATCGACGTTGTCGTACCAGGGAGTCAACCAGATGGCGGTGACACCGAGATCCCGCAGGTAGGGTAGCCGGTCAATGATTCCCTGAAAATCGCCGCCGTGATAGAACCGCGTTTTCGTGCGGTCGAAGAGGCCTTGCGCGCCGGGCGGATCGTCGTTCGAGGGATCGCCGTTGGCAAAGCGGTCCGGCATGATGAGGTAGATCAGGTCGTCGCTTGAGAAGCCTTGAAAGCTTTTCTTGCGATCGAGGGGCGGCAGGAGAGAGAATGTCACATTCGTCTTGCCGGCCGCCGACAGAACGGTGAGCGAGTGGGACCCGGGTTTCGCCTGGGGCGAGATACGCAGGTCGGCGAACAGATAGGTGCCGGCCTCGTTCGAGGCGACGCGGGAGACCTGAAAGCCAGCCGGCGCGGTGAGCTTCGCCCCGCCGAGATTTACGCCGCGAATCAGCAGTCGAATCGGATTCCAGGAGCTGCCCTGCCACCAACTCGGCGGTTCGATCTTCTTGACTTGCGGCGCCCTGGCGGCGGGCAGCAGCCAGGCTCCGGCAAGCAGCGCGAGCACCAATCGCATGTGGGTCATCCTCAACTCAATGGGTTAATTTGAAAAATGGGGTGAATTCGAAAAATGCGTTGATCGAAAAGTGGAGGGCGCCGCGGGCCGCCCTCCAGCCAGTTTTTGCGGCTACTGCGCGCGGAGCGCAGCCGCTGTTCAGAACGAGAACCGAAGCGCCAACTGGATCTGACGGTTGGTGGAGAACCGGGTGGTGGTGATACGGCCGAAGTTGCCATTGGTGATGTCCCCTTGCGGGTTGGCGTACTGCGGCGTGTTGGTGAGGTTGAAGCTCTCGGCGCGGAACTCGGTCTTTACCCGCTCCGTGATCGCGAACTTCTTGAATATCGAGAGATCCAGCTGATTGATGCCGGGTCCGACGATCGCGTTTCGTCCGAGGAATCCAGGTCGCACGATGACGCCGGACGCGTTGCGCGGTACCTGGCGGAATTGGCTCGCCGAAATGTAGTTGCTCGGATTTCCGGTCGTCGCGAGCGAGCCCACCGCATCCGGCCGATAGTTGTCGCCTTGCGTGATGTTGACCGGTTGGCCGGACTGCCAGAGCCAGATTCCATTCAATTGCCACCCACCGGCGATCACATCGCCGATGCGGCCCACGTTGCCGAAGTATGTTTTACCCTTGCCAAAAGGGAGCTCATACAGACCGCTGAGCACCCACCGGTGACGGGTGTCGAGGCTGGAATTGGCGCGCTCCGCGCCGAGATTGAAGATACTCTGCGGCTGACCGGAGTCAAACGCGCCCAGGCCGTCGTCGATGGTATGCGACCAGGTGTAGGCGCCCCGCATCTGGAAACCGCTCTTAAAGCGCCGCTCCAATTGCACCTGCAAGGCGTGATAGTTTGAATTCCCACGCGTTTCCTGGACGTTGACGCTGCCTAGCGTTGGGTAATTGCGAAGGTTCGCCGAGTTGAAGATCGGACGATTGGCGTCGTAGTACGTGGTCAGCTTGTGGCCGGCGGTTCCCACGTACCCAAGGTCGCCGACCCAGCCTCCGAACAGTTCGCGCTGGATCTGCAGGTTCCACTGGTGGACGTAGGAATTCACGTTATTCGTGTTCGAGGCGAACACGGCGAGCCCCGCCGGGTTGCTGAGATTCAGGCCCGACGTGGTGCCCAGCGGAAGCGCCGCCGTGGCGCTCCGGTTATCGAGCGAACCCGCGGTGCCAGTACCCAAAGCGGCTTGGCCCGAAAGCGTGATCCGGTAGCCTTGGTCGAAGCGGTATGACGAGAAGCCGCTGAACGGCGGATTCTGCGCCCACTGATTGTCGATGCCGCCGCGATCGAGGAAATAGAACAGGCCGTAGCCGCCACGCACGACCGTCTTCGAATCCGCCGCGTAGGCGAATCCAATGCGGGGTGCGAAGTTGTTCTTGTCCGTGTTGAGGATCGTTTCTGGCGTGCCGTTCTGGCCCGCGATCTTGAGAGACCGGGTCGCGAGGTCAAAGTTCGCCTGACGATTGGCCACTTCGCGCGGCCAGGTGAAGTAGTCGTACCGGATGCCGACGTTGAGGGTCAGCTTTCGCGTCAGACGGAAGTCGTCCTGGGCGAAGAATCCGTTTTCCCAGTTGCGGGTCCCGACGGTTCCGAAAGGAGGTCCGATGGTGTATTCATTCACGAAGCCGGCCAGCAGGTCGCTCTGCTCGAAGCCCGTCGAGTAGGGGCTGTCTCCATTGCCGTACAGGAAGAAGTAGCCCTTGCCGCGGTTCGGGCGGAACAGGTTGACCTGGCGTTTGATCAACGTGAAGCCGAACTTGAACGAGTGGCGGCCCTTGATCCAGCTAAACGTATCGGCCACCTGGTAGGAGGTTTGCGGAACCAGGTACGGCCCGAAGTCGCCGGTGTACTCGAGCTGATTGTTGAAGCCGCCGATCAGCGCGCCGCCGCCGAGCAGAGGGCTGGTGTTCGCGTTTACGATGCCGAGATTGGCGGAGATCTGCTGATCCTGGAACGGTGGAAGATAGCCGTACGTGATGCGGTTGAAGCCGAGGCGGAGTTCATTGATCAGCGATCCATTGAATACGTGGGTTTCGCCGATCACCACCTGGTAGGGCTTCGCGGTGTTGGTGCCCGATCCGAATCCGGCCGGCAGCGTGGGCAGCCGTGAGGTGGTCGTCGAATCCGTCACGCCCTTGCTGAAGCGACCGAACAAATTGTCCTTCGCGCCGACAATGTAGTCGCCGCGGAAGTCGTACTGGTCGGTGTCCTCAATCTGATTGCGCTGCGCCGAGTAGTTCTGCGTCAAGCGTCCCGCGATATTGGCGGTGGGGAACGCATTCAGATAGTTGACGCCGGCCTTGTTCTGGCGCGCCGTGGGAATGATGTTGCCCTCGAACGGCTGGCCAGTGGTGAGGTCACGGATACGGATCGGCGCTCCGATTCCGGAATTGGCCGCCGGGTTCAGCAGTTCGCTGAAATCGCCGGACCGCATGCGGGCGGTCGGCACGGTTGCCAGGTCGAGCGAAAGCGGCTGGCGGCGTCGGAGTCCGTCGTAGTCGCCAAAAAAGAACAGCTTGTTCTTGATGATCGGCAAAGCGAGCGTACCGCCGAATTGGTTGCGCTTGAACGGATCCTGCGTCGGCGCAAGCGACGGACGGGCGTCGAGTTCGCTATTGCGAAGGAACCAGTACGCGCTGCCGTGATACTCGTTCGAGCCGGACTTGGAGACGGCGTTGACGACACCGCCGCCAGCGCGCCCGAATTCGGCCGGCGCGACCGAAGTCTGGACGCGGAACTCGGCGATGGATTCGACGTTCGGGTTCAGGATCAGCGTGTTGACCAGCGATTCATTGTTGTCGACGCCATCGATGAGGAAGCTGTTGGCTTGCGGGCGAAGTCCGTTGACGGCCAGCGCCGCGCCGCCCGAACTGCCGTTGCGGAAGGTTTCGACGTTGCCGCCGGCTCCGGTGGCCGCGCCGTCGACGACACCGCGCGTGACCCCGGGAATCAGCGTTGCGAGCTGGGTGAAGTTGCGGCCGTTCAACGGCAATTCCACAATCGGCCGCGCCTGGACCACAGCGCCGATCGCGGAATCGGCCGACTGCACCAATCCCGCCTCGGCTGACACGTTGATCGTCTCCGAGACCGAGCCGGGTTCGAGACTGAAAGTGACATCGGCCACCTGCGCCACCTGCAGGGTGATCTCCTGGTTGATGACCCGGAAGCCGTCCTTGGTGACTTCCGCTTTATAACGTCCCGGAGCTAGCGCGGAGATCAGGAACTGGCCGGAAGGTGCCGAGCTTTCGACGGTGGCCGTAGTCCCGTTGGCGAGATTGGTCACCTTGACCCTCGCTTTGAAGACCGCGGCGCCTGACCGATCGAGGACCACACCATTCAGTCGCGCCGTCTCAAATTGCGCCCAGCCGGGTATCGCGAGGGCGAGACATGCTGCAATCGCGAATGCCGCCACGGCGCGCGGCTTGGCGTGCTTGGCGTTTCTTAGAATTTCCATTTTGACCCCTACTTGGTTTCTTTAAACTACGTGGATCGCATCCGGAAAACCCCGACTCCGGACCGAGCGGAACAGTCAGGAGTATGGTGCTCCCCGGTTATCCGTTTGTAAAGCAAGCCGTGTGTATGACACGGCTACGGATCGGTTACACCATAATTATTAATGAGTTACCAATCAATGTTACTTACCGGTAACATTCTGATGCTTCTCACTCCGGGCGTACATCAAAAAGGAATAGGATTAAAGCAAAGCGTGACGGCCGCGACCCAGGAAGTTCTCGACCAGGCGGAACGAATTGCTGCAAGCTCGCTGTTGCACAACGCGGAATCGCTTTGCAACCTATTGCGTTTTCTGGTCAAGAATACCGTCGAACCGGCGCATCCGCCCCTCAAAGAACACCAGATCGCCGTCGAAGTCTTCCACCGCCCGGTGGGTTTCGACCCTAGGCTGGATTCGACCGTTCGCGTGCAGACCTCGCGGCTCAGGTCGAAGCTGGCAGAGTATTACACATCAACCGGGTCGACCGATCGCGTGATTCTGGAGATTCCCAAGGGAACCTACGCGGTGGTAGCGCGGCAACGCGAACCCGTGTCGCCCACGGTGACGATGGAGCCGGTCCAGGACCACGCTCCGCCTAAGAGTTCAATTTTGTCCTCCTTCGGCAACCCGCCGGGCTGGGTTTGGTGGGTGACGACCGCAATGCTAGTGTGCCTTGCGGCTGCAATCACCTACGCGATGATGCGGCCTTCGAATTCGCCCCTCGCCGCAAGCCCCGTCAGCGTCGCGGCGCGGCGCTTCTGGGGCCTCTTCTTCCACGGAACGGAGAAGCCCCTGGTGGTTTACAGCAATGCCGAATTCGTGGGCCGCCCGGAAACCGGACTGCGTTATCGCGATCCGGGTTCGCCGGATAGCAACGGCATCCTCGACCACTACACCGGCGTCGGCGAGGTCATGGCGGTGCACGAGTTGACCCTTCTATTTGGCCAACTGGGCAGGCCCTTTTCGGTGAAACGCGGACGCCTCTTGAATTGGGACGACACGAAGGAGCGAGACCTCATTTTCATCGGGTCTCCATCGGAAAACCTCTCGCTGCGCGAACTCGCAATCGAGGCCGATTTCCGCTTCGAGACGGTGCCGGAGGGCCCGCGGAAAGGCGACCTGGGCATCGTGAACGCGCATCCGCAAGTGGGCGAACAGCCGATCTATCTCGCGTCTCGCAGCCTCCCGGTAACGGAGGATTACGCCATCGTCAGTCTGTTTATGGGCCCGAGCCGGCCGCAGTCGATCCTCCTTCTCGCCGGAACGACAACGTTCGGCACCCATGGCGCGGCCGAGTTCATTACCAGCGACCTCGGCATCCAGGAAATTCTTCGCCGCCTACCGCCCGGCGCGCTGCGGCCGTTTGCGGTGCTGCTGCGGGTATCGGTAAAGGGCGGCGTGCCGGTCGACAGTAAAGTGATTGCCTGGCGGCTGACTTCTCCGCGTTAAAACTAACGATTGCGCCGCGCGAAGAATTTTTTCTCTCTCCCCGCGCATTTCCCGCTCATAATATGGTGGTCCGTTGCGCAGGCATCTGACTGACTTCCCGCTGGGAATCCCACCGCGATCCCAGCCCCGTGAGAGGAGCGTGCATGGATCGCCCGCGTCTAAGCTTCTGGCAAATCTGGAACATGAGTTTCGGGTTCCTCGGAATCCAGTTCGGCTGGGGCTTACAGATGGCCAATATGAGCGCCATCTACGAGTACCTCGGCGCAAAGCCGGAGGATATTCCGATGCTTTGGCTGGCCGCTCCCCTGACCGGACTGCTGGTGCAGCCCATCATCGGGCACTTTAGCGACCGCACTTGGGGCCCGCTGGGACGGAGGCGTCCCTACTTTCTGACCGGTGCGCTGCTGGCGTCCACCGCGCTGCTGTTCATGCCCAACTCCAGCTCGCTCTGGATGGCGGCCGGCATGCTGTGGATCCTTGACGCGTCCATCAACATCAGCATGGAGCCGTTTCGCGCCTTCGTCGCCGACCTGCTGCCGGAAGAACAGCGCACCCGCGGCTTTGCGATGCAGAGCCTGTTCATCGGACTGGGGGCTGTGCTCGCCTCGGCCTTGCCCTGGATATTGACGCATTGGTTCGGCATCGTCGCCGGATCCGGCGGCGTTCCCATGGCGGTGAAGATTTCGTTCTACGCCGGCGCCGGCGTCTTTTTGACGGCGGTGCTCTGGACGGTGTTTACGACGAAGGAATATCCGCCGGAAAATCTGGAGGAACTGCGCGACCGTAAGTCCGCGTCACCGATCCAGGTTGCCGCCGAGATCTTCACCGCCGTTCGCGGAATGCCGGTCGTGATGCGTCAACTGGCGCTCGTGCAGGTAGTCACGTGGCTTGGCCTCTTCTGCATGTGGCTGTATTTCCCGGTCGCGGTGGCGCGCCACGTGTTCAACGCGCCGGACCAGAATTCGCGGCTCTATCAGGAAGGCATCGAGTGGGCGGGCATCTGCTTTGCCGCCTATTCCGCGGTTTGCTTCGCGTTTTCGCTGGTTCTGCCGCGCATCGCGCAAGCGTTCGGAAAACGGGCGACCCATATGATGTGCCTGCTGTGCGGCGCGGCGGGCCTGCTGAGCGTGGGGATCATCACCGATCCGCGCCTGCTGCTGATCTCGATGGTCGGCGTCGGCATCGCATGGACCAGCGTGCTGACGATGCCGTACGCCATTCTCGCCGGCGTGATTCCGGCCGGCCGCAACGGCCTTTACATGGGCATCTTTAATTTCTTTATCGTGCTTCCAGAGATCGCGACCGCGCTGGGCTTTGGCTGGATTATGACGAATGTGCTCGGCAACAATCGCCTGGCGGCGGTGCTGGCGGGCGGCGTTTTCTTTATCGTGGCAGCACTGCTGACGATGCGCGTTCAGGAGCCGGTCCGGCAGCCGGCGCTTGAGCCTCTGCCTGGCGCAGTCCGCACTTAGGTCAAGCCCGCGGCATGCGTCCGTAGGCCTCCACCATCCGCCGCAGCCGGTCCGCCATCGCGGGCTCCAGCGCCCCGGTCCGCATTCTCCATTTCCAGTTGCCGCTGGTCGACGCCGGCAGGTTCATTCGCGCTTCGTTGCCCAATCCCAGCACGTCCTGCACCGGAATCAGAACCGTATTCGCCACCGACGCGAGCACTGCTCGAATCAGCGCCCAGTGCATCTCCCGGCCGTCCGTGCCCAAATACTCGCGCGCGAATGCACGTTCCTGCCGCACCTCGCCGGCCGAGCGCGTGGAATTCTCTCCGGCGTCAGAATTCCACCAGCCTTGGGTTGTGTCGTTGTCGTGCGTGCCCGTGTAAGCGACGACATCGCGAGGATAATTGTGCGGCTGAAACGACGGCGCTTGCGGATCGCTGCCAAAGGCGAACTGAAGGATCGCCATGCCGGGGAAAGCGAACCTCGTGCGCAGCGCCTCCACCTCTTCCGTGATGACGCCGAGGTTTTCCGCAAAGATCGGCAGACAGCCGAGTGCGTTTTCGAGCGCCTCAAACAAGGCCGCGCGCGGACCGGGCAGCCATTCTCCCAGCGCCGCGGTGGTTTCCGAAGCAGCCACCGACCAGTACGAATAGAAACCGCGGAAGTGATCGAGCCGAACCAGGTCGAACCACTCGAAGGTGGCGCGAAAGCGGTCGATCCACCAGCGATAGCCATCTCGCTGATGGACGTCCCAGCGGTATAAGGGATTGCCCCACAACTGCCCGGTCGCGCTGAAGTAATCCGGCGGCACGCCCGCGACAAACGACGGACGCCCATCCGTGCCGAACAGAAAATAGCCCGGCTGGCTCCACACGTCGGCGCTGTCGGCGGCCACGTAGATCGGAATGTCGCCCATCACGCGAATGCCCCGCGCGCGGCAGAGCGCCCTCACGCGATCCCACTGACGGAAGAACAGCCATTGCCGGAAGATGTGACGCTCAATTCCATCCACGCATCGCACGCGGGCGGCGCGCAACGCTTCGGGGTCGCGCAAGCGGAGCACGTCCGGCCAATCGAGCCACGAGACGCCGCCGTGCTCGTCCTTCAAAGCCATGAACAACGCGAAGTCTTCGAGCCATATGGCATGCTGAGCGCGAAATTCCCGCATCCCCGCGCGGTGCGTCGGCTGGATGCGTGCGAAGGCTGCATCCAGCACGCGCCGCTTGGTACGCCACACAGCAGCGAAGTCGACGGGGCCTTCCGGGAGGCGCGCGTTCCCGGCTTCATCAGCGGTCAGCAGACCGTCTTCGACGAGCAAGTCCGGCGAAATCAGATTCGGGTTGCCTGCGAACGCCGAGAAGCACTGATACGGCGAGTCGCCATAGCCGGTCGGACCCAGCGGCAGCACTTGCCAGATGCTTTGACCGGCCGCGGCCAGGAAGTCGATAAAGCGCTCCGCCTCTGGCCCGAGGTCGCCGATGCCGTACGGCGAAGGCAACGAGGTCGGGTGAAGGAGCAGTCCGCTTGCCCGCGCTGACGCGATTGAATTCGACGGCATCGAATGCATTCCTATCATTCTATCGACGGAGTATCGGAACTCCGCTCGAATGCCGAACCGTTACCAAACGGTGACCCGCAACAGTTTGGCAGGCAAAATCGGTGTTGTGAATTTGCTTGGCTAATTGCTTACCGCAAGCTTCACTGCCCGGCTCGCGACTCCATTGGAGGTGACGATGACGTCGAGACTTCCGGTCGCTCCATTCTGCGGGACCACTACATTAATTTGATACAAGCCAATGAAAGTCGGCGCGAGTCCGCTGAACGGGACCTCTCCGCTGATTCCGTTGAAGGTCACCGTCGGAGTGATGTTTGTGCGCGCGAGCGTGGTTCCGGACGCGGCAACATTGGTGGCAGCGGCCGGATTCACCGCGCCCATGCCGGTCACGTAGAGGACAACCGTCTCACCTCGAGCGGCAGGTGAGGCAGGCGAGATCAAACCGTTCGAGACTCCGTGCCTCGCTGAGGCGTTGACACCGTCGAACGAGAAAACGCCCGGCTGCACGCTGAGAACCGGAACCGTCACGGGAGAACTGCTGACGCCGTTGTTGCTGACGACAACCGTCGTGGTGGCCTGTCCCGCGATTTCCCAAGGGACCTGGACGTCGATCTGCTCCTGGCCGCCGACATTGGCAACCGCGAAAATCGGCGCGTCAAAATTCCCAATCTTCACCGACGCGTTCGCTAGTTTGGTGGGCCAGGGCGAGACCGACACGCCGACGATTCCCGCGGCGTTGCTCAAGTTGGTGCCGAAGATCACCGCCAGTGACCCGGGCGAGAGACCCAGGGCATAACTCGCCGCATTGGCAATCCCGGCGGCCGTGATGACTGGCGCCGATTGGGCGGGCGGCGTGACGGCGATCCCGGTGGGAAAGACCAGGATTCCTCCCTGCGTAAACGTGCCCAACAGCGCGCCGGAGCTGTTGTATTGCAGCACGCTGCCGGTGTTGGCGCTAACCACCAATAACGTCCCATCCGGCCGGAAGAGCAGGCCGCGGGGAAAATTCAAGCCGGCGCTTGCGAAGACGCCGAGAAAAGCGCCGGTGGCTCCATCGAAACGAACGATCTTACTAGTGATTGAACAGGACACGTACAGTTTGCCGTCGGGGCCGAAGACCATCTCGCGTGGTCCCTGCAATTCGGCGTCAGTCGCGAAAACACCAAGCGAAGCGCCGGCGGCTGAGTAGTGCAGAATCTGGTTGCGTCCTTCGCTGCCGATAAACACCTCGCCTCTTTGGAACGCGATACCACGTGGCAGTAAGCCTGGCGATTGCACGAAAACCTTCAGAAACGCGCCGGTCGTTCCGTCGAAGGTGAGCACCGCGTCGGACCCGTTGCTGGAGACAAACAACACGCCGTCCGGGCTAAACGCAATGTTCCGGGGGCTCGCAAGCCCGCCCGACGCTGACGGTATGAACGTGTTCAGAAACGCGCCGGTCTTGCCGTTGAAACGGAGCACCGCACTGTTCAGGCGATCGGCGACATAAAGGTTACCGTCGGGCCCGAACACGATGGCTTCGGGTTCGGCCAAACCGCCTCCGACGGCGAAAATGCCGAGGTAGGCGCCAGTGGTTTCGTTATAAGCGACGACGTTACGCCCATCGCGGCTGGCCACGAGAATATCCGCACGCGCGGACATTACGCCTAAGGTCAGGGTCAACAGAGCCGTAGCGGTTCGCATGTATATCTCCTGGCGCAGAAGTGTGTACTGAGTATTTAACTTCTTCGCCCTACTTTAGCGGATCTTTCCACGGGACGATTCGACGGCCGGGTTTCGGAAGAATCAGGGGCTCGTAAGAATTCGGTGGGATAATGGAACCTCGATATGCTCCAGATTTCGTAAAGCGATGAACCGGGCCACCCCCAGTCCGAAGAATCGCGACCTTGTTCTACGACTGATTGCCCTCGAAACGATCGCGGACGTTGTTCCCGGATCGAATCCGCCGGCGGCGTTTCGCGTTGTCGAAAAGCTGCGCGTTCCTCTGTCGAGGATGGCTGGCAGAGTCGCGTTTCAGGCACTCCTGACCGCCGCGCTGCGACAAACCAAAGCCCGCGTGGCGGACTTCCAGGGCGTACAACGGCACCCTCGCGAGGGTGATCTTCGACCTGGATGCGGAGAGTCACTGACGCAACCGAGTGGACCGGGCTGCCCCGATAATTGAGTAATGTCCGCTTCGCCATCGCGCCTCGAAATTATTCTGTTTCTCGTCCTGCTGGCGGGCGGTCTTCTGCGCGAGCCGCCCTGGAGGGGATATTCTCCGAATCAAAGAATCGAAGTGACAACAGAGCCACTGAGAATCGCGCAGAACCTCCAATTGCGCTCCGAGTTTGGGAATCCATTCGGAGCGATGCCGACCGGTCCAACGGCACACGTCGCGCCGGGAATGCCGTTCCTGGTTTGGGGACTGATGAAATGGACGGGATTGGGTTCCGCAGGCTGGCTCGCGATCCGCTTTCTAGCCAGCATCGCGCTGAGTTTACAGTATGCGCTGTTGCCCTGGGCATCCCGCTGCATGGGTTTTTCGACGATGGCCGGTTTCACGGCCGCAGTCTTCGGCATCCTTTCGAAGCCGGCCCTCGAAGAGAAATGGGAGGCTCACTTATCCGGGCTCCTGGTACTCCTGCTGACGACCTCAGCGGTGATTTGCACGCAGCGAGGCTGGCCTGTCAATCTCCGCATTACGTTCGGAGTGTTAGTGAGTTTGGCGATTTATGTTCAACCGGTGATCCTGGTTCCGATGCTTGCCTGCACCGCATGGCAAGCCTACTCGTCGTCGCCGGTCATTCGGCGCCGACTGCTCTGGGCGTGGATGGTGCCCCTCCTCGCGCTTTTGCCATGGACCATTCGTAATCGCATCCTGCTCGGGGGCTTCGTGCCCATTCGCGACAATTTCGGCATTGAATTGTACGTTTCCTTTAACGACTGTGCTCCCGTGGGATTTTCGGAGAGCCTGCGGACGGGGTGTATTTCTAAGTTGCACCCGAACTCCAGTTCCGTCGAAGCGGCGGAACTGAAAGACCAGGGCGAGTATCGATACAACCAGGAACGCCTTAGAACGGCCCGCGCCTGGATCCTTGCCCATCCGCAGCGGAGCTGGACTTTGATTGCAGGGCGAATTTGGAACTTTTGGTTTCCGGGTCTCGGAGAGCAGCGGCAAATGCCACCTTCTTCTCGCGCCTTGTTTCGTGGAGCTCTCACTGCGCTCTCCCTTGGCGGGCTTTATCTTGGCTTTCGCAAAACGCCTATTTCCGCCTCTTTGTTGATCAGTTTGACGATTTTCTATCCACTCGTTTACTACCTCATTCAGTTCGAGCCCCGATATCGGTATCCCATCCTGTGGACCACATGGCTGCTGGCTGCGATCGCGCTGACCGGCGTGCTACGAATGGCTGCAAGGCGCGCACGCCGCGGCCCGAGCTAGAGTCGGCGTAAAGAGGACGGTCCGGGATCTACGATCACTGCGAAAATGCGCTAATGACTGTTCAGTGCATCCAACTCACGCTCAATCCTGTTCGCCTCTCCGCCACCAAGCGAATTGAAATTCTACGGCTCTTGAGCACATGGAACGCCGCCACGTTGTGAGCCACCCGGTAAACCCACGTCCTGGTGCCGCACTGTCCAGAAA
Organism: Bryobacterales bacterium; assembly: GCA_038210135.1. Classification (GTDB taxonomy): domain Bacteria; phylum Acidobacteriota; class Terriglobia; order Bryobacterales; family Bryobacteraceae; genus JBBQWZ01. The sequence goes on from JBBQWZ010000034.1 coordinate 15,742, forward strand.
AACCCCTCAGGCTTCGCCAAATTAGCATGAGGCTCGTAAGAATTCGGTGGGATACTGGAACCTCGATATGCTCCAGATTTCGTAAATCAATGAACCGGGCCACCCCCAGTCCGAAGCATCGCGACCTTGTTCTACGACTGATTGCCTTCGAAGCGATCGCGGACGGTGTTCCCGGGTCGAATCCGCCGGCGGCGTTTCGCGTTGTCGAAAAGCTGCGCGTTCCGCTGTCGAGGATGGCTGGCAGAGTCGCGTTTCAGGCACTCCTGACCGCCGCGCTGCGACAAACCAAAGCCCGCGTGCCGGACTTCCAGGGCGTACAGATCAATGGCGAAGGTTTGCTCGAAGGTGGGAGCGGAATCGCCAATCAGGACCGGATGGCCGAGGCCGGCGTCTTACTGATCTCCCAACTCCTGGGCCTTCTCACGGAGTTGATTGGTGAGGCCATGACGCTCAAAATCCTGTTCGCAGTCTGGCCCGATTTCACGGTGCTTCCCAAGGAAGCCGAGAGAGTCATCAACCATGAACCCGCAAAATAGAGTCAAGATCAGTACGCTGCCGACAGGCGTTCCAGGATTGGATGACATTCTGGGCGGTGGAATCCCCGAATTCTCATTTAACATCATTGCCGGCGCTCCCGGGTGCGGCAAGACGACGCTGGCGCATCAGTTTGTTTTTGCCAACGCGACCCCGGAAAGGCCCGCTCTCTACTTCACGATCCTCGGGGAACCCGCGCTCAAGATGCTGCGCTACCAGCAGCAATATTCCTTCTTTGACCTTTCGAAGTTGGGTAGCTGCGTCCGCTTCATCAACCTGAGCCATGTGGTGGGGACTCGAGGCCTGACCGGCGTTCTCGAGGAGATTACCCAAGAGGTTGAAGCGGCCAATCCGGGCATCGTGGTGGTGGATTCCTTTCGCACGGTAATCCGCAATGTTCCGGAGAGTAATGAAGTGCAGGTGCAATCCTTCCTCCAGGATTTGGGAATGCTGCTGACCAGTTCGCAGGCGACCACGTTTCTGATCGGCGAGTACGTCGAGGCGGAATTGCGGGACAATCCGGTGTTCACCGTCTCTGACGGCCTGTTGTGGCTTCGGCAAAATGTCGAGGGAAATTCCGTGGTGCGCAAGCTGCAGATCATGAAACTGCGGGGCCAGGAATCCGTGCCGGGCATGCACACCTTTCGCATTAGCGAGGCCGGAATCCAGGCTTTTTCCCGCACCCTGGGTTTGGCGGGCCGCAAGAACACAGTGCGGGGCGCGAGCCGCCTGTCTACTGGCGTTGCTGAACTGGATGCGATGCTGGGCGGAGGGATTCCGGAAGGCGATAGCCTCTTGATCGCCGGCTCTTCGGGGACCGGGAAATCGCTGCTGGCCACGCAATTCATTGCCGCGGGCCTGCGAGAAGGGCAGCCCGGCATCATCGCCGTTTTCGAGGAGCGGCCGGAAGAATACGCGCAACGGGCGGAGAACTTTGGGCTCCCGCTCCATTCCGCGATGCGTGACGGGAACCTGAAAGTGATCTATCTTCGCCCGCTTGACCTTTCGGTGGACGAAACTCTGCAGGAGATCATTGACTCGGTCAAGGCCACGGGGGCCAAGCGGCTGGTGATCGACTCGCTGGCCGGCTTTGAAATGGCGCTGGCTCCGGGCTTCCGCGCGGACTTTCGCGAATCGCTCTACCGGATGATCTACTCGGTGACCGGAATCGGCGTCACGATTCTGAGCACGGTGGAAATGGAAGAGTCCTTTACCGAATTGCTTTTCTCTAACTACTCAGTTTCTTTTCTCACCGACGATATGATTCGCCTGCGCTACGTGGAAATCGAAGGCCAACTGCGCAAGATCCTGATGGTTCTCAAAATGCGCGGCGGCAATCACAGCAAAGATATCCGGGAATACGAAATCACATCGCAGGGAATTGTCATCGGCGAATGCCTCAAGGACTATGACCGCCTGGTCACCGGCATTCCGTCGCGAGCGCAGCGGGGAACGGTTTAAAAAGAGATTCACCGGGCTTGGAATCAGTTGGGCCGGGGACTCTTGATCGTCACCAGAATGTTCAAGAGGGCGGCCACACTCAGAACGCTTCCCGCGACGGTCAGCAACTGTCCTGTGACGGCCGGATGTTTCTCCGCCATTTCCGCCAGACGCACACTGACACCCTGGAGTTGGTCGGCCTCGTTGAGGATCGATTCAAAACCGACCGGTGCATGATCGCGCGGACTGGGCGGGGGGAGAATTTCAGAGGTCACCAGCCGCAAGGTGGCGGTTTCGCCTATGGACGTGAGAAGGAGCCCCAGGAACCGGGTAAGCAGGACAACCCCACCCTCCTTCGCCAGGTCCTTGTCCACTTCCTTGCCGACGACGTCGGGTAGATCCTGCAAGGACTCATCCGCCGCGATCCACGTAGTGGCAAGACCCGGCGCTTCGGCTTTGGCCAGCGTGAGAGCACGAGACAGGAGCAAGCGGTGACTCGACACTCCCGCCAAAGCAATCACGGGGCGACGCAATTTGTCACAGACCCGAAAGGCCGCACGTACGGCCGGACCGGAAGGATGCTCCGCGCCGCCTTCGTGAGCAAGGAGTCGCTGGGCCAATACACGCGCCTGGGGAAGTAGCATCATTTCCATTTCCGTGGCAGCAGCAGACTGGGGTTTCCACTTTGGACGTAAGGCGTACGCCTGGCAAATGGGCGAATCGGAGAGGAGCATTCTATTCCTAGATTCACGACCTTATGGTACCGCGTGCGGAGGTTCCGGCATGCTCTGGGTCAGCTTAGGCCGCGTTCAGATCGCGAAACTGTTTGATTCGGATTTCGCCGTCCGGAAACCGAGCTCGAATCTCGAGATCCCCGCCCATGGCCTTGATCAGGCGCCTCAAGGTGCTGAGGTACATGTCCGTGCGGTGTTCCAGTTTCGAGACAGCTGCCTGATCGATTTCGAGTAGATCCGCGAGTTGCTCCTGCGTCAACTTACGAGCCGCGCGCAGTTCGTTCAAGGCCAGTTCCTTTAGATCTTTGTTAGCCAGAGCAGCCGCCTTTTTTTGCGCCGCACGAGGCATTTTAGACTGCAATTCACTGTATTTCTTTGTCGATCATTTCTTCCCCCTAATTTGCTTGAGATGTTCCTGGTGTCGTTCGAGAAGTCGTTCGGCTACAGGAACGAATGCCTCGTACCCTCGGCTTCCGAGCATTCCTTTGTCCCCGCCTAACAAGAGCAATGCGGCCCGGCGCGAGTCAAACACGTATAAAACGCGATACGGACGGCCTCGATGTTGAACACGCAATTCTCGAAGCGGATGCGTCGACGCTGCGATTGCTGAACTGTGAGGAATCCCAGGTTCGGGCCGCGTTCAATCAGTAAACGGACCACCCTATCTACAGAAACCTGCCCGGCCGTGGATAGCGAGTCCCACCATTTCTCGAACTCGGCAGTGACCTCGACGTCCCACGGCACGGCTCAATTATAACATCGATGGAATATGCCTTCGAAGGAATGCTAGCGCTCGACCGACTTGCCAGTTCCGATGCAGATAGCGCATACATCGTATACGGGCAATTCTTCCAGCCCATGCTTTTCGGCAGAAGCGATTTCGTCAAGCGACGTCGGAGGGCTCCAGCCGACCATCACGGCGCCGTGTCCCTGGCATTGGAAGCAGACGCCGCTTTGCTCGTACCAGTCTCGCAAGCCATCCGGCCTACCGGCTTCCCATTCCGTCTGGCGCCAAGCTTTGATCGCAAGAAGATCCCGCCTGGCGTCAAGGTAGGGAATTGCGCCACTTCGGCCGCGAATGAAAGGCATGCCTCAGAAGACCTGGAAACAGAAGACGATATCGGAGCCGTCCGGGGTGAGCGCGTATTCGCCGTTCTCTAGCGGTTCGGCGGCTTCGATGCGCCAGATCCGGCCTTCGAGGCGGCGGACTGTCAAGCGCAGAACCTTTCCGCCTTTTCGCTTCGACAGCGTCACTTCGCGGCGGCCGTTTTTTACATCCAAGCGATACAGTTCGATGCGCTCGGGGGAAAGCTTCTCCGCTTGCATGATGAAAATTGGCTCCGCGAGCGGTGTCCTCGCCGCGGATGCAGCGCCTGGAATGACGTAGGTATCGGCGTTCTTTGCGATTTCGCGCTTGGCTTCGGCGGACTCGGTTACTTCGAGCTGCGAGGCATGCAATAGGTACGGCACGTCCGATTTCTTCGGCTTCGGGCCGTCGTATTTCTCCGCCGCGAGTCCGATCGCGCCCAACGCCAAGAGACAGAAAACTCGTTTCGTCATGCTAACCTCATTCTAACCGGCCCGCCTGATTACCTTGCCCGACCCATCGACCCAAACTTACGACGTGATTATCCTCGGAGCCGGAGCTGCCGGGCTGTTCTGCGCCTTTCAAGCCGGGCAGCGCGGACTCCGCGTCGCCGTTCTTGAGCGGAGCGACGAAGCCGGAAAGAAGATCCTGATTTCGGGCGGCGGACGCTCGAATTTCACTAACCTGACCGTGACGCCTGCGAATTTCATTTCACAGAATCCGCATTTCGCCAAGTCCGCTTTGGCACGCTACACCTCGGCTGATTTTCTTGCACTGGTCGAATCGCACGGAATTGCCTGGCACGAAAAAACTCTCGGCCAGCTCTTTTGCGATCAATCGGCCCGCCAGATCGTCGATCTTCTCGAAGCTGAATGCAAAGACGCCGGCGTCGAAATCTTCCTCTCTACCGACGTGAAAACGGTCGCTGCCGGTTACCAGCTCGAAACTTCGCGCGGAACATTTTCCGCTCCGCGCGTGGTGATTGCCACCGGCGGGCTCTCGATCCCCAAGATGGGCGCTAGCGGATTCGGCTACGAAATCGCTCGGCAATTTGGCCTTCGCATCGTCGAACCGCGTCCGGCGCTGGTTCCGTTCACATTGGCCGACAAAGACACGAAACGGTGGTGCGACCTCACCGGCGTGTCCTCGGATTCGGTCGCACGGTCCGGAAACGGACCTGCTTTCCACGAGAAGCTGCTGGTCACGCATCGAGGTCTGTCCGGGCCTTCCATCCTCCAAATCTCGTCGTACTGGAAACCGGGAGAAGCGGTTTCGATCGACCTGCTGCCCGCCACAGATATTGCCGAGCGGCTGATTGCTCGCCGAACTTACGGTGATACGTCTACGGTCCGATCCGCGCTGGTCGATTTTCTTCCGCGCCGGCTCGCTGAACGCTGGAGCGACGTCGATCCCGCGGCGATGCCCGTCGCTGCGAAGCCGCTGGCGATGCTATCGAATGATGACGTTGCCGCCATCGCCAAAAACCTGCATCAGTGGACGCTGTACCCGTCGGGTACGGAAGGTTTTGAGAAAGCCGAAGTTACGGCTGGGGGCGTCGATACCGACGAGCTGAGCTCGAAAACCATGGAAGCGAAGAAGGCGGTCGGGTTGTACTTCATCGGCGAGGTCGTGGACGTCACCGGTTGGCTCGGCGGCTATAATTTTCAATGGGCTTGGTCGAGCGGATACGCATGTGCCGATGCTCTTCGATAGATACGGGTGGAGGCTACGAAAATCATCATGCGCCTGATCCTGCCGCTGTTTTTGCTTGCCGCTGCTGTCTTCGCAGCCGAGGAAGACTGGAACCGTTTTCGCGGACCGAATGGCTCGGGTGTATCGGCATCGACAGGTATCCCGACCGAATTCGGACCTTCAAAGAACATCGTATGGCGGACCGAAATTCCGTTTGGCCGGTCGTCGCCGATTCTCACGAAGGAGCGGATCTTCGTCACGGCGACGGACAAGGACAAGCTGCTCACGCTGGCGCTCGATCGAAGCACTGGCAAGATCCAGTGGCGTCGCGAATTGCCTCGCGAACGTGCCAACAAGATCTACAAAGGCAACGACAGCGCGACGCCGACTCCGTCATCGGACGGCGTCAACGTGTACGCATTTTTCCCGGATTTCGGCCTCGTGTCTTACGGGCCGGATGGCAACGAGCGCTGGCGCATGCCGCTTGGGCCATTCGAAAGTTTCTATGGGCTTTCGGCGTCTCCCGTTCTGCACGGCGACACGCTGTACCAGGTGTGCGATCAGAACTCGGGATCGTTTGTGGTCGCGGTGGATCTGAAGACAGGAAAGCTTCGCTGGAAGAGGGATCGGCCTCACGCGAGAATCGAAGCATATTCGACGCCTGCGATTTATACTCCGGAATCCGGCAAGCCGCAGTTGATCGTCTCCGCGTCGTTCCGCATCGACGCCTACGATCTTGCGACCGGCGACGTGTTGTGGTTCAGCGGCAAGCAGGGGTCCTATCCGATTTCGACGCCCGCGATTGTCAACGGCATCGTCTACGCGACCGCCGCCGGCTCCGACGAGCCCGAATTTCCGCCGTTCGAAAAGATCCTCGAGCAAGCCGATAAAGACAAGGACGGAAAAATCACTCCGGCTGAACTTGCGACCGTGAACGGCATGGGCGACCACTTTGGTTGGTTCGATGCCAATCAGGACGGAATCATCACGAAAGAGGAATGGGAAGCGCGGCGTATGGGCTCGGTCGGCGACCACGGATTGATTGCGGTTCGCGCGGGCGGATCCGGCGATCAAACGGAAAAGCACTTCCTTTGGCGTTACAAGAAGGCCCCCAACATGGCCTCTCCTTTGATTTACAACGGCGTGCTTTACATCGTGAAAGACGGCGGCATTATGACGTCGTTGAATCCGGAAAGTGGCGAAGTCTTCAAGGCGGGCCGCCTGAAAGATGCGATCGGACCTGTTTTCGCGTCGCCTGTGGCGGCGGACGGCAAAGTGTATTTCACGAGTGAAGGCGGCAAGATCAACGTCGTCAGGGCGGGCGAGCAGTGGGAGACGATCGCGGTCAATGACCTTGCGGAAGAGTGCTACGCCACGCCGGCGATTGCCGGAGGCCGAATTTACGTGCGGACGCGCAGCGCTCTGTATAGTTTTGGGACAAAGTAAAATGACGCGGGTCGCGTTTGCGACCGCGTACACTGGGGATGGTTACGTATGAGTTACGCGGACAACATGGAGAACGCCCTCAAAAATCTTGAGGCGCGTGAAGAAATCGATCCGGCGGAATTGCGCCGCATCAAGGCCCGCGACGCCGCCGAGGAGGCGGAGAAGTTAAAAGCGGCGCCGTTCGCGGAAGCACTGAAGTCCGGTGCTTTTACGCAGGAACTTCTGAACCACGCGGTCCGGATCGGATTCGGGCACCGCGCGAAAGTCCAGATCACGTGGCTCGACACGGTTCTTCGATTGGACGCGAAGCAGCTGCGTTTGGAACTCCATCCGTCGGGCGAGGGAGTGCTGGCGAAATTCTTCGACGAGGGGCGGGAAGTCCGCTCGGAGAAAATCGACCTCAAGAAATCGAAGCCGGAAAAATTGGCGGAAGCCTGGCTAAAGGGTCTCGTGGCCGTCTGATCCTGCCGGAGGTGCCGCTTTCGCTGGTCTATTTCATCCATTGGCCGAGGAATTTTTCGACCAGATCGGCAGTGATGTTCGCCTTCAGGCGCGCTTCGCGCCCGCTGCCGTCGATCATGATGCCATCGTAAACGCGGAGCAGTTCGGTCTGACTTTCCTTGGTCGAGAGGCGCCCCATTCCGACGATGCCGCGGAGGGCGGTCAGAACCTCCTGCGCTTCCTTGTCGGAGCCGCAAAGACCAGTCGCGACCGCGTCGATTCCGAAGCGGAAATCTACTGAGAGCGAACCTGCCTGCACCGCTTGGATCAGGCGGTTGACGTTCGCCAGATTGCTCGATTCGGGCACTGGAATCCGAACCGGTCCGCCGGCGTAAAGGGCCCAGAATTGCGAATTTGGCGAGAGAGTGTTTAAGCGCTCGGCGAGCACGGCCGGGATGTCAGGCCGCTTGGTTTCCTTGACGTCCACCAGCGCCCGCAGCTTGGCGGGCGGACCTGCGATGGCCACCGAGGAATTGATCAGAAGCACGGCGGCTTGTTCGTTCCCGAACATCTTGAAGCCTTTGTACGGCATACGCTCGACGCCTTCTTTTTCAAACTTCGGCTCAAGGTCGGAGGGCGAAAATTTGCCTCGCCCGAGCAGCAGGCTGTCCTTGCCGTTTGAACAGAGGAGCAACTCCCAGACGTCCTTCTTGAGGTCCACGCCGGTGACGCGGGTGAACTCGTCGGCTTGAGGAAATTGGCGGCTTGCGAAGTACTTCTGGTAGACCGGCGTATTCTGCAAGCGATCGAGCCGCAGCCCGACCATCAAGACGGTGTCGTCGGGCACGAGCCCGCGCAACGCCGGATCGATGTGGACCGATTCCGCCGGCTTGCGGCACGCCGCGAGGGCAACCAATCCGACCGCCAGCAACAAACGAAACCTGCTCACTCGGCCCCCCTTAAAAACGCGGTCCTCAAGAAACCGCGTCCATGCAATCGTAGGATAGTCCATGCGCATCGACGCCCATCAGCATTTCTGGGATCCCGTTCTGTTTCCGTATTCCTGGATGCCGCCCGAGCCGTCGCCGCTTCGTCGGCCTCTGCTGCCGGAAATCCTTGGACCCGTACTCGCGAACAATCGCTTCGATGGCAGCATCCTGATTCAGGCGACGACCGTTCCTGAGGAAGCGGATTGGCTGCTGTCGCTGGCTTCGCAGCACGAGTTCATTCTCGGCGTGGTCGCCTGGGTGGATCTGACGGATCCTCATCTTGGCAAGACGCTCGACCGCCTGCAGCGCCATCCCAAGTTCAAAGGTGTTCGGCATCCGGTACACGACGAACCGGACGACCGCTGGCTTCTGCGGCCCGACGTCCTTCAAGGATTAGACGAGCTGGCTCGGCGGAAATTACCGTTCGATCTGCTCTTGTTTCCTAAGCACCTTTCGCTGATCCCGCAACTTGCGGAGGGCGTGCCGGAGCTTTCGCTGGTGCTCGATCACCTGGGCAAGCCGCCGATTGCATCGCGCTTGAGCGATGCTGCGCGGTCGGACGCGTGGGCTGCGGACCTCGAACGCGCTTCCGCGATACCGCAGCTCGCGGCAAAGATTTCGGGTTTGATTACGGAAGCCGATCACAGCAGTTGGACTTCGGAAGACCTGAAGCCGTACGTGCAGCACGCGCTCGCATGCTTTGGACCCGATCGTCTGATGTTCGGGAGCGACTGGCCGGTTTGCCTGCTGGCCGGTAATTGGAAGCGGACGTTGGCCGCTTTCACACAAGCGCACGGACCGCTTTCGGTCGAAGTGCGCTCAAAGCTGTTGGGCGAAACCGCGATGCGGGTTTACTCGATCGGGCCCGGCGAAACGGGTTGAACTTTGCCGCGCCACCACAGCAGCAGAGCGCCCAGGGCCAGCCACGCGAATCCGGCTAGCTTCGATGGAGTCCGGAGGTTCAGCCACATCACGAAGCAGATCAGGAAGCCGAAAACTGGCGGCAGCAGGGCGCTCATTTTCTTTTCGGGATTGCGCACATACCAGCGCAGGATGGCCGCGACATTGACGCCCATGAAGCCGATGAACGCGCCGAAGTTGAGAAGTTCGGCGCCGAGTTCGTAGCTCATCAGGAAAGCGCCGAGCGCCGATAGCGCTCCGATCAGGAGAACGTTGTAGGTCGGGATTCCGCTTTTTTCGTCGATGTGCGCGAAGAAGCCGCGCGGAATCGATCCATCGCGCCCCATTCCGTAGAGCATCCGTGCGCCGGCCAATTGCCCACCCGCACCAGATCCGATGGAGGCAACCAGGAGCGTGAGATTGAGAACCTGAAAGAGAAGCGGTCCGCCAACTTTGCCGGCAACATGCACGAAGGCGGTGTCAATATCCGGAAACACCTGGCCGAAGGGCCAGACCAACTGCGCCGCGTACACTTCGATCGCCGACAGGACGCCGGTGATCAGGCATACCAGCACGGTGGCGCGGAGGATGTTCCGCTTCGGATCGACGACCTCTTCGGAAAGGGTAGAGATCGCGTCGAAACCAATATAGGTGAGGACTGCGAGTGAAGTGCCTGTCGCCACATGGGACGCGGAGAACGTCGCGGGGTCATAGAAAGGCTTCAGGAAAAACGCGGCGTCCAAGCCCGAGGGCATTCCCAAGATGTATTTTCCGACCGCCCACAGAAACCAGATGATGACTACGCCCATGACGACCGCCAGGGCCGTGTTCACTTGTGCTGTCGTCTGCACCTGGCGCAAATTCAAAAACGTAAACAGTCCGGCGAAGAACAGCGCCCACAGGGCATACGGAATCGCCGGTAAGACGTTGCCCGCGGCCTTCGCACACCAGATGGTGCAGATCAGCGGGTTCAGAACGTAGTCGAGCAGCATGCTCCAACCGGTGAGATAGCCAGCCGCGGGATGGATTTCCTCGCCGACGTATGTGTATGCCGATCCGGCGCTCGGATACGCGCGGGCCATGCGTCCGTAGCTGATGGCCGTTAACAGCATCGCCACCATCGCCAGCAGAATCGTGAGGACAACGTGGCCTTTGGCTTCCTGGAAGACGACTCCGAACAAAGGCATCGGCGCGGTCGGCTGCACCAGGATGATGCCCATGATGACCAGCTGCGTTAGTTTGAGGCTACGGCGAAGAGAAGGCGCGCTCACAGGCTTTCCAGCTTACACGGGTGGCGCGGCAGGTACCGGATGAATCACCGCGGGTGCATAATCGAAGCATGCAGCCGGATAAGAACCAAGACCTCCAGCAAGCCCACGCGCTGCTCGACATGCTACCCGCCGAGAAGCTCGTCGCGGTCAGGAGTTTACTCGAAGTGATGATCGAACCCCTCGCCCGTTCTCTCTCGCTGGCGCCGTATGAGGAAGAGGAACTCACGCCCGAGACGATCGCCAAACTGGATCGAGCGAACGCGTCCCTGGATCGTGGTGAAGGAATTTCTCACGAAGAGATTCTTCGGGAGTTTGGCCTCACGCGGTGAGTGAACAACCGCCGGTTGATCGGATCGCTGTTATCTGGTCACCGGAAGCGCGAGCGGACCTCCGATCGATTGATCGAGAAAATGCGCTCAGAATTCTGTATTGCCTGGACCGGTACCTACTTCGCAGAGAAGGCGACGTCAAGAAGCTGAAGGCACCACTAAAAGGGCTCCGACTTCGCTGCGGAGACTTTCGCGTTTTCTTTCGATCCCAAGAGGAGAGTACGATCCGCGTTACCGGCGTCGAGAATCGCCGCGACGCCTACAGATAGAATCGAGACGGCTATCCTGGTATTGCATGCGCCGCTTCTTTCGCCGATTCTGGCTCCCCGTGCGCGCGAACCTCGAAGCGCAGCAGATTACGCGAGCCGGACTGTTGTTCATTCTCGCGATCGCGCTGGTGGCCTTCGCGGCGTTCGCGTCGGCGAACAACCTGCTGTTCCTGATTCTCGCGGCCATGATTTCGACGCTGCTGATGTCGGGTTTCGTGAGCAAACTGAGCATTGCGGCTCTCGAACTCGACATGCGCCTGCCACCGCATGTGCCGGCGCGGCGGAACGTCACGGCGACGGTTTCGCTCAAGAACAACAAAAGCTGGATGTCGTCGTTCTCGATCCAGCTAGCGGGAACCGGCGAAAGCGCTCTGCCCGCGGGCCTCTACTTCCCGGTGATTCCCGGCGGCGCCACCATCGAGCAGTCGGTAACGCTGTTCTTTCCCCGGCGCGGACTGCAGCAGCGCAATGCGTTCCAGTTCACCACCCGTTTTCCTTTCGGCTTCGCGGAGCGGCGCGCCCACGTCACTTTGCGTCACGACCTGGTGGTGTATCCGTGTCTAGATCCGCAGCCCGGCTTTGAAGACCTGTTGGTTGCCATCACCGGCGAAATGGAAGCGCAGCAGCGCGGGCGCGGCAACGATTTTTATCGCCTGCGTCCCTACGAAACTTTCGAGAGTGCCCGCTTCGTCGATTGGAAGGCGACAGCCCATACGCGCGAATTGCAGGTCCGCGAATTTACTCGCGAACAGGATCGCACGGTGATTCTGGTGCTCGATCTATTCGTTCCTGAGGGCGCGGAGGAGTGGTTTGAGACCGCTGTCGACTGCTGCGCGTTCCTCGCCTGGAACATCGCGCAGCGCGGAGCCAATCTTCGTCTCGTCACCCAACGCTACGATACGCGTCTGCCTGAGGACGGCGACATCTATACTGTGTTGAGAGACCTCGCGCTTGTTCAACCGGCAGCCGGCGGGTCGCTCCCAGCACAACTTGCGAATGACACATCGAGCTATCAGGTCTATTTCACGGCTCGCCCGGATCTGCAGGTTCCTCCTGGTGCCCGCCTGCTTACTCCGGATAGCCTTCTGCCAAAAGCCTCTGTCGCCGCCGACTGATCCGCTGTCGATTGAGCCGGTCAAGACCTCGATCACCGTCAGCGGAACGCTGAGCACCGAAGCACCGGCGTCCATCGAAATCGTGGATCGAAAATCGATCGAACAGGCACCTGGAATCAGCCTCGACGATCGGCTTCGCAATGTTCCGGGCTTCACGCTGTTTCGCCGATCCTCCGGCCTGGTGGCGAATCCGACGACGCAGGGCGTGTCGCTGCGTGGACTCGGATCCTCGGGCGCGAGCCGCAGCCTGATTCTATGGGACGCCATTCCGCTGAACGACCCGTTCGGAGGCTGGGTGTATTGGACGCGGCTCGCTCCGGATGATATCGAGCGCGCCGAAGTGGTGCGCGGCGGATCGACGAGTATCTTTGGAGATCGCGCGCTCGCCGGATCGATCGGCGTTTTTTCGCGCGCGCCCGAGCGTTGGCATTTGCGTCTTTCAGAGGAGTCCGGAAACCGCGGTACGAATGAAGTGGGCGCGGCGTTCTCGAACGTGTTTCGCGTCTTGAATCAGGATTTTGGTATCTCGGCCCGCACGCGCTTCTTCGAGACGGACGGATACTTCATCGTTCCGGCCACGATTCGCGGAGCGGTTGACACCGAAGCGGGAGTCCGCTTTGCGACGGGAGCCTTAACGCTCGACTGGATCGGAAATCATCAGCGTTTTTCGACCAAGCTCGATGTCCTTGCCGAGGATCGCGCCAACGGAACGGTGCTGCAGCGCAACTCCACCAGCCTGGGAACGCTTTCGGCCCAATACTCGCGCGATTGGACCAAGGACGGAATCACGGTCGTCGGGTATCGCACGCAGGAAGAATTTCACGCGAGCTTCTCTTCGCTGGCCGCGAGCCGCAATACCGAAACGGCGACCTCGTTGCAGCAGGTGCCGTCCGACTCCACCGGAGCCGCCGCTTACTGGCGTCATTCCGAAAGCATCTTTACCGCACTGGCCGGAGCCGACGTCGAGCGCGTCGAAGGCTACTCGAACGAGCGCTTGTTTCCCGCCGGCTTTCGCAGCGGCGGCGGAATCCGCCTTACGCACGGCGCATTCGGGCAGATCCAGATCAAGACGGGCCGCTGGAGCTGGTTCGGGGGCCTCCGCAACACGTTTACAGGCGACGATAATTTCTGGAGTCCGAGCGGCGGCTTCGCGGTTGGACTCGGGCGCGTGCGGCTTCGGGGTTCCGTCTATCGCAGCTTCCGCGCGCCCAGCTTGAACGAACTGTACCGCTACTTCCGGGCGGGGAACGCGGAGACGCTGGCGAATCCGCTGCTGGTTCCTGAAAAACTGTTTGGCGCGGAAGCGGGTATGGACTGGATCGGCGAGAAGCGGAGCCTGCACGTGACGGCCTTTCGTAATTCGCTCGACGATCTGATCTCGAATATCACGCTTCGGTCGACGCCGCAGCTGATCACCCGGCAGCGCGCCAATTCGCAGGCCGCACTAGCGCGCGGCGCCGAAGTTTCGCTCCGTGAGCGGTGGGGCAACCACTGGAACGGCGAGCTGCAACATATGTTCGTGGACTCGCGCTACGCGAACGGTGCACGGCTTCCGCAGGTCGCGCGCAATCAGGGCTCTTTTCAGTTGAGCTTTCAGCGCAAGGGAACGCTACTGGCAGCCGGAATTCGCAGTTACAGCTCGCAGTTCGAGGATGACTTGAACTCACCCGGCCAGCGCATGGGCGGCTTTGCGAGCGTCCAACTGCAAGCCAAACAGAAGCTCTGGGCGTCCATTTACGCGACGGTCGCGATTGAGAATTTGCTCGATCGGCAGTACGTCACCGGCTTCACGCCGACGCCGCAGATCGGTCCGCCGCGCTTGTGGAGAGCCGGGCTGCGTTGGGATGGCGCGGTCCGGTAGCGCCACAATTAGGCCACTGCTGCGGGTCCCGGCTCGGTACGGTCGAGTTCCTGCCGCTGCGGATTGCAAAACGAAGCCATTTCCTTGTAACTCACTTATTGCCATATTCTTACGGATGGATTGCAGTTCGATCACTGGGCCAGCGCGTTGGCGGAGGAGCTTCCGAGGTCCGAGCTTTCGAAGGACCAGGTGCTACAGGGCAGCGCACTTCGTTCGCGCGGTTCTGATTTCGCAATTTGAGGCCAATATGTACTTGACGAAATATGTATTATGAAGCATAATTGGCTGTGGCTTGGATCGTCCAAATCGCGGATGAATTTCGGCCGGAATTGGATCTGATCGAAAGCGGCGTCGCGAACGCGATCCTTGCTAAGGCCGAAACGATCAAGATCATGGGACCCAGCCTGGGCCGTCCACTCGTCGACACATTGAAAGGCTCGAAGCACACCAATATGAAGGAGCTACGGCTTTCCTCGGCGGACGGAGAGTGGCGCGTGGCGTTCGCATTCGATACGCAACGGCAAGCAATTTTGCTGGTGGTGGGGGACAAGTCGGGAGTCAGTCAGGCGAAGTTTTATCAGAACCTGATTCAGAAAGCAGATAGCCGGTTTGATGCGCACTTGGCGCGTCTGAAAGGAAAAAAGTGAGATGCCTACGAACGTGGACGACTATTTGAAAACGTTGCCCATTGAGCGGCAGCGCTCGATTGCGGAGCGCGCTGTGGAAGGAGTGGCGGAGGAGTTGACGCTGCGGGAGTTACGCTCTCTTTCGAAGCTTACGCAGGTGGAAATGGCGAAGTTGCTCGGCATTAAGCAGGACGGTGTTTCCCGGATTGAGAACAGGCCAGATATGCTCGTGTCGACGCTGCGAAAGGCAATCGCGGCGATGGATGGTCAGCTGGTGATTATGGCTACGTTCACGAATCGTCCGTCTGTTCACCTGGGGGGAATTGGGATGGAACTGCGGCGGGCGGCAAAAAAGAAGTCTTCACGCGAGGCAGTCACCGCGCAAAAGAAGCCTGGACGGAAGCAAGTTAGGGCTATCGGCGCTCACTAGTCTTCGATGTCAGCGCACTCGCTGGCGGGTTATTCTCCTTATGGCTGGCGGTCGATCCGCGGATCACGGGCAGACTTGGCACTGTGATCCAACTCTCTTAGCGGTAGCGACCAAGGTAGTGCGGAAACATAGGGGGACCAAAATGTTTCCAAAATCTATTGCATGGGCCGCAAGTCTATGCAACAATATGATGATTTTGACCGGCTTGCCACTCACCGTGAGGTTTGGGCACTGGGCAATCCAAGAAAGGCGAGTCCCCGGAGTGTCGCGTCGCGGCACCACGGGATCGATTTAGGAGATATACAGTAGTGAGAGAAAAAGGCGTCGTGAAATGGTTTAACGCTGCGAAGGGCTATGGATTTATCCAGCGCTCGAACGGCGAGGATGTATTCGTCCACTTTTCGGCCATCCAAATGAACGGGTATCGTACGTTGGAAGAGGGGCTGGAAGTGGAATTTGAGGTAAAGCGCGGACCCAAGGGTCTGCAGGCCGAAAACGTCGGCCGTCCCTAAATTCGATCCTCGGGATTTTCGGGCCGTGGAGGCCCAGCAACGTAAGCGTCCAAGACAAGGAAGCCGCCCTTCGGGGCGGCTTTCGTCGTTCAGGGGGCAAGCGAAAGCGAACTGTCTTCACGAGTGAAAGATGAGCTTGCGGCTCGCAGGCAATGGTCCCGTCGCTGACGCTCCGGGTTCAGGCCGGCATTGCGAATGGGCTCCGCAGGCCGGCGGCGTAAAACTACGGGCGGGGCTGATCCGCCGCGGAGTCGGGCTGATTGGACGCGGACTTCGCTGGCGACTCGTCAATCCGTTTTGCGAAATGCGAAATGCCGAAAGCCTCGAGCGCACGGCTGGTGGCGTGCGCGGTTGCGGAATCGGCGAGCGGACCGACCAGTACACGGAATACGCGATCGTTCGGACCCGCCGAAATGATCGACGGAAAACCCAGGCGGCGCAGACCGTTGACCATCACGTTCGCCATCCCTTTATCGACCGCGCCGAGCTGTAGATAGATGCTGCCCTTTATGGGTTCGCCGAAGATCGGCGGTTCTTTCGCCGTAAGCTCACGCGCCGGCGCGACACCAGAAACAGCTGCTTGGACCGGAGTGGGATCGGGCTGCGTGACCGGTGGAATCACCCGAGGCGCTTTGCGTTCGCTGGTTGGTGCGTTTACCGGGGTCACCGGCGCCTTAATCGTCCAACGGCCGGCAAGGTAAGAGACGCTAGAAAACACAGTCAGTGTGACCAGCACTACAAAGGACACGCTCGCGATTTGCTTACGGCCCATCACGACCTCGAATTCCTCGGGTTCCTTGCCCCAGGTCGTGCCAGCTTCTTCCTCAGCCGCTACCGGCGCGGCGGCTGCGCCGTGTTCCGCGTGCGTCGGAATGTCTTTTAAGCCAAAACCGGGCTCGCCGGTTACGCCGGAGCTAGTCGAGTTCGGTATGTCACGCAAAAAAGATCCGAGCATGGTTCGTGCTCCTGAAATACTATCGGCCGAACTCCATGGGTTCGTTACAATAGCGGTCTCTACTTTTGTTACCTAGTTAAGAGTATGGAGAGTAGGGGAAAGTACGTTGCGTTACATCGTATTTTCTTAAAGTTGAGCCGGCCGGGCCCGAACCAGCCGCCGAGCCTGAGAATTGGAGTTTGAACTCGCGTGTCCACTTCCCATCGTCTGCTAACCAGCGTGACTGTACTGGCCTTCGCCTTGCGCGCCGCCGCCGCTGTACCGACGCCCGAATCGCATTTCGGCTTCAAGATGGGCACGGATCGCAAGCTGGTCGAATGGCCGAAAGTCGTCTCCTATTTCCAGGCGCTGGAAAAATCGAGCGACCGGATTCGGGTGCGTGAAATCGGCAAGACGGCGATGGGGCGTCCGCTGATCGCGGCGACGATCGCTTCCGCAGCGACTCTTCGGAATCTGGACCGCTATCTCGCCGACCAACAGCGCCTGGCGGATCCGCGGAAGACGACGCCTGAAGAAGCCGCGCGCTTCATCGCGAATGGCAAGGCAGTTGTCATGATCACTTGCTCCATCCATTCGACGGAGGTGGCTTCGACGCTGACCGCGGTCGAATTTGCCTGGCGGATGCTGGCGGTTGACGGTCCAAAAGACAATGTTTTCGCGATCGCAAAAACCAAATCGATTCTTGACAATACAATTGTCATCCTCGTACCTTCGTTGAATCCGGACGGCGTGGATATTGTGGGCGACTGGTATCGCAAGACACTGGGCGGTCCGTATGAAGGCTCAAATCCGCCGGAGTTGTATCACAAGTATGTGGGGCACGATAACAATCGCGACTGGTACATCTTCTCCCAGCCGGAGACGCAGGCTGTAGTCGCGAAGCTGCACAATGTGTGGCATCCGCAGATCGTGTACGACGTCCACCAGCAGGGCGCGGATGCGTCGCGCATGTTCGTTCCGCCGTGGCTCGATCCGGTGGATCCGAACGTGGATCCGATTCTGGCGCAGATGTGCAACTGGTTTGGGTCGGGGATGGCGGCGGATCTGACGGCGGCGGGGAAGACCGGCGTGGCGATCAACGCGATTTACGATTTCTGGTCGCCGGCGCGGCATTATCAGGCCTATCACGGCGGCATGCGGCTGCTTTCGGAATCGGCGAGCGTGCGCATCGCTTCGCCCATCACGATTACACCGGATCGGATCACGCCCAATGCGCTTGGCTACAATCCACGCGAGCGAAGCTGGAATTATCTCGAGCCTTGGATGGGGGGCGAATGGAAGCTCCGCGACATCGTTGACTATCAGCTGATCGCGTTTGAGTCGGTGCTGTATCAGGCGGCGGTGCGGCGTGAGGATCTGCTGCGGAACTTCTATGAGGTCGGCCGGCGGCAGACGGCGCGTACAGGTCCGTATGCGTTCGTGGTGCCGACGAACCAGCAGGATCCGGGTTCGACAAGAAAGTTGCTCGAGACGCTGGCATTCGGTCAGGTGGACATCGAGAAGTCCAGTGATTCTTTCGTGGCCGGCGGAAAAACGTATCGATCCGGTTCGTACGTGATTCGGATGGCGCAGCCGTATTCCGGTTTCGCGAAGACGTTGCTGGAGCGGCAGAAATATCCGGATTTGCGCCTGTATCCGGGGGGTCCGCCGAAGCGGCCTTATGATGTGACGGCGCAGACGCTTCCGCTGCTGATGGGCGTGGATGTGGATACGATCGACGCGAGGTTTGAGGCGAGCCTGGCGAAGGCGACGAGTTTCGGGGCTGCTCCGAAATTGACGGCGAATAGTCGGGTTCTCCCGACTTCTGATATCGACTCGTGGCGGTTGGTTAATGACGCCTGGAGAGCGGGCCGAAAGGTGCATTTGAACAAGCTCTTTTTTGCAATTTCAGGGACGGGCCCGGCCGGAATCCCTGGAAGCGCTCATGAAACCGACACGCTGGTAGAGGTTCCGCAGCCGCGCGCCGCCCTCTACAAGAGCTGGGTTGCGGCGATGGATGAAGGCTGGACCCGCTGGCTGTTGGAACAATTCGGCTTCGCCTACACGAACGTGACCGACCAGGACATTCAGGCGGGCAATCTGAAAGCGAAATTCGACGTCATCGTCTTCCCCGATCAGCAGTCCGCCACGATGGCGAACGGACATCGCGCCGGAGCGATGCCGCCCGAATACACGGGCGGACTTGGGAGCAAAGGCGCCGCTGCGATCACGCAATTCGCCGAGGCGGGCGGTAACCTGATCTTCTTCAATCACGCGAGCGATTACGCGACCGAGGTTCTGAAGATCGGACCCAGAAATACGTTGAAGGACGTCTCGAATCGCGAATTCTATTCGCCTGGATCGTTGCTCAACGTGAAGCTCGATCCGAAGAGTCCGCTGGCTCTCGGACTTCCGCAAGACATCGCGATCTGGAGCGAAGGAAGCCCGGCCTGGGCCGCGTCCGGTGACGCGAAAACGGTGGCGCGTTACGTGGACAGCGGAGTTCTGGCGTCAGGTTGGCTGCTTGGCGAAAGCTTCCTGACCGGCAAGTCGGCGCTGCTCGATGTTCCGGTTGGAGCCGGGCACGCGTTCCTGTTCGGAATGCGCCCGCAGTATCGCGCGCAGAGTTATCAGGCATTCAAGTTGTTCTTCAATGCGCTGGTATATCCAACAAAAAAGATTGAAGTTCGCTCCAGCATGCTGACGCCGGGTCAAGCGGTGGTGTCGTCTGGAACGGCGGCTCCGCAGATGGCGGTTCTGATGGAGCCCGCTTCGCCGAACGCGCAGATTCCAACGATCGTCCAAGCGCAGCCCCGTCCCAACATCTCTGGTGTTTGGCGGCTCAATGTCGAGAAATCGGAGTGGGGAGCGAACTACGTTCCGCCGAAGACGCGTGTAGATACCATCGTCCATACGGCGGACCATCTGGTGATGGATGTCCTCGAGCAGACTGAGCGGGGGGAGATTTCGGGGCGGGTGCAGTATCCGACCGATGGCAAGGAAGTTGTCAATAAGGTTCAGGGCAATCCGCTGAATGGGAAGGTTTCATTCGAAGGGCCGGCGCTAGTGGTCGATACCTGGGGGAATTTTGGCGGGATGCAGATGAAGTTGAAGGATCGATATTCGCTTTCGTCCGGGGGGAAGGTGCTGGTTCTGAATCGCCACTTCGAGGGCCGGGCGATGGTGTCGGATCAGAAGATCGTGTTTGAGCGGGTGGAGTAGGGCGATCGCGCTTCAGCGGCGTCAGATACCAGGTTCCGTCCAATTGAAGTCCCGTCGCTTACGCTCCGGGTTCAGAGGGCGTTTCAAAAGAAGAATCCCCGCCCTCACGGGCGGGGTTATTAGAATCCGCTTTTTCGCGGTTCTTTGACGATCGCTAGAGTCGATTGCTAGTTGGCGGCGCGGGTGTTCTGGACTTTCGGAGTCGCCAGATAGCCGCCGATGTAGTCCTTCTTCACCTCGTTGATGACGATTTCGTAGGGCTGACGCGCCTTCGAGGTGTAGAACTGCAGCGGCTCGTTGACCGTCTTATTGGCCTTCTCGACGCTCTTGTCGTCCGCGACGATCACGATGGTGTAGCGGTTCGACTTCGGATCCGCTTTCTTCAGCATCATCAGGATGTCGCCGATCTTCTGCGGAGCCTTGGTCTTTGCCAGCTTGATGTCGAAGATGTTGCGCTCGCCAAGCGCCTTCAGCGCGGCCAACTCTTTGCCGTTGGTCGCGATCAATCCGCTCTGGACTCCCAGATCGCCGCTGGTGCGCTTCAGGTCGGAGATGGTCTTTTCGAGTTCCGACTTGGTCGCGGCCACTTCGCCCTTTACCGAGCCGACTTCGCTGGTCACTTCGCTGACCTTGCTGTTCGTCGCCGCGTTGGCTTCCTTCACCGAGCTGATTTCGCCCGTGAACTTGGCGTTCTGGGCAGCCTGGGTCCGTTCCAGCTTTTCAGCCAGTTCGTCGGCGTGCTTAATGGCGGATTCTTTGGCTTCGCCGGACAAGTGCGCCAGCTGGGCGCGCTCGCGTGCCAACTGTTCCTTCAACTGATCCACGGTCCGGCGCTGACTCTGCGTCGTTACAGTGGAAGCCTCGCGAACCTTCGCGACCTCTTCCAAAACCGCTTCCCGGTTGGATACCAGCTCGGTCCGGATGTCTTTCAGTTGGAAAAACATGTAGACATTCGAAGCCAATAGCGCCAAAACCGCGCCAAACAAAATGGGAATCTTCAAGCCGCTTCCAGTCGATTCGGGAGCGGCGTAGTGATTCACGATTTGCGGTTGCGGAGCCGCGGCAGGCTTTGGCTCCGGAGGAGCGAACCCCTCGCCTTTGCCCTCGTGCGGATCGCCCGGTTTATCTGTCAGATGGAACATATGGAGTTCGCCTCTCGCCACTTATGCATAGTGGAGATGTTTTCGGCCCGGCAAAGAGTTACCAAGTGGATTGCCTTAGACCGCTTACTTTCTTTATCTTACCAGTACTCGACCAGACGCATGCAGAGCCTATTTGGTTGCAGTCATCCTAGGAACCGCGTTTTCGACAAGCTTTGGACCCTGCCGGATTGTCAATCAGAACGAGGCCCTAAGTCGATACGGCGCGGATCGGCTTGGCGAATTCCATGACTTCCTGCTTTGGGAATCCCGGCTCAAAGCAGCGCCGGCAGCGGGCTTCGTACATGCCCGAGGCGCCGACCACGATGAGGTCGTCGGATTCGACCAACCGCTGCGTATGCTTTGCGGGATTGCCGCAGCGCATGCAGACGGCGAGTGTCTTAGTGATGGATTCGGCCACGCAGAGTAAATCCTGCATGGGGGTAAACGGGCGGCCCATGAAGTCGGTGTCGAGCCCGGCGATGATCACCTGTTTGCCGGAATCCGCCAGCTGCTGGGCGACGTCAACCAGTTCGCGGGTGAAGAAATTGGATTCGTCGATGCCCACCACTTGGGTCCGCCAGTCCATTTTGGTGAGGATGTCGGCGGCGCAGGTGACCGGCTCGCCCTTCATGCGCTGGTCGCCGTGCGAGACAATATGATCTTCAGAATAACGGTCGTCGATCGAAGGCTTAAAAACCTGGACGCGCTTTCGTGCGATGATGGCGCGGCGGAGCCGGCGAATCAGTTCCTCGCTCTTGCCCGAGAACATGGGTCCGCAGACGCACTCGATCCATCCCATGTGGCCGGTGACAATATCCATGAAAAGGTTAGTGTACATCGCATGACGGCACCAGCGGCTCTCGCGGCCCGAATGTTCGAGGTTTCAAGAGACCGCGAGCGGCGGTCGGCACATCGCCAGAGGCGAGTTCATAATCGCCAGAGGCGATTTTCCATATGATGATTCCGGCATTCGGCCCGCGCCGCATCGAACCCGAGATCCTCGACACCCTGCCTCCCGAAGTCGCCCAGCGCAGCCTCGCGGACCTGGTCCGTTTGAATCGCGACTTCGGCGGGCACTCGGTTTTGCGCGGACTGATGCGCGAAGCGGTGGAGGATCCGTTCGAGCCGTTCACTGTCCTCGATATCGGGGGCGCGTCCGGCGACATGGCCGCCGTGATCAGCGAGACCTGCCCCGGCGCCTTCGTGACGGTCCTCGATCACGTGGCGTCGCACATGGATCACGCCAAACAGCCCAAGGTTTGCGGCAATGCGTTCGCCCTTCCGTTTCGTGACGGCAGTTTCGATTACGCCTTTTCGTCGCTGTTCCTTCATCATTTCGAGGATGATTCGGTCATCCGCTTGTTCCGCGAAATGAATCGCGTCGCCCGGCGCGGAGTGCTCACGGTGGACCTGATTCGCTCGCCTCTCGCCTACTGGTTTGTGCCTTTGACGAAGCCGATCTTCGGCTGGGATGCGGTCACCGTCAACGACGGGCCGATCTCGTTCGCCGCCGCATTCCGCGCTCCGGAATTGCGGCGGCTCGCGGAATCCGCCGGCCTGGGCGACGTGCGCGTCCGCTCGCATCGCCCCGCGTGGCGACTGAGTTTGTGGTCGAAGAAGTAGAGGCGAATCCACAGGCCGGAAGCCTACGTTACTTCGCGTGATAGCTTGGTAGCTGCCATGGCGGCGCCCGCCATCGACGATCTCAGCGACGTGACGCGCTTCGAACGCGTCGCGATCTTTCGCCACAGCAACCCATCCACGTTCCTTGAGCAGTATTTTCACGCCTACCTGTGGAGACCGACGCCGCCGATTGCGATCTATTGGCTATTGAATCTCTTCGCCCTCGTCTTGATTGGCGTTGAATGGTCGATCGGCCGCCACGGCCTCAACGGGTTCGCGGATTTCGGCTTCGGAGTGCTGCTCGCCTTCGCGTTTATGCCACTGCATGAGGCCCTGCACGGCATCGTGTACAAGTTCTACGGAGCGCGCGACGTCCCCTACCAGGTGCTGTGGAGAAAGGCGATGGCGTACGCGATCGCTCATCGTTTTGTCGCCACCCGGAGGGCGTTTTTCTGGGTCGCGATCGCTCCATCGCTGGTCATCAATCCGGCGCTGCTGGCGTACTCGTACCTCGCTCCCGCGCGCTGGCGGCTCACGATTCTGTGCGCGCTGTTCGTTCACATCGCGTTCACTTCCGGCGATTTCGCGCTGATCAATTTCTTTCACGTGCATCGCCGCCGGGAACCCGTCACGTACGACGACTTCGAGGAAGGCATGAGCTACTTCTTCGTCGAAGCGGCGGCTGTGCGGGAGCACACCCAGGTGTAGGTGGTCATCGAGCACAGGTCGGAGACCTATGCCACTGGGATGCACAGGTCGGAGACCTATGCCACTGGGATGCACAGGTCGGAGACCTATGCCACTGGGATGCACAGGTCGGAGACCTATGCCACTGGGATGCACAGGTCGGAGACCTGGCTGGTGAAATGCACAGGTCGGAGACCTATGCCACTTGGATATAGTTAATCTTCGTTATGCGACTCGCCACGTTTGCACTTCTTGCGCTCCCGATTCCGGCACTCTTCGGACAGGCTTCCGCCGGCCGCCGCCCATTCGATTCGCGCTGCGTATCGTGTCACGGAGGCGATGGGCGGGGGGGCGAGCACGGGCCGAATATCGTCAGCCGGCTTGCTTCGCGAAACGACGCGGAATTGGCGGCCTTCCTTCGCGATGGACTGCCTAACGCCGGAATGCCCGGATTCAAGATTCCCGAGCTGGAAATGAAACAGCTGGTGGCTTTCCTGCGCAGCCTGCCGGCCAGCGAAGGGGAACAGAGGCCGGCGCAAAAATTCAACCTTGGCTCAGGAACGCTCGAAGGCGTGGTTCTCAACGAGGGGCCGCACGAAGCGCAGGTACGCGATGCCGAGGGCCGTTTGCATCTTTTGCGTAAAGATGGAGGCGCGTATCGCGAGGTCACTTCGCAGGCGGATTGGCCATCGTACAACGGCGCCACCAACGGCAACCGCTTTAGCGGCCTCGGCCAGATCAATCCTTCAAATGTCAACCGCCTGGTCCCCAAGTGGAGCTTCCCGGTCAGCAACGGCGGCAACCTGCAAGTCACTCCGGTGGTGGTCGCCGGAATCATGTACGTTACGCTCGCGAACGAATGCTATGCGCTCGACGCGGGCAGCGGACGCGAGATCTGGCACTACCGCCGGCCGCGCACCAAGAATCTGACCGGCAACGCATCCGGTGGCATCAATCGCGGAGTCGCCGTCGAAGGCGACCGCGTGTTCATGGTCACCGACCACGCGCACATCATCGCGCTGCAACGTCACACCGGCGCGCTGTTGTGGGATACCGAAATGGCGGATTGGCACCAGAATTACAACGCGACGTCCGCGCCGCTGGTCGCGGGCGGATTGGTCATTTCCGGAACCGCCGGCGGCGATGAAGGCGTGCGCGGATTTCTCGCCGCCTTCGATCAGAAAACCGGCAAGGAAGTCTGGCGCTTCTGGACCGTTCCGAAGCGGGGCGAGCCGGGTTCAGAGACCTGGAAGGGGCGGGGAATTGAGCATCCCGGCGCGGTCACCTGGTTCACCGGCAGCTACGACGCCGAGCTCGACACCGTCTACTGGCAGGCCGGAAATCCGGGCCCCGACCTCGACGACACTCTACGCGGCGGCGACAATCTATATTCGTGTTCGACGTTGGCGCTGGATCGCAAGACTGGCAAACTGAAGTGGTATTTCCAGTACACGCCGCACGACGTTTGGGATTGGGACGCGGAGCAGCCGGAGGTTCTTGTCGATACCGATTGGGAAGGCGCTCCGCGTAAGCTGCTGCTGCATGCGAATCGCAACGGCTTCTTCTACGTGCTCGATCGCGTGGACGGCAAGTTGCTGTCGGCGAAACCGTTCGTGAAGAAGCTCGACTGGGCCACCGGGATCGATGCGAAGGGCCGTCCGATTCTGGTTCCGGGTAAAACGCCGACCGAGAAGGGCAACACGGCTTGCCCAGCACTCGAAGGCGCGACGAACTGGTTTTCCACGTCGTACAATCCCTCAACCGGCCTCTACTATCTGCAGGCGCTCGAGAAGTGCAACGTGTACGTGAAGACGGTCCGCGAATGGGCCGCTGGCAAGGGATTTATGGGCGGCTCGACGCGCAACGTGCCCGGCGACAATCCGCAGAAATTCCTGCGGGCGATCGACATCAAGAGCGGAAAGGTCGCGTGGGAAGTTCCGCAGAACGGCAAGGGCGAGACTTGGGGCGGAGTCCTTGGAACCTCCACCGGCCTGGTGTTCTATTGCGACGACGACGGATCTTTCCGCGCCGTGGATGCCAGTTCCGGAAAGGCTCTGTGGTCTTTCGCGGCGAATGCATTTTGGAAGGCGTCGCCTATGACGTATGAGTTCGATGGCCAGCAGCGGATCGCTGTCGCTGCCGGCGCGAACATCGTCGTATTTGGCTTGCTCGAATAAGCGCTACGGCGCGATCGCCACCGTCACTGTATTGGACAGGATTCCGCCGATTGTGATCTGCACCGGGACCGCGTCTCCGGTGACAGCGTCCGCGGGAATGGTCACGTTGACCTGGTAGAGGCCGACCGATCCCGGCGCGAGGCCGGAGAACTGTACCGGCGCCGGATTGCCGCCGAGCGTCGCGGTCGGATCGGTCAGCGTGCGAGACAGGACGGTTGTTGATGCCGGAAAGCCTGTCGACGGGCGGTTCGCCACGGTACCCAAGCCCGTCCCGTAGAGCTGAATAATTTCGCCGCGCTTCGCCGGACGCGAATCGGGAAATGCTCCGACCGGCGCGGCAATCGAGACGACTCCATTGATCCGGATCGCGCCTTGGCCGGTGCCTGCCTGATTCGTCGCAAATAATCCAGGCGCGAACGGCGTTGTGCGCACGCTGATCCCGGTGCTCACCTGGCCGTGCTGCCCGACCGTGAGTTGGAAGTTGCCGTTCGAAGACGCCGTCCAAGGCATCTGGAAGCTTAGCTGGCCGGGAGAAACGAAATACAACGGAACCGGAATTCCTCCGACCACTACTGTTGTATCGCCCAGCGTGAACGGCAGTGCGCCGGACTCCGCGACGATCAGGCTAGGCCCGAGATTCGAACCGTACAGTGTCACGATGCTGCCCGGCGACACGGGTGCCGAAACCGGAAACGCGGAGTTTGCGAAACTGCCGTCCACGATGATGGGCCCAGGGCCGACGATGAAGTTTGACGGCAGCGAGGCTCCGCCGCCGGAACCCGGATTCATCACGACGATCGAAAACTTGCCGACGTCCGCCAGATCGCTGGCGTTCACGGTCACGATCATTTGCGTATTCGAAGCGGATGGTACTGTTCGCGGCTGGCCGTTCCAAAATACCTGCGAACCGGCGGCAAAGTTGGATCCTTTGATGGTCACCTGCAAATTGCCGGAACCCGCATTCGCGGTCGATGGCGTTAGCGACGTGATCACCGGCCGGACGCTGGTGGCCGGCAGGCTGAGATCCCAGACACTGCGCCCGTGCGTCGCGACGCGCAGGGTACGGCTGGTGCGATGCAGTAACAGGGAACTCGCGACGGTGCGCGGCAGGCCGCTGCCGACGTCGCCCCAGGTTGTTCCGTTATCGCGCGAAGCCAGGACGCCGGCGTCGGTCGCGGCGTAGAACGTATTCCGAAGATCGGGATCGATGACGAAATCGTTCACCGGAATATTCGGCAGATTGCCGCTGAAGTTGGTCCAACTGCCGCCGCCATCCGTCGTTCTATAAACATGTCCGGGCCGAAGTTCCCCGGTCACCGCGAATCCGGAAAACGTCACGTACGCGGTACCGGCGTCGAGAGGATCGACTGTGATGTGGGTCACCGAGCGCCCAGGCAGACCTAACGAGCGATCGTTCCAGGTTGCCTCCTTGCCGTCACCGGCGTTGGCGGTAAGCATCACGCGTCCGTCGCCGGCACCCGTGTAAATCACGTTGGTATCGGACGAGGAAAGAGCGATCGCGGAAAGGGTGCTTTTCCCGAAGGTCAAGTCGGGCGAGATCGGCGACCACAAGCCGCCGCCATCGAGAGTCTGATACAGCCGGAACGTCCCGAAGAACAGCCGTGAGGGACGCACTGCGTCGCCGACAAACGGCGGAATAAATCGGACCCGGTCGCTCAGATTCAGCCCGTGCTGCAGGTTCTGCTGACCCGCATAGGTGCCGAACCCACCCACGCGAAGCAGTCGCAGGAGCGATTGGCAGGTAACGAAATAGGTGGATGGCGTGGCTTGGTCGATCACGCTCCACGCGCCGTCGCAGCCCGCTTGATTGCTCCATCCGGCACTGCCCGCGAACAGCTGCGGACCGTTATCCTGGGAACCGATTAAGGCTGTATTCGGGTCGGTCGGGTGAATCGCCATCCCGGGATACAGTTGGGTAATCGCCAGCGACTGATTGAGCTGTGACCAATTCAGCGCGGTGGACTCGGCGTCGCCGGTGGTCCAAATTCCACCGTCATTTCCCACGTACAGACGGCTACCGTCGTCTGAAAACGCGAACGCATGCTGATCGACGTGAATGCTGACTCGGTTGATGCCGGCGCCCACAGTCCGCCACGTCACGCCGCCGTCGATGGTCCGAATGATATTCAGGCCGCCGAGGAAAATGACATCCGCATTTTTCGGGTGGACTTTGATCTCGTTCGCGTACCAGCATTGGCCGCACCATTCCGGCGTGCTGCTGATCTTCGACCACGTCGCTCCCTGATCCGTCGAACGATACAGGCCGAGCGAGAGGTCACCGCGCGAATCGTGGACCGCCGCGTACACATTGTTCGGAGCGGCCGGAGTCACCGCCAACGCGATGCGTCCGACGTTAGCCGTCGGCAGTCCGCCGTTGCCGTTGCCGACTTGCACCCACGTCAAGCCGCCGTTGTCGGAGCGGTACACGCCATTCCGGGAATTGCCATTCGGATTGCCGAGCGCCGCGTACACGGTGTTGGGGTTGGCGGGATGAAACACCAGCGCGGTGGCGGCGGTCCCGGTCAGCGTGTTGCTCCACGTTTCACCCGAATCGATCGAACGCCACACGCCGCTGGTTGTTGCCGGTGTATCTCCATAAGAAGCCACCGCCGCCAGGATCGTGCTGGTTTGATCCGGCTTAATGGCCAGCGCGCCGATGCGGGCTCGCAAAAAGGAGGCGAGGATGTTCTTCCAGGTCGCACCGCCGTCAGACGATTTCAGGATGCCGGCGCCGTAATAGCTGTCGCCCGCCCAGTTGTCCTCGCCGGTTCCGACGTACACAATGTTGGGATCATTCGGATCAAGTGCGATGGCGCCGATGCTCAGCGAAGGCTGATCGTCTGAGAGCGCGGTCCAGGAAGCGCCGCCGTCTCGGGTCTTCCAAATTCCACCGGTAGCTGCGCCAAGATACACGACGTTCGAGTCGCGCGGGTCGATTGCCAGCGACGTCACGCGGCCGGAAGTGAAATACAGGGGATCGCCGGTTGTCGTCGGCTGCGGCCCGATGAGCTTCCAGGTCGCTCCCTCGGCGGTCCGCGGCGAGAGGCCTTTGGCGGCGGAATCGCGCCGTCGATTCAGCATTTCTACGGCGGCTTGGCGGGCTCCGGCGGGAATGCCGTTGCCAAACGATCGCTCCTCGTAGAAGTAATTCATGCGCTCGCGCGGCTTGTCAGGCAGCTTGGTTTGCGCGAACGAGAAGAGGGGAAGGAGAAGAAAAAGGAAATGGCGGACCCGCATGGGGAAAACCTCTATAAAAAGACAGGCCTAACCCACTTTTGTATCACATCCGAGCCGGAGTTCGGCACCGGATGGGAGATTCATCAATTGGTGTGATCGTGCAGGATCCGCCATCCGGCGGCGGTTTTGGCTAGCACCAGCGTGTACCGTCCGCCCGCCGGACCGCCATCCGCTGCCTCGCGATCCAAATGGTACTTGCCTGTCACCAAGGCGTTCGACCGCCCCAGCATCCGGATTTCGTTCTCGCTGAACGTCAGCTTGCCCATCCGGCCCCGCGTCGAATAACGCTTTTTGTACCGTTCGAGCAGTTGCGGAATGCCTCGCGTCACGGTTTCGCCCATGAAAGTCGCGTCGGGCGAATAGAAACTGACGAAGGTTTCGAGGTCGCCTTTGTTCCAGGCCGCAGCTTGCTGATCCAGCACTTCGCGGATCGCGGCGTCCGGCGTTTGGCCGAACGCCACGATCGCCAGGGTGGCCGGCAAAACCAACTTCCACGCATTCCGAATTAGTTTCGTTATCATTGCAAGTAGATGCTCCAGCGGCAAACAGTGTACGCCTCGGCGTCCGCTCTGTCCAGACTCTCTGAGATCGAGAGCGCTTTGGGCGAAGCCTTGCGCGGAAAGGCGGATGTGGTCCGACTCGCGCTGGTCTGCCTGTTGGCCCGCGGCCACCTTCTGATTGAGGATGTCCCCGGCGTCGGGAAGACCACCCTGGCACAGGCGCTTGCCAAGCTGGTCCAGTCCAGTTTTCATCGGCTGCAGTTCACCTCCGACATGCTGCCGTCGGATGTACTTGGCGTCACCATCTATAACGCCCGGGCGGAAGCGTTCGAATTCAAGGCTGGACCCGTCTTCACGAATTTCCTGCTGGCCGACGAAATCAATCGCGCGACTCCGAAAACGCAATCCGCCCTGCTCGAAGCCATGAACGAAAAGCAGGTCACTATCGACGGCCGGTCTCACACGCTGCCCGAACCATTCATGGTGATCGCGACGCAAAATCCCGTCGAGCATCACGGAACCTACCCCCTTCCCGAATCGCAACTCGACCGGTTCCTTATGCGCGTCCGCATTGGCTATCCCGACCTTGCGGCGGAGCGCGAGATCCTGCGCCGCACCGAGCAGGTCGCCAAGGAAGCGGAAGCGGTACTTGGCGGCGAAGAACTCGCTTCGCTTCAATCGTCGGTGTCGCATGTTGCCATCGACGACTCGCTCGTGGATTATATGCTTGCGGTCGTGGATAAGACGCGCAATCACGAATCGCTGTCGCTGGGCGTCAGTCCGCGCGGTGCGCAGGCGATCTACAAGGCCACCCAGGCGTTCGCGCTGATTGATGGACGCGACTATGCGACGCCCGACGACGTCAAGCGGCTGGTGCTGCCGGTGTTCGCGCATCGCGTTTCCCTGAACGCTCGCGTCGCTCTGACGCAGCGAAGTACCGAAGCCGCCGAGCGCGTCCTGCAGGAAATCCTTACGCAGGTTGACGTCCCGCTGTAGTCTGTAAGCTGATATCTACCCAAATGAAAACCGCAATCATTGGTCTGCCCATGGTCGGCAAGACTTCGCTGTTCACCATTCTGACCGGCGTTCATGAAGCCGCAAGAGTGGGCACGCTCGAGGCGCGCGTCGGCATGACCAAGGTCCCGGACGCGCGCGTGGACGCGTTGGCCAAGATCTTTGATCCGCCGAAGATCACGTTTGCCGCCGTCGAGTATCTGGACTTCCCGTCGATCTCGAAAGAAGCTCTTCGCGATCCCGGCTTGCTCGCGAGTCTCCGTGTTGTCGATGCGCTTGCCCACGTACTTCGGGTGTTTGAAAGCGATACGGTACCTCACGAGAAGGGATCCGTCGATCCCATTCGCGACCTCGAAGATGTCGATACAGAACTGATCCTCAGCGATTTCGTGGTCGTCGAAAAGCGCATGGACCGGCTGGAGAGAGACCGCAAGAAATCGGTGAAGGAGCCGACTCTCGAGCAGGAGTATGAACTGCTCTCGCGCTGCAAAGCGATACTCGAAGACAACAAGCCTCTCCGCGGCATGGAATTGAAGCCCGACGAAGAGAAGCTGATCCGCGGCTTTCAATTTCTTTCGCAAAAGCCGATGCTGTTCGTCCTGAACCTGGGCGAAGAGGACGCACCGAAGCTCCACGACGTCGAAGAGAAGTATCGGACTGGTCCTTTGGCCGGCCGCCCCGGAACCGCCGTCGCCGCGGTGTGCGGCAAGATCGAAGCGGAACTTGCCGAGATCTCAAAGGAAGAAGCCGCCGTTTACCTTGAAAGTTACGGCCTCAAGGAAGGCGGCGTCGAACGCCTGATCGGCGCGACGTACACTTTGCTGGGCCTGATGTCGTTCCTGACGGCGGGCGAAACCGAAGTTCGCGCCTGGACGATTCCGCTGCACTCCACCGCACCCAAGGCTGCCGGAGCGATTCATAGCGACTTCGAGAAGAAATTCATCCGCGCCGAAGTCGTAAATTGGCGGACGCTGATCGAATTTAATGGCTATTCCGGCTTGAAGGAAAAAGGTCTGCTGAAACTCGAAGGCAAAGAATATATCGTCAAAGACGGGGACGTGCTTGTGATCCGGCACGGCTAAGGATCGATCAGGCAGCGCGCCGAGGTTTCAGCGAGATGCGAAGCTGTTGGCCGATCGCGGCCGCAGCCTTCGTGAGCGTTTCGAGCGTCACGGAGTGGTTTTCGGGATCGAGCAGTCGATCAACCTGAGAGCGGCTGGTTCCCATTCGACGGGCCAGAGCCGTTTTCGACAAGGCCGCCTTCTCCATTACCGTAGCGATATCGTGGGCGATGAGGCGCTTTACCGCAAGCGCGTCGACTTCCGTGAAGATTTTGTCCTAATGCAAAAAACCCTCAAAGGAGGATCCGTGGTGTTTGTTCATTTCTTACCTCGCAGAAGTTTTGCCCGCTTTCGTGCGAGTTCCATGTCAGCCTTTGGCGTCGTCTGAGTTTTTTTGATGGAGCCGTGTACGAGGAACATCGCGTCGTCCATAATCGTGAAGATCACTCTCGCAATCCCATTCCGCAGGGAGCTACGCACTTCCCATAGGCCACCACCTAGCGATCGTGTCCAGGGCAACCCAATTGGCCAGCGGTACTGAACCGTCCAGATATCCGCGCAATGTTCTTCCGGTCACCGGCGGGCAACGACCGCAGCCAGTCCCGAACCGGCTCGGCCCCGTCCGCATCCGCGTAGAAGTGTACGCGAAGACGAGATGGCTGAGGCCCGACCCAGAGTGTACCAATATCGGTACGCCTTAGCGAGAGGCGATTTCGGTTACGACGGCCGACCGCAGAGCCCCCGAGAGCTTGCCGGCTCTGCCGACGCGAATACTGCCGAGGTCAAGCCACTTCGCCATCGCCCGCAGTTCAGCAGCTAAGGCGGTTGCGACTTCGGCCTCATCAATACCAGCTTCGCTGTGCGCGCTTAGCACCAGCAGCCGGCCGTTGCCCCGGTCGGCTTTCAAATCCACACGCGCGACGATGCGTTCGTTCAGCAGGAACGGGAGAACGTAGTAACCCCAGCGGCGCTTCTCTTTCGGCGTGTAGATTTCGATGCGGTATTCGAAATCGAAGAGGCGCTCGGCTCGCGCGCGGAACCAGACGACGGGGTCGAAAGGCGAGAGAAGCGCCGCGGCGCGGATGGCTTTGGGCAGCTTGGCTTTGGGATGCAAGTACGCCGGATCGCGCCAGCCTTCCACGCGGACCGCACGCAGTTCACCTGCTTCCACGAGTTCTGCGACGCAACGGCGGGTATCGGTGGGTTTCAGCCGGTAGTAGTCGCCGAGATCCAGCGCCGTTCCGACGCCGTGGGCGCGGGCGGCAAGGCGGATCAGCTCGCGCTGCTCGTCCGCGGATTCGAGCACACGGCCATGATGCTCGGGGGCAATGACGCGCTCGGCGAGGTCGAACACGCGCGCCATGTTGGAGCGGCGTCCGGCGACGGCGAGAGTTCCGCTTCCGAAATGAGCTTCGAGCACGGCGCGTGGAATGGTGTTGAACCAAGCGTCATTTTCGAGCCGGCGCTCCTGACCTTCGGGAGCCGGAAGGTGATCGGCGGAGAGGGGGCCAGCCGTGCGGACATGTTCAAGCACCTGTTCCACGTAGTCCGCGTGCTTCTGTAAGTAGCCTGCGAAATGGTATGGCCGGACCCGATGGTTTGCGCGGCGATGACGCAGGAGCGGCCACGTTTCCATGGGAACGATTGCGGCCTCGTGCGCCCACTGTTCGGTAAATTCGCGGTGCCCGTACACAAGCCGTTCGAACATCGAACGGTCGTACGGACCAAGCCTTGAAAACGACGTAAGGTAGTGCGCCGGGACGAGAACGTTTACGTAGTCGATCTGCACCACGCCGAGCCTTCGCATCACCGCGCGAACATCGGCGAGCGTCGGCTTTCGCGGACGCGGGCGGTCGAAGCCCTGCGCCGCGAGGGCAATCCGGCGAGCCTCGGGCAAGGTCAATCGATCTGCAATTCGAGAAGTGATACAGCCGATGGTAACCCGCACCCGCACTCGCGTTACACTCGTCCAATGCGCCGAACGCTTCTTGCCTGCCTGATCCTGACGGTCGCTCTACAGGCCCAGATTCCCGCGCGCCGCAAGGTCGGTTTCGACGCGATTTCGGAAGCGCGCCTCCGCGCCGACCTCACCTTTCTCGCGTCCGAATCCATGGAAGGCCGCATGTCTCTACAGCGCGGCTCGGAAGCCGCCGTCGAATGGCTGGTTTCCGAATACACGAAAATCGGACTGAAACCGGCCAACGGAGCGTCCTTTCTGCAGCCGATGGTGATCATCGAATACACCATGGACCGCGCCGATTCGAAGCTCACGCTCGAGCGTAACGGCCAGAAAACAGAATTCGCGTTGGGGCAGGGAATCACCGGCTCCTTCCCCAACGACATCACGCTCCATGCGCCCATCGTGTTTGCTGGCTTCGGAATCACAGCGCCCGAGCTCGGCTATGACGACTACGCCGGCCTCGATGCGCGCGGGAAAATCGTTCTCGTGTTTGACCACGAACCGCAGGAAGCCGATCCGCGATCCCGTTTCAACGGAGTCGGCAACACCGTCTACTCGAATTCCCGCACGAAAATTCTGAACGCACAGAAGCACGGAGCCGTCGCCGTCCTGGTGATGCGCGAGCCGAACAGCACGCATCCGACGAATCAGCAGCGCGCCGGACGCGTTCCCGCCAATCCTGGGCGGATCCGGCGTTTACTTCCCGAAACCCTCGAAGATAACGAGACAAAAATTCCGCTGCTGAACGTATCGGAAGAATTTATCAAGGCACTCGTCACTTCGCCGAATGCTTTTGCCGACGCGCAGAAAGCCATTGACGCTACGCTGAAGCCCTCGCGCATTGAACTCGGCGGCAGCGCGCATCTCCGACTCGCCGTTGCACAGCGTCGGCGCGCTACGGCTCACAACGTCGCCGGTATCCTTGAAGGTTCCGACCCCGCCCTCAAAAGCGAAACCATCATCTACAGCGCCCACTACGATCACGATGGAACCGGCAGCGGCGAAACCTATCCCGGTGCCGACGACAACGGATCCGGCACGGTCGGCGTCGTCGAACTCGCTCGCGCCTTCATGGCGAATGCGGAAAAGCCGAAGCGCTCGATTCTCTTTATTGTGTATGCCGCCGAAGAGCGGGGGCTGATTGGATCCTATTACTACGCAGCGCACCCCTTGCGGCCGCTCGCCACAACGCGCGCCGTCATCAATTTCGACATGATCGGACGCAACGAGACTGCCAGCCGTCAAACCGACGGACTGATGGACATCGCCGCCGATACCTCGAACGAGCTGAACCTGATTGGCGGAATCTACAGCCCCGATTACCAGAAAGCCGTGGTCAAAGAGAACGAATGGGTCGGCTTGAAACTCAACGACAAGTGGGACCGCGACGCCGCCCTCAACATCATTCAGCGCAGCGATCAGTTTCCCTTCGTGGTGCGCGGAATCCCCGCGTTCTGGTGGTTCACGGGCTTCCACCCGGATTACCACCAGACCACCGACACCGTGGAGAAGATTAACTTCGCGAAGATGCGGAAGATTCTCAGGCTCTCGTATCTGAC
This sequence comes from Bryobacterales bacterium, assembly GCA_038210135.1. Lineage (GTDB taxonomy): Bacteria > Acidobacteriota > Terriglobia > Bryobacterales > Bryobacteraceae > JBBQWZ01. Next base: position 50,555 of record JBBQWZ010000034.1, read on the forward strand.
CGGCTGGGAATTCGCCGACGGCGGCACGCCGAAATTCGTAGCGAATCCCATGCCGGCCGACGCGACACGCTAAACGGATCGCGAAACCAACTGCGAAAATGGGATTGAACCCCAAGCGTTAGCGACGGGACTTGTACTTCCCACACAGGCGCGTGAGAAAGCGGACTCCCGTAAAGACGCGACAAGCTAGTGCTACATTGAGGCTTGAAGCCCTCAGAAAAGTTTCCCGCCCCCGTGTATCGCGATACTGTTCTCGCGATCAACTTTGAAGACGCTAAGAAGTACTTCCTCGCGCCGCTCTTAGAGATTCATTACGCGCACACGCTGATGCTCGAGAAGCAGGGCATCCTCACCGCCGGCGAAGCCCGGACCCTCATTGCCGCTCTCGATGCGCTCGATCTCGAGCACATTCAGCGCGCCGTGTACGACGGCACCTATGAAGATCTGTTTTTCTTCATCGAAGAGCTGCTCGAGGAATCCGCCGGTGACGTGGCCGGCAAGATGCACACCGCGCGAAGCCGTAACGACATCGCGCTCACGCTCTACCGCATGCAGGTCCGGCGCGCTATGCTCCGCACCGCGGAGGCGGTCCTCGCCGCGCGCAAAGTGCTGCTCGACCTTGCGACTGCGAACGTCGAAACTGTAATGCCGGCCTACACGCACACGCAGCCCGCGCAGCCGACCACGCTCGCGCATTACCTGCTGGCCGCCGTCGAATTCCTCGGCCGCGACCTCACTCGCATTGGCGAAGCCTTTCCGCGAGTGAATCAGAATCCCCTCGGAGCCTGCGCGATCACCACCACCGGCTTCCCCATCGATCGCTACGAAACGGCACGCCTGCTTGGCTTCGAAGGCCTCCAGGTCAACAGCTACGGAGCCATAGCCGCCATCGACTACGTCACCGAATCCGCCGCTGTCGTGGCGGTTGCGATGGTGAGCCTCGGAAAACTGGTGCAGGACATGCTGCTCTGGTCGACGCGTGAATTCGGTTTCCTTCGCTTGTCAGACGCTTACGTCCAGTCCTCGAGCATCATGCCGCAAAAGCGGAATCCGGTGGCGCTCGAGCACGCCCGGATCCTGGCCAGCCGTGCTCTCGCCGAAGCGCAAAGCGTTCTAACCTGCGCGCACAACACTCCGTTCGGCGACATCAACGATTCGGAAGATGACCTGCAGCCGCTGGTCTTCACGATGTTCGAAGATGCGGAACGGGCCCTGCTGCTGTTCGCGGGAGCGATGTCCAAAGCCGAAGTGAACCGCGACGAGCTTCGCCGAAGAGCCGCCGGAGCCTTTCTCACCGTCACCGAACTCGCCGACACGCTGGTCCGCACGGAAGGTGTGAGCTTTAAGGAAGCGCATTCGCTCGTCGCCCAAACCGTCACCGCCTGCGGAGCCGACGATTCGATCGACACCATCGCCCGCAACGTTATTCGCCTCGCGCCAGAAGTTTTCGGTCGGGCGTTGCGCCTGAGCGAGCGCGAAGTCCGCGAGGCTCTCGATCCGGTCGAGTTCGTAAATCGCCGGACTATCGTCGGCGGTCCGGCCGCCGAAGCCGTCCTTCCCGAACTCGCGAGGTCGCGGGAAGAGCAGCGAGCCGCCGAACTTTGGTTGGCCGCCAAGAACCAGAGAATGGCCGATTATCCGCAATGGATCCGCGAAGGCGTCGAGAGCCTGGAAGAGTAATTGCAAATCCAGGTTGAACCCGTCGCATCCGGCGCGGTACACTGAACGGGTCGGCGACGGTGCCGACATTCCTGCCTTCCACGCAAGTGGGCGCGTAGCTCAACTGGCAGAGCAACTGACTCTTAATCAGTAGGTTGTAGGTTCGATTCCTACCGCGCTCACCAAACAAAACAAAGCGGCTCTACGCCAACAACGGGGGAGCCAAGCCTCCAAATCCGAATCACCTAAAAACATAACACCTTGACTCTGAGGCGGTAGTTCTCAAAGTTACGGAAGCCGTGGGCAAGGCGTAGCGGATGCGCCCGCGAAATAGTAACGACCTCTTGCCGCTACCTGGCGGCGTCGATGGCCAGGCCGTGTCCAGTGCTCTGGGTGCCTTCCCCATGGCGACTTACTTCGGGAAAGGCGTGGACGATTTTCCGGTGCAGTACCAGTAGCCGCCTAACGCGGTCTGCCAGGTGCAGGCGTAGCCGATGACGCGGACGGCGGAATTCGCAGCTTGGACTCCCCAATCGTTTTGGACGGTTCCAAAGCTGCTGAGGAAGTTGTTTCGGCCGGCGGGCACGTTCACCGAGATGGAGGGCGACTGGCTGCCTGGGGCGAACACCTTGACAGTGACGTCGTCGGCGCCGTTATTGAAATAGGCCACGCGGCCGCTGCGAGTGGCGTCAGGCGCGAGTACGGCCATGGTGACGTCGGTTCTCGCGGTGGCTCCGCCAATTTTGAGGACGACGGGGACGGCATCGCCGGGGTCGACGTCGAGGGGGACTCCGGCGTTTATCTGAAGGACGCCGGCGACTTCGAGCGGAGCGGTGCCGGCGTAATAGATGGGCGCGGCCTTGCCGCCGATGGTAAGAGAGACGTCGGCGATAGGTTTCGGGAAGACGGTGTCGGCGAATTTTCCGTCGACTCCGGGAGGATTGGTTTGGCCTTCTCCGGTTCCGAAGAAAACCACGATACTGCCGCGGGGGGCCGGGATGGCGGCCGAGTTAAACAAGTTGTCCTGATTGAGCATGGCGGCCTGGCCCGGTCCGTAGAGCGCGGTGAACAGGCCGGGGGCGGCGGCAACGACGGGCACGGTGACTGCGGCTGAGGCCTGTCCACTGTACTCGACGGTGACCTTGGTGCTCGATTGGCCGGCGATGCCGTAGGGTACGATCGCACTCACCTGTCCTGACGACGCATAGTAGACGGGGGCCGGCTTGCCATCGAACAAGACGCGGGTTCCGGCGAGCGTGTTCGCGAACAATCCGTCGCCGACGCGTGCGTTGACGACGATATCTTTGGGGCCGAGAGAGTTTCCCTTGATGACAATGAATTCGCCGGGGGCGACTCCGGTACCAGGCAGGTTGGTGGCGGCGTTGAGGACTCCGCCGGTGATGGCGGTGGGCGGAGGCGCGACGGTTACGGTTGCTGTGACGGTACGGGTGGGATCAGCGAAGGGCGATGCGGCGATCGTGACGGTGACGGGGGAGTCGACATAAGCGGGCGAGGTGTAGACGCCGGATGTCGAAATGGTTCCGATGGCCGGAGAGAGGGTCCAGCGGACGGCGGTGTTTTGGACTCCAGTTACAGTGGCGGTGAAAGCCTGGGTCGTGCCGCCGGCGGAGATCTTCGCGGTGGCGGGAGAGATGGTGGTGGCTGGGTCGGGCTGGCCCATGACCATGGTGACGGTGGTGTTGCCGCCATCCTGCGCGGTGTTTCCGGTCGCGCTGAATTCGATGAAGTAGACGCCGTTGGCTTTGACGGGCACACGGACAAGCGCTTCGATATTGCCGATCGTGTCGCGCGGCACGACGGCGCAGCGAAGTTCGGTGGATGGTGCTTCGGCGGCGTAGGCGGTGACGACGAGTCCCGAATTTCCGAACCCGTCGAAGCGGCGCGCGAGGGCGCGGATCTCGAGCACGCCCGCGGTCTGCGTGCGGACCTGGAACCATTCGGTCTTGAAATCGCTCGAGCCGGTGCAGGAGTGAACGGGGTCGGTGGCGGCGGATGTGAACTTGCGGGTGTCGACGATCGAAATGATTGGGACATTGAGCACGAGCGCGGTGGCGGCGTCGTCCCAGGCGCCGGTGAGACTGAACCCGCCTTGCGAGATTGAGATGGCTTGGCCGGCGACGGTAATCGAATCGGTTCGCACGCCGGGATTAGTGCTTGGCGGAACCACGACGAAGGCCGAGCCGGAACCCACTCCGCGGGCGGGCGCTTGGAAGGCGGCGAAGCCGGACGAGGCGGGGATGGCCATCCAGGCGCATCCGGGTTGGGTGGTGACGGTGACGGGAAAATATCCTCCTCCGCCCTCGGAGTTGATGGTGGACGGAGATACGGCGTAGGAACAGGTCGCGGCGTTCGAACCGGGCAACGGAACCTTCCATGCGCCGCGGCCAAAGGTGAATGCAGCCAGCCACGAGGCGTCGGACCCGGGCTGATCGAAAGCGAGATCCTCAAGAATGGCGTTGACGAATCCGTTGGGATCGCGGGCCCAGGTGGCGCCGGCATCGGTGGAAACGAACAGGCCGAGATCGGAGCCGAGGTAGAGGTTCGAGGGATTCCTGGGATCGATGAGCAGGCGCCAGGCGGGCGTGTCGGGAAGTGACGCGGCGCCCGAACCGTCGAGTCCGGACCAGGTGAGGCCGCCGTCGAAGCTGCGGTAGACATGCGAGTCGGCGGGGGTGAACTTGCCGGATCCGTAAGTCACGTAAACGAGCAGCGGATTCACGGGATCGAACGCGATGCTGCCGACGAAGCCGCGGCGCGGCAGGGAAGAAGGCCAGGCGGTGGTACCGTCGCCGGTGGTCGCGGTGGTGCCGCGATAGACGCTGCCGCCGTAGGTTCCGAATAGGACGAGATTTGAATCGAAGGGCGAAACGGCGATGGCGGTGATGCCGCTGTTCTTTTCGGGGATTGGGGCGGCCGAGGTCCAATTGTTTCCCGAGTCGGCGGTTCTCCAGAGATTGGTGGAGCCGCCGAAGTAAAGGCGGCGGCCGTCGTGGGGATCCATGGCGACGAAGGAGATGAACGGAACGCTTTGTGAGTCCTCCGTGATTCCCCTGGTAGCGGCGACGAAGTTGCGGCCGCCGTCGTTCGAGCGCGAGAGCGTGAGATATTGGCTCGACGCAAAGATGGTGTTGGCGTCGGCGGGATCGATGGCGGTGGCGGCGCCGTCGCCGCCTTTGATCGACGCCCAGCCGTTGCGGCCTTTGGAATCGGCTCCGCGGGGCGTGCCGTTGTCCTGGGTTCCACCAAAATAGGAGAGTCCGCCGGGATAGAGTGAGCCGTGATAGAACTGCGTCGCGCCGTAGGAGTTGTTGAGGTTGGTCCACTTTACTTGATTGACGGTGAAGTACTCGGGCGAACAGGCTCCGCGGAGGCCGCCGGATACCGCCGCGCGGGCGTTGTCGGTGCGGAAGAGGCCGCCGTCGTTGCCGATGAAGAATTGCTGATTGGCGACGCCGTCGAATTTCGGATGAAAGGTGAAGATGTGGTTGTCGGGATGGATTTCGGCGGCATAGCCCCAGTTGGCTCCGCCGTCGTCGGAGCGGAAGACCTGAATGCCGCCGGCCCAGACGCGGTTGGGGTCGAGAGGATCGACGGCGATGATGTTGTCGTAGCCGCCCTGGCCGCGGTAGGTGGCGGCGGCACCGCCGCAGACGGCGGTGGTGAGCGAGAACACGTCGCTGAGGAGAGCAGTGTTTAACGGGTTCTTGTCGGTGTTGGCGACTTGCGTGGTCCAGGTGCCGGGGTCGCCGTTCGAGGTGGAGCGAAAAACCGCCAACAGCCCATTGCTGTAGTTAGGGTCTCCGCCAAAGCTGGTTGCGAGGGCGTAAATGGTCGCTTGCTTGGAGGGCGCGAGGGCGAGCGTGGTGCGGCGCATGTGAGCGGCGGTGTGAACTTGCACAAAGGTTCCGGCTCCGGCGGCGTCGGTGTTGCGCCAGATGCCGTAGTCGTCCGTGAATATCTTGCCGCTGCAGGCCGCAAAAAGGATGTCCGTCGCGCCGTCCGTGCGGATGACCAGGTCGCCGCAGCCTTGGTTCACTTGCGCTTCACTGAGAATCTGCGTCCAGGTGATACCGGCGTCGGGACTCGTAAAGATGCCGTTGGCGGTGGCGGCGTAGAGGCGTTTTGAATTGGTGGGGCTGATGACGATTTTGTTGGTGTAGACGAAGCGGAAATTGTTCGACGTGAAGGTGAGCGGGGTCCACGAGGTTCCGCCGTCGGTGGTTTTGAAGATTCCTTGCCCTTGCCAACCTTGAAAAAATTCGCCGGTTCCCACGTAGAGGGTGTTTGGGTCGGTGGGATCCATCGTGATCGCGCCGATGTTGACGATGGATTGGGAATCGGTGAGGACGTTCCAGTTGAGGCCGGCGTCGGTGGTTTTCCAGACGCCGCCGGTGACGGCGCCGGCATACATTATGCTTGGATTTTGCGGGTTGATGACGAGGCTGCGGGTGCGTCCGCCGATGTTGCCGGGCCCCAAATAGGTCCAGGAGCGGCCTCCGATGTCGTTGGGATTGGGCGCCTCGCCCGGCAGGGTAGGCGACGGAATGCGGAGCGTCGCGCCGTCGGCAAGCGAGATTTGGGGCATGCGGGCGGCGTGCTCGATGGCTGTACGCTGACGGTCCGCGGGGAGTTCGGTTTCGCCGGGAAGGACGCGGCGCTTGAGGAACCAGTCGCGCGCGGCGTCGGCTCCGGAGTCGGGCGCTTCGGGCTCTTCGGCAGGTTTTGCGGCGGAGTCGGCGGGGGAGACGGAGCGGACGATGGGCGGCTTGGAGGTCCGCGCGCAGGAGGCCAGCGCGATGGTCAACAGCGCAAAAGGCATCAACTTTGTTTTCATCGGAATCCTCCAAATTGGCGGGGGCACCCTCGCGTGTCCAACCTATCGTATCGGAGTAGATGCGGAAAGCGGAGAAGGATTTCGACTACAATTCGCGTCGTCCAGAATGGCTGGCAACTGTTTTCGCTCCGTTCCTTTTCGGATGGGATTCGTGATCCGAACTTTCGCAGGCGAACTGGCCAATCCAATCCATTGATTGGAGTTTGGATGAGCCCGCGAGCAACGCCCATTGGCTGCCAGCAAAACTCCATGCGGACCGTTAACAGCGAAGCCGTTTTGAGCGGCTGCGATATCGTGCGCAGTTCTCGGGTGCCGCGGTGTCGGATAATGAAGGCGTCTTACGATGATCGCCGGTGGTTTCGAAAACGGCGCTTTTCCTAACGTCTATGCCTGTTCGCGACCTTATCGTAATTCTTGGCGACCAACTCGACCGGGAGTCGCCGCTCTTCGAGAGCTTTGACTCCCGGCTGGACCGTATCTGGATGGCGGAGGTGCTTGAAGAGTCAACGCATGTCTGGAGCCACAAGGCGCGCATCGCCGTTTTCCTGGCCGGCATGCGTCATTTCCGCGACGAACTCCGCACTCGAGGCTGGACCGTGGAGTATCGCGAAATCGATTCTCAGCCCACGACGCTTGCGAAGGAACTGAATCATACAATTGACCGACTCCGGCCACAACGAGTGCGAGTTGTCGAGCCGGGCGACTTTCGCGTGGCACAGGCGTTGCGGGAGGTGTATCCCGGCATCGACGTTGTTACAGATACCCACTTTCTCTGCGCGATTGAGGATTTTCGGCGTCATGCCGAGGGCAGGAAGCAACTCCGTATGGAGTTCTTCTATCGGGAAATGCGGCGCCGCTATCAGGTTTTGATGGATGGTTCGACACCCGTGGGAGGGGAGTGGAACTACGATTCAGAAAATCGGGGAGCCTTTGGCAAGCGGGGACCAGGTCCCGTTCCCACACCCGCGTCCTTCGCGCCGGACAGGTTAACCCGCCAGGTCCTGACACAGGTGAACGAGATGTTCGCCGACCATCCGGGAACATTGAACCATTTTGATTGGCCGGTGACGCCGGTCCAAGCCGAAGAAGCCATGCAGGACTTCCTCGACAATCGGTTACCGGGCTTTGGGGAGTATCAGGATGCCATGTGGACCGGACAGCCGTTCCTTTATCATTCGCGTCTATCGGTCGCCTTGAATCTGAAGCTGCTTCATCCGCGTCGCGTTGTGGCGGCGGCCGAGGAGCGGTATCGTAGCGGCAAGGCATCGCTCGCCTCAACGGAGGGATTCATCCGTCAGATTCTCGGCTGGCGGGAATACGTGCGTGGGATCTATTGGCTCTACATGCCGGGTTACGCGGAGAAGAATGAGCTGAATGCGCATCATCCGTTGCCGCGATTCTACTGGACGGGGCAGACAGACATGCAGTGCCTCCGATCCGCCCTCGAACAGACTCTCGAGTACGGCTACGCGCATCACATCCAAAGGCTGATGGTGACGGGTCTGTTTGCGTTGATGCTAGGTGTTGAGCCCCGGCAGATTCACGAGTGGTACCTGGCCGTGTACGTTGATGCGGTGGAATGGGTGGAATTGCCGAATACCCTTGGCATGTCTCAATTTGCTGATGGCGGCATCATGGCATCGAAGCCTTACGTTGCCACCGGCAAGTACATTCAGCGAATGAGCAACTATTGTGCTGGTTGCCGCTACGATCCAGCCGAATCCACGGGTGAAAATGCTTGCCCTTTCACGACGCTCTATTGGGACTTCCTGATGCGGCACGAGGAGCGCCTGCGGGTAAATCAGCGCATGACCATGCAAATGCGCAACGTGGATAGGCTCAGTTCCCAAAAGAAAACTGCGATTCAGATGCAGGCGGATGAATTCCGAAAGGCCTTAGAGAACACCGCCTGAGATCTTACGGATCACACGAACAGAGCGTTCGTGTTGGCGGCTCCGATCGCGCGAACGCGCGCCGGCATGCTCATTCCTCCGCAGCGAATCGAGGGTGAACTTCTACGTAAAGGATAAGGGTCATATGCTGCTTTCGTAGCAGGAGTGACCGCAAATGGGGACGAAGAGCCTGTAGCGAAAAGGAAATTAGTTCTGCTTCGAACCGCGACTCGATCTGTGCCCGTCGTATCGCGATGCGAGAGCGAATCGGACCACCCAAGCCACGCTGTCGTAGGCGGCACGAGGATTTGAGTAGCGACAATATCACTCTGCATTGCTGTGATCGTGTTAGCCTTAATTCAAACTACGGCTCGGACTTCTGCGATGGCTCCGCTTCCCACCAACATTGCGAAGTATCAAATCCGCGCTCAACTGGGTCATGGCGGGCAGGGCAAGGTGTACCTCGCGTACGACCCTGGCATGAATCGTCAAGTGGCCATCAAAGTCCTCGCTTCCGATGGCGACCCGGAAATGTTGGCGCGTTTCCGCACCGAAGCAGGGACCACCGGCAATCTACGGCACAAGAACATCGTCACTGTTTACGACTACGGCGAGACCGACGGAGTGCCGTACCTTGTGATGGAATTGCTCGAGGGTAAGAACCTCGAGGACATCATTGCCTCCCACGACCCGCTGAGCATGCTGGATCGAGTCCGAATCATGCAGCAGGTTGCCGAGGGCCTGCATTGCGCCCATCAGCATGCAGTCATTCATCGCGACGTCAAGACGAGCAACGTCATGCGCCTGGCGGATGGAACCGTAAAGATCATGGACTTCGGGATTGCGCGCGTGACGACCACTACGGTCACACGACGAACCCGGCACGGCTTCCTCATCGGCACGATGGCTTACATGTCACCCGAACAGCTTCGGGATGGAAAAGAGGCCGATGCACCGGCGGACATTTTCGCTTATGGAACCGTATTTTATGAACTCCTGACGGGAATTCATCCGTTCCGTGCGCCGGATTCCCACTCCACGATGTTCCGGATCATCAGTGTGGATCCGCCGCCGATCAAACAATGGTCGCCGGAGTGTCCGGAGGCGCTTGAGCGGCTCGTGCTCCGCGCGATGGCGAAAGAACGCGACGTCCGATACCAGTCGCTTGAGGACGTGCTGCTGGATATCGAACCGATTCTTTTGGAGCTCAAGCAGGAGCGGGCGAAAGAAGTTCTTAAGGAAGTCCCGCCACTGATTCAAGCTAACCAATTTGAATCCGCCAACGCCAAGATTCGCGAAGTTCTCGATCTCGATCCGCGAAACGCGGAAGCGCGTCAAGCTCGAGAGCTCCTGCAGCGGCAAACTCAGGAACGGCACCTCAGCTCGAAACTCGAATCGTTGATGCGGGAGGGCGACGCGAAGTTTTCTGAACGCCAGTTTTCAGAATCTCAGCGATCTTTTGAGCAAGCTCTCCGCCTTCGCAAGGACGATCCAGCACTCCGCGAAAAGTTGAACAAAGCGATATCGGCAGCGGAAGCGGATCGAAACGCGACGCTGTTAGTAGAGGAAGCGGAAAGGCATAGCGCATCCGGAAATCTGGCCAAGGCTCTTGAAAGAGTGACATTGGCCTCGTCCATCGATCCCGCTCACACGACAGCGAACCTGCTGAAGACGCAGCTTCAGGCAAAACTCGCCACTCAGGGGTTTGAACACGACTACGAGAACCGTCTTCTCCGGGCGAACACGCTCAAAGCGAATCAGCAGTACGAACTGGCACTCGACCAATTGGCTGGCTTGCAAACGCATTTCCGCGAGCGGGACGAGGTTCAACAGTTGAAGTCTCGGATCGAGGCCGCGCATAGCAAAGCCGCGGCCGAAATCGAAGAGACGAAACAGGCTAATCAGTTTCGACTGGGCCTGGAGCGAGCTCGACAGGCGGTCGCGTCCAGTCAGATCATTCAAGCCAGACATCTATTGGCCTCGATGGAAACCAGCTTTGGCGGCGTGGCGAACGCGGCAGCTTTATTAGCCGACCTTCGCGAGGCGCTTAAAGCCAAAGAGCTCGCGGAAAAACTTAATACCTATCGCCGCTTGGCTCGAGAAGCCATCGAGCAACGCCGTTTTGCCGACGCCGCCGATCTGGCAAATTCGGGGTTGTTGGAGTTTAGCGAGGATCCGGTTCTTCGCGAGATCGCGAGCACGGCGCGAGAGGAGGCGAGAAAGAAAAAGCTCGCCGATGAAATCGAAAAGGCCATCGAGGCGGGGCGTCGGCTTCACGAGGAGGGCCGATCGCAAGACGCTCTGGATTTGGTTACCGACGCGCAAGAAAAACTTGGGCCGAGTGACGGCCTTCGCGAACTGAAGCGGAAACTACAAGCCGACCTTGATTCCGCGGCGGAAAGGGCAGCCGTCGATCAGTTGTTGGATGAGCTTCAGGCTCTAATCTTGCAAGATTCAACTCAGGCAGTCGCGAGGTTGGCTGCGGCTGCTCTGAAACGTCCAACCGAGCTGCGCTTCAAAACTCTATTGGATGAAGCGCGTCGGGAGGAACAGCGAAAGAAAGAACGTTCGCATGTGGACGAGGCGATTTCGAGGATCGACTCGTTCGAAGCGTCGCGAAAATGGGAGGACGGCATTTCGCTCGCCGAGCGAGTTCTTAAGGTTTACCCCGGCAATGCGGATTTGAGTGAAAGACTTCGACGGGTTAGAGAAGCTCAAAAGCTGGACCAGGAACAATGGAGAGAAAAGACCAAGCGAATCCTCTCGAACGTCCGGTTGAGCCTGGGCCGCGGTGAGCTCGACGAAGCAGCGCGAGTTCTGGAAGAAAGCCGGGCGCATTTTTCGAACGAACCGGACTGGCAAGCGGCCGCGCAGGAGCTTGGGGAGCGGAAAAACTACTTCGAAACGACGAGACGCGCACAGACTCTCCGCCTGCAGGGAGCATACGGCGAAGCGGAAACGCTCTTGCTTGATCTGAAAACGAAGTCGGGACTCGACGCGCCGGGACTCGCATTGCTGCAAGAGATTGGGGAGGAGCGGGTTCAAAAGCGCATCGACAGCGCCGCTCAGTTTTCGCTGTCCGGGGATCATGCAAAAGCAATCGAATTGCTTTCTGATCTGGATGGCTCAATTCCTGCAACCTTGAGGAATCGTGTTCAGGAAGCGCTCAACGGTGCGAAGAAAGCTCTGGAAATGTTGGAAGCCGATCGGCTTCAACTTGCGGAACTGGAGCGAAACAAAGAGAAGCGCAATCCGTCGAGCATCATCGCTTCCGCGACTCAGATTTTCGACCGCGGGAACGCCGTAACCGAAGCCGGGGCACTGCGAAATTGGGCGCAACAACAACTCGAAAAACAGACGCAGGAAGCCGAAGCCGCCGCTGCGCGACAGCGAGAAGAGGCGGAAAGAAGGAGAGCGGTCGAAGCGAAAACCCAACCGATCCCTGGCGTCGCAAGTCCAGGGATGCGGCGCGGCGCGCAAGCGAAGCGGAGGCCTTGGGCACTTTGGTCGTTGGGGGCCTTCGTGTGCGTTGCCTTCCTTGCTGGCGGCGCGCTATTTTTTCGGAAGCCGGAAGTTGACCGAACCACTGTTGAGCCGCAGGTTCCGCAGGCGCTCTCGATGATGCCTGCCAAGCTTGCCAACTTCACCGTAAGCGAATCGGTGGCGATCAAATGGACCGCGAAGGGCGGAACTCCGCCGTATCGATGGTCGGTGGAATCGGGGCGGCTGCCGCAAGGGCTTCGTCTTGACTCCGCGACCGGGTCCCTAGACGGCGTCGTGCGGGAACCTGGAAGGTTCGACTTCGTGATCCGAGTGACTGACCGCAGCGACGTCCACCAGGACCAGCAGCAAACGTTACAGATCTCGGAGCCCAGGCCTGAATCCAGGGTGTCGTCCACCGACAAGCAAACCACGAAACCCATCCGCACCGTCGAAGACAAGACGAAGATCCAAAAGTCGACTACTACCGCGAGCCCCATTGTCGGTGTGCCTCCAGGCACCAATGAAACCAGCCCTGTCACGCCCGTCACCACCCCGCAGATCCGACCAGAGGATTACAACGGACCATCCACGGGAACCATGGTTTGGCGCGGAGACGTGCCCGCCGGCGGGCTGATTCAGATCCGCCTGAATCAGCCGTCAACGGGTAACGTTTCACGTCGATTGCTGCCAGGAATTCCTGTCGGTGTCGCGGTATCGACGCCGGGCATTACGGTGGTCGAGCCTCCCTCGCAAGCCAATCAGTGGCTCGGAGTCACATTGAAAAATGATTCCGGAATGGCGATCCAATCGATTTCCCTCTCGTGGAAGAGAAATTAGTTCTGGTGCACAATAGTGCACATGGCTTTGCCAGGGTTCGCGTTGACTTCGGCGTTTGCGATGATGTGCCTTGCCGTGCCGGTGTCGGCCCAAACCAATCGCGGAAAAGCCCTTGTCATCGGACTCAGCGCTTATCAGCATCTGCCCCCGCTGACCGACTCAACGTCTCAAGTTAGCGACGGTTTTTCGCGGCTTGGATTCACCACCACCCTTGTGAGGAACGTCCAAATCGCCGGCTTGAGAACCGCGATTCAAACATTCGCGTCGAAGCTTCAAGAGGGCGAGATCGCCGTCGTTTACTGCGCCGGCTACGCGCTGCAGTCCAATGGCGACAACTATCTGGCACCGATCGGATTTGATGTGCAAAATCCAGCCCCTGTCACGCAGCAAGGCTACTCGCTGTCGCTGCTGACGGAGAACCTCGAGGCGCGGCGTCCCGGACTGATGATCATTTTGCTGGATACGGCCTGGTCGGCGACGGAGTTGCAGCGCAAGGCATCCGGGGTAGGCCTGAGCGGAGATTTTGAACGACGAAATCAGCTCTTCCTGCTGCTCTCGAATGCGCCGGATCGCGACGGAATTCCTGGAAGCCCGGCGTCGCCCAGCGCGTTCTCTAACGCGGTCGTTGAGATGCTAAAGAAGCCCGGGCTTACTCTTTCCGGCGTGTACGAAGGACTGAAGAGCAAAGTCATGGCAGCGACGAACATACGGCTGGTGCCTACCATGGTGGACTTCGTGACTCGAACAGAGCCGTTCATCCTGGTTCCCGCGCCGGAACTGCCGGTCACCATAACGGACACCAAAGTCCCGATTGTGACGCCACCGGTTGTTGTCGCGCCCGGTACGGCCAAGGAGAATCCCCGTGATCTTTCGGCGTATGTGTGGATTCCGCCCGGAGAATTCAAGATGGGCTGCGTGCCGAATGACAAAGATTGTTCTTCCGATGAGACGCCGCAACGAAAAATAACGATCGAGGCGGGGTTCTGGATGACGCAAACCGAAGTAACGGTTTTCGCCTACGACCGTTTTTCGAGAGCAACCAGCCGGAAAATGCCTACCGCGCCATTGTGGAACAAGAAATGGAAGCTGACGGATCGGCCGATTACGGAGGTTTCCTGGACGGATGCGGAAGCTTTCTGCGCGTGGATTGGCGGACGGCTTCCGACGGAGGCCGAGTGGGAGTATGCGGCGCGCGCGGGAGCAGACGACAAAATCTTTGTGTCGGGTGATTCTTTGACGCACGACGATGCAAACTATTTAGGTTCCGGCGGCAAAGATAGATGGGTGGATCCAGGACCAGTTCGAAGTTTCGACGCAAACGCTTGGAAGCTCTATGACCTGTCGGGAAATGTCAGGGAGTGGACGTTAGATTGGTACAGCGCGGCATCTGGTCAACGGCTGGAGCGGGTGATTCGGGGTGGTTCGTACAACGATGGGGAGAAGCAGCTCAGGCTTTCGATGAGAGCCCACCGCAAACCGGAACTTTGGGACAACCAAACCGGTTTTCGTTGTGCGGTTCCAGCGATTCCGGCGAAATAGCGGGCTCGCGTGATCCCGTTTGTTGGTGGATTGCGCCTTACCGAATGTGTGTTATAAAACCTTTAGCCCATCACCGTTTATGATCACCCTTCTGCCCATCCACCGCCGATGCACTGTTGCCGGCACCCTATTGCTGATATCTTCGCTTTCTCTCTTTGCTCAAGACGCACCAGGAACACGCGCCGGATCTACCGAAGTCGGCGGATTTGTCGGAGCGAGCGTCGGCGTCGATCAGGCGCGGGCGAGCTTTGGCGCAAACGTTGCGTATGCATTGAAAGACTGGCTGATGCCTTATGCGGAATACAGTTTCTTCCCCACTTTCGCCAGTGGAACTCGCACCGGGTCGATTCCGGGCAGCAACATACCTCTTGTCTACACGGCAAAGAACAGCATCTCCGATTTTCACGGCGGCATTCACGTACTGATTCCCGTTGCCGGAAAGCGTTTCGTCCCATACGGCGCGTTTGGCCTGGGAATTCTGCACGCCGGTGATCGCACGGAAAGCTACACCTTTGCGGATACACCGAACGCTCAGCCGATTAACGTCAAGGTGGGCTCCAGCAACAACTTCGCCGTAAACTTCGGAGGCGGTGTCCGCGTTTACGTGAAACAGAACTTTGGCTTCCGTATCGAAGGCAAAGCATACAAGCCGACCGGGCTCTATACCAGCGTCTTCTACAAAACGACGTTTGGGCTCTTCTACCAGTTCTAGTCGGCACGTTCTCCGCTATCTGGTGGGATCGGGCGTCGGTTCTCATAAATGTCGCCGCCGGAATCTGGATCATCCGGGCTCGACTTTTCGGGTCCTGCGATATCGCCGCATCACGGATGAAAGTCACTGAGTTGCGCCCTGTTTGCCGGGATTGACGCGTAACTGGATGTGTATCCGCGAGCTTCAACGGACGATCAAACCGTGAGCCATAGGTGTGATATACAGGAGGCCTGATGTGGAAGTTGCAATTGTCGGTGCTCTTTGGATTATTCGGTGTTGTGGGTTTGACGGGCCAGGTTATTACTACGGCAGTTGGGACGGATTGGTTCTCCCCTATTTCCAATCAGGCTGCTCGAAACACTCCGCTGGGACGTATCTACACGGTGGCGGTCGACTCCTCCGGAAACCTGTACTTCGCCGATTTCGAAAACCATCAGGTTCTACGAGTGACACCGGCAGGCGCCATCTCCGTGATCGCGGGCAACGGTTTCGTTGGATTCTCCGGCGATGGCGGATTGGCGGTGAACGCGAGTCTGTTCCGGCCGGAAGGGCTGGCGGTTGGTTCCGATGGCACGATTTACATCGGCGATACCGGCAACAATCGGGTTCGTAAAGTGACTCCGCAAGGAGTTATCAGTACGATCGCTGGAAGCAGTTCGGACGTATTCGGAGGAGATGGCGGCTCCGGATTGCTCGCGGGCCTGCTCAATCCACGCGGACTGGCTGTCGACTCGACGGGCAACGTATTCATCGCGGACTCCGGTCACAGCCGCATTCGCAAGCTCAGCAGCGCCGGAGTGATTTCGACGGTCGCCGGCACGGGAACCGAAGCGTTCTCCGGAGACGGCGGTAAAGCAACAGCGGCGGCGCTCAATAATCCCTACGCGGTCGCGCTGGATTCCACCAACACTTTATTCATCGCCGATTCGTTTAATCAACGGATCCGGAAGGTAGGTTCGGACGGAAACATCTCCACGGTGACCGGCACGGGAGCCGCAACGTATCAGGACGGCGACGCGAAAACTGCCAGCTTCAGCTACCCGAAGGGGCTCTGGTTCGATGCCCAAAATAATCTCTATATCTCTGATCCCGGCAACAATCTGATCCGGCTTTTGTCCGGTTCGGTGGTTTCAACCATCGCCGGAACGGGCGTGTTTTCGTTCGCCGGGGATGGCGGAGCGGCAAAGGCCGCCGCCCTCGGGACTCCGGCCGCGGTGGCCGTTGACAAAGCGGGTAGAGTTTTTATCGCGGACTCTGCCAATAGTCGAATTCGATCGATTGATCCAGGGTCAAAGGCAATTAGCACTTTCGCGGGCAACGGTCAGTACCGCGTTTCGCCATCCGGAATCGTTGCTACGCAGGCCTTCTTGTCGAATCCGAACGACCTCAAGATCGGTCCTGACGGTCTCCTGTACATCGCGGACATGCAGAATAATCGCATCGCCCGGTTGGAACGGGACGGGACCTTAACCAACTTCGCCGGCAGCTTCCAATACGGGTTTTCGGGTGACGGCGGCGCGGCAGTGCGCGCGACGATGTACTTCCCGCGACAGATCGCTTTCGACCGGAACGGCAACTTGTTTGTCGTCGAGAGCCAGAATCAACGCGTCCGCAAAATCAACCCGGCCGGGATCATCAGTACGTTTGCAGGAAACTCCGATCCGGGCTTCTCGGGCGACGGCGGCCCAGCGACGGCCGCTCACTTTCAGTATCCGACCGGCGTTGTCGTCGATAGCCTCGGTAATGTGTACGTGGCGGATCAGCTGAACTACGTCGTTCGCAAAATCCTCGCTGATGGAAGTAAGATCACGACGATCGCGGGCATTCCGGGCCAACCGGGCTATAACGGCGATAACATTCCCGCCACGCAGGCGAAGCTCTCCGGACCGGAACGGCTCGGTATTGATGCGCAAGATCGACTGTACATAGCCGACGTGAATAATCATCGAATCCGGCTGATTGGAGGCGATGGCATCATCCACACGATCGCGGGAACCGGTGAGGCGGGTTATAGCGGAGACAACGGGCCCGCTACCGCCGCGAAGCTCAACCGACCCACCTCCGTATGGGTGGAACCTGGATCGGGCAATATCGTGATCGCGGATGCGTTCAATAACGTTGTGCGAGTCATTCAAAACGGTACGATCCGCACGGTGGCCGGGAATGGCGTCGCAGCCAGCGCAGGCGATGGCGGTGCGGCAACCAGCGCTTCGCTTAGCCAACCGCTTTCCGCCATTACGGACAACAATGGCGGTTACTACATCGGCGATCAATTCGGAAATCGCGTTCGGCACGTAATCGCGATCGCTCCCACTTTTCAAACCACAACAGCTAGTTTGACTTTCGCGGCGACAGCGAAGGGCGCGGTCACGGACGCGCAGCAGGTCACTTTAACCTCGTCCCTGTTTGGGCTCCCTTTTTCGGTTACCTCCAGCACTCCCTGGTTGAAAGTGACGACGGCGGCCGGCACTATGCCTGCTGCGATTGGAGTGACGGTGGACCCAGCCGCGCTCGACTCCGGTCAATACACCGCAACGTTAACCATCACCGCTCCGCAAGCTGCGGCGCCCCTCGCGCGCGTAATCGTAACCGCAAATATATCCTCTGCCCAGCCGACCGTGCTCTCGGCCAATAAAGCCAGCGTCACCTTCAGTCTTGTGCAAGGCGGGAGCAGTGCGTCGCAAAGCCTCACCGTCACGTCGTTAGGCGGGGCGTCAAACCCAAGCGCCTCGGCGCAAACGGCCTCGGGTGGAACCTGGTTGAGCGTCACCCCTTCTGACTTGGCTCTGAATCCGGGCGACAACGGTTCGCTGACGGTCGTGGCGACACCCGGCAACTTGCCGCCCGGAACCTACAGCGGCAGCGTCTCGGTAAGTGGGGGCAACAAAATCACGGTGCCGGTGACGCTTTCGATCAGCGCGGCAACGCGAACGATTCTGGTCTCCCAAACCGCTCTCAGCTTTTCCGCCGTGGCGCAGGGCGGCGTACCGCTCCCCCAGAGCTTCGGAATTCTGAACGTCGGCCAAGGTTCGATGGATTGGGCGGCGACCTCGACCACCCTTTCCGGCGGCACCAATTGGTTGCAGCTTTCCGCAACCAGCGGAAGTGTTCCGCGGCCATTCCTGGATACTGGTATCGTGTCGGTCTCGATCAATCCGGCCGGACTGGCGCCCGCCGATTATTATGGCCAGATTCGCATCACAGCTTCTGCGGCAAACTCACCGCAGATCGTCACCGTGATTCTTTCGGTGCTACCTCCGGGCTCCGATCTCGGGCCCGACGTCAGGCCTACGGGACTCATCTTCACCGGCACCGCGGGCCAGTCACCTGGTTCGCAGGATGTCTTGATCGGGAATCCCAAAGCCCAGTCCGACAGTTATATTTCAGGCGGGATCGGGAAGGGATTTACGTACCTTCCGCCCAATGCCACCGTTCAACCGGACCGCCCGACGACCTTACGCGTGAATCCTGACTTTAGTAGTCTTCCCCCAGGCTCGATCGAACGGGGAACGATCACGCTTCAATTTTCCGACGGGACGGCGCGCAACATGAGCGTTCTGACAATTGTTGCCCCGCAAGGCACGACGGCAAATGGAACGGCCGCGGATGGCGGCAGGACGGCTTCTGGATGCGCGTCGCAGATTTTGCGCTTGCAACCCCAGTCCTTACGCGACAACTTTGCTGTAACCGCCGGACAGGCCGTCACAATCCAAGTGCAAGTCGCGGACGACTGCACGAATCCGTTGGTACCGGATCCGGGGAGAGCAACGGTACAGGTCGACGCGAGTTTCAGCAATGGCGACAAGAACGTGTCGCTGACGCACATCGGTAACGGAGCCTGGTCCGGCACCTGGAGTCCCTCGAAGCCCTCCGCGGGATCGGTGAGCGTCAACCTGCTTGCGAACTACGTGCGACCGGATGGCTTCCGCCAAACGGGAGCCGCGCGGCAATCGGGAACCATCCAGACTGGATCTCCGACTCCGCAAGTCAACTCCGGCGCGGTACTAAATGCCGCCAGCGGGGCGGGAGCTTTTATTTCACCGGGCGGATACGTCGCGATTTATGGGAGCAAACTCGCTACCGCGACCAATACGGTCGATACGGCTCCGCTGCCTGGAAGCCTGAACGGCACGATTGTCACGATGCAAGGTAAAGCGCTGCCGCTACGGTATGTCAGTGATACCCAGATCAACGCGCTGGTTCCGTATGACGTGGTGTCCAACACGCAACAGCAAATTCTGGTGCAGAAGGGCAGCACGCTCTCGATTCCCCAGTACGTCACGGTGGCCGACGCGCAGCCGGCGGTGTACACGCAGGACCAGTCCGGCAGCGGAGCCGGCTCGATCACCAACGCCGCCAATCAGCTGATCACGCCGGCGAATCCGGCCCATATCGGGGACACCGTCATCGTCTACTGCAACGGACTCGGCGCAGTGAATCCGCCAGTCGCGGCAGGAACGGCAGCTCCGCGCTCGCCGTTATCGCGAACGGCGAATCCCCTCACAGCGACCATCGGAGGAGTGGATGCCAGGGTGGACTTCGCCGGATTAGCTCCGGATTTCGCCGGACTGTATCAGGTCAACGTCGTCGTCCCAGCAGGAACGCCACTCGGCGACACGGTACCCATCGTCCTGTCGACTGCCGGGCAAACCAGCCCGCCGACTACTCTTTCCGTGCGCTGAAATTATCGTGTCTCTGGATGGATGGGAGAGTTGCACCCGGTCGGAGGTTCGATCAGCGAAGCGGCGCGAGCGCTCGAGCTGAACCCGAAACATCCGTTCCCGAAAGCGTTTGGGACCGTGGCGGGAACGTGATGATGCTGACCTCGCCCGGTCGGACCTCAAAATCGTTCGAGACCTGCCGGTCGCCCAGCAGGTCGACGATCACAGCGTAACTTCCCGGCGGCAAATCGACGAAACCGAAGAAGCCGCTGCCGTCGGCCGCGCCTTGACGCTCTGCCAGGCCTTCGGAGTTGTAAACGTATACATCGGCCGTATCGAGCACGGCGCCATCGGCTCTCCCTGCGTAGCCCATGGCGTGGCCGCGCTCCGGCTTCGTCTTCCACGCCAACCGGGGTACTGCCCCGCGCTCCGCGAACACCGCCACCGGATTCGCGACCGCGTCCTCGAACAGCGTCGTGCCGTCAGCGGAACTGCCGGTCGTCAACGCCGCGGCGAACTCCGCATACCCTCGCGCCGGCGTATTCTGGCGTGGTGGAAGTGAAAGCGGGTTGTCATCGAGCGCCGTATCCGGCACGGCCATCGAGTAGAAGGTCAAGCCGGTCAACGCTCGTCCGGTAACGGCGGACGGCTGCAGTGCCCGCCGGATCTGCGACAGGGCCCCTTCAATCGGATTCAAGTACACGCCCAGGCCCGTCATCGCCGCGCGCGCGTACTGATGATTGCGCGTCCACTCGTTCCACCGGTCGTACCAGCCGGCTTGTTGCGCGACGTTCTCGCGCTTATAATTCATCGGAATCGGAACGTCGAGGATGCCTTCCTCGGTCCACGCACGCCAGTCTTGATACACGCGCCAATACGCTTCCGCAGACCGCCAGGATGCCTCTGTGGATGGTCCATCGCCAAACGCGATGAGCGCGGCCGACACCACGATTCGGGGACGGATCGCAATCGCGTTCAGGTAGATCCGCCGCACCACGTTGGTCACTTGATCGCGCCGCCACTGGGCCCACAGGGCATCGCCAGGGTTCGGCGGCGCGGCGTCATGCGGAATCCCGTAGCGTTCCTGAAAGCGATAGACGCTCGTCATGTTGTAGCCAATGTTTGCGCCGGTCGCCGGGGTCTGCCCCGCGGCGCTGAGATCCGGAAAACGAATGCGATCGAGATGGATGCCGTCGAGATTGTAATTTCGAACCAGCCGCAGCACCACCTCGACGCTGTGCGTCGCGGCGTCCGGATGACCGAAATCGACCCAGAAATCCGACCCAAACCGATGGCCTTGAAACGTGATGCCCGCCGTGCCGTCGGGCAGCAGCGACCGCGTCAACCAGTTGTTTGGTCCCGCCTCAATCCGCCCGGTCGCGGCATCGAATCCGCCGTGTTGATTGAAGACGTGATTCGGCGACAGCGGTGTCCCCAGCGACGCCGTCGGCGTGAAGGCCGGATTCTTGTTCCAGATCGCGCCCATAATCACGAACGCATGGACTTCGATGTCTTTACTGTGCGCGGTCTGAATCAGATCAAACAGAGGATCGAACCCAGTTTCGAGAGGCACGAAATCAGGCTGCGGTTCGATGGAGTTGAGATACCAGGCATCGCCGCGGCGACGCACTTGTACGAATAAAACATTCGACGTCGCCGCCTTTGCGCGATCCACTATCGTCACGATATCGGCGTGATTGTTGAGATTGCTGTTGAATGTATCGACCCAGAAACCGCGATACTCGGTCCGCGTCTGCGCGCACGCCGCGCCGGCCGCTAGGGCGGCAAGCATTGCGAGCTGGGCGATGCGTCTCATCATAGACCGGGTATAGCACAGGGGAGCGAGCAAAAACCGTGCGCGCAGTACCCAACCGCTGGGTCCTTTCTCGCGATGAGCTCGCCCGCTGAACCGCACCCGTCCTCCACGGTACAATCCCTAGGTCCATGCCGAAACTTCTCAGCCGCGTCCTCTGGGGCGTGATCGCAATTACCGGAGCGCTCTGCCTCGGCGGAATCGCCACCTATCGCGGAGAATCCATCAATAGCATCTGGCTGATTCTCGCGGCTGTTTGCGTGTACCTGATCGCCTTCCGCTTTTACGCCCACTTCATCGCCGCTAAAGTGATGCTCCTCGACAATCTGCGCGCCACGCCCGCGGAGCGCCTGCGCGACGGCCACGACTACGAGCCCACCAATAAGTGGATCGTGTTCGGCCACCACTTCGCGGCCATCGCCGGACCCGGTCCTCTCGTCGGACCCACACTCGCCGCGCAGTTCGGCTACCTGCCCGGCACCCTTTGGATCATCCTCGGCTGCGTCCTCGGAGGAGCTGTCCAGGATTTCGTCATCCTGTTCTGTTCCATGCGCCGCAACGGAAAATCGGTCGGCCAAATGGCGCGGGAAGAAATCGGCAAAGTGGGCGGCTTCGTCGCGCTGATCACCGTGCTGATGATCATGATCATCCTGCTCGCCGTCACCGGCCTGGTGGTCGTCAACGCTTTGAAAGGCTCGCCCTGGGGCACCTTCACCATCGCCGCGACCATGCCGATCGCCGTCCTTATGGGTCTGTACCTGCGTTTTTGGCGCCCCGGAAAAGTCCTCGAGGTCTCCGCCATCGGCTTCGTGCTAATCCTCCTTTCGATCTTCGGCGGCGAGTGGGTTTCGAAATCGGAATCGCTCGCGCCGATGTTCACCTACTCTGGAATCGCCATCGCCGTGATGCTCATCGTCTTCGGCTTCACCGCCAGCGCGCTCCCGGTGTGGCTACTTCTCGCGCCCCGTGATTACCTGAGCACGTTCGTGAAACTCGGCGTGGTTCTGATGCTCGCGTTAGGAATTCTTGCCGTGCGCCCGGAACTGCAGCTACCCGCGTTCTCGCGTTTCGCCGACGGAACCGGCCCCATTTTCGCCGGCAAAATCTTTCCGTTCTGCTTTATCACCATCGCCTGCGGAGCCATCTCCGGATTCCATTCGCTGATTTCGTCCGGCACCACACCGAAGCTGATTGCGCGCGAGTGGCACGCCTGGCCAGTCGGATATGGCTCGATGCTGCTCGAAGGATTCGTCGCCATCATGGCCATGATCGCGGCGTGCGCCTTACAGCCCGGCGTTTACTTCGCCGTCAATTCTCCCGCCGGAATCGTGGGCGCGACACCGGCCGCCGCTACCGCGACCATCTCCGCCTGGGGCTACGCCGTCACGCCCGATCAGATGTCCGCCCTCGCCGCTGAAGTCGGCGAGCAGACCCTCTTTTCGCGCACCGGCGGAGCGCCTTCGCTTGCCCTCGGCATGGCTCACATCTTCGCGAAGTTCGGCGGCGAGAAGATTCTCGGCTTCTGGTATCACTTCGCAATAATGTTCGAGGCCCTCTTCATCCTCACCGTCATCGATGCGGGTACACGCGTCGGGCGCTTCATGCTGCAGGACCTGCTAGGGCACATCTACAAGCCGTTAGGACGCACCGGATGGATGCCCGGCGTCCTGCTGACCAGCGCTTTAGTGGTTTGCGGCTGGGGCTACTTCCTCTATAACGGCGTCAACGATCCGCTCGGCGGAATCAATTCCTTGTGGCCTCTGTTCGGCATCGCGAATCAACTGCTCGCGGCGATTGCCCTCTGTGTCGCGACCACCATCCTGATCAAAATGCATGGTGCGAAATTCATGTGGGTCACCTGCCTTCCGCTCTCCTGGCTGATCGTCGTCACCTTCACGGCCGGTTGGCAGAAGATCTTCTCGGATTCACCGAAGATTGGTTTCCTCGCCGCCGCTGATGCGTTGGCGCGCGGCGCGCAGACCGCTTCGACCAGCACCTTGATCTTCAACAATCGCCTCGATGCCGCCGTCTGCGGGACGTTTCTCGTTCTCGTCGCCGTCATCCTGGTCGATTCGATCCGCGTATGGATCGGGTTGCTCGACGGCTCGAAACCGTCCGTTCTGTCCGAAGCTCCGTTCGTCCTTACGCAACTGAAGCCGGAGCAAGTATGAGAAGCTTCTGGAAAACCATCGTGGCGATTCTTCGCGAACTCGCCGACGAGAACGCGTATGCGCGTTTCCTTCATGCCGAAGGCGCCGTCGCGTCCAAAGAAACGTGGCGGAGGTTCTCCGATCACCGGCTCAAAGCCAAATACAGCCGCGCGAGATGTTGCTAGCGATCCGGCTTCACAGCTTTGTCGGCCATGCAGCTCTTCCTCTCGGGCACTCAGACCGCCAAGGAGAATGCCAGAATCGCGAACCAGGGAAGCCAGGACCAACCGGTGCTATTCTTCCGAAAAAGCTTTCACGCATAGAGAAAACAAATGTCCCAGAATCTCGACGATTTCAAAACGGCGCTGCGCAAGGACGACGCCCCAGCAGCTGCGGAAATTCTAGCCGCGAATCCCGATATCAAAGCGCGGCTGAACGATCGCTCTGGAGACTTTGGCTCTCCGGTCCTTTGCAACGTCCGCAGCCGCGCGATGTTCGATGTTCTCCACAGCGCCGGAGCCGACCTCAACAGCAAGAGCGACTGGTGGGCCGGCGGATTCGGCTTCCTCCACACCGCCGAGCCGGACCTCGCTCTCTATGCGATCGAGCGTGGAGCGGCTGTCGACGCGCACGCCGCGGCGCGGCTCGGGCTCTTCGAAAAGCTGAAAGAAATCGTCTCCGCCAACCCGAAAGTGGTCCACGAGCGCGGAGGCGATGGGCAGAGTCCGCTCCATTTCGCCAGCACCGTTGAGATTGCGGCCTATCTCCTCGATCACGGCGCCGACATCGACATGCGCGATCTCGATCACCAATCCACGGCCGCGCAATGGAACATCAAAAGCCATCCGGACGTAGCACGCTATCTCGTCTCGAAAGGCTGCGCCGCGGACATTATGATGGCCTCAGCGCTTGGGGACACAGACCTCGTTCATTCCCTGCTCGACCGTGATCCGGAATCGATCCGCATGCGCGTCAGCAACGAATGGTTTCCGATGGTCGGAGGCGGTTCCATTTATCAATGGGAGCTCGGCTGGTACGTCTCGGCACACCAGGTCGCCAAGGCCTTCGGCCACCCGAATGTTTTCGACCTGCTGATGGAGCGGTCTCCGCGCGACGTAAAAGTGCTAGCGGCATGCTGGCTAGGAGACGAGAAGCTTCTCGATTCGCTGCTTAAGCATGGTTTCCCGGCGTTCTCCGCCGCGGATCAACGCCACACCGCGCACGCCGCTCGAAATGACGAGTACGATCCACTTCGCTTGCTGTTGAAGGCCGGACTGCCGGTCACCTCAACGGGTCAGCACAACATGACGTCGCTGCATTGGGCCGCTTGGCACGGCAATGCTCGCGCCGTCGAAGCGATCCTCACGTTCGGCCCCGACCTCGAACGCAGGGACAACGAATTTAATTGCACGCCGCTCGGAGCCGCAATTGACGGTTCCGAAAACTCGTGGCATCCCGGACGGGGAGACTTCGGGCGGGTAGTGGAGGCGTTGCTTGGGGCAGGCGCGAAGCCTCCCGCGAAACTTGGCGGCACCGAAGCCGTCCGCGAGGTGCTGCGAAGACACGGCGTCACCTCATCCTGAAATAAAAATGCCCATCCGCCTACTACGCAGTGACGCGCAGTAAGCGGATGGGACTGGGAAAGAAACTGCTGTTGCTGGTCGTGAGTTAATTCGGGAGGACGACGCTGTCCACAACGTGGATCACGCCATTCGACTGGAACACGTTGGCCTGGGTGACCTTCGACATGCCGCCCTTTTCATCCTTCAGGACGATCGAGGTGCCCTGCATCATCGCCACCAGCTTGCCGCCGGAGACCGTCTTCAATTCGGCTTTGCCGTGGCCCATCTTGATCTGCTTCTTCAGGTCGGCCGCGGAGACCTTGCCGGCAACGACGTGATAGGTGAGGATCTTAACCAGCATCTCTTTGTTTTCCGGCTTCAGCAGCGTATCGACGGTGCCGGCCGGAAGTTTCGCAAACGCTTCGTTCGTGGGCGCGAACACGGTAAAAGGACCCTTGCCCTTCAGCGTTTCAACCAATCCCGCCGCCTTCACGGCTGCGACGAGCGTGGTGTGATCCTTTGAGTTGACAGCATTGTCGATGATGTCCTTAGTCGGAGACATCGCAGCGCCACCCACCATCGGATTTTCGGCGAAAGCGACAGTGGCGAAAAGGCCGAAGCTGCC
>JBBQWZ010000035.1:0-75932 GCA_038210135.1 Bryobacterales bacterium
GGCGCCGACCCGTTCGCATCAGCTGAATCGGCGCTCGAAGCGTTGTTCTTGGCGGTAGGGGTAGATGTCGATCACTTCCCCGGCCGCGTTGGTGGCCTGCATCTGTTGCCAGAAATCCGCTGTGTAGATCTCCGCGTGGTAACGCTCCATCACCGCCCGCAGGGGCTTGGGAAACCAGAGGAAGGTGCGGAATTCCTCGGGGAAGACGTCGCCCGGCCGTACGGCGTACCAGGGCTGGGCGGCCATTTCGTCCGCGTCGTCCCGGGCCGGCGGGATTACCCGGAAGGTGCACTCGTCCAGCCCGCACAGCTCGTCATAGTCGTAGAAAACCACCCGCCCGTGCCGGGTGACGCCGAAATTCTTGATCAGCAGATCCCCGGGGAAGATGTTGGTGGCCGCCAGATCCCGGATGGCGTTCCCGTACTCCACGATGGCCTCCGCCGCCCGATCCGGGTGCATCTCCTTGATGTAGAGATCCAGCGGGTAAAGTCGCCGCTCGGTGTAGACATGGGCGATGATCACCTCCCGCTCGGTCACGGTGACGGTTTCGGCGGCGTAGGTTTGCAGCTCCTGGATCAGTTCCGGAGAGAAGCGATCCCGGTTGAAGGTCAAGTACTCGAACTCCTGGGCGTCCACCAGCCGTCCGGCCCGGTCGTGGCGGAAGACCATTTTGTAGCGATCCTTCACCTCCTGGCGGGTGGCGGTTTTGGGCGGGTCGAAGCGATCCCGGATGATCTTGAAGACCCGGTCATAGGAGGGCAGGGCAAAGCAGCTCATTACCATGCCCTTGGTCCCCCGGGCGATCTCGAACTTGTCCGTGGAGTTCTGCAGGTGGCGGTAGAGATCCCGATAGAGCAGAGTCTTGCCGTGCTTGTTGTAGCCCAAGGAAATATATAGTTCCGCCACGGACTTCAGGGGCATTAGGGTCTTGAGAAAGCCCACCAGATCGCTGGGGCGCTCCGCCTCCACCTGGAAATAGGAGCGGGTGAAGCTGAAGATGGTGCTGGCGTCGTTCTCGCTGAGCAGCACCGTGTCCACCACCAGGCCCGCCTCCGTGTTGATCAGGGGCAGGGCAATGGGCATGATCCGGTTGCCCCAGCGGATGCGCCCCACCAAATAGGCCGCCTTGCCCCGATAAAAGACGGATTTGACCATTTCGATGGCGCTGTAGTCCGGCGACCCCCACTTTTCGGTGAGGTGGTGGATCACCGTGTCGGCGATGTGGCGCAGGTCATCCTCTTTGTTGACATAATTTACGGCGAAGGGATAGTCGTCCAGGATGGCCTGAAAGAGGGCGTGGCTGGTCTGGGTCTTGGCATAGCGCCGATAGACCGGGGTTTCGTCCCCCGTGGAGAGATATTCGGCATCAAACCAGATAAATTCAATGCGGGGATCCAGGCCCACGGTGGTGAAGATGCGCCGAGTGACCGAGTTGAAGAAGGTCTCGGCCAGTTCCAGATCGTTGCGCAGGATGATCATGCGGGTGAAGATCTGTTTCATTTCCATCCAGATCAGCTTGCTGGGCAA
The DNA here is from genome assembly GCA_038210135.1 of Bryobacterales bacterium. Taxonomy (GTDB): domain Bacteria; phylum Acidobacteriota; class Terriglobia; order Bryobacterales; family Bryobacteraceae; genus JBBQWZ01. The sequence goes on from JBBQWZ010000035.1 coordinate 1,528, forward strand.
CTCCTCGCCCAGAATTTCCCGGATCTGGGCCAGCAGGGGGTTGAGCACTTTGGCGTAGAGATCCAGCCGTTCCACCGAGTCCGCCTGCACGTCCTTCCACTGCCGCTGCTCAAACCGCCGTTTGGCCCGCCGGGCAATGGTCTTGAACTGGCTGTGATAGTCCACAAACGCGTCCAAAATGGCCAGGCTGGCATTGCGGGCCAGCCTTCCGTGGTGGATATTTTCGGACAGCCCAACCTGTGTCGTTTCGGGTTGATGGGGTGAGATCATCGGACGCTCCTGCTCCAATTGTGCGCATGGATTCGATGGATAGCTAACTCAGCCGCCCCCGCACCACATCCGGCGGGAATCTATGCTGGTTTCGGGCGAGTTTGGCCTGCACCGCCTGGCTGACGTCGATCTCCCCGCTGTTGGCCAACATCAGACAGTAGATCACCACATCGGCCAGTTCATCGGCCAGGGCGGCCTGGGCGTCCGCGTCCCTGACCAGGGCGCGGCTCTCGTCGCCGGTCAGCCACTGCACGTGCTCCATGATCTCCGCGGCTTCGATGGCAATGCTCATGGCCAGGTTTTTGGGCGAATGGTAGACCGCCCACTCCCGCTCCGCCACGAAGCGGCGGCAGATCTCCCGCAATTCTTCGACCGTGGTGTGGGCGTCGTCCGTGGCCCGTTCCCCGCTCACTTCTTCTCCAAGCAGAAAACCATATAGTCCAACGCCGGCGTGGGCACGCCCAGACTCCACAGCACCGGGGAGATCTGGCTGCGGTGTTCCGTGGCGTGGTTGATCACATGTTGCAGCAGGTCGCCCAGGATCAGGGTGCCTTCCACGCCCCGGGTGTTGCGGAAGGTCACCGTGCGCTGCAAATCCTCCTGGATCAGGGATCCCACATAGGTCTGAAACTCGCTGTTGATGGGATCCCAGCGGGCTTTCACGGCCGCGAAATTCGAGAAGTCATCGGCATCCAGCATGCCGACCGGGCTGCTGCCGTGGATGCGGGATAGCCAGATCCATTCGGCGCTCATGCTGTGGACCAGGGCGCCGTGGATGGATCCCCAGAACGACCCCCGATCCATGAGGTAGGCCTCTGCCGATAACTGTTCCACGCTGGGAAAGACCCGATCCCAGGCCCAGCGGTTGTACACAAACAGGCGGCGCATGCGGTCAACGGACATTGGATGATCCTCCTTGTCAAATAAGGTGTTTACCCCGGAGTATTGCGATGGGATAGGTGAGTCTACGATTTGGTCCCGTAGCTGGCGCCGCCCGAGGCAGGCGTCGGCGGCAGGGGAACCGGGGAATGGGCGATCTGGGCCTGCGCCAGAAAGTCCAGGGCCACGGCCAGGGTCTCGCCTGCCGCCAGGGAAGAGGTGTCGATGTGCAGATCCGCCCAAGTATGGGCGTGGGCCAGCCTTTTCCGTTCTGTCTCCAGGTTTGTCTCGCTCCACGAAACATCCGGGCGGCGTTGGCGCTGGGCGTCCAGGGTGACATCCAAGTAGATCAACACCGCCGGGGGCCGGATGCGCCGCCACATATCCGCCACCTGGCTGTGTTCCTGGCTCACCGAACGGGCATCATATCCCGCCTCGCGCAGGCCCTGCACCAGGGTGGACTTGCCCGATGCGCTGATTCCGGCAATTTTGACCAGCGGCAGGTCTGGGGACATGGGAATGATAAAATGAGTAATGAGTGATGAGTGTTGCGTGTTGCGTGTTGCGTGGTGCGTGTTGCGTGGTGCGTGGTGCGTGGTGCGTGTTGCGTGGTGCGTGTTGCGTGGTGCGTGGTGCGTGGTGCGTGGTGCGTGGTGCGTGGTGCGTGGTGCGTGTTGCGTGGTGCGTGGTGCGTGTTGCTGTTGCGTGGTGCGTGGTGCGGTCCCCTCCCTTGACGGTCGGGGTTCATTCAATCCAGATTTGCGTGAAAGTCCGTGGGTGCGAGCTTGTGGGGAAGGTTCGGGTGAACGGGGTTTTTGCAGTGCCGGGATCTTTGCGATTGCGCCGGAACTCCCTAGCTGGGCGGCGTCTTTCAAGAGATTGAAATAATTTATAACTCCATTTGGATCATGTGGTTAAGCGGCGATTCGGCTGATTCTCGTCAGCGTAATAACGCGATTTCGTACCGTCGTTCTGTTCTTACACTTAACAGCGCACACCCCGTATCCCTTTGAAGCTAAGGCAGAACCCCACTTGACAGGGACTGTCTGTTGCGGCACAATTCGGTAGTTTCGCTTTTTCGATTTCGCAAGAACCTGAAGTTCCAGGACGGCTGGGTCGCCAAGCCTGGATTGTGCTTACGGGTCTGCGAAATCCAGTGGGTCAGTTTAACTTTTTTCGAAGGGGTTCTATGAAGAACAAGATGCAACTGTGTTGGTTGCTCATCGCGGCGTTCCTGGTGACCGCTACGTTGAGCTTCGGACAGGCACCGACTGGCTCCATTGGGGGCACGGTTTATGACGAGACGGGCGCGGTGATCGCGAACGCTCTTGTTGTTGTGAAGAACAAAGCGACCGGCGTCGAGCGCCGGCTGGCGTCGGGCGCGGACGGCACATTCCTCGCGGCTTCCTTGCCGGCGGGCGAGTATGAAGTCCGCACCGAGATGAAGGGTTTCCGGACGCAGGTTCGCGAAGCGACGGTGCAGGTGGGCGCCACGACCACCGCGGATTCGCGCATGACCATCGGCCAATCGGCGGAGATCGTCAATGTGGAAGCGGCGAGCTCGCAGATTTCTTATGACAGCAACACCATCGACGGCGTGATTACGCGCCAGAAGATTCAGGACCTGCCGCTGAACGGCCGCAGCTTTCTGAACCTCGCGTTCCTTGAGCCCGGCGTGACGGTGGGAACGGGATCGACTTCGCAGTACAACGCGCTGTTCAGCGTTTCGATTTTGGGCGGCAGCAGCTCGCGCACGTCGATCAACGTCGATGGCGGCAACATCCGCAACCAGATTGAAGGCGGTACGTCGCAGAACTTCTCCCAGGAAGTGGTTCAGGAATTCCAGTTGTCGAGCGTGAACTTCGACCTGTCGACGGGCATCACTTCGGTGGGTTCGATCAACGTGGTCACGCGGTCGGGTGGAAACGCGTTCCACGGCAGCGGTTACTTCTTCTTCCGCGATCACAACATGGCGGCGTATCCGGGATTGACGCGGAATCCGCTGAACCTGGATCCGTTCTTCGCGCGCCGCAATCCGGGCTTCTGGGTCAGCGGTCCGATCATCAAGAACAAGGCGTTCTTCTTCTTCAACCTTGAGAACACGAATCAGACGCAGGTGTTCACTTACCAGGCGAACCTGGCGAGCGCGTCGGGCCTGACGGGCAACTACTTCAGCCCGTACAAAGGCAAGACGCTGAGCACGCGATTCGATTACAAGCTGGGCGAAAAGCACAACCTGTTCGCGCGTTACTCGCATGACGGCAACAGCGGCTTCGGTCCTTCGGGCGGCGCGACGCTGCCGTCGAACTGGCTGCGCAACACCAACTGGGCGGACCAGACGGCGTTTGGAATCACGAGCACGCTGAAGGCGAACATCGTAAATGACTTCCGTTTTGTTTACGGATACTGGCAGAATCGGAACCTGTTTCCGACGGCCGACACCTGCAACGGCTGCATCGGGCTGCTCGGACCGCAGATCGGAATCGCGAACACGAACGTGACGATCGGCGACACGTCCAACGCGACCCAGGGCCGCGACCTCCGCCGCTTCCAATTCACCGACAACCTGAACTGGCAGGTGGGCTCGCACCGTCTCCGCTTCGGCGGTGAGTTCGAACATTCTCCGGGAACCGGGTTCTGGGGCTTCTGCGATCCGTATTGCACCACGGTCGGCTCTCCGGAGCTGGTTGGCAGTCTGGGTCTCGGCGCGCTCGCCGGCGCCTTGTTCCCGACTCTCCCGAAGACCATCACCACGCAGGCGGATTTCTACAATCTGCCGTTCGCGGGCGCGATCGTCGGCGTCGGCGATCCGGCGCAGCCGCCTCCCTACAATGTGGACACGGCAAAATTGAATCGCCGCGTGCGATTCTACGGCCAGGATTCCTGGAAGGTCACGCCGAAGTTCACGTTCAACTACGGTTTGGCGTGGGAATACGAGTCGAACATCGTCAACGGCGACCTGTCGAAGCCGAAGTATCTGGCTCCGCTGTATGGCAGCGATCTTTCGCCGACCAACAACAACGTGCATAACTTCTCGCCTTCGATCGGCTTCACCTGGAATCCGTTCAAGGACAGCAAGACCGTCATTCGCGGCGGTACAGGCCTCTACTACGATACGGAAAACCTGTCGCGCCGCTTGCAGGAGCGCGCCTCGATCGGACCGGTCGGCAACGGCCGCCAGCAGATTCCGAACTCGGTGTTCACGAACATCTTCCCGGGCATCGTCGATCTCTCGCGCGGCGGCACGCCGGTGGCGGTCGGAGCTTCCCTGCCCTTCGGCGACCTGTTGAACCTCACGCTGGGCCAGTTCCAGACGATTTACAACCAGCAGGTTGGAGCCGTGGTGGCGGCGCTCGCGCCGAAGAGCCTCACGGATCTGAGCGTCCGCAACATCGACATCTCGAAGGCGGGCACGGATCTATACCCGCACGAGTTCCCGGTGCAGAAGAGCCTGCACTTCAACCTCGGCGTCCAGCGCGAGATTCGCCGCGACCTGGTGGTCACGGTCGATTTCGCGCGCCGCGTGTTTACGCACGTGACGGATCAGTACGATTACAACCGCTACAACCGGTACATCAACGGCGTGCAGACGCCGGTGATCCCGAAGTGCACCGGCGCGCAGGCATCGGTCCCGGGCTTCAACTGCTCGACCGGGCCGATCAACTTCTGGACTCCGTACCAGCGCAACGTGTACAACTCGATGCTGGTGAAGGTGGACAAGCGTTTCGCGCAGCGGTATCAGTTCACCGCGTCGTACGCGCTGACCGATCAGCACGGCTACAACGGCATCTACAATCTGGACCAGCTGAATTCGAGCTGGGGTCCGCAGGGCGCGCGCCACATCCTGAACATTTCGGGAATCGCGGATCTGCGCTGGGGCTTCCAGCTGGGACTGATCTCGTCTACTTCGAGCGTGGGCCCGACGATGGCTTTCGTTTCGCAGGTGGATCTGACCGGATCCGGCGTGGCCACGACTCCGCTGCCTGGGTTGAGCTTCAACTGCCTCAACCGCGGTTGCGGCCGGTCGGAACTGGTCGCGGCGGTGGCCAACTGGAATTCGACGCTGGCGGGCAAGAAAGACGCTCGCGGCGCTACGATTCCGGCGCTAGTGCTGCCTTCGAACTACAGCTACGGACGTCCGTTCAATTCGCAGGACATCCGGCTGACGAAGACGTTCACCTACCGTGAGCATTACAAGCTCTCGATCCTGGGCGAAGTCTTTAACGTTCTGAACTACGCCAACAAGGGTGGTTACAGCAACCAGCTCGATAAGGCGGTGACCGGCACCCAGACGTTCAACTATCAGCAGGCGACGTCGCGTGGCGGCCAGGTGTTCGGTTCAGGCGGTCCTCGTGCGCTGCAGGTTGGCGCGCGATTCCAGTTCTAATCGGAACTTCGGTGGTTTGAAAAAGGGGCCGGGGAGCGAAAGCTTTCCGGCCCTTTTTGTTTGTCCGGGAAGTGCCTAGATCGATTGCAAGGATGGCGTCATGAAGTCGAATTCCTCAGAATCGCGTCGGTATACGATTCGGGGAGTTCCCGCGGAAGTGGACCGCATTCTGCGGGAGCGTGCAGCGGCGAACAAGTCGACCTTGAACCAGGTAATCTTGGACATATTGATGTCAGCGACTATCCGACAACCGAAGAAAATCGATTTCTCTGACATCGTCGGTAAGTGGACTCCCGATCCTGAATTCGACGAGATCATCGCGTCTCAGCGTCAAGATCGACTGGGAAAAGTGGAAGTGACGCGGCGAAGCTGAGTCCTTAAGTTGATGGCAATACAAGACATAATCGGTCGCAATTTAAGTTACTGAAAACACTACGAAGGCAGCTTGCGCGCGAGCCGCTTTGGGTGCATACTCTTATCTAGGACTGAATGAGTCCTTGATCGCTCGGACGCATGCTCAAGCTCACCAAAAAGGCGGACTACGGTTTGATCTCGCTGCGGCACCTTGCCGTTGCGACGAACGGCCGGAGCGCGAGCGCGAAGGATATTTCGGAGGCGTATCACATACCGCTTCCGATTCTTTCCAAGGTGCTGCAGAAGCTTGCAAAGGGCGGTTTGCTGACCTCTGAGCAAGGGACCAACGGCGGCTATCGGCTGTCACGTCCGGCGCAGGATATCTCGACGCTTGAGGCGATCCGGACGATTGACGGGCCGATCATTTTGACGGCTTGCTTCACCGATCATGCGGGCTGCAATCAATCGGAGGCGTGCACGGTGCGCGAGCCTTTGCGCCGGGTGCATGAAGGAATCCTCAGGCTGTTGGCGAGCATCTCCATTGCAGACATGGCGCGGGATGGAAGCGGTCCGCTGCCCGAACACAAGATTTTTCAGCTACAGCCGGCGCAATTGATGGCGCCCGCACACTTAGTGCCGGCAGCAAAAGGATAACGATGAAGCTACCGATTTACATGGATTATCACGCAACCACGCCGATGGATCCGCGCGTGTTGCAAGCGATGACGCCGTACTTCACGGAGTACTTCGGAAACGCGGCGAGCCGGAATCACGCGTTCGGCTGGCAGGCGGAAGAAGCGGTCGAGAAAGCCCGCAAACAGATTGCGGACCTGATTGGCGCGACAGCAAAAGAGATCGTGTTCACCAGCGGCGCGACGGAATCGAATAACCTCGCGCTGAAGGGCGTGGCCGAGATGTATGCCGAGAAAGGCAACCACATCATCACGGCGGCGACCGAGCACAAGGCGATCCTCGACACCTGCAAGCGCCTCGAGAAATCCGGCGTGCGCGTGACCTACCTGCCACTGCAGGCCGACGGCCTGATCGATCTCGACATGCTGCGTGAATCGATCACGGACAAGACCATCCTGATCAGCATCATGTATGCGAACAACGAAATCGGCGTGCTGCAGCCGATTCGCGAAATCGGCAAGATTGCCAAGGAAAAGGGCATCCTGTTCCATACCGACGCGGTGCAGGCAGTGGGTAAAGTTCCGGTGAACGTGATCGCCGACAACATCGATCTGCTCTCGCTGACCGGGCACAAGATTTACGGACCGAAGGGCGTGGGCGCGCTGTATGTCCGCCGCCGCGGTCCGCGCGTGCAGTTGACGGCGCAAATGGACGGAGGCGGTCACGAGCGCGGCATGCGTTCGGGGACGCTGAACACTCCGGGCATTGTCGGGCTCGGCGAAGCGTGCGCGATCTGCCAGAAAGAAATGGCGGATGAGGGCGCACGGCTGGGCAAGCTCCGCGACAAGTTGAAGAACAAGCTGATGACAGAGCTCGACGAGGTCTACATCAACGGTTCGATGGAGCACCGGCTACCCAACAATCTGAACATCAGCTTCGCGTACGTCGAAGGCGAGAGCCTGCTGATGGGCATCAACGACATCGCGGTTTCGAGCGGATCCGCTTGCACGTCGGCGACTCTCGAACCCAGCTACGTTTTGAAGGCGCTGGGGGCGGGCGATGATCTGGCGCACTCCTCAATCCGGTTCGGCCTGGGCCGCTTCAATACCGAGGCGGAAGTCGATTATGTGGCCGAGAAGGTAATCGATGTGGTGAAGAAGCTCCGCGAGCTGTCGCCGCTGTACGAGATGTTCAAAGAAGGCGTGGACCTGTCGAAGGTCCAGTGGACGGCGCATTAGGTTTGGAGAATCCCCGCCCTTACGGGCGGGGCTATAGCGCGGCGTGACGATCGCGCGTCGATGGGAAGGATTCTGGGAGATAGACAATGGCATATTCTGACAAGGTTCTCGATCACTACAACAATCCGCGCAACGTGGGTTCGTTCGACAAGAACGATCCGAGCGTTGGCACCGGGATGGTCGGCGCGCCGGAATGCGGCGACGTGATGAAGCTTCAGCTGAAGGTGAATCCCGCGACGGGCGTCATCGAAGAAGCGAAGTTCAAGACGTTCGGCTGCGGTTCGGCGATTGCCAGTTCCTCGCTCGCGACCGAGTGGGTGAAGGGCAAGACGGTCGATCAGGCGCTCGAAATCAAGAACACCGACATCGTGACCGAACTGGCGCTGCCGCCGGTGAAGATTCACTGCTCGGTGCTGGCTGAGGACGCGATCAAGGCCGCGGTGGCCGACTACAAGCACAAGCAGGAAGCCATCAAGCCGCAAGCCGTTAACGCGTAATGGTGGACATGGTCACGGTAACTCCGAAGGCGGTAGAGAAGATTCGCGCCGCGTTTCAACGCGAGGGCGTCCAAGGCGGATTGCGCCTGGGCGTTCTCGGCGGCGGATGCTCGGGCTTGAGCTATCAGTTCAAGTTCGACAGCAAGCCGCGCGCGACGGATAAGGTGCTCGAGTTCGACGACGTCAAAGTGTTCATCGATCCGAAGAGCCTGGTTTTTCTGGATGGCATGACGCTCGACTGGCATGACTCGCTGATCCAATCCGGCTTCGTGTTCGAAAATCCGAATGCGAAGAAAAGCTGCGGTTGCGGGACGTCGTTCTCGGCGTAAGCCTTCATGCACTCGCGGGACGAAGCAGTCCCCGCCCTGACGGGCGGGGCTATGTCAGGGTTCATGGGGCAATAGGCGATGGCGTCGTTTGAGCGCGAATATTTTTCGTTTTTCAGCCTGCCGGCTAATCTCTCGATCGATCTCGATGATCTAAAAACGCGTTTCTATGCGTTGAGCCGTGAGTGGCATCCGGATCGTTTTTCGCGCGCTCCGGCGGCGGATCAAGAGCGCGCTTTGGAAGCGACCGCGATCGTGAACGATGGCTATCGCGTATTGCGGGATCCGATCCGGCGCGCCGAGTATGTGCTGTCCAAAAATGGCTTCGACATCGGCGAGCAGAAGTCGAAGAACGTTCCGCCGGAATTGCTCGAAGAGGTTTTCGAGCTGAACATGGCGCTCGAAGAATTGCGGTCCGGCGACGAGGACGCGCGTCCGGCGCTTAAAACCGCGAAGACCAAGTTCGACGGCATGCGGGCGGAGATCGACGGAGACCTCGCTGGGCTTTTCGCCAAGTACGACGCAGCCAAAGATCAGGCGGCGCTAACGGAAATTCGCAGCGTACTCAATCGCCGCCGCTATATTGAGAATCTGCTTCGCGATGTCGGAACAGCGCTCGGCGCATAAAACACAAACGAATGTCCACGTTTCAAATCGATTTTGGAAAGCCGGAAGGCAAGATTGTTGGCATCGACCTAGGCACGACGAACAGCCTGGTCGCCTACCTGGACCTGACCGGTCCGAAGATTCTCGCGTCGCCGGCGGGCGAGCGCATCGTGCCGAGCGTCGTGTCGAACTCGGAATCAGGCGAGATCCTCGCTGGATCGAGCGCGCGCGATGCGCTGCTGACGCACCCCGACCGGACCGTCTATTCCGTCAAACGCCTGATGGGCCGCGGGCTCGCCGATGTCGGCGACGAACTCAAGCGCTTTCCTTTCCGTGTCGCGGCGGGTTCGGAAAACGTCTTGCAGTTGCAACTCGGCGACAAGACCTTCACGCCGCCTGAAATTTCGGCCTATGTACTGCGGCAGTTGAAACAGAATGCGGAAGCCGCGCTGGGCGAGCCGGTCACGCAAGCCGTGATCACGGTTCCAGCGTATTTCAACGACGCGCAACGGCAGGCCACAAAAGACGCGGGCCGGATCGCGGGCCTCGAAGTCCTTCGCCTGGTGAACGAACCGACGGCGGCCGCGCTTGCCTACGGACTTGATAAGCGGAATGAAGGCGTCATCGCAGTTTACGATTTCGGCGGCGGCACGTTTGACATCTCGATCCTGCGCTTGCATGACGGCATCTTCGAAGTGCTTGCCACCAACGGCGACACGCATTTGGGTGGCGACGACATCGACAACCTGCTGCTCGATATCGCGCTCGAAGACATCGCGTCGGAATGGAAGGAAGACCTGGCGAAGGATCCCGAAGGCGTGCAGCGTTTACGCCGCGCCGTGATCCACGCGAAGGAGGAGCTTTCGTTCGTTCCCGCGACGTCGATCGATCTTGCCTATCACGGAAAAACCTATCAGCGCGAATTGACGCGCGAAGTCTTCGATAAGCTGATCACGCCGATCGTCGAGCGTACTCTCGCGCCCTGCCGACAGTGCCTCGCGGACGCGTCGATGACGCCGGATCAAATTGACGAAGTGGTGCTGGTGGGCGGTTCGACGCGCATTCCGCTGGTGCGTTCCGCGGTCGAAGTTCTGTTTCGCGCCAAGCCGCACACCGAATTGAATCCCGATGAAGTGGTCGCCCTTGGAGCAGCCGTGCAGGCGGGCATCCTGGCGGGCGACGTCAAGGACGCGCTGCTGCTCGACGTGACTCCGCTGTCGCTCGGCATCGAGACCATGGGCGGCCTGATGTCGAAGCTGATCCATCGGAACTCAACCATTCCGGCGTCGGCGACGGAGACGTTTACGACGGCTGTTGAAGGTCAGCGAAACGTGCTGATTCACGTGCTGCAAGGCGAGCGCGAACTGGTGAAAGACTGTCGCTCGCTCGCGCGTTTCGATCTCAAGGGTATCGATCCCCTGCCCGCCGGCATGGCGCGCATCGAGGTCCGCTTCCTGATCGACGCGAACGGAATTTTGAACGTCGCCGCGCGCGATGCGCGTTCCGGCAAAGAGCACAGCGTGGACGTCAAACCGAGCTACGGCTTGAGCGACGAACAGGTCGAAGCCATGATTCTCGAATCCTACGAGAAGGCGGAAGACGATCTGAACGAGCGCCAGGTGCGCGAGGCACGCGTCGAGGCGGACGCGATTCACGCCGCGACGGAGAAGGCGAAATCGAATGACGCCTACTATGCGCTTTCGGACGAAGATCGGGCGGCGATCGACAAGGCCGCCAACGAACTGCTGGTGGTTTACCACGGTGAAGATCACCTGCTGATCCGCGATAAGATCGAAGCGCTGAACGCCGCTACGATGCCGCTCGCGGAAACCATGATGAATTCCGCCGTGAACAAAGCGCTCAAAGGGACGAAGATTTAGCCATGCCGAAGCTTACCTGGGATCAATTGGAAAATATCGGATTCGCCCTGTACGAGAAGTTTCCGGACACCGATCCGACCAACATCCGTTATACCGATCTGCACAAGTGGATCTCGGAGTTGGATGATTTTTCGGACGACCCAATGAAGTCGAACGAGGCCAAACTGGAAGCGATTCAGATGGCTTGGCTCGAAGAGTGGAACGACAACCAGTAGCGCTCGTAAAGTTGAGTAAGCAAAACTTATGCAAGGGTCGGCCGTCATAAGTAAACGGAACAAACACCCTCGCGGCGGCGTCTTCTGTAGTGAGGGTCGCGCAGTCCAAAGAGGCGACTTGCTTTTCAGTGTTATCCTGTGAGAGTTAACCACTAAACTGATCTGTGGCGACTAAAGCTGGCAACGGATTTGGTCGAAGAGTTTTCTGGGTCGGCAGCAACTAGGGCTTCGCCGCAATTTGACGGGGTCGTGTGTGGGTACCGGGTAAGTCCGGGCCTGAGTTTAGGAAGGACCAACAATGGATCTGAGCGCTGCACCGCTCATCAAGCGGGATGGGATCAACTGGATCACCGTCGTCGCCTTTTCTCTCTTTCATATCGGCGCTGTAGCCGCTTTGTTTTTCTTCAACTGGCCGGCATTCATTTCAGCCGTGGTGCTGTACTGGATGTCGTTGAGCTTTGGGATTGGCATGGGCTACCACCGCCTGCTGACCCATCGTTCATACAAAGTTCCGAAGGCAATCGAGTACTTCCTGGCGATTTGCGGCACGCTGGCGCTCGAAGGCGGACCGCTGTTCTGGGTTGCCACGCACCGCATTCATCACAAATTTTCCGATCAGCACGGCGATCCGCATACTCCGCGTGACGGCCGCTGGTGGGCGCACATTATCTGGATGCTGGTTGGCGACGTGACGCATTGCGACACGGAAATGGCGACCAAGTACGCTCCCGATCTGGCGAAAGACAAGTTCATGGTGTGGCTCTCGATTTACCATTGGGTGCCGCTGACCGTGGTGGGCCTCGCGCTGTTGGCCTTCGGCGGCTGGTCGTTCCTGCTGTGGGGAGTATTCTTCCGCGTCACGATGGGACTGCATGCCACCTGGATGGTGAATTCGTTGACGCACATCTGGGGCGCGCGCCGCTTCCAGACCAAAGACGATTCCCGCAACAACTGGTTTGTCGCGCTGCTGAGCTTCGGCGAAGGCTGGCACAACAACCACCATGCGCATCCGACTTCGGCGCGCCATGGACTCGCGTGGTACGAGCTGGACATCACCTACATCACCATCTGGTGCCTGAAGCTGGTGGGTCTCGCCAAGCAAGTGAAAGTCGCGAGCATCAAGCAGGCGACGAAAGCGATCACAAGTATCAAGCAGGAATTCGCAAGCGAAGAACAGTAGCTCGTCTTTCTAACGACCAATCAAAGAACGCCCCGGCTGCCAACGCAGTCCGGGGCGTTTCTATTTTATGTACTCCGCTTACTCCGCAGCGCTTCGCGCTGCTCCGTGCGCGGCTCGGATGGAGTGCGGCTGCTCTAGTGGGCGAACGAGGCGGCCGCCGCTTTCCTGGCCGCCTTCGCTTGTCCAATGATCACCACTCCGCTGAAGAGCAACGTCGTGAAGCCCAGGAAAACGCCGACCCAGGGCAAGATCATGTAGTCGCCCATCTTCGAGACGACCTTGCCGCCGGAGATGTTGGTGTCACTCAGCAGGTAGTGCTGATCGGCGACCTTCACACCGGCCTGTTCGAATTTCGTGCGCGCGAAAACTGGAATGGATTTGGCTTCGAGGTGCACCGGGAGCGGATCGGGCATGCGGCTGATGCTGCCCGTATAGAAGTAGACCACCGGCTTATCCGGCGTCCAGGACGCGTCCACGAGGGGCACGAACACCTTGGTCGATTTCGATCCGCCCGACGACGACGAGCTGAAGCGGAACTGCTGCTTCAACACCCGGTAGCCGGAGATTTCGGCGAACTTCGCATCCGCCGCCAGCGGGCCAGGCTGCCGGAAATTCATTTGGTACACCGTCCGTTGTTGATCCGCGGCGTCTACGCGCTCGAGCCACAAGTAGATCGCGCCGGGAACCAATCCGACAATCACGCTGATGGCCAGCGCAATCAGCCATTTCGACGACGTCGCCATCGGCGTCGACGGTGAAGACGCTGCCTCCGCATCGATTTTCATCCGCGAGCCGACCAGGATGCCCAGCACCACCGCTGGAATCGTGGCGACCACCAACAGGATCAGAAGCGTGAACATCAGCGAGGCGGATCCGAAGAACCGCATCTGATACTCCATCAAAATCCCGCTGAGTCCGGTCCCGGTCTCCCAGCCATAGAAGGCATAGCCCATCACCGCCATGACGTAAATCAACACCGCGATAGTGATACCCGTGCCCGGGCTTTGATGGCGCATACTTCCTCCTCTGTATGGTTTCGCGCATACGCCGGAGATTCGGGATCAGGGCGTAAAGTTTCCGGTCACGGTGTGGGACCGGCAACGGGCGAGATCAGGAACTGTGCGATCTTGCCGCCGGTCGTCATGTAGACGTTTAAGCTGAGGCGCTTCGTCGCCGTACGGACGGCGAAGGTGCGATGCTCCATGCCGCCGCGAAGCTGCATACCGGCCTGCTGAAATGAGGTCGGATCGCCGAGCGGTTTGAGAGACGCCGCGTAATCGGCGACCGCCTGGGTAGTGAAATAAGCATTGGCATCGGAGGTCAGCGCGGAGCGGTCGAGCTCTCCGCGTTGCAGGTCCGCGAAGATTTTCTTGGCCAACGTAAGGCTGGCGGCGTCGCCTTCGTCTTCGGGCTTCGCGAGAACAATGGCTTCGATACGCGCGCCGATCTGCGGGGCGGCGGGCGAATCGAGATTGGTGAGCACAGTGATGGCGATTCCGTCGTCGGGGAAGGAGAAATTCGTGCTGATGAAGCCTGCCGTCCCGCCGCCGTGGCTCCAGCGGCGCTGCCCGTTGCGGTTCGAGACGCCGATGCCGAGAGCATAGCCGCTGCCGGATCCATTGGCGAGGGCGACTTCGGTGGTCAGAGTTTTGAGAGATGCCGGCTTGAGAAGCGTGCCTTGCATCAGGGCGATATTCCAGCGCGCGAGGTCGGCGGGCGTCATGGCTAATTGACCGGCGGAGAAGAGCCAGCCCTGGCCTTCGGGCGCGACGGGACGGGGAGGTCCGAGCGCGAAGATGGTGTAGCCAAGAGGATCAGCGGCGCTCCAGGTTTCCTTATCCGCGTCGATGACGGACGTCATGCCGAGAGGCTCAAAGATCCGCGTCTTCAAAAACTGATACAGCGGCATGCCAGCCACTTTTTCGACAATCAGGCCCGCGGCGATGAAGCCGGTGTTCGAATACTGCCAGCGCGTGCCGGGATCGAAATTCAGCGGCTTCTTCGCCCAACCGTCGAGAATCTGCTGCGGCGTTTTCGGCTGCGCCATTTCCGGGGTGACGTAATCGAGGGGATAGTAATCCTCATAGCCGGCGGTGTGCGAAAGCAGTTGGCGAATGGTGATTTCGGGGGCGCGGGTGAGATTCGGAAGGTACTTCGACACCTTGTCGTCGAGCGACAGCTTGCGCTGTTCGACGAGAATCAACGTGGCGGTGGCAATGAACTGCTTGCTGTTCGATCCGATCTTGTAGCGCATCGCCGTGGTGGCCGGCGTCTTCGGGTCGAGCCGCGCATCGCCATAGGCGTGGGTGTAAACGATCTTCTTATCTTTGACGACAGCGATCGAAGCACTCGGCGTCCTGGTGATGCTCAAAACCTCCTCGACGGCTTTGTCGATGGCTCGCTCCTGGGCGTCGGGCAGAGATTGGGCGACTGAGAGCGTTGCATACGCCAAAATTAGAGCCCAAAGAATCGAATTTCGCATGGGTTTCATAGTAGCAGCGCGTGCCCCGGTTGCATCTGCCGATTCGGGCGGAGTGCTACGATGGTGATCGATGGCTGGCGGTAGCTCAACCAGGTAGAGCAACCGCATATGCCGGAGGTTGGCAACGATCTCCGGTGCGGAAATCCAGCTAGGACGCGGCAGTTGTGGGTTCGAATCCCACCCACCAGTCATCGCTCTCTAAATAACGCAACGGCGGCGCGGGCCATGCTACACTTTAGTGGTTAGGCGGTTCCCGCCCAACATTCTAGGACATTTATGCCGAAAATAAAGACACACAAGGGTGCGTCCAAACGTTTCAAGAAGACCGGCTCGGGTAAAATCACTCGTGGTCATGCCGGAGCTCGTCACATCTTGACGTCCAAAACGCGCTCGCAGAAGCGGAGACTGGGGCAACAGGTGGTCGCCGACGACACCAACCAGAAGATGCTGAAGCGCATGCTTCCTTACTAGGAAGAGAGCGCAACGGTTCCCTAACAGTAGCGAATCGAAACTATGCGCGGCAGGCCTCAAAAGCAGCCGCGATACGGTGCGAGCAGAGCGCGGGGCACGTGCCTGATCAGCCCGGAAACGTAAAAGACTTACAACCAAGGAGACAAACGTGCCAAGAGTCAAACGTGGCAGTAAACGCCGCGAGTATCGCAAGAAAACACTCGCCCGCGCATCCGGATTTTTTCTCACCAAAAGCAAGCTGAATCGCGCCGCTCAGGAAGCGGTGGAAAAGGCTGGCAAGTACGCGTATGTCGGCCGCAAGCGCAAGAAGCGCGATTTCCGCTCGCTGTGGATCGTGCGCATCGGCGCATCCTGCAAGGCGCTCGATTTCAGCTACAGCCGGTTCATCGCGGGCCTGAAGCGCGCCGAAATCGACCTGAACCGCAAGGTTCTGGCCGACATCGCCGCCACCGACGCGCCGGCTTTCAAGCTGCTGGTCGAGCAATCCAAAGCGGCACTCGCCAAAGCCTAAGTTTCAGGCGGGCGCAAATCTAGTAAGCTGTAAACCGCATTCGACAAATGCCCGGAGGAGTCGTGTATGCAGGAACAGAATCTGGCGGACAACGAGGATTCCTTCGCTGCCCTGGAGGACCGCATTGTTCGCGCGGTCCAACTGGTTCAGCAACTCCGCGCCGAAAAGCAGGAATTGCTGCGACAGGTCGAAGCGGCGAATGCCGAGCGGGATTCCGCGCGTCAATCGGCGGGAACGGCTCTCGAGCGGTCGCAAAAAATGGTCGATGAAATGGATCACCTGCGGACCGAGCGCAAGCAAGTGCGCTCGCGGATCGAGAAGCTTCTCGGTCAGATGGATCTGTTGAGCGGAGTGTAGGCGTGGCCAACGAATCGGACCGCAAAACGGTCCGCGTCACCATCTTCAACCAGACCTATACGCTGCTCGCTTCGGACGAGCCAGGCGAAGTCGAGAGCCTCGCCCACTACGTGGACGAAATCATGACCCAGATCGCGGCCCGCGGCGGCAACGTCGATACGGCGCGTACCGCGGTGCTCGCATGCCTTCACATGGCGGACAAGATTGCCACCATCGAGAAGGAATTCAACGCCCTCAAATCCCGCATCGAGACGCGCTCCGGTGAACTCAGCAAGATGCTCGACCACCTGGTCGAATAAATTCCACCTACGGCGGCAACGCCACTAACGCGCGGGACCGAATCAGGGTCCTGCGATCCCGGGCCGACGGCTGGCGTTCGTGAACGCCCGTTCCTCGTCCTCGGAGGCCTTGATCAGAGAATCGACCTCCGACCAGATGGTGCGGTCTGGGCCGCACTGTCCGTCCACCCACGCGGCTCGCTCCGGCTTCGGAACCGCCATCGCTCCGTCGAACAGGTCAACGATTTTCCGCCATCGATCTGAAGGCAGTTTCGTCGGCGCGGACTTCGCTTCTTCCGGACTCTCCATCACCCGTTACAGCGTATCCCGCCGCAAAAGCGACTCACTTTTCTCGTCGAAAAGCGCCGTCATCGAAAAGAAACCCGCCTACGCGCCCGCTCTGATACTCTCGCTGTGATGCGTACTTCCAGGCGATTCGTCTTGCCGGCCCTTGTTCTGACTGTGGTGATTGGCGTTGCCGCCGCCGTAATTTATCCGAGGATCGGCCGCCAGACTGACGGATCCTACCTGATTCCCACCGGCCAGACGCTTACTCCGGCCGGCAAGCATATCGAGGTCAACGACCGGCCGCTGGGCATGGTGTTGAGTCCCGACGGCAAGCGCATGGCGGTGGTCACCGGATCGAACTTCGCGCCGCGCGCGCTGCATATTTTGGATGCCGTGGACGGCAACGTTCTGGACACGGTGGCGCTGAAGGACAGCTTCGCCGGAGTCGCTTTTTCAAACGACGGAAAGACCCTCTACATCGGCGGCGGAACTTCGCAGGAAGTCAAAGTGATGCGCGAGAAGCCTGGCGGCGGATTCGACCAGGTGGACCAGTTTGCGTTTGCGGCAAGCGCTCCGAGCGGGCTGTCGCTCTCGGCCGACGGCAAGATGCTGTACGTCGCGTTGAACCTGAAGCATGCGGTCGCGATCATCGATCTTCAAAGCCGGGACACTTCAGAAGTCGCGGTCGGCATGTATCCGTATACGACCTTGGTGGCGGCTTCGGCCAAGAAGTTCTACGTCTCGAACTGGGGCGGACGCCGCGGCGTCGGCGCGGACCTGCTTGACGAGCGCTACCGCGTCGTCGTGGACAAGCGCACAGGAATCCCAGCGAGCGGAACCGTCAGCGTGATCGACGCCGAAAAGAAAGCGGTGGTGAAGGAGATCGAAGTCGGCTTGCATCCGTCCGCCATGGCGCTGAACCCGAAGGGCAATCGCCTGTTCGTCGCCAACGCGAATAGCGATTCGATTTCGGTGATCGACACGGCAACCGACAGCGTTCTCTATTCGATCGACGTGCGCCCCGGAGTGAAAGCGCCGATTGGAAGCGCTCCGAACGCCTTGGCCGTCAGCGCCGACGGAGCGACACTCTACGTCGCGAACGGTGCGAACAATGCGATCGCCGTGGTGGACGTAGCGGCGCCGGGCAAGGTTCGCGGAATGATTCCGACCGGTTGGTATCCGACGGCGGTGGCGATATCGGGCGACAAGAAACTTTGGGTGGCGAGCGGTTACGGATTCGGCTCTATCGCTCCGATTGGCGGAGGACGCAAAAGCCACAGCTATCGCGATCGCGCCGGCGTCGTCTCGCTCATTGATGTGCCCGAGGGCAGCCGGTTGCGAGACGCAACCAGCCAGGTGATGGCGAACAACAAGCTGGCCGCGTCGAATGAAAAGATCGGGGCCAACCACCCGGTGCCGATCGACCGCGGGCATCCTTCGCCGATCAAACACGTGTTCTACATCATCAAAGAGAATCGCACCTACGACCAGGTTTTCGGCGACATCCAGAAAGGCAACGGCGATGCGTCTCTGGTGCAGTTTGGTCGCGACGTTTCGCCGAACCATCATGCGCTGGCCGAATCGTTTGTGCTGCTCGACAATTTCTACACGCCGGCGGACCAGTCCGCTTTGGGTCATAAATGGTGCACCCAAGGCTACGCCAGCGATTGGGCCATGAAGTATGGCAACGGTCGCAACGACGGCAATCCGATGCTGTCCGCGCCGAACGATTCGCTGTGGGATAACGCCAAGGCGCACGGAGTTTCCGTGCGCGCCTACGGGGAACGCGGCACGTTCACGCTGACTCCGCCGACGGCGACCTTCACCGATATCTACAACGGCTGGAAGGCCGGCAATATGACCGTCGGCATCAAGCCGCGGACTACCGTGGCTGGCCTCGAGGACATCTATCACGCCGACTATCCGGGCTTCGGCGCGATCGTTCCGGATCAGTACCGGGCCGACGTATTCCTCAAAGATTTTCGCCAGTTCGAGAAAGACGGCAACCTGCCTCAGCTGTCGATTCTGCTGCTGCCGAACGATCACACCAGCGGAACTTCGCCGGACCTTCCGACTCCGAAAGCCGCGGTGGCCGACAATGATCTGGCGCTGGGCCGCATCGTAGAAGCGATTTCGAAAAGCAAGTACTGGAAGGAATCGGCGATCTTCGTCGTCGAGGACGATGCGCAGAACGGCGTCGATCATGTGGCCGGACACCGCACCGTCGCCCTGGTGATCGGGCCCTGGATCAAACGCAATACGGTGGACAGCCACTTCTACACCACGGTGAATATGTACCGGACAATGGAACAAATTCTTGGCCTGCCTCCGCAGAATCAGTTCGACCTTGCCGCCGAGCCCATGTTCCCGGTGTTCGTCGAAAGGCCCGATACCAAGGTATACGAAACGCGGCCGAACGAGATTCCGCTGAATCAGCTGAATCCGCCGTTGAAGGCGCTCAACGGCCAGGCTCTCAAGGACGCGATCGCGTCCTCGAAGATGGATTTCTCAGAGCCGGATGAGGCTCCGGAAGACGTGCTGAACCGGATCCTCTGGCGGTCTACCAAAGGCCTGGCGAAGGTGTTTCCCGTGCGGAGGTAGTTGGCGCGAGCGGCAAAATCGCGGAATCTTTTTACATCCAAGCGCATCGCGTTGCCAGACAGTAAGACGGGTTCGCTGGTGACATCGCGTTCCGTAAATTTTCCCTTCCCGCCCCCGATCTTCGCGATCGTTCATTCCGAAAGCATTTGCCAGGCATGGCCGAAATCAGCCACCTTACTTGATGAAATGAGCCATACCGAAGGCTGAAACTTGCCCCCAGATTCTGCGTCGAATGCAGTAGAAGGCACGAAGTACAGAGCCCTCAAAAAGAAAAAAGCGGAGGAGCTTTTTATGAAAACCCAATCCACCTTTACATTCGCGAAGTTCAAAAGCACCGGCGTCGCGGCGCTGGCCTTAGCGGCTGCCCTCACTCTGATTCCGGCGAGTTCGGCGTCGGCGAAGACTCAGCGCTCGCTCCCCGACGGCGTGCGCCACGAGTTATTGATGCTGCCGTATGTCTCGGTGTTCGACAACCTGAGCTACCGCATCAACGACAACGGTGTCGTCGAGCTCTTCGGTGAGGTCGTTCGTCCGGTGCTCCGCTCTGACGCCGAAAACGTCGTGAAGAAGCTCGAAGGCGTTACCCGCGTTGAGAACCATATTGAGGTTCTGCCGCTGTCGCCGTTCGATAACCAGATTCGTTTCGCAACCGCCCGCGCGATTTACGGATTCACTCCGCTGAATCGCTACGGCCTGGGAACGCAGCCATCGATCCGCATCATTGTGAAGAACGGCAACGTGACCCTCGCCGGTGTGGTGAACAGCGAGGCGGATCGCAACATGGCCAACCTCCGGGCGAATTCCGTAGCCGGAGTGTTCTCGGTAACCAACGACCTGGTTGTCAACAAGAACTAAGCCGGGCTGGCGTCGGCCCTCTGGATTCCCGCTAGCGTCGGGGTGAGTTCAGAGGACCAAAGGTTCGGGTTTGCGACTTAGGCCCAGCTGGACGCAGTCACCAATCCAGATTGGACCGCGGCCACGAATTCACCTCCTGGATTCGTGGCCGTTCTCATTTTTGGCACAGGCCTGCGGCCTGTAGAAGTGGCCCAGGCCTGTGGAAGTGGCATAGGCCTCCGGCCTGTGGAAGTGACATAGGCCTCCGGCCTGTGGAAGTGACATAGGCCTCCGGCCTGTGGAAGTCTCATAGGCCGGAGGCCTGTGCGCGATCACAAAGAAAAAGGCCGCCAGGACATTTCGTCCGGGCGGCCTTTTTGTGTGCTGATCGCGTGGATCCTAGAACACGAACTTCGCGCCGATCTGGATGTTGCGCGGATCGCGCGCACCCAGGATGCGGCCATTGTTTACGTTGCCGAGCGAGGCGGTCGGCGCATTGAAGTTGGCGTGGTTGAGAACGTTGAAGGCTTCACCACGCAACTGGAACCGCATCCGCTCTTTGATCACGAACGACTTGAAGATCGACGAGTCCCACTTCACGATGCCGGGCGCCGTGATGACGCTGCGACCCGCGTTGCCGGGACGATACTGACCCTGCGGCACTTCGGCAAAAGCGGCTATGTTGTACCACTTGTAGATGGTGCCGATGTCGGATCCGGAGTACGGGTCGCCGATCGCATCGGGACGAACACCGGCGGCGGAACCGCCGTTATTCGCGCTACCCAATCCGCCTGGATCGTTGCCCAGAGCGGAAGTGACGGTAACTGGCAGGCCGGAATTGTAGGTGACGATTCCCGAGAGTTCCCAGCCGCCCAGCGTATTGCGGACGAAGCCATTCGAGTTGGTCAGCTTCGGCAGCGGGTAGACGTACGAGGCGGTGAACACGTGGCGCCGGTCGAGCGGCGACAAGGCGCGGTCCGCTCCCCAGTTGTAGGTGTTCTGCGGAGCGTTCGAGCGATCGCTCCCGTTGTCGGTGATCGCCTTCGACCAGGTGTAGGAAGCTCCGAGGTTGCCGGCCTTGCCCAGGCGCTTCTGCAAGTTCGTCTGCAAACCGTGATAGTTGGCGTTGAACTGGGTGAGAATCGCGTTGATGGCGTTGTAGCCAAGATACGGACGCAACGCATTCAGGCGAGGACGAACCGCCGCGTTGATGTAGCCGCTCGCGGGAACCAATCCGGCCGCGGCGGCGACGCCGGGACGAACCTGGTTGATGTCGATAATTCCGGGGAGGTGCGTGCCCTTGGTGCCAACATAGCCGATCGAGACGATCGTGTCGCCAGGCAGTTCCCGCTGGATCTCGAAACTCCACTGCTGATTGTAGGGGGTCTTATAGTTGACGTCCCACTCGCGCAGCGCGGCGGGAGGCGCGAGGCTGACGACCGGCGAACCGGCGGAAGGATTCTCGAACCGGGTGTTCGCGATCGAGGTGTTGGCGAACGTCGCCGTCGGATTCGCGCCGAGATTCTGCTCGAGCGAGCCGACGAGGGTGGTGTCGAAGAAGAGTCCATAGCCGCCGCGAACGCTGGTTTTGCCGGTCTTGAAGGGATCCCAGGCGAAGCCAAAGCGAGGCGCGAAGTTCAGGTTGTTCTGCTGGGCAACGGCGTCGGCAAAGCGCGAGTTCTTTCCGCCCTGGACGATGCCGTTGAACGGATCGCCGGTCCCGGCGATGCGATTGCCGGTGGCGGGATCGATTTTGAAGGCCTTCGAGGGATCGTAGGACGCCGGATCGAAGTTGGTCAAAATGCTGTTGAACTCGTATGGTTGACGGAAGTTCGAATACCGGATGCCGATGTTAATGGTCAAATTCGAAAGCAGCTTGAAGTCGTCCTGGACGTAGGCTTCGAAGGCGTTGCTGCGGATATCCGCGGTGAGATCCTTAGAGGTCTGGCTGAAGGTCGAGACGTTACCCAATAGGAAGTTCGCCCACGACTGTTGCAGCGTGACCGCCGGACCAGTTGCCGGACGAGGGCTGTTGGAGAACGAGAACGAACCGGCGTTGTCGGCGAGCTGATTCTCGTTCTTGCGGTACCGGTTGTAGGACGCGCCGAATTTCAGCGTGTGCCGTCCGAGCGTCTTGGTCATGTTGTCGAAAAACGAATGGTTATAGCTGAAGTTGTCGTACGGACCAAAGCTGGAAATACCGGTCAGTCCGCCGGAAAATCCGATCGTGGGAATTCGATCGGGGTTGCCGGGATAGAGCAGGGTCGGGTTGATATCGGGCGAATTGGAGCGCGCGATCAGTCCGGTCGGATGGCTAAAGATACCGCCGCGGCTCCAGGCCCAGCCGGCTTCGTTGAAGAAGCTGGGGGTGAGGGCGGACGTTCCGCGGATCACCAGGCTGCGGCCCGGCGAGTCGGTCTGGGTGGTCGCGACGCCCGGCAGGAAGTTGTTGGTGAACAATCCGCCCGGCTCGATGGTCGGGATCGAATCGTGCAGGAAGCGGCCGCTCAACTGCAGCTTCGCGCCGAAGTTGTGGTCGATCTTGTAGATTTCCTGGCGGGCGTTAAACACGCCGCGAAGCGGGACAAACAGGTTGTTCCCGTTCTGCGGGGCCGGCAGTTTCGAGAAGATATCTTTGATGTACGAGGCCGCGACCGGGTTGATGGTCGCGATCGTGGTACCCGTTCCCGTGCAGGTGGCTCCGTCCGCGCTGAAGGCGGTGCAAACCGGATTCAGGAAGTTGCCCTTGCGCTCTTCGAGCGTAGGCACGCTGACCGTCGAGGCGTTGTAGTTGATGACGCGGCGGTATTCCTGCGAGAAGAAGAAGAAGGTCTTGTTCTTGCCGTTGTAGAGCTTCGGAATCAGAACCGGACCACCCACGGTGTACCCGAAGTCGTTGTAGCGCAGCGGAGGCCGCGTCGCCTTCCCGGCGATCACGTTGACGCTGTTGAAATTGTTAAAGAAGTTGTTGGCGTTCAGTTTGTCATTCCGGAAGAATTCATACGCGGTTCCGTGGAAATCGTTGGTGCCGCTCTTGGTGACGACGCTGATCTGACCACCGCCCGCGCGCCCAAATTCAGAAGAATACGGCGTACGCACGATCTTCATCTCTTCAATCGCATCGATCGAAGGATACTGCTGGATGGTGATGTTCGAGCCGCGATCGACGTTATCGGCGCCGTCCACGGTGAAGTTGTTCTGGCTCTGGCGCGTGCCGTTGACCGAGAACGAAACCGTGTTCGATCCACCGGTCGGATTGGTGGTTCCGACGTAGATCGAATCGGAGATGTTCGAAACGACGCCGGGCTGCAATGCGAGCAACTGCGCGAAGTGGCGGTTGTTCAGCGACAACTCGCGGACCTGGGTGCCGGAGATCAAGCCCGACTGTTGGGCGCTCTGCAACTCCACCTGGTTCGCGTTGGCTTGGACCGTAACTTCCTGCGCGACGTCGCCAACCTGCAAGCTGAAATTGGCGGTCAACTTGTCGTTGATGTTCACTACGAGGTTGGCTTGCGTCGATTTCTTGAAGCCCTGCGCTTCGACCGAGATCGAGTACGTGCCGGCGGGCAGGAACGTGACAGCGAACGCCCCCGCTTCGTTGGTTTTTAGTGTGCGAAACCCGGGGCCTTGGGCGGCCGAGTTTACGATGATTTTTGCGTTGACTACCGCGGCGCCTGAAGAATCGGTGACCGTACCGTAGATGTTTCCGGTAATCTCCTGGGCGGCTAACGGTGTAGTAATGATAAGAAGGCAGGCGAGCAGCCAAAACGCGGCTGCACGGGGCCCGGACTTAGTGGCGAACATTGAACACTCCCTACTGAAGCAATTTCCCTCGCGCTGTTTCGTTTCAAGAAGCAGCCTGGAAGGCGCACCGTCCCCCTTTGCATTCGGGCGTTCCGGTGTGGCATTAACGCTAGTTTAACCGATTAGTAACCTAGTCGGCGGTCGCTCCGCGCCAAGACGCCGTTCCATCTCCTCGTGTAAGCGACTAAGTGACTCTGGCGATGTTTTTAGCCTGCCCTCCGCGGACTACGCGCGGCACAGACGCGTTCCTGGTTTCATGGGCGGAACGCGCACTGCTAAGATATCGTTATCGAAGCCATGCGATGTCTGTTGCTCGCCAGTTGCCTTGCGGTCTTTTGTTTTGGCGCCGATGCGCCCAAGCCGAAATATTCGGCCGGCCAGCGCAACTTCTGGTCCTTCCGTCCCATCCAAAATCCAACGGCGCCCGAGGTGCGGGATTCGTCCTGGGCGAAATCCACCATCGACCGCTTTCTGTATTCGAAGATGGATGCGAAGGGATTGAAACCCGCGCCGGCCGCTTCGAAGGAAGTGCTGCTGCGGCGAGCCACCTACGATCTCACCGGCCTTCCGCCTACCGAAGCGGAACTGGCGGCATTTGACGCCGACAAATCGCCCGATGCGTTCGACAAGGTCGTGGACCGGCTTCTCGCTTCGCCGCGTTACGGCGAGCGCTGGGGACGCCATTGGCTCGATGTCGCCCGCTACGCCGATTCGACCGGCGCCGACGAGGACCACCGCTATCCGCACGCGTGGCGGTACCGCGATTACGTCATCGACGCCTTCAACCGCGACATCCCGTACGATCGATTCGTGATGGAGCAGCTGGCCGGCGATCTGCTGCCCGCTCCGGACGGTAAAGAGGTCAATGAACGCGGCATTGTCGCCACCGGCTTTCTCTCGATCGGGCCCCGCCTGATCGCCGAGCAGGACAAGGTGAAGATGCTCTACGACTTTATCGACGAGCAGATCGACACCACCACGCGCGGCTTGCTCGGTATGACGGTGGCCTGCGCGCGCTGTCACGACCACAAGTTCGATCCCATCGCGACCAAGGATTATTATTCGCTCGCGGCCATCTTTGCCAACACCAAATCCTGGAAGCGAATCGGCACCACTGGCGTATCCGATATTCATTACTCGCCGATCGCTCCGTCGGCTGAAGTGAAGGCCTACGAAGCGCATCAGGCGAAGATCTTGAAGGTCCGTCGCGAGATCGACTTACAGATGTACGAGGAAGCGGAGCGTTTCGCGATGCCGTTGCGCCAGCAGGTCGCCCGCTACATGGAAGCCGTCTTTGAACGGGACGGCGACGGCCTAGATCCGGGCGTGTACAGCCGCTGGCAGAAATTTCTAAAGCCCGATCGCGATCCGCAGCCGCTGCTGGAACCCTGGTTCGCGGCGACGCCCGCGAACTACAAGCAGATCGCCCAGACGTATCAGGATCGCTTCGATAAAGAGGCCGCCGAATGGGATCGCCGCGTTGCCGACTGGAAACAGAAGGCCGCGGAAGCGCGGGCAAAGGACGCTGTGATTCCGGCGCGGCCGGGTCTGAAGGATGGCGACGTTTTGTTCCTGCGCCGGGTGCTGCTCGAACGGCTGGATCCACTCGCGCTGCCCGAGAAATGGCCCGTTCCCGGGTCGATCGCGGCGCTGAACGTGGACCTGGAAGCGCTTCGTAAATCCTCTCCGCCAGAGCCGCCGATGGCCTGCGCCGTCACCGAGGGCGAGCTTGTGAAGCAGAAGGTTTTCGTGCGCGGCGACGCCGGAATCCCCGGGGAAGATGTGGATCGCGCGGTGCCCGATGTGATGGCGGGCTCCTACGGTCAGCCCGATTTCGGAACTGGCAGCGGCCGTTTGGCGCTCGCCCAGTGGATCGCGAGTCCGAAGAATCCGTTGACCGCGCGCGTGATGGTGAATCGCATTTGGCAAGGCCATTTCGGCGAAGGTTTGGTCCGGACGCCGAGCAACTTCGGCATTCTCGGTTCGCGTCCGACGAATCCTGAATTGCTCGATAGTCTGGCTTCGCAGTTCATCGCGGACGGTTGGAGCATGAAGGCCATGCACCGCCGTATGATGCTGACCGCCGCCTACCAGCAGTCGAGCGAGGTCACTAAACAGAAGGCCGACGAGGATCCGGAGAATAAGCTGCTCTCGCATTTCTCGCGCCGCCGCCTCGATGTAGAGGAGATCCGCGACGCCATGCTCGCGATGGACGGCTCACTCGATTTGACGATGGGCGGCACGCTGCAATCGGGCACCGGCACGGACGGCGAGAACGACTCGAAGCGCCTGAGCATCAGCCCGGATGCGAGCAAGCGCCGGACCGTGTATCTTCCGCTGCGCCGTTCGAATTTGCCGACGCTGCTGAACCTGTTCGATTTCAGCGACGCGACCACCACCTGCGAAGGCCGCGACCGCACCAACGTGGCTCCCCAAGCTCTGTTCATGATGAACTCGCCGTTTGTGGAGGAGCGCGCCATGCTGCTGTCGAAGAAGATGGAGACGCCCGACGAGCTGTACCAGCGCGTCCTCGGACGGCACGCGACGCGCGACGAGGTCGAGCAGGCTAAATCCTATATCGCCAAGGTCGGCGTCAAGAGTTTCGCCCGCATTCTGTTGGCTTCAAACGAGTTTATTTATGTCGATTGAGCGCATTGGACAGAACGACCGCCACCGCATTTCGCGCCGCGCCATCTTGCGCTATTCGGCATGCGGATTCGGATCGTTGGGACTGACCTCGATGATGGCGAGTGCGGCTTCGACCGCGACCGCGAATCCGCTGGCGCCCAAAAAGGCTCCCTATCCGGCGAAGGCCAAGCGCGTGATTTTCCTGTTCATGCACGGCGGACCGTCGAGCATTGACACCTTCGACTACAAGCCCAAGCTTGCCGAATACAACGACAAGCCGCTGCCGTTCAAGCGCCCCCTGACGTTCGCCGAAGGCAACACCGGCAACCTGATGAAGTCGCCGTGGGAGTTCAAGCAGCACGGCCAAAGCGGACTGTGGGTTAGCAGCTTGTTCCCCAAAGTCGCCGAGTGCGTGGACGACATCTGCATGCTGAAGAGTGTCGTCGGCGACAGCGTCGCGCACGGCGGCGCCAGCCTGCAACTGCACACCGGCTCCAACACATTTACGCGTCCGGCGATGGGGTCGTGGGTGGTCTATGGAATGGGCAGCGAGAACCAGAATCTGCCCGGCTTCGTCACCATCAAACCGGCGCTGGCGCATGGCGGCGCGAAGAACTGGTCGAGCGCGTTCCTGCCTGCGGCGTACCAAGGAACCGCGATTGGTAACGCGGGCATCAAACTCGACGATCTGAAAGAGCCGATCGAGTATCTGTCGAATAAAGGCTTGACCGTCGAGCAGCAACGCTACGAGCTCGACATGCTGCAGAAGGTCAATCGCCAGCACGCCGCGATGCGTGAGCACGATGGCGAACTCGAAGCCCGTATTCAGGCCTTCGAACTTGCGTTCCGTATGCAGGCGGAGGCTCCCGAAGCGTTCGACACCGCGCGCGAAAGCGATGTGACGCAGAAGCTCTACGGCCTCGACGATCCCGACACCAAGGATTTTGGCTGGCAGTGTCTGCTGGCGCGCCGTCTGCTCGAACGCGGAGTCCGCTTCGTGCAGTGCTCGCATTCCTACAAGTGGGATCAGCACTCGGAACTGGTCCGCCTGCACACGCACAATGCGCGCGAAGTGGACAAGCCGATTGCGGGTCTATTGAAGGATCTGAAAGCGCGCGACATGCTGAAGGACACGCTGGTGATCTGGGGCGGCGAGTTTGGCCGCACTCCGATTGTGCAGGGCGGCGATGGGCGCGACCACAATCCGTACGGCTATACGATGTGGATGGCGGGCGGCGGCGTGAAGCCCGGCTTCAGCTACGGCGCGACCGACGATTTCGGCTACTACGCGGTCGAAGACCGCATGCACTTGCACGATCTGCATGCGACCATCCTGCAGTTGCTCGGCTTCCACCATAAGGAGCTGACGTATTTCTACGGCGGACGCCATCACAGGTTGACCGACGTGCACGGCGAAGTCGCTGACAAGATCATCGCTTAGATAACAGCCGCGAAAGCCGCACCCGCATCCTGCGATAATGGCGGCTTACGCCATGAATCGCTACACGCAGTTTTACATCGACGGAATTTGGCAGACGCCCGCGGGCACCGGCATGATCGACGTGCTCTCCGCGTCCACCGAACAGGTGATCGGTTCGGTTCCGGAGGGCACGGCCGCCGACATCGACCGCGCCGCCGACGCCGCGGCTCGGGCCTTCCCCACGTGGAGCCAGACGCCTATCGAAGAGCGCGCGCAGTGGGTGGACAAGCTGTCCGCTGGTTTGAAAAAGCGCGCCGACCAGATCGCGAATATCATCGCGCAGGAGGTGGGCACGCCGATCGGAATGTCGACCGCGGTGCAGGCCGGACTTCCGGTGGCGGTCACGGGATCCTACGCGAAGATCATCCGCGAGATCAAGCTCGAGCGCGAGATCGGGAATTCGCTGATCGTGCGCGAGCCTTACGGCGTCGTGGGCGCGATCACTCCGTGGAACTACCCGCTGCACCAGATCATGGCGAAGGTGGCTCCGGCGCTGGCGGCCGGCTGCACGGTGGTGCTCAAGCCGAGCGAAGTGGCTCCGCTGAATGCGTTCCTGCTGGCTGAAGTGTGCATCGAAATCGGGTTGCCGGCCGGGTTGCTGAACATCGTCACCGGCTACGGACCGGTGGTCGGCGAGGCGCTGGCGTCGCATCCGAAGATCGACATGGTGAGCTTCACGGGCTCGGTCCGCGCAGGCAAGCGGGTGGGCGCATTAGCCGGAGAGGCGATCAAGAAGGTCACGCTCGAACTGGGCGGCAAGTCGGCGTTCATCGTGTTGGACGATGCGCCGTTTGAGAAGGCGATCACGGTAGGCACGCGGAATTCAATGATGAATTCCGGACAGACATGCTCGGCGTGGACGCGCATGGTGGTCCCGCGCGCGAGGCAGCAGGAGGCAATCGACCTGGCTGTGAAGGCGGTCTCCGGCTTGACGATGGGCGATCCGCTGGATCAGGCGACCAAGCTTGGTCCACTGATCTCCGGGACGCAGCGCGAGCGGGTTGAAGGCTACATCGCCAAGGGCCAGGCCGAAGGCGCGAAGCTGGTCACCGGCGGCGGACGCGGTGGCTTCGACAAGGGCTACTTCGTGCAGGCGACGGTGTTCGCCGATGTCCATTCGAAGATGACCATCGCGCAGGAAGAGATCTTCGGGCCGGTGCTCTCGATTCTGCCGTACGACACCGAGGACGAAGCGGTCGAGATCGCGAACGACACCATCTTCGGGCTAGCCGGCGGAGTGTGGTCGGGCGACGCGGACCGCGCGATGAAGGTCGCGCGCCGGATGCGGACCGGGCAAGTGGACGTCAACGGCGGCAAGTACAATGCGCTCGCGCCCTTTGGTGGCTATAAGCAGAGCGGCATCGGCCGCGAACTGGGCGAGTTCGGGCTTGAAGAGTACTTCCAGGTGAAGTCGATCGCGCGCTAGTGTAGGGCGGCTCAAATTCCGCGGTAGGCAAGTCCGCTCCCTGACGGTCGCGGTTCGGTGCTATCGGTGGGTTAGACGGCGTCGAATAAACGAGTCCGCTCCCTGACGGTCGCGGTTCGGTGCTATCGGTGCTATGGGTGCTATCGGTGCTATGGGTGCGTTAGACGGCGTCGATATCTGAGAAGGTCCTCTTGACATGCGCCGCACTCCATTCGTTATTTGAGGGCAGCTGCGACCAGGTCGCGGAGCTGCGGCGCGGTGTACGAGGACCCTTCGAGGATCGCCTTCAGGCGGCCGTCTTTCCCAATCAGGGCGGTGGCGGAGGTGTGCGTGATGGCTCCTTCGTCGGGGAAGAAGGCCAAGCCAAATAAATTGCCAACCGTGTGAACGGCGGATTCGGAGCCGGTCAAAAAGCGCCAATCGGCGCCCGGCGTGTCGAACTTCGCGGCGTATCCGGCCAGCACTTCCGGGGTGTCGTAGAGGGGGTCGAGGGTGATCGAGAGCAGGGTCAGCGGCTGCGCGCCGAACTGCCGGGCGACGTAGCCGAAGTGGGCGGCGAGGCGGGGGCAGACGTTCGGCAGCGGGCAGCGGGTATAAAGAAAGTTGATGGCGACGACGCGGTCCTGGAGGTCGGACAGGCGGGTGGTTCCGCCGCGTTGGTCCGGGAGGGCGAAGTCCGGGACGGGGTCTCCGAGGTGGACGCGGGTGGTCGATTGCGGGACCTGAAAGCCAGGATCGGCGGACTTTTGGACCTCCAGATGGTCGATCCACGAGGCGGTTCCGGACACGTGCAAAACGAAGCCAACGCGCGCGCCAGGAGGCACTTTAGTCAATGAATACAATGTGTTAGCGTTAGGCTTGACCGCGAAAGGCATGGCCATGGCGGGCATGTAGGGCCGCTTGCCGGGTCCCAGAATCTCGCGGTGGGAAATGGTGACTTCCTGAGCTTGCGGGTTGGTCGCGATTACGATCCCTTCGGCTCTGTAATGGCGAGCGCAGGCGCTCACCGCGAAAAAAACGCAAAACGAAGCCAATATCAGGATCGTGCGAAACGAACCCAACTGATGGCGACCGGTCGCGAGTTCTTGTACCTTCTCCCCAGAATTCATTCCGCTCCCAACGCGGTTGTACCACAAGTTGCAATAGGTCCTCCGGACTATGCTCCCGATCACTGTATGGATTCCAAGGGCCCCGATGCACAGGCCGGAGGCCTATGCCACTTTCTCGTACTATTCACGGTAGTCCCAGGTGTGCTATTCTCGATAATCTTTCGGAGGGAAGTGTGTCTAGTTTAACAATAAAACGGCTTTTGCGATGGCTTACCCACTCGGCGGCAGTAGTCTTACTGGCTGGCTCCGCTTCGGCGGGTACGGTCTGGAATAACGGTGGTCCTAACAGCTTGGGTGGCAACGAAATCGGTGATCTCAATGGAGCCGAGGATTTCATTATCACCGCGCAGTCGGACCTGACGGCGATCTCCTTTTGGAGTTTAGAGGCCTCCGGCTCCTACCTGGGATCCATTACGTGGTCGATTCAAGCGAATACGAGCAATGTTCCGGGCGCGGTGATTGCCAGCGGAAATATCGCGCCGACCCGGACCAACCTCGGGGCCGTGCCAGCGCTGGGTACCAACCCTTCGCTGACCCTGTTTCAAAATAATTTTGCCATCAACGTGGCCGCTCTCTCCGCCGGTACGTATTGGCTGGTGCTGCACGACGGCCTGAGCACGGACACCGCCTTGCAGGATTTCTATTGGGCCTGGGCGAATCTAAACGGCACGAACACTGGGACCAACCGAGGCCTGGAGCAGGATGCAACGCTGACTGACCCGAGTTGGAACACCAACAGTAACGAACATGCGTTTCTGCTTAGCGGCGCCCCCACTCCGGAGCCGGCGACGATGGTGCTGCTGTCGGCTGGATTGGCCGCGCTCTGGTTGGCGGGACGTAAGCGCAATTCCAAGGGAGGTTATCGATGAAGTTCACTTTTATAAGCTTGCTCCTGACGGCAGCCGCGACGATGGCGTTCGCACAGGATGCTCCGCCGATCGTGGCGGCGCCGGTGCAACACGATGTGTCGCCGGACCTGATTACGATGATGCTTGCGATGCCCAAGTCGGATGCGAGCGGAATTCCTTCGCCCTCCGAAGTGGTGCAGAAGCATGGTCCACTGATTGATAACATCGGGTCGGCCGCGACTCCCACGGTATCGACGGCGCCCTCCAACACGGCGGTGCAGGACGGCACGTTGGTAAAGCCGCTCTTTAGCGCTACGGCGGGCGCGAATTTCGAAGGACTGGGCGCGGGTACGTCCGGATTCACCGTTACCACCGCTCCGCCGGATACGACGATGGCCGTAGGGCCGAATCACATCGTGCAGTGGGTAAATCAGCAGTTCGCGATTTACAACAAGTCGGGAACGCCCCTCTTGCCGGCGCCAGGCTTTGTTTTAGGCAACAACATCTGGTTGGGTTTCGGCGGCTTGTGCGAAACCACCAATCGCGGTGACCCATTGGTGGCCTACGATCGCGTAGCGGATCGCTGGATCTTCACGCAATTTGCTTTCAACATTTCGGGATCGAACGCGACAACTCCTTATCTGCAATGTTTCGCCGTCACGACCGGACCGAATCCGGCGGGACCTTACAATCGGTATGCCTACGATTTCAGCGCGATCGGTCCGGCAGGAGCCGCGGAATTCAACGATTACGGCAAGATCGGCGTTTGGCCGGACGCCTATTATCTGACTTACAACGCGTTTCGGGGCGCGCCGGCGGGTAGCTTCGCCGGCGCGATTATCTGCGCCTACGATCGGGCAGCGATGATTGCGGGCAGCGCTTCCGCTACCGAGCTTTGCGCCCCGGTCACTTTCTACGGTGGCGGAGCCTCGCTTCTGCCGGCGGATATGGACGGCGCGACCGCGCTGCCACCTGCCGGCACCCCGAATTTCATGATGAGGCAAGGTACCGGTGCGCCCGCGGGTCTTCGTCTTTTCAAATTCAAGGTGAATAACTTCTCGCCCGGAAGCATCACCTTTAACGACGGCTTCGGTGGCGCCACCGGATCGTTCGTGAACATCCCCGTTACGATGACGCGCGCCTGCAACGGCGGTGGCGCAACCTGCGTCCCGCAGCCGGGCACGGCGAACCTTCTCGACACGTTGGGCGATCGCCTGATGTACCGCTTGGCCTACCGGAACCGCTTGGGCAACGAGAGCCTGGTAGTGACCATGGCGGAAGATCCGGATGGCGCGGGCGCGCAAGCCGCGGCGGTACGTTGGTGGGAGATTCAGAAGCCCAGCGCCAACCCGCCCGTTCTGTTCCAGAACTCCACATTTAATCCGACCACCGACAACCGCTGGATGAGTTCGATCGCGACCGACAAGAACGGAAACATGGCAATGGGCTACAGCATTTCGAGCGGCACGGTGTCTCCGGGAATCCGGATCACGGGCCGACTGCGCAGCGAAGTCCGAAACCAAATGCAGGCCGAGCAGACCATCATGAATGGCGCCGGCTCGCAAACCGGCACCCTGAGCCGTTGGGGTGATTATTCGACCATGCGTACCGATCCGGCGGACGACTGCACGTTCTGGTACACCACCGAGTACCTGGGAGCGGACGGGGCGTTCAACTGGCAGACTCGCATCGCGAGTTTCAAATTCCCCAACTGCCACTAGGCTGTGGGTTGGTATTTCGAAGGATGTTGAATCGAAGAGCCGGGCCTTGCGGTCCGGCTCTTTTTTGTGAGCCCATGCGAAATTTCATCTTTTTTCTACTTTGTTCTAACGGATTAATCGCGCAGCAGAATACGGTTTCGCCGGATACGGTGGTCCTGACGGTCCACGAGCGGCAATACACGCGAGCCGAGTTCGAGGCGATGGCGAAGCAGCAGAACCTCGGCACGAACGAACTGGCCAGCCGGTTGCAGGCAGGCAATGCGCTGGGGCGGTCTCGAGCGATCGCCGATGAAGCGCGGCGGCGGAAGCTCGACCAGAACGATGCTATCCGCACCAGGATCGAGAATTACACCAACGCCGTATTGGGCCAGGCGTTGTTTGAAGAGATCGCGGACGAGGTCCACAAGGATCCTTCGCTGGCGAAAGTACGGCTCGAATCTGGCCAGCATTTCGCCGAAGAGCGCAAACTGCGAGTGCTTCTCGTCCGGCATATCAAGTCGGTGCCGACGCCGGGAAGACTGACGGTGGAGCAGGCGCAGGCCAGGGCCGAAGCTTTGCGCAAAAAGATCGTCGCGGGAGCGAGCTTTGCCGAGGTCGCGAAAGCCGAATCAGAAGACGAGCGCACCAAATCCAAAGGCGGCGACATGAATTTCGTGCGGAAGCCGGTGATCAATCCGGACCTGGGCGAGGTGGCTTTCAAAATGAAAGTCGGCGAGGTGAGTGCGCCTGTCAAAACCACGGAGGGCTATTTCCTGGTGACGGTGGAGAAGGTGGTCCCGCCGGATTTGGAGCTGGTTCGGAAGTCCCTCGAATTCGAGATCGCGCGCGAGCGCATGCAAAAGATGTCGTTTTCGGGAGTGATTTTGAATCCGGCGTACTTCGGGGACCAAAAATAAGGTTTTACCGCCAGATGTGACCCGCAAATACCCTATCGGATCGGGGGTGGAATGCCGATCTATTGGGGTAGCGATGTGGTCCACGCTCCTCACGATTTTTCTGGCTGCGATTACGGTCAAGGGGCCGCACGCGTCTTTGCGGGTCACCTGCGAGGCGGACGGGGACGCGGTCGCGGAGCTGGCGGAAGGCACGGCGGTGGCGGTCAAGTTCGCGATGGCCGGCCAGGGATGCTTCAAGGTTTCCGTACTGCGCGCGGATGCGGTGGTCGAAGGCTACCTCAGCACCAACCAACTGAACGGGCTGGATGAATTTGAAAAGCTGCGGAAGGACGCGGCCTGGCTGGACGTGATCGAGGTGGTTCGGGCGGCGCGCACGAAGCCGTCGGCGGCGTCACTCGGGATTGGCGGCAAAGCGAGTCCGGCGGTGCAGCAGGCGGCCCAACTGATCGAATCCTCGCAGCCGGCTCGCGCGCTGGAGATTTTAGAGGCGGAGATGCGGACGAAGCAGGTCCGCGACCCGGCGATGCTGGCGTTGGCGGGGGTGGCGGCGTGGCGCGCGGACGATCCGCGAAGGGCGCTGGGGTACTGGCAAGGTTCGCTCGAACTGCAACCCAATCCGGACATCGAGAAGCTGTATAAGAAGGTGCAGAAAGAGGTCCAGGCGGATCGCAGTTTCGAAAAGCTGTACGGCCTGCGGGTGATTTTGCGCTATGAGCCAGGGGCGATTTCGGTGGACACGGCGCGCGGAATGCTCGGCGTGCTCGACGACGAATTCAGCCGCATCGTACTGCAGATCGGCTGTCCGGTGGATGAGCGGGTAGTCGCGATCGTGCAGTCGAAAGAGGCCTACTATCGGGTGACGGACGCGGCGGAGTGGTCGGGCGGCCAGTTCGACGGGCGGATCCGGGTGCCTATTTTGGAAGCGGCGGCGACGCCCGAAAAAATGCGCAAGGTGTTCGCGCACGAGATCACGCATGCGTGCCTTTCGATGATGGGGCGCTGGCCGGCTTGGTTTCAGGAAGGCGTCGCGCAAAAGCTTTCGGGCGACACGCTGAGTCCGGCGGCGCGCAAGCAGTTGTCGGCCATGGCGGAAAAGCATCTCATTCCAAAGCTCGAGAATCTACGTCAGGATTGGTCGCGCATGAGTCCGGAGCATGCGACTGCGGCGTATCAGCTTTCGCTGCTGGCGGCGGAATTGTTCTTCGAGAATTGGGCGAATTACGGCTTGCGAAATCTGGTGCGGAATCCGGAGCAGCTGGCTACCATTACGCAGGATCTGGATCGGCGGCTGGGGTTGTAGCGCACGAAGTCCGCTCCCTTACGGTCGCGGTTCGGTGCTGACTTCGGCGGCGAACAGGGCTGACGAGGTCACATACTGCGCACCTTGACGCTGCGCTCGCTGGTCCTGAGGCGCGAACTGCACTTGCTGAATTCACTGGGGGAATTGCGGCGGATACTGTGGCGGATATTGGGCCTGGATCGGCTGTTGCTGCGAAGCGAGTTGCGCTGGCTTCTTCCGGAAGAGCTTTTCCGCGATGGCGGCGAGCGGCATCGCGATCAGGCTGGCGAGCCAGATGTAGCATCCGGGAAGTAGTTTGATGATGGTGGTTTTGGTGGTTCCGCCTTCATCGCCGGGAAGTTCGCGGCCGAGATCCGAGTACATCGTGAAGCCGATGACGATGGCCAGAATCGAGGGCGCGAGCGCCCACAGTGGCCGGCGGATGAAGATCAGGATGGCGGCGAGCAGCCACAGTGGATTCGCATACCAGGCAAAGACTCCCGCCAGTATCCCCGACCAGCCGACGGCGAAGGCTCGCATGCCGAACATGATGTCGTTGGGCCTAAAATCCTTGGTCCATTCGAGCGCGGGATAACAGCACGCGAGGACAAACAACAACACCGGCACCAGTAGCGGTCGCAGCATCTGCTGGCAATTGTAGCCCGAATGCTTTCGCGGTCACTGCGCGTGACGGATAGATCGCTCAGTTCTCTTTCGGGCGGACCACGTTCGCGACGACAAAACTCTCCAGCGCGCCTTTTTGCGATTCGAGGCGCAGGCCAAGCTGCTCTTGCAAAGCGGTGAAGATCGAAGCGCCCGCCGGGCCTGTTGACGCTGGCGTTTCCTCGCTGGTCGCTGGCGGCGTCGCGCGCAGGAAATCGGGTGTCCACCGCAGGAGGAAGTCGTAATCGCCGCGCAAGCCGGTGCGATCGACGATGCGGCGTCCGGCCTGGACCCAGGGTTCGAGCCAGGTCGCGAAGGCGGCCATCGAAACCTTGGTGAATGAGAAGGCGGGTCCGGGTTCGCGGTGGAAATCAAATGGATCGCCGGTGTTGGGTGTCACTTTGACGCCGGTCTTCGCAACCACCAACGCGAAATAGGGCAAGTCCTTTTTTTCGGGAAGCAGGACCAGTTCAAAACGATCGTTGATCAGTTGTTTGAGCATGGGCCGCAGCGATTCGATGGGGATTTCGCCGGTGAATCCGTCGGCCTTCGCGATGACGTCCCAGAGTTCGCCGTCGAGCCAGGGCGGTCCGCCCGAAAGCTGATAAGGGGCGACATTGTAGGCTTCCTGAATCATGTACCGCAGCGTGAGCGTCGCGGAGAATCGGCCCGCGCCCTGGGTGGATGCCAGCGCCGGAGCGCTGGGGTCGTGCGGACGGACGACGGCGACATCGAACGACTGGCCGGCGGCGAGTGCGCTGAATGCGAGCAATAGGAACGCGAGGTACATCTGAGTGAATTGTAGCGGAGCACACCGCTTAGAAATGCCGGGATGGGCTTGCCCCTTGGTGCGCGCGTCGACGCCGCGCCTTGCACTGTTTGGCGCCTTTAGCCAACTCTAGACCACAAGCTGCCGCCGGGATTGTAGACGGCATCGGGCAGTTCGGCGGCATCGGCATCGTCGCGAAAGAAGGAATCGGGCAGGCGCCAGCGGCCGCCGCTCCACTTGCCGGCCTCGTAGGGAGTGCCGGTGGTGACGCCTTTGCTGGTTTGTTCCGCTTGGACGACGAAGGGCCTGTCGTCGGCGAGGTAGATCATCCCGATGTGATGAAAATCGTGTTCGGATTGTGACACCAGGTCGGCGTTCATCACGTCGGAGTTGTCGGTGATGTGAGTGGCCTTGACGTCGTTGAATTTCGACGCCCATTGTTTGACGGTGCGCGTTTCCGGATCCTTGATGCTGCGCAGTTTCCAGACGGCAAAGTCCACCAGGCCGAGGCAATCGAAGTGACGCCAGCCGTCGCAGGATTGGCCCCACACATAGGGATGCCCGTGGCTTCCGTCGACCACGCGGCGCGGAGTGAGTCCGGCTTTGGTGTAACACTGGCCGGGATCGCCGGGAACCTGATCTTTCAGATAATCGAATAGATCCTGTCCGGGCGAAAACGGCGGCTTGCCGATGCGCGCGTAGTTTCCGCCGCAGACGAAGGTCGTGAGGACGCCTTTGGGATGAGGAACTTCGTCGGTCGCTTTCGGGACGACTTCGGACGCGGTGGTTGCGGCGAAGAACGCCAACTGATCCAGCGCGACTTTGGTCGAAAGAGACACGTTGCCGGGGCGGCAGAACGCTCCGTCGGTACGGTTGGGTCGCGCGCCTTTGGCACCCTTTATATAATGGTGGCCGTCCACCGAGCAGGCGACTTGCGCGGTCAGCTCGCGCGCCCGGCGCCTTCCCCAAGGACTGTTGATATCGTCGTCCGGTCCGTATGCCATTGCGACCTCCTGCTGATTCGACGCCTCAAGGGGCGATTGTCAGTATACGCGCGAAATTCATCGGAACCGGTTCCGTGGGCGGCTGCGGCTGGAGATCAAGAGCCAGCGGCTCGAGATCGCGCAGGAGGAACGCGGGCTTCCGGAGAAGGAAGGGACATCTTCCGGCCGCGGTTTTGAACGCTGATGTCCACGAAGGAACTTGGCTACAGCGACCGGTAATATTCCTCAACCGACGGCGCCGTTGCGATGTCGCCCAGTTGGTTGAGCTGTTTGACCAATGCCTCCCAGCGGTCCTTGGTCATGCTGCCCAAGTCCGCGGCTTCGATCAACGGCTTTTGCGCATTGGCGACGTCGTTGAAAGTGGCCATATCCATGGATGGATTCAGCGCCTGCATTTTGACGTTGGTCGGCTGGGGATTGTCGAGGTAGGCGCGCCACCCTTCGCGAACAGCGGCCACCATCGACTTCACAACCTCCGGCTGTTTCTTCAGGAGGTCTCCGCTGACCGCCATCACCTGCGCGTAGGGATTATAGCCGACGTCGGCGACGGGGAAAGTCTGGACCTTCGCTCCCTTACGGCGGGCAGCCAGCGGCTCCGCCGTGAGGAAGCACTGCTGGGCGAACATGGGGTCGCCGAGAAAAGGACCGATATCTCCGGCGGGCGAAGGAACGATCTTCACCTTGTCGAACCCGTATTTCTGCTTCAAAATCCGCGCGAACGGCAAGCCGCTTTGAATGGCCAGCGTGCCGCCCTGGACGACGTCGGCGATCGATTTCAGATTGCGCGATTCGTGCACCATGATCGCCATGGGATTCTGCTGGAACGATGCGTACACGCCGACGACATCGTTCCCTTTCGAGCGGGCGAGCACAATCTCGTCACCGGAAACAATGCCGAATTCGGCCGACCCGGCGCCGACCATCTGCACCGTCGGCGTGCCGGCGCCGCCAGGCAGAATGTCCACGTCAAGCCCGTGCTTCTGATAGTCGGCGGCATAGAAGCCACCGAATTCGGGATCCGGTTTCCAGTTGAGGGCAAGACGGATTTTGGAAGTTTTTCCGCACGACGCCAGCGTCGCGAGCAGTGGAGTGAGAGTGAGGAACGAGCGGCGGTTCACCCGTTGATTCTACCTGATCAGTCACGCTCGGAAGCATGCCAGCGACGGAGCGTCAACGAGCTGATCACGTTGATCAGCCCAAACAAGCCCAACCCGAGAAGGGACGCGAGCAGCACGGCGGCGAAGACCTTGTCGGTGCGCTGCTGGGTCCGCGCGACATCGACCACCGAGCCGAGTCCCTGTCCGCCGATGAACTCGCCGACGATCGCGCCGATGACAGCGAGTCCGGCGGAGACACGCAAGCCGGTGAGGATTTGCGGGAGCGCGGCGGGGAAGCGCAGCTTGAACAGGGTGACGAGTCGCGAGGCCCCATATAGCCGGAACAAATCCTGCAACGCGGGGTCGGTGGATACGATTCCGTTGAGCGTATTCGCGATGACCGGGAAGATGGAGCAGATGAAGGCGGAGGCAATCACCGTTCGCATTCCGTAGCCGAACCAGATGACCAGCAGCGGCGCGATGGCCACGATGGGCACCGTCTGGAAGAAGACCGCGTAGGGGAAGAAGGCGCGCTGAATGCTTCGCGAAGAGGAGAGGAAGACGGCGATCGAGATTCCGAAAAGCGCGCTGGCCGCAAACCCGATCAACGCGCCGGCCGATGTCTTCGCAAGCGCGGCGACGAGTTCCGACCAGTCGCGCGCAATGACCAGGAACACCGAACTCGGCGCCGGCAGCAGGTACGCTTTGACGAAGCCGAATCGAACGAGGAATTCGACCACGGCGGTGATCACCAGGAACGGGATGAAAGCGGGCAGCGCTTTCCGGATCGTCATTCTTCCTCCTCCATGGCATGCATGAGCACTTTCATCTGGGAGGCTAATCGTGGATCGGTGCGCAATTCATTGGTTCGGGATTCCGGCAGCGTCAGGCGATGATCGAGCTTGATATGCCCCGCCCTGCGAGTCAGGACGACGGCGCGATCGGCGAGGAACGCGGCTTCGGAAATCGAGTGAGTGACGAAGATGACGGTCATCCGGCGGCTCGCCCACAACTCGCGTAACTGCACGTCGAGGCGGAAGCGCGTGATCTCGTCAAGCGCGGCGAACGGCTCGTCGAGCAACAGCAGCCGCGGTTCGGTGACCAGGGCGCGAGCGAGTGACACGCGCATCCGCATGCCGCCCGAGAGCTGCGCGGGATAGCGGCCTTCGGCTTCGAGAAGACCGACATTCCCGAGCGCCGCACGCGCCTTCGCGATGCCTTCGGCCGGCGGAGCGCCCATCAATTCCAAAGGCAGCGCGACGTTTTCAAGCACGGTGCGCCAGGGCAGCAAGTGGGCGTCCTGGAACACGTAGCCGGTCTGATAGGGATCGTCGGAGGGCACGAGCGACACGGTGCCCGAGTCGGGCTTGGCGAGTCCGGCGATGATGCGGAGGAGCGTGGATTTCCCGCAGCCGGAGGGTCCGAGGATGGCGAGAAACTCCCCGGCCTCGACGCGCAGGGTCATGTCGTTGATGACCACGAGATCCTGAAATACGCGCCGGACTTTCTCCAGGTCCACAGCGACACCAAGGGCGCGTGCTGGAGTGGGGGGCATGTTTCCAATATAACGGGAGTCCGATTGCGCGGCGGGTTTGGAGGGGCGCAGGTTCCTTCGAACGTCACGCTTTACGATGGCAGATGGGTCCGCGCAGCCGGAAAATAGCGGTGGTCGGCAATCATTCATAGCAAGCAGCATCCTTGTTGAAGCCACGTTCGTGGTGAAAGCCGCGGAGGACGGGCGTCGATGAGATGCGATTACCCTGAGGATCCTTGAGGAGGAATCTTTTCACGTCGTTTCCGTGCCCACTGGAGGGCTTGGTAAGGGTGCTCGACCGTTATATCATCGGTGCTGGCCATTTATGAAGACTCTTGCTTTCGTGCTCTTGACTGGTTTGCTTCCTGTCGCGTTGGCAGGCGATTGCGAGTCGCTTGGGACCGTCAAGTTGAAGGACGCCAAAATCACATCGGCCGCGGTGGTCGCCGCTGGCGCGTTCATCTCGCCGGATGGCCCGCCGAACGGTGCGTACAAGACACTGCCCGCATTCTGCCGCGTGCAGGGCGTGGCGACGCCATCGGCGGATTCGCAGATCGGCTTTGAGGTCTGGCTGCCGGTGTCAGGGTGGAATGGCAAGTACTTTGGAATTGGAAACGGCGGCTTCGCCGGTTCGATTCAGTACAGCCTGGTCGCAGCCGCGCTGCTGAATGGCTACGCGGCTTCATCCACCGATACCGGGCACAAGGGTCCGGCAACGCTGGCCGATTGGGCGCTGGGCCATCATGAAAAGATCGTGGACTTCGCGTATCGCGCGATCCACGAAACGGCCGAGAAATCCAAGGTCGTTATTCAGGGATTCTACGGCCGGAATCCGAAGCACTCTTATTTCAGCGGCTGCTCGAACGGTGGCCGCCAGGCGCTGATGGAGGCGCAACGCTATCCGGGCGACTATGACGGAATCATTGCCGGCGCGGCCGCGAACTTCTGGACTCACAACTTCGCCGGTTTCGTTTGGGACGGACAAGCACTCGAAGGCGCGGGTGCGATTCCGGCTTCGAAGATGCCGGCGCTCGAAAAGGCCGCGCTCGCGGCGTGCGATGCCAAGGACGGGCTTGAAGACGGTTTGATCGACGATCCGACGCGCTGTCATTTCGATCCGGCGACGATGCTGTGTAAGGGCGCCGAAACGGACATCTGCCTGACATCGGCCCAGGTGGGCGCACTCCGGAAGATCTACGATGGCCCACGGAATTCGAAAGGAAAGCAAATTTTCCCCGGCTATCCTCCCGGTGGCGAATCCGGACCCGGCGGCTGGAGCCGATGGATCACCGGCGTCGAGTCGCAGCAGTCGATTTTCGCGAAAGGCTTCTTCGCGAATATGGTATTTCAAAATGCCGCCTGGGATTTTCGCACTTTTCATTTTGATCGCGACATGGACGTGACGGACGATAAATCCGCCCGGCTGTTTAACGCGGTCGATCCGAATTTGAAAGCGTTCAAAGATGGCGGCGGAAAACTACTCATGTATCACGGCTGGAGCGACACCGCGATCGCGCCCACCAACGCCATCCTTTATTACGAATCGATCGTAAAGAAGATGGGCGCGAAGCAAGCCGGCGAATTCACTCAGCTCTACATGGTTCCGGGAATGCAACATTGCGCCGGGGGTCCGGGTCCGAACGTGCTCGGAACCTACCTTACGCCCGCGCCATCCGATCCCCAGCACAGCCTGGTTCTGGCGCTCGACCAGTGGGTGGATGGCGGAGCCGCTCCGAAGCAGGTCGTCGCGACGAAATACAAGATGGGCGCTAATCCAGAAAGCGGAGTCGCGCGCACGCGTCCACTTTGCCCGTATCCGCAAGTCGCAAAGTACTCCGGATCCGGAAGCACGGACGACGCTGCAAACTTCTCGTGCGTAGTCCGGGATTCGAAGTAAGCGAACGTGGAGGACGATTTTACCCGCCGGGCCGCTCACTTCGTTCGCGGTTCTGTCGGGATGAATACGCGGCCTCAATGGTATCCTGCAATTTGACTCAGCCCATTGTTTGCTAATCGGCGCTCCAGGCGCGCCGAACCCAAAGACGTCTTTCTTACCCCTGCCCTTAGTGTCTTTGTGGAGCGAACAAATGAAATACTCTTCCGATTTTTTGGTGCGCGCACGTGTGTGCGAAGGCGCCCACGAATATTATTGCCTGCGATTTGAAGACGGTTCCGAGTGCGGCGCTGTGCCGGCTGGCTCGTTGCGTTGGGACGGGCAACTGCCCGCGGTGGGCGACTGGGTCCGCGCTCGCGCCTCCCATTCCGCCGGTCTCGCTGATTCCCCCGGTCTGGTATTAATCGAAAGCGTGGAGCCACGCACTAGCTGCATTTCACGCCAGCGTCCGGGTGGCGGCGGGGAGCAGGTGTTGGCGGCGAATGTGGACTTGATCGTGATCGTCATGGGCCTTGACGGTGACTACAATATACGGCGACTGGATCGCTACCTTGTATTGGCTGCGGCAAGCGGTGCCGACACTCTCGTCGTGCTGAACAAATTGGACGTATGCCCGGAATGGCCGCGGCGGCTGGCGGAAGTTCTTGCGATGACGGGGAACGCGGTGGCGGTGTCCGCGCAGGAGTCGGTCGCACCGATCCGCGAAGCCGTGCGTGGACGCACCGTTGTGCTGCTTGGCTCGTCCGGAGCGGGTAAGTCTACGATCGCGAACGCGCTCTTGGGGGAGGCTCGGCATGCCACGCAACCTGTACGCGAGTCCGACTCGCGGGGCCGGCATACGACGACGCGGCGGATGCTGGTGGGTCTTCCGGACGGCGGCGTTCTGATCGACACACCGGGCTTGCGGGAACTGGGTTTGTGGGCGGGTCAGGATTCGGTGGACGAGGCGTTCGGCAGTATCGCCGCGCTCGGGATGCAGTGCCGATTCCGCGACTGTTCGCATGCGGGCGAGCCGGGCTGCGCGGTCGCGGTGGCGTTAGAGTCCGGCGAGCTAGAAGCGGCGCGTTGGGCCAGCTATCAGAAATTGCTGGCGGAAGCACGGCACCACGAGCGCGAGGTGGATCAGCGAGCGGCGGCGGAGGCGAAGCGCCGGTCTAAGGTTATCCAAAAGGCAATGCGGCATCATCCCAAGTACAACCGGTGAGCCGGGGTTAGGGGATTCCGATTTTCCTTTCGCCGCAGCAAATAAAAGCGGCCCCGCTGGAGCGACGCCGCTTTGGAAATGGGACCGAACCGGATTGATTTTGGAATTTTCGCGCTAGCGGCGGAGGAGTTGTTCCTGCCTGGGGGCGGATTCCATATCGGGCTGTTGCAGGGCGCTTGCATTGCGGGTTTCTTCGCGGTGTTTGAGGATCTGGTCGATGATGAGGCCGCCGGCGCTG
Source organism: Bryobacterales bacterium (assembly GCA_038210135.1). Lineage (GTDB taxonomy): Bacteria > Acidobacteriota > Terriglobia > Bryobacterales > Bryobacteraceae > JBBQWZ01. The sequence goes on from JBBQWZ010000035.1 coordinate 45,409, forward strand.
CCGATCAGGGCTCCGATGATGACGCCGTTTTTGTTGGTGGTCATGCCGCCGATAGCGGCTCCGACTCCGGCTCCGGCTCCGATGGTTGCGGCGGTCCGCTGGGCGGAATGTTGCGGCATGCCGTCAGGGCCGGGGGTATGGACATCGGGACCGAGGCGCCCTTTTAGATTTATGTTTCGTACGAGGTCGTTGAAGGAACTCGCTGTGCGGATCATTTCCGCGAGGGTTTGCATCGAGAGCTGGCTCGACGGAGGATTCTGGGGGCCAGGCTGCTGGGCGAAGGCCAGGGTGGAAGAACAGACGAAGGCGAACAACGCTACGAAAAGCTTCATTGGCAACTCCGATCAAACGATGTGCGCGGCGCGTATTTCGTTACGCGCGGAATCGATTAATTCTTGTGCATGAAGGTTGCGTCAAAACAGAGCTAGTGACCGCTCCCGGCGTGCTCATTCGGAGCACGGTGGTCGCGGCTCGGAGGGGTGGCTTTCCTCCTAGGAGTGCGAAATTACTTTGCTAAGACGGACTCGGCGGGACGGGCGGTTGTGATGGGATCGGCGTGGCGGTGCACGAGACGCCACTCGCGTCCAATCCGCTCATAGACGCTGGTGACTCGGGCATGGAATTCGTTGAAATCGGTGGCGGCGCCGATTTGGCGCGGTCGTGTTCGACTTCGACAATACAGGCGAAGTTTTTGCTGAGGTATTAGGCGACGAGATCGACTCCGACGACCGAACCATCGCGATACTTCGTGGCGGCGTTGGCAAGGGCGGCAGCGACCTGGGCCGCGGCAGGGCTTTCGGCAAGGAGGACACAAGATCCGGCGACGATACTGCGCGCGAGCGAGTTCCAAAATCTGTTTTGAACGGTGTGCATAATTCCCCACATCTGCGGTGCTGCCAATGATGGACCGAGCGGACGGCGGCTGTCAAAGTTTCTCGAGGAAACTCTTTCGCCCGCACCGACATCTAGGCAAGGAGAAATAACTGACGGGCGGCCTTAATCCGCGCACGCGGTGATACTCTTTTTGAAATAGGAGGAACAACGATGTCAGCACGCAAACTGAGCGCGCCGGAGATCCATCAGGCGATGCGGGTTTTTGAAAATACGATTCCCTACGACAAGATCGCGATGACTGGCAGCAGCGGCATCGGGGACCGGCCGTTCACCTTGCCGAATCCGTGGCCGTGGGATTGGGAAAACTATGACATCAACTTCGGTTCGCAGGCCTCGTGGGATTTAAAGATGAAGAAGTACGGCGTCAATTATTACTGGGAGACGCTGATTCACGAGCTGGTTCACGTGTGGCAGGGCTATAACGGCTCCTGGGCGGGCGGCTATATTTTCAATTCGATGTGGCATCAGGTGGTGGATAAAGATGCGTACGCTTATAAGACCGGCCAAGCGTGGAATACGTACGGCGTCGAGCAGCAGGCGCATATCGTCGAGGACTGGTACGCGGGGGGATGCCTGATTACAGACGATCGGTTTCCCTATATTCGCGACCACATCCGGCAGCGGAATCCATAGCTATATGCGGCGCCAACGCTTTGCCTTTACGATGGTCCTTTTTGCGTGTGGCTGGAGTTGTACGCCTCCGGGAAAAGGAGAGAAGGCGGAGGCGGGATACGCATCGGCGAAGCCTGTGATTGCGGCTTTGGAGGCGTATCGCGCGAAGAATAATGAATATCCGGCGAAGTTAGGGGATTTGATTCCGGAGGGTGCGGCGCGGACTTCGGACGGCCAGCCGGTGGCGGAGTTTTTTGAATATTCGAAAATGGGGGCGAGCTACCGGATGCTGTTCAAGTACACGGGTCCGGGAATGAATCGCTGCGTGTACACGCCGGAAGCGGCGAAGTGGGAGTGTTCGGGGTATCAGTAGGGCGAAGGCACTCGGTCGAAAATCAACGTCGTCGATTGACCTTCGCGAGTCCACGGCCATGAGAAAATGAAAGCAGTTATGAGTTCCGCCGCCGCGACGCCTGCTACTGAGCCTGAGCATATCGCGATCTCGAAGTCGAAAGGCATCAAGATCGATTGGAAGGATTCGCATCGAAGCGATTATCCGCTGGGGTATTTGCGCGATGAGTGTCCGTGCGCGACCTGCACGGGGGCGCATGGTACGGTTCCGGAGAAGACCAACTATGGTAAGGCGGAGGCGGAGCCGTTTCCGATGTTCAAGCCGACTTTAAAGATGTTGAACATCGAGCCGGTGGGACACTATGCGATCCGGATCGCGTGGAGCGACGGGCACGGGTCGGGGATTTACTCGTTCGATCATTTGCGGAAGATTTGTCCTTGTGCGGAGTGCAAGGCGGCTCGGACTCGCGAGTAGGCGGGTCGCCTTCCTGGTTCAAGACGAGGGCGTCACTAGAATTAGAAAGCGCGATCTTGTGCACAGGCCGAGAGGCCTATGCCACCTATTTTGGATGCACAGGCCGGAGGCCTATGCCACTGGGATGCCACTTACAGTAGGCGGAAATTGACTTCGATGGTGGCTTGGACGGGGACGGCTTTGCCGTCTTTCATGCCTGGCTTAAAGCGCCACTTCTCTACGGCTTCGATGGCTTTCTGATCGAGGCCCAGTCCTAAGGAGCGGATGACTTTCAGGTCGCGGGCGTGCCCTTTTTCGTCTACGACGATAGCCAGGACGACGGTGCCCTGCCACTTGGCTTTGCGGGCTTCTTCGGAATATTCGGGCTCGACTTTGAGGAGCACCGCCGGAGCGGAAACGCCTCCGCCGATGCGATACGCTCCGCCGCCGAAACCGCCGCCGGAGCCGGGGCCGACACCGGCACCTTTGCCGGAACCGACTCCGCCGCCGCTGCCGCTACCGATGCCGCCACCGAAACCGGAGCCGTTCGACGGGATGCCGAATTTCGACATCGGATCGCCGAAGTTAGGCGCCTGGATGTTGGGGATGGAATCCGGAGCGACGATGGTGGGCTCCATGGGGAGCTTGGGGTTTTCGTTGTTCAGCACGGCGGAGGGCGGCACGAATTGCTTGGGCGCTACGCGCGGGAGCTTGCCTTTGCTGGCCGGGAGGGGGGAACGATCGCCGCCGCCACCGCCGCCACCCATAGCCTGCTTCTGCGGGGGTTTCTGGGCGATATAAGGAGAAATATCAGGCGCGATCAGAGTGACGGTGTCTTTTACCACCTTCTGCACGGTCTTGTTCGTTGTAATGAAAATGGCGAGGCCAATGATCGCGCAATGGACCAGCAAAGAGGTTACGCCGGCACGGCTTTCCTGACCTGCCGTCAGGCCCCACATCGACTCGACGGCGACTGGTTTCGAGGTCAGTTCGAGCGGCGGAAGCTTCGGTGGATTGACAGCCTCTTTGATACTCGAGAGGAAGGTCTTGTACCATGGCGTCTCCACACCTTCAATAAGAAGGTGACTGAGGTGATCATCCGGACCACTGTAGTTCGGCAAATTGCTGGCAGCCACGATTTACTCCGATCCCAAGTTCACTGTCATCGGCCACACGCTCGGAGCGTGTCGGGAATTCGCCTTACTTCTTTGACGATCCCAGAGGGCCACGGGTTTCAAAGTTGGGATCTCTTCTTTCCCCAAAGTCTAACATATAGATCCGATGTGGTTTGCCGGGTTTCAAGATTGGAATTCCATTGAAAGTTGCAGAAAACTCTGTGTTTCGTTCCATAACTTGTCTTGGACATCGGTCAACTCATGGCCGGAATCCAATAGGACGAGTTTTGTGGAATCGGGGTGACGGCGGGCGAATTCTTCGGCATAACGGGGCGGGACTACGTCGTCGGCCGTGCCGTGCAAAATCAACGTGGGCTGGCTTACTTCGGGGTAATCTTCGTAGGAAGCGGCTTCCTCGATCAGCCGGTAGGAGATGGGGCGCATGGCGTTCGAGCCGTAATGGAACATATTGACGGAGCCCTGTTCCTTCCACTTGCGCATCCGCTCGTCGCCCATGGCTTCGCGCCAGCGACCGGGGAAGCCGAAAGCAGGGGCGAGTAGGACGAGCTTGGAGACCTGGTCGGGATGTCGGGCGGCGTAAAGGGCGGACAGATATCCGCCGAGGCTGGAGCCGAGGAGGACGACGTCGGGAGCGTCTTGCGCCTGACGCTCGATGACCTTCAATTGGGCTCCAACGGTGAGTGAGGTGAAGTCGCCTTCGTCGAGCTGAGGGATCCGGAGATCGAGTCCGAGTTGCTCGAAGTGCTGGCGAAAGAATTGGGCTTTCCGGGAGCTCGGCGAGGAAGCGAATCCGTGGAGGTAGATATAGCGGGGAGGCGTCATATTGAGTTTTCGCGCTTTACGCTTGGGCGCTAGGGCTTGGGTTTCGCGGGGTCGTTAGGGATCGGCGCGGCATCGAACTTGATGTCGCTCGAGGCGCCGAAGCGGTGAAAGGGCTCGTACTCGATTTTGTTTTCGGCGATCAGGTCGGTGCCCTGCCACTCGCGATGTAAGGCGGAACTGGGCGCGATGACGCCGTGCGGGGTCATGACGTAGTTGACTACCAGCTCATCGCGGAATTGGACTTCGGCATCTTTGCGCTGGACCTTCATGATGATGCGCATTGGAAGATAGTCGGCCGCGCTGACCCACACTTCGCCGGAGGGCTTGAGACGCGTCACGCGATCGGGGTGGGCGGCATCGAAAATGGTCATGCGATCGGGTCCATCAAGTTGCTTATAGCTGAACATGTAGACGGGCTTGCCGTCGACGAACTGATTGCCGGCGAACAGGAATTCATACTTTTCGATTTCACGGCGGGTGAAGAGCAGGATCATGGGGCCGAGATCGGTGACGGCTCCGCGGAGGCCGAGTTTTTCAAACTCGCGCAGCAGGCGGCGTTTGCGTTCGTCGTCGGTGCCTTTGACGGCTTTCGCCAGGTTGTCGAGGGCTTTGTCCGCTTTTTGAATTTCCCGATTGTCGGAGCGAATGGCCTGGCGGAATTCGTGGAGCGCTTCCCTGGATCCGGCGAAGGTGGAGAAGGCGTATTCGGAAACGATCTTGCGTGTCTGCCATTGCGAGGGCGGTTCCTTGAGGGCGTCGGGTCCAATGCGGGGTTTGAATCGCGAGGGCGGTTTGAGGGCGCGCTGCTCGAAGGTTTCGCGGGAGAGCAATTGGGGAGCGAGATTGGCGAAGGCCTCGGCTTCTTCAGACAGGCGGGCGGTCATGCGCTTGACGCGCTCGTCGGCTTGGGCGCAGGCGGCGAACAGGAGCGCTACGAGCAGGAGCCGCATGCCTTCAGGATGACATACGGAGTCTCTTAGAGGAGGTTCGGGTGCGTGTGAGATCGAGCGGAATCCCGCAATCGCTGGCGGAGTTATTAACACCGGAAGTCCCGTCGCTTACGCTCCGGGTTCAATCCGCGTGGGTGATTTAGAAAGCGCGGTCTTGCGGCTGGGCCTTGGGTGCTATTCGGGGGTCCGCTTCCTTACGGTCGCGGTTCGGTGCTGGACGGTCGCGGTTCGGTGCTGGGCGAAACGGGTTTAGATTTCGGCTTTTTCGAAGCGGGGGCTTAGGTAGTGAATGATGCCGAGGGCGATGAGGTACATGGCTCCGGCCACGACGAAGAGGGGGCCGTAGGCTCCGTGCGAGAAGTCGAGCCAATAGCCGACGGCGGGAGCGACGAGCATGCCGCCTACGGCTCCGCCGAAACCGCCGAAGCCGACCACGGAGCCGACGGCGTGTTCGGGAAACAGGTCGGAGGCCATGGTGAAGAGATTCGCGGACCAGCCCTGGTGAGCGGCGGTGGCGATTCCGATCAAAGCGACTGCAACCCACAGATTATCCCCGAAATACGGGACGAAGACGACGGCGGTGACGCACAGGGCGCAGACCAACATGGCGGTTTTACGCGCGCGGCTGACTTTCCAACCGATCTTCAGGAGATGCGACGAAAGCCATCCGCCACCGATGGAGCCGACGTCGGCCAGCAGATAAACGGTGATGAGCGGCGCGCCGAGGTCGAGCAAATCGACCTTGTAGCTTTTGTTGAGGAAGCCGGGAAGCCAGTAGAGATAGAACCACCAGACAGGGTCGGTGAGGAACTTTCCGATGAGGAACGCCCAGGCCTGCGGCGTGCGGGCGAGTTTGAGGAAGGAGATCGCTGGAGCCTGCGCCGTGGTTCGTGCGGGCGGCTTCGGCATGATCAGGAACCAGAGTAGGATCCATAAAAGGCCGAGGGCTCCGGTGGCGAGGAAGGCGGATCGCCATCCGTAGTGGAGCGCGAGAAACGGAACCATGACGGGGGCGACCAGAGCTCCGATGTTGGAACCGCTGTTGAAAATTCCGGTGGCGAGGGCGCGTTCTTTTTGCGGAAAGGTATCGGCGGTGGTGCGGATGGCGGCGGGGAAATTGGCGGCTTCGCCGAAGCCGAGCAGAAAGCGCGCGATGCCAAACTGCGTGGCGGATCCGGCGAGCGAGTGGCCCATCGCGGCAAGGCTCCAGACGAAAACTGCGAGCCCGTAGCCAAGGCGGGTTCCGATCCAATCGATGAGGCGGCCGGCGATGGGCATCATCGCGGCGTAGGCGGTTTGGAAGGCGAAGACGATCCAGCCGTAGTTGGCTTCGTTCCACCCGAGATCGTGTTCGAGGGTCGGCTTCAGGAGGCCGAGTACCTGGCGATCAATGTAGTTGATGGTGGTGGCGAAGAACAGGAGTCCGCAGATGTACCAGCGCAGGTTGGGCGAATTCCGCAAGGTATAAGGATATGCGAATTTTTTGCGGTTCGACTTGGGCGGTTCGTTTAACGCCGGAGAAGGGATGATTCAGCGGCGGCGAACGATGAGCGCCAGCTGGTGGTGTCGGCGTCCTTGGGTGCCATCTTCTTCACGTGGTCGGCAAAGATGGGCAGAGAACGATTCGGGGCGTTGCGCCAATGATAGGGAAGTGCCCGGCGTCCGGCTTGTCAGTCGGACGCCGAGGTTGTCAGCGTTTCCGCTGCGCGACCATGACGAGCCGCGGGGAACGAAGTTGATAGGGCGATGCATCGGACATTTCGCCGAGGATCGCATCGATCGAGAATCCGGCCGCTTCAAGCAAGCGGCGGATTTCGGAGACGGTCATCACGTAGTGGGAAGACGAGCGGGTTTCCGAGATTCCGGCGCGCTCGAAGGTGTAGTCGATGTCGAGCCGGCTGTCGGTGGCGTCGTAGTTAGTGACGCTGCGAACGGTAATTTCACCGACCTCCATTTCACGACCGGGCAGAAGCGTGGGCAGGATGGACTCGGCGGCCATTCCGGATTCGAGAACGAAACGGCAGCCGGGTTTGAGTGTGCGATGAATGGCAGCGACAAATTCAACGGCACCGGCGGGCGACATGTAGCCGAAGCTATTACCGCAACAGTAGGCGCCGTCAAACTCCTGCTCGTACGGCAGGTCGCGCATGTCGGACAGCCGGAGTTGGATGGCGAGCGAGCCCGCGTCCCACTTCGTGGCGGCCAGGCACTCGTCGGAAATATCGACGCCGGTCATCTCGAAGCCGCGTTTCGCAAGCGGAATCAAGTGGCGGCCGGTGCCGCAGGGAACGTCGAGGAGCTTGCGGCCTGAATCGGCCGTAAGGGTCTTGGCCAGAAAATCGACTTCGGCGTCGGTGTAGGACTGGGGGAGCGCGGTGCGCCAGAAGTCCACCGCGATGCCGCGGAAAAAGGTGTTGTACCAAACTGGTTTCAATGGAATCTCTCCGGTAAATCAATACGCAGGATGGGCCACACGCGCGCAAAGGCGCGTCACAGCGTGGCAGGGAAGGGCCGCGCGGAGAGTCAGGTTATCGGACGGCAGAGTACATCAAAGGCTCGACGATCAGATTAGCATGCGGCACGCATTGACAGTGATTGAAAGCGTCTGACATACTCCCGGTGTTTAGAGGAGAGCAACGTGATTCGATTTGTTGGTTCGCTGATTCTGATGGCGGCGATGTGTTTGAGCGGGCAGGTGGTGGTGCTCGAGACTTCGACGGTGCTCGATGGGCGCGGCGGAACGCTGAAGGACAAGCGCATCGTGATTCGCGACGGCAAGATCGAGAGCATCGGGTCGGCGGCGATTCCGGGTGGAGCGATCGTTTACGATTTGCGCGGACTCACGGTGACGCCGGGTTGGATCGATACGCACGTCCATATCACGTGGCACTTCAACGAAGAAGGCCGTTACGAAGCGGGCGGACGGAACAGCAAAGAAACTGCGGCGCAGGCGGCGTTGTACGCGGCGGCGAATGCGTGGAACACGCTCGAGGGCGGGTTCACGACGGTGCAGAGCGTGGGGTCACCGCAGGATAAAGATCTACGCGACTTCATCAACCGGGGCGTGATTGCGGGTCCGCGTATTCTGACTTCGCTGCGGCAGATCAATGAGAATTCGGGGACGCCCGAGAAGATTCGCGAATTGGTGCGGCAATTCAAGGCGGAGGGCGCCGACGTTGTGAAGATGTTCGCGACGAAGAGCATTCGCGACGGCGGGGATCAGACCATGACGACGGAACAGATCCAGGCGGCGTGCGGCGAAGCGAAGGCGTTGGGCTTGCGGACTCTGGTGCACGCACACGCGTCCGGCGGGGCGCGGGCGGCGATCGAAGCCGGGTGCACGGCGATTGAGCACGGAACGTTTCTCGATGACGCCACGCTCTCTCTGATGAAAGCGCGCGGAACGTATTTCGATCCGAATTTTTTGGTGATCAACAATTACCTGGAGAACAAACCGAAGTTTTTGGGGATCGGGAATTACACCGAGGAAGGATTCGCGTCGATGGAGAAGGCGCTGCCGGTGCGCGGCAAAGTACTGCAAATGGCGATCGCGAAGAAGGTGAAGGTAGTGCTGGGCACGGACGCGGTGGCGGGAGCGCATGGAAGGAATCGCGAAGAGTTCATTTACCGTGTGAACGAGGGCAAGCAGAATCCGATGGATGCGATTGTGAGCGGCACGTCGCTGGCAGCGGAATCACTTGGACTCGGCGACCAGATCGGATCGGTTGCGGTTGGCTATCAGGCTGATTTTGTCGCGGTGGATGGCGATCCGGTGAAGGACATCACTACGGTACGCAGGGTGGTGTTCGTGATGAAGGGCGGCAAGGTCTATCGCAATCAGGCGGTGACGGCGAAGTAATTAACTCAGGATGTCGCGGACGACGTTTCCGTGGACGTCCGTCAGGCGGAAGTGGCGGCCCTGGTATTTGTAGGTCAGCTTCTTGTGATCGATGCCGAGTTGATTAAGCACGGTCGCCTGAATATCGTGGACATGGACCGGATCCTTGGCGACGTTGTAGCTGAAGTCGTCGGTTTCGCCGTAGGTGATGCCTGGTTTCACGCCGGCTCCGGCCATCCACATGGTGAAGCAGCGCGGGTGATGATCGCGGCCGTAGTTGGTTTCGGCGAGACGGCCCTGACAGAAAACAGTGCGGCCGAATTCCCCGCCCCAGATGACGAGCGTCGAATCCAGGAGTCCGCGCTGTTTCAAATCCTGGATGAGCGCGGCGTCGGACTGATCGACGCTTTGGCATTGCAACGCGAGATCGCGCGGCAGATCGCTGTGCTGATCCCAACCGCGTTTATAAATCTGCACGAAGCGGACTCCGCGTTCGACGAGGCGGCGGGCCATCAGGCAGTGCGACGCGTAGGTGCCGCGCTTGCGCACGTCGGGCCCGTAGGACTCCATGACGTGTTCCGGTTCCTCCGAGAAATCGACGAGGTCGGGCACGGAGGTTTGCATGCGGTACGCCATCTCGAATTGCGCGATACGAGTTTCGATTTCAGGATCGGCGTAGGCGTCGAGCTTAATGCGGTTGAGCTTCGCCATGGCATCGAGCATGGCGCGGCGGTCGTCGCGGGCAATTCCGGCGGGATCGGAGAGATAGAGAACCGGATCGCTGCCGGAACGAAGCTGGACGCCCTGATGCGTCGTGGGCAGAAAGCCGCTCGACCAAAGGCGCGAGAACAAGGGCTGATCGAGATTGATGGCGCTGGCCTGCGCGATGAGCACGACGAAGGCGGGCAGGTTGTCGTTTTCGCTGCCGAGTCCGTAGCTGACCCACGCGCCAAAGCTGGGGCGTCCGGGCTGCTGGAAGCCGGTTTGGAAGAACGTGATGGCGGGATCGTGATTGATGGCTTCGGTGTTGACGGTGCGAATGATGGCGAGCTGATCCACGATTTTCGCGGTGTGCGGAAGCAGATCGCTGATCCAGGCCCCGGATTTGCCGTGCTGCTTGAAGCCGAACGTGGACGGGGCGATCGGCAGAGATGCCTGGCCCTGCGTTTGGGCGACGCGCTGTCCGTTGCGAATCGACGCGGGCATTTCCGTACCGCGCAATTTCGAAAGATGCGGTTTGGGATCGAAGAGATCGAGCTGCGAGGGTCCGCCGGATTGATGGAGAAAAATGACGCTCTTGGCTTTTGGCGGAAAGTTCGGAAAGCCGGGGAGACCCTTGGCGGCAGCCTTAGTAGCGAGTAATGAGCCGAGAGCGGCGGATCCGATTCCGGTGCTGGCGAGGCCGAAGAAATGGCGGCGGGTGAGGGTGCGGCCGAGTTCTTCGCGTTCAAATTCAAGAAGAGACGCCATGGTTATTCCTTGGTGATCGTTTCGTCGAGGCTCAGCATTGCGCTGGCGACGGTGGTCCAGGCGGCGAGGGTTGCAAGGGGAATGGCGGGATCGTTTTTCGATTCGCCGATCGCAAGGAGTCGCGCCGTTTTGGATGCGTCGCGCTGGTAGGAATCGAGCTCGCGATGGAGAAGAGTGCGCAGGGCGTCGACCTCGCGGGCTTCGGGGTTGCGTCCGGTGGCGAGGCGGAAACCGAAAGCGAGCTTCATGTCGTTGGAGGTTCCGCCTTCGTGAATGGCGCGTTGCGCAAGGGCGCGGGCGGCTTCGAGATACTGCGGATCGTTCATCAGGACGAGGGCCTGGAGCGGCGTGTTGGTAACGGATCGGCGGGCGACGCATTTTTCGCGATTCGGCGCGTCGAAGGTAGCGAGCGACGGCGGCGGGCTGGTCCGCTTCCAAAGCATGTACATGCTGCGGCGGTAGAGGGCGTCGCCGTGGTCCTGCTCGTAGGTCTGGGCGCTATACGGTCCGCCGAACGCGATGTCTTCCCAGAGTCCGGAGGGCTGGTACGACTTGACGCTAGGGCCGCCCATTTTCTCGACGAGCAAGCCGGCGGCGGCGAGCGCGTTGTCGCGAATCATTTCGGCGGGAAGGCGGACGCGGGCTCCGCGAGCGAGCAGTCGATTTTCCGGATCCTGTTCGAGCAGCGCGGGCGTGAGTTTGGAAGACTGCCGGTAGGTCGCGGACATCACGATCAGCTTCTGCATGTGACGGATGTTCCAGCCGGACTCACGGAATTCTGTGGCGAGCCAATCGAGGAGTTCGGGATGACTGGGCGATTCGCCTTGCGCGCCGAAGTCCTCGGATGTTTTGACCAAGCCGGTGCCGAAATACATTTGCCAATAGCGGTTGACGGCGACGCGAGCGGTCAGCGGATTGGTGGGATCGAGAAGCCACTTGGCGACTCCGAGGCGATTTTGCGGCGCGCCGGGCGGAATCGGCGGAAGGACGGCGGGGGTGGCAGCCGTGACGACTTCGCCGGGGTTCTGGTAATCGCCGCGGCCGAGAATGTGAGTTTCGCGGACGCCCGGCTTGTCGGCCATGACCATGGTGTTCGGGATCTCGAATTCCAGGTCGGCGAGATTCTGTTCTTCGCGTTTCAGCTTGGCGAAGGAGTCGCGAAGGGCTGGCGAGGCGGCGTTGGTGAGGAAGTATTTGCTGAGGAATCGGTTCTGTTCGCTGGAGCGGCCCTCGGTCACGCGAACGGCGGCGCGAGCGGGTTCATCCATAATCAGGCGCTCGACTTCGTTGGCGGGGAGGGCGCGGTTGTAGATGCGAAAATCGTCAAGGCCTCCGCGGAATAGCGATGGCGATCCAAGTTCTCCGACTTCGAGGAGCGCGTCGGTCCGGGCGGAACCCCTCAGCGAATCCTGCACGATTTCGCATTCGACCGACTCGCCGTTGATCCACATGGCGAACTTCTTGCCGTCGTAACTGAGAGCCAAATGATTCAGGTCGTCGATGCGGACGTGGCGGTTTTTCGTACGGACTTCGAGGCGGCTTTCCGGGTAGCGATCGATGAGGCGGAATCCGGCGCGGGCTTCGAGCTTGAGGCGCGGGCTGAGCATGGTGCCGCTGAGGTAGAGTTCCCAGCCATGGCGCTTCTGATCGGTGCGGCGGGCGACCAGCATTTCGTCTTTCAGGTTCGGCGAATGGGAGGTATTGGGTCGCAACCAGAGGCTGATGGCGAAGGGCGAACCGGCGTCGAAATCGCCCGAGGGGCCGAGAGCGATTCGGCTTTGGCCGTCGAGGCGGAGTTCCTGCGCGACGGGTCCGGCGGCAAAGGTGGCGCGTCCGGATTCGACGCGGCCGTGCTGGTACGCCCCGGAGCTGTCGTTTAGGTTTCCATCAAATTCGAAGTGCGCGGCGAGTCCTTCGCGGGAGGCCGGCGGGATTTGCGCGGAGGGAATCCAAGCGGAAAGGAGGGGTGCGATTTTCTTGTCCGCAAGTATGTCGCGAAGCACTTTCAGATTTGTCCGCGTGGCTTCGAGCCTCGCGTCCTGATCAGGATCGGGCAGGAGAATCTTTGGATCGGCGTTCCCTCGCTTGCCATCGAGGCCTCGTTCCGGAACCTGGTTGAAGAAGGCGAAGAAGCGGTAGAAATCGCGTTGCGAGATGGGATCGTACTTGTGATCGTGGCAGCGGGCGCAGCCCATTGTCATGCCGAGGAAAACGGTGGAGGTGGCGTCCACGCGATCCATTACATACTCGACTTGATATTCCTCTTCAATGGCGCCGCCCTCATAGTTGATCATGTGATTGCGGTTGAAGCCGGTGGCGACGAGTTGATCGCGCGTGGGCTTCTCGACCAGATCGCCAGCGAGTTGATCGGTGACGAATTTATCAAACGGCATGTTGGCGCTGAAGGCGCGAATGAGCCAATCGCGCCAGGGCCACATGTCGCGATGACTGTCGATGTGATAGCCGTGGGTGTCGGCGTAGCGGGCGAGGTCGAGCCATTGCATCGCCATGCGCTCGGCGTGGCGGGGGTTGGCGAGCAGGCGGTCCACTTGCTTTTCGTAGGCTGCGGGAGATTTGTCGGCGAGGTAGGCATCGATCTCGGGGAGAGTCGGCGGCAAGCCGGTGAGGTCGAAGCTCAGACGGCGGAGCAAGGTGGCGCGATCGGCTTCGGGCGATGGACGAAGATTTTCTTTTTCGAGGCGCGCCAGTATGAAGGCGTCAATTGGGTTTCGCAGCCACGCTTTTTGTTTCACGGCCGGGGCCGCTGGGCGGACTGGGGGAATAAAGGCCCAATGCGATTCCCAACGAGCGCCTTGCGCGACCCAATCACGGAGCAGGCCGATTTGTTTATCCGAGAGCGCGTAGCCGCTCGATATGGGCGGCATGTGCATCGCTTTGTTGGTGCTCGAAATGCGTTCGATCAAGCGGCTGGCTTGGGGATCGCCGGGCTTGATGATGCTGTAGCCGTTGCGTTCGGCGAAGAGGCTTTCGCGCTGATCGAGGCGGAGGTTCGCGACTCGTTTCGTCGCGTCTGGTCCGTGGCAGGCGAAACAATTGTCCGAAAGAATCGGACGAATTTCGCGGTTGAAATCGACCGGCGCTGCCGTGACCGCGAAGCTGAAGACCGCGAAGAGAGCGAGAAATCGCATGGGTTGCCTGAAGGTGCAATTGTATCGCCGTTGCGGCCGCGACTGGTTCTTTGACTAGTGGGCTGTGCGCGGTTGACAGATACCACGGTTCACTGAAAAAGAGTCCCCGCCCTGACGGGCGGGGCTATAACTTAGAGAGTCGCGCACTCAGGGATCGCCCACTAGGCGAGGACACGCGTCGCCAGTTCACCGAGGTCGTCGATGCGCAAGTCGGGCGGCGCGGCAACGAACATTTCGGGCTGGAAACCCCAGTTCACTCCGCAGGCGACGACCTTGGCGTTGCGGGCGGTGAGGATATCGACGGAACTGTCGCCGACCATGATGGTTCGATCGCGGGGCGTGGGACGTTCGCCGAGCAAAGATTCGATGCCGATCGGATCCGGCTTCTTCTGTTCAAAGCTATTGCCGCCGTAGATGCGGAAGAAGTGCGAATCGAGTCCGAGACCGTGGATGATTCCGATGGAGAAACGTACGGGTTTGTTGGTCAGAATGGCGAGCGGCACACCGGAATCGTGCAAGCGATCGAGAGCGTCGCGCACGCCCGGGTATAGCAAGGTGTGATCGAGCATGTGCTCGCGGTAATAGGTGAGGAAGAAGCGAAGCGCGAGGGCGTTGTCGTCTTCGCTTGCGGCGGGTCCGAGGGCGCGGCGGACGAGCGTAGGAGCTCCGTTGCCGACGTAAGAGAAGACGATCTTGTGATCGAGGGGACCCATGTTCATGTGGGCGCGCATGGCGTTGACGGAATTCGCGAGATCGATTTGCGAATCGATCAAGGTTCCGTCGAGATCGAAGATCAGGAGATTATTTTGGGAGTCTGGCATTCGATGGGAGCGCGCTGTAAAGTCAGGCTTCGGTTTCCTGAAGTTTCTTCTTTTTGATCTTCTTCACTTTTTCTTCCCAGATTTTTTTGACGGCACCGATTGCCTCTTCGACCGAATCGTTCAAGCCACGCGGAGCCAAAGACACAATGGCACGCGAGGCTTCGAGCGCATACGGCATGACAGACGAGTTGACGATGAAATCCGGAGGCGGATTCTTGGGCGTGAAGGCAAGCAGGACGGCGACGACGGCAACTACGACCAAGCTGCCCCGCACGAAGCCGAAGGCGGCTCCAAGGAGGCGATCGAAAAAGCCGAGGCCGATGAGCCTGAACATTTTCTGCACGATCAAACCGATGATCGACCCGGCGAGGATGAAGCCAAAAATAACGATGAAGAAGCCAAGGAGATTCGCGACGGTTTTCGAGGTCACGAGGGTGCTGACCCACGCGGCGGGGATGCCGTAAAACCAAAATCCACACAGCAGGCCGAGGACCGCCGCGGCGAATCCAATGCCGCCACGGGCGAATCCGACGCGAAAACCGGTGTATACAGAGGATGCAACGATGATGAGGAGAATGAAATCGAGCCAGTTCATCGAACTTTTGCGGGGACCTGTTTCTAGACTAGCGTGCTTTGTGCGAAGTCAGGGTGACTGGTTTCGATGACGGATTGCGCCCAATGCGTTTGAGGGCGCGGCGGTAATAGGCGGCTCGATTGGCCTTCTCAGAGTGGGAGACACAGATGGAATACGTTGAAGCGACAGTTCGGCATCGAGTGGTGGATGGAGGGAATGCGTTGACTTTGAAAACGACGGTGTGGATGCTGGGCGCCTTGGCGGTTTCGATTGCGTTGTTCGGACTGATCGATTCGTTGGTCAAAGAAGGCGGAAGTGGCTTTATGCCGAACCTCACTCCGTTCCTTTGTTTTGCGTCGGCGGGAATTGTCGTCACCATCACTTTCGTTCTCTGGCTGGTGCTGCACTATGCGAATCCCGGCGGCACATTCTCGGCCCTGGCGCAAATCGCCGGAACACTCGTGTTCCTGGCGGGCCTATGCGGATTGGGTTGGATCGCGGCGATGGAATTCAAGTTGTTTGCGTATCAGCCGCGCAAGGATCCGTCAGTCAGCCGGTTCGGCATTCACGTGGATAAGAAGTTCGGCTTCATCGATAAGCAGGGGAAGATCGTGATTCCGCCGCAATTCGATGCGGTCGAAGATTTCTCCGAAGGCCGAGCCAGAATTTATACCGCCGGGAAGGTCGGGTACATCGACCTGCAGGGAAAAATCATCATCGAACCAAAGTACGTGACGGGTGGCGATTTCAAGAATCAGCGCGCCGTGGTTCTAGACGGCTCGCAGTACATGGTGATCGACCCGAGCGGAAAGGTAGTCGCGCGCGTGCCGTTCCGCGTGCTGGGCGATTTTCATCAGGACATGGTGCGGCTGCAAAAATCAGGCGCCACCGACGCATCCGGACGACGCGAGCCGACTACGTATGGATATATGAATCGCGATGGGCAAGTGATCATTCCGCCCCAATATCTGCCGGCGAGCGATTTTCCGGACGATGGCGGGCTTGCTGTCGGCGGTGTGAATCATGAGTGGCATTATTTCGATACGACCGGCAAGGTGATCTTTCGCGTCCCACAGCCGGCGCGCCTGGAAGGCTTCACGACATTTCAAAGTGGTCTGCTGCGTATGAAGGAAGGATTCCTGTGGGGTTACAAAGATGCGCGCGGCGAGTGGAAGATCAAGCCGAAGTATGACGATGCATCGGACTTTAAAAACGGGATCGCACGCGTGGAACTGGGCGGCAAATGGATTGAGGTCAACGTCGATGGAAATCCGGTGAAGCGGGCGACATGGTCAGCTTTGGCGCCAGTGTCTGATGGCCTCCGACTGGTGCGGGAAGGCGACCGCATCGGCTGGTTGACGGTGGATGACAAGCCGGCATTTGCGTATCGCAAGTACGACGACGCCAGAAGCTTCTCGTGCGGGTTGGCGGCGGTGAGAGTGGACGGATTCTGGGGGTACCTGGACAAGTCGGGGAATCTGGCGATTCGAGCGGTCTTCAATTCGGCGCGCGATTTCAGGGACGACCTGGCGTGGGTGATGACGAACGAAGGCGATACCGGTTACATCAACGCCAAAGGAGAATTTGTCTGGAAGTCGGCGCCGCGTCCGAAGATGGTTCTCCAGCCGCTAACGGGTCCGAAGCCACCGGCGCCGAGGCAATAGCTTCGATTTGCGCCGTGTCAGAATAAGGCTTCAGAGAATCGAGGTCCACGATGCGCACGACGCGGTTTCGCAAGGCTCTTTTGGGTTCGAGGTTGGTTGCCGGATCGCTGGGATTGCTGGCAGCGTTCGCATCCGCGTTTGCAGCGGATTCGGCCAACTGGCCGATGTTCCGCGGCAATTCCGCGCTCGGTGTTGCCGAAGGAAGCGCACCGCTTTCATGGAACGCGGATCGGGAATCGGGCGCACTTCGAAACATTAAATTTAAGACGGCAATCCCTGGCCTTGGGCATTCGAGTCCAGTGATTTGGGGCAACCGATTGTTTGTAGCAACGGCGGTGAGCGCGGCGGGAGCGGCTCCGTTGCGGGTGGGGTTGTACGGCGATGGCAATTCCGCGGACGACAACGGCGAGCAGAGCTGGATGGTGTACTGCCTCGATAAGCGCACCGGCAAGATCCTGTGGGAACGCACCGCTTATAAGGGATTACCTCGGTCGAAGAGGCACACCAAAGGCACGCATGCGAATACGACGGTGGCGGTGGATGGCAAGCGGCTAATCGCGTTCTTTGGATCGGAAGGGCTTTACGCGTTCGACCTCGACGGCAAGCTGCTTTGGAAGAAAGATTTTGGCGTGATCGACCAGGGTCCGAAAGGCTACGACCTGTCGTGGGGCTTTTCGAGTTCGCCGGTTTTGTTCGAGGACAAAGTAATCGTGCAGTGCGACGACCGCAAGGAACCATTCGCGGCGGCGCTTTCGGCGGCAGACGGAAAAGAACTTTGGCGCACGGCGCGCAATGGAGTTTCAAATCACGGCTGGGCGACTCCAGGTGTGGTTCGGGCCGGCAATCGCGCTTTGGTGGTCTTGAACGCGTGGCCTTACATCGTCGCGTACGACCTTTCGACGGGCAAGGAGCGATGGCGCTTGAAATCGGAAGGCGATATTCCGGTCCCGACGCCGATTTACGCGGAGGGTTTGATTTACGTGACGAATGCGCATGGCGGTCCGGCACCGCTGTACGCGATCAAGCCGGAGGCCGAAGGCGACATCACGCCGGAGGGCGCGTCGCGGACCAGCGCCGGTGTGGTCTGGAGCGAAGCGAAGAATGGCGCCTACATGCAGACTCCGGTGGTTGCGGATGGATTTCTGTATAGCTGTTCCGATCGAGGTGTGCTGAAGGTCTACGACGCGGTGACGGGGAAAATGCACTATCAACAACGGCTCGGCGCGGGTACGACGGGCTTCTCCGCGTCGCCGGTGTTGGCCGCAGGGCGCGTCTACTTCACGAGCGAGGAAGGCGAAGTCTACGTGATCAAGACGGGCGCTGTATTTGAACTGCTGGCGACGAATAAGATGGGCGAGATTTCGATGGCGAGTCCGGCGGCTTCGGAAAGCGTGCTGTATTTCCACACGCGGGGACACGTGGTCGCCATCGCGGACACGAAGTAGTTTAGTCGACTCGCAGGCGCATTTCATTAAGGAACCGAGCCTGATACTTTCCGTCGGCCAAGGTTCGCGCGAAATATGGCCGCGAGCCTGCTTCCGTTACAAATAGTTCTTTGGCGGTCGAGCCTATTTCGGGGAACATTTCGTGCGATTTCGAAATCGTCCTTTGCAGAGGCGGAGATCGTCCATGCCGGATTAGCTTTCCGGCAGTTCCCTGCCCGCGAGAACGCGGTACGCCTGCTTGTATTTTTCGCTGGTGCGGGCGGCGACGTCGTCCGGCAAAGCGGGGGCGGGCGGCTGCTTGTTCCAATGAATGGACTCGAGGTAATCGCGCACATACTGCTTGTCGTAGGACGGCTGGGCTCCGCCGGGGTTATAGGTTTCGAGCGGCCAAAAGCGTGAGGAGTCCGGCGTCATCACCTCGTCCGCGAGGACCAGTTGATCGCCGACGAAGCCGAATTCGAATTTCGTATCGGCGATGATGATGCCGCGGGTGAGCGCGTAAGCGGCCGCTTTGTTGTAGATGTCGAGAGTGAGAGCGCGAAGGCGTTCGGCAAGAGGAATCCCAATCGATGCGCACACATCGTCGAACGAGATATTCTCATCGTGACCGGTTTGGGCCTTGGTGGCGGGCGTGAAAATGGGCTCGGGCAACCGGTCCGATTCGCGCAGACCGGATGGCAGGGGGATGCCGCAAATCGCGCCGGTCCGTTGATAGTCTTTCCAACCCGAACCCGAAATGTAGCCGCGCGCCACGCATTCCACATCGATCATGCGGGCCTTTTTCACCAGCATCGCGCGTCCGGCCAGGTTGGGGCCGAAACGTGCAACGTCGGTCGAAAGCAGGTGGTTCGGCACGACGTCGCGAAGAAACTCGAGCCAAAACAGCGTGGTCTGCGTGAGGACGCGACCCTTGTCCGGAATTCCGGAGGCGAGGATGTAATCGAAGGCGGAAATGCGGTCCGAAGCAACGAACAGGAGAGCATTTTCGGCGGGTACGTCGTAGATGTCGCGGACCTTTCCGCGCGCGCGAAGAGCGAGTCCGTCGAGGTTCGTTTCCGTGATCACTGGGCTTGGCAATTTCACAGCGTAGCATTCGCGTCGAGGCAGCGGCCAGGGCTTGACGCCGATAGAATTAAGATGCATGCTGGCGTCTCCTGAAACCCGCGTCCTGCTCATCGATATCACCGGTCACGATCGGGCCGGGGTGACGCATTCGTTGACGAGCATTCTCGCGACATCCGGCGCCCGAGTGCTCGATATCGGACAGGCGGTGATTCACGACGTGCTCGCTCTGGGCATCCTGGTCGAGATGACGCCGGAGATGAAGACGTCGCCGCTGTTGACGGAATTGCTATTGAAGGCGCACCAACTGGGAGTCCAGATCCGGTTCACAGCGATTTCGGGCGATGAATATCAAAACTGGGTGACGAGCCAGAGCAAGCAACGATTTCTGATCACCGTGCTCGGGCCATCGATCACGGCGCAGCATGTCGCGGCGGTCAGTGGGATTGTGGCGAATGCCGGGTTGAACATTGACCGCATCGACCGGCTTTCGGGTCGAACTCCGCTCGATCTTTCCGCCGATGCTCCGAGCCGCGTTTGTATTGAGCTGGCCGTTTCCGGCGAATCTCCGAATGAGGACACGGTGCGCGCGGCGCTGCTTGCGCTGACCGCGGAGCATGACGTCGATATCGCGTTTCAGCATGACAACGTGTATCGGCGAATCCGGCGATTGGTTGCGTTCGACATGGATTCGACGTTGATCGCGACGGAGGTCATCGACGAGCTCGCGCTGTTGGCCGGGGTGGGTGAGCAGGTGGCAAAAATCACCGAAGCGGCGATGCGCGGGAAGCTCGATTTTCGGGCGAGTTTTCGAGAGCGCGTTGCGCTGCTGCGCGGGCTTCCGGAATCGGCGTTACAGCAAGTGATCGATCGAGTTCCGCTGATGGAAGGAGCCGAGCGGTTGATTTCGACCTTGCGGCGACTCGGATACAAGACGGCGATCCTGTCGGGCGGATTCACGTTCGTGGGACGCGAGTTGCAGCGGCGGTTGGGAATCGATTACCTGCATGCGAACGAACTCGACATTCGGGACGGCGTCGCAACAGGCGAAGTGCGAACGGAAATTGTCGATGGAGCGCGCAAAGCATCGCTATTGCGGGAGATCGCCGAAGCCGAAAATATCAGCATGGAGCAGGTAATCGCGGTGGGAGACGGTGCCAACGAACTGCCGATGTTGCGGATCGCCGGGCTCGGCATCGCATTCCGCGCGAAACCTGTGGTGCGGCAAAGCGCTCGCCAGTCGATTTCGACGATGGGCTTGGACGGCATCCTCTATCTACTCGGAGTCCGCGACCGCGAGACGCTTGGCTAGTTTTGGGTATTGGCGGAAGCTAGTGGGAGTCGAACCCACCCGTGACCGTAAAGCCGCACGCTGGTTTTGAAGACCAGGCCCTGCACCGGCAAAGACTAGCTTCCAGAAGTATTCTAGCGCGGACTTTTCAGTTGCTGTTCCTGCGTGCGCAAGAGTTGGTCGCGGGTGACGCGCAGTGTATTTTCGAGCGACTCTTTCGGAACGCCGCTCACGAAGGGTTCGATGGCCCAGCCGAGGCCTCGCGGAATCGATCGCGACAAGGAGATGGCGCGGCATTCGAGGTACACGCCTTCCGGGCGCTGCTCAACCATCCAATACGTGTCGAAGCGCCACATGAAGCCGTGACCGGTATCGACGGGAAGTTCCTGTTGGCTCTTGCCGGGATTCGAAAGTTCGGCGATCTTTGTCGAGTAGGATTTCCCTAGCCACAAGCCGGGCCGTTGTTCGAAATATTCGACATCGTACTCAGTATTCAGGATGACGGTGATGACCTTCTTCTTGTAAAGCTGCAAATAGGGGTGAAGCTTATTGCCCTGCTTCCACATCAGCTTCGAATCGAGCACCTCGCCTTTGTACAAATTCTTGATGTCGTCGTAAGACTGCAGCATCGCCAGGGCTTGCTGCGCCGTTGAGCCGGGCACCAGGATCGCCCCCACCCAATCGTGAATGATCCCTTCCTGAATACGCACGGGTCCTTTCCCGGTCATGATCTTGATCATGATCTCGGTGGGCCGCAACGCTCCAGCATTCATGCCTACCGAGGGCGTAGGGGTGCTGAGCATTGCCGGAAGCTTAGCCTCTTCGGCTTTCACGTAGGCTTCGAAGGCAGCGCGCGTCTCCGGCTTCAGCGATGTCATAATGCCATCGCCCCAGAGCGGAGCCGCTAATCCGATGAACAAAAGCAATCGCACATAACCAGACTACCGAAAAAACAAACCGCGGCTCCGATGTCTTCGCTTGAAATGTTATGCTGATTTGGCTCTCATGCCCCTGCGCAAGGCGCTCCCAAAAACCTGTATCGCCCTCGGCTTCCCGGATGTGGAGTCGCTGCTTTCGCATGCGCGCGTTGAAATCGCCGACGGAGAACGGTTCTTCGAATTTCGATTGGATTATTTGCCAAATCCGGAGAGTGGCATTCGAGCGATCCGTGAATTTCTAAAACAACATTCGGATTGTTCGCTGCTGGCGACGTGCCGGCGTCATCAGAACGGCGGAAAGTTCAACGGTTCGATCGAAGAGCAACTGCGGATCCTTGGCTCGGCGATCGAAGCAGGAGCGCATGCGATCGATGTCGAGATCGAATCCGCGGAGAGCGCGCAGGCGGGCGTCGCGGCATTGCGGGCGCAGACGTTCCTGATCGTTTCCTGGCACAACTTCTCGGGCACACCGGCGATGGAGCCCGTGTTGCGCCGCATGCAAAAGGTTCCCGCGGACGGGTACAAGCTGGTGACGACAGCGCGCAAGCCATCGGACGCGAGCCGGGTTTTGTCGCTCGCGAAAACCAATTCGCGGACGCCGCTGGTGTTGCTCGCGATGGGCGAGATGGGTTTCGCGACGCGCGTCCTGTCGACGGTTTGGGGCGGATTGTACACGTACGCTGCGCCGAATGCGGCGGAGGGAACGGCGAGCGGACAGGTTTCCGCGCGGCAGATGCGGCACTTGTACCGTGTAGAGCGCATCACAAAAAACGCGAAGATTTATGGCGTCATCGCGGATCCGGTACGGCATTCGATTTCGCCGGCGGTGCACAATCGCGCGTTTCAAGCTCGGCGCATCGATGCTGTCTATCTTCCATTCCTGGTGAAGCCGCAACAGCTGAAGGATTTTTTTGCGCTGGCGGGGAAACTTCCGCTCACCGGATTCAGTGTGACGATTCCGCATAAACAACGCGTAATCCGCTATCTCGATTCTGTCGATCCGCTAGCGCGGCGAGTCGGCGCGGTGAACACGGTGTGGCGGAAAGCCGGCAAGTGGCGTGGCACGAATACGGACGCGGAGGGCGTGACGGTTCCTCTGGCGCGGCACTTACGGCTGGCGAAGGCTTCTGTTCTTGTCGTGGGAAATGGTGGGGCCGCGCGGGGTGCCGCTTTCGCTTTGCAGGAAGCGGGCGCGAAGCTAGCGATCACGGGGCGCAACCTTGATCGTGTGCGCGCGTTGGCGAAGTTCTGCGGCGCCGATCCGTTGAGCCGGGATCAGGCTGAGGCGCGCGATTTCGACGCGGTAGTTCATGCGACGCCACTGGGCATGCACCCGAAGGTATCGCAATGCTTCTTTGAGAAACGCATTCCAGGCGGGATTGTTTTCGATATGGTTTACAACCCCATCGAGACGGAGTTGCTGAAGCGCGCGACAGCGGATGGCAAGATCGTAATCCGTGGGGTGGACATGTTTATCGAGCAGGCGGTGCGACAGTTCGAGTTGTGGACTGGCGATTCCGCGCCACGCTCGGTGATGCAGAAAGCGGCTCTTGAGGCGCTCGCGGAATTTCAATCTTAAGCGGACACGCGCGCGTCGTTTCGCCAGCCCGACCTATAATCACTTGCATGAAGCTTACGCGTCGTACACTCGCGACTTTGCTTGCGGCAGCGACAGCCGCGGCCCAGGCAGCGCCACAAACTCCTCCGCAAACTTCCGCTGAGCCGGACGATACTGCGGCGGCGCGCACCGCGCTCAAGGCCAGTCTTGACACGCTCGCGAACGCGAAGGTTCCCATGGCGATCGAGCCTGTCACGCAGTTTAAGGCTTAAGGCATGGCGACCAAAACATTCGGCGACGATATCTTCTTCGCGACGATTTCAGAGCTTTCGGCGAAGTTGCACGCTAAGGAATTCTCCGCGGTGGAACTAACGCGGGCATTCGGAGATCGCCTCGAGGCATTGGGACCACGCTTCAACGCGCTCGCCTGCTCTTTGAAGAGCTCCGCCATTCGCACGGCGAAGGACCTGGACGGCGACATCAAGCGCGATCGCTGGCGTCCGCTACAGGGGATTCCATTCGCGGTGAAAGACCTGCTCGCGGTGAAAGGCAATCCGACGACGTGGGGCGCCAAACCCTATGCCGGGCAAGTGTTCAACGAGGATGCGACGGTGGTTAAGAAGCTCGAAAAAGCCGGCGGCGTTTTGATCGGCAAGCTCGCGATGGTGGAGCTCGCGGGCGGTCCGAGTTACCGGTACGCATCGGCGTCGCTGACCGGTCCTGGATTGAATCCGTGGGATCGCACACGCTGGACGGGCGGGTCGAGTTCAGGTTCGGGAGCAGCTGTCGCGGCCGGACTGGCGGCGTTCACGATTGGATCGGAGACGTCGGGATCGATCCTGACACCGAGCGCGTACTGCGGCGTGACCGGACTGCGGCCCACCTACGGACTGGTATCGCGACACGGTGCGATGGCGCTTTCCTGGACCATGGACAAGCTTGGACCCATGTGCCGGTCGGCCGAGGATTGCGGTTTAGTTTTGCAAGCGATCGCGGGCGCGGATCCGGAAGATCCGGGGTCAGCGGGAAAGAGCTTTTATTTCGCGCCGCAGTTCCGCCGCGCGGCAAAAGACATTATCGTCGGATTTGCGCCGGCGGATTTCGACGAATGGCCGGAGGCGGCCGCGCGGGACGCGTTCCAGAAGGCCTTCGAGACGGTGAAGGCCGAGGGCTATCAACTCAGGGAAGTGAAGCTGCCGGCGTTTCCATACGGGGCGATTACGTCTACTGTGGTCGCTGCCGAAGCAGCTTCCATTTTCGAGGAGTTGATTACGTCCGGCAAAGTGGACGAGCTTGCCGATAAGCGCCAGATCGCGAATCTCAAGGCGGGGATGGACATTTCGGCCAAAGACTATTTAAAGGCAATGCGTTTGCGAACGCAAATTCAGGCCGAGTTCCGCCTGCTGTTCGCGGACGTCGATGTCCTGATAGCGCCTTCGCGTTACAACGTAGCGACGCCAGTGCGGGATCCGCTCGACAAGTCTCCGTTCGGCGATCGTCCGACGCCGCAGCGTGCTGGACTCAACGGTTTGATTCCGGCGGGAAATCTTGCGGGACTGCCCGCGATTTCGGTCCCTTGCGGGTTCGCGAACAATCTGCCGGTGGCGATGCAATTCTGCTCGCGACCGTTTTCAGAGAACATAATCATCGGCATGGCCGCCGCGTACCAAAAGCAAACCGACTGGCACCGGCGGCGTCCGACCCTCTCGTAGGTTCGACTAAGGTACCGGAATATACGGCACTTTCGCGGCGTTCATCGCTTCGTTAAAGCGGACGACATCCGCGCGCAGTCTGTCCATCTTCTGCGTGGCGTCGGTGAGCGCTGTCCGGGTCAGCGAGACTTGCTGCATCTGGCTTTCGCTAGGCGCCGCAGAGTACGACTCGAAGGCCGATACCATCTGCTGTACGCGCTGTGGCAGCGAGGGCAGGACGAAGTCGGGCTCCGGCTTGGCGAGTTCGGCTTTACGTTCCTCGAGCGAAGGTTGCTGGAAGAAATTACGTCCGGCGAAGAGCGGCCGGATGTCGTCGAGCGACTTCTTTAGCGATTCCGCCTGCTTCTTCACGTCGTCTGAAACCTTCGCGGCATCGGGACGTTTCCAGGAAGCCTGCAGCGCGGTCAGCGAGGAATCGGCCGCGGTGAACTTCTTGCGAAGCGCGTCGGCCTGCTTCGTCATTCCGACGAGGTCGTCGATGGCGGCACGGCGCTTGGCGCGGTCCGCAGTGGAGAACCATGTCACGCGCGGGTCTTCTTCGATCTTGAATTTCTTCGAGACCTTATTGGCGCCGATCGCAATCTCCACGGTGAAATCGCCTGGATCCACCAGCGGTCCGCCGAATTGCGGAGGCTCGCCTCCGGCGGCAGCGGCGCGTTCCGCTGCCCGGAGTTCCTGATCGGTCGGCGGAACGGCGCGGTCGGTCCGCATGCTCCAAACGATCCGATTGAGGCCTGCGACGAGCGCGGTGGGTTTCACGGTCGCTATCGTTTTTCCGGCTGCGTCAAGGATTGAAATCTTGACGTCCTTCATGTCCGGCTTGGTCTTGGTCCAGAAATCGATGATGGCGCCGCGCGGCGGATTGGCGCCAAGAAACGTGTCGTGGCCATCGAAATCGCGGGTCCGCGCCATTCTCCACATGGTCGCGGGACGAACATCGAAGGCTTGCAGCGCGCTTTCAGCAACCGCGCCTGACATCTGTTCGAGTGCCGAAATGCTATCGAGGATCCAGACCGAGCGGCCATGCGTCGCCAGAATCAGATCATTGTCGCGAGGGTGGATCTGGATATCGTCCACGGGCACCCGAGGCAGGTTATTCTTCAGTTCCTGCCAATGGTCGCCGCGATCGAACGACACGTAGAGGCCGAATTCCCCGCCCGCGAAGAGCAGGTTGGGATTCTTCGGATGTTCACGGACCACGTGCAACGTTCCTTGATTTTGCGGAATTCCTTCGGTAATCGATTTGAACGTCGCGCCGAAATCGGTGGTCCGGTATAGATAGATGGTGAAGTCGTTCGACCGGTGTCCGTCGAACGCGACGTAGGCCGTGCCGGGATCGAAGGCGGAAGCAATGGCGCGGCTGACGTAGGTGCCTTTCGGTACGCCAGGCACATTCTCCATCACGCTCTTCCAGGTCTCGCCATCGCGCGAAACTTTCAGATTGCCGTCATCGGTGCCGGCCCACAGAATGCCGGCGCGGCTGGGAGATTCCGTCAGGGTCGTAATCGTGGGGAACGAGCCGACGCCGTCATTGCGCGAAAGCATGGTGCGGTCTTCGACCTTGCGGTCCATAATGCTAAGCGTTTTGCGATCGACGCCGGAAGTGACATCGGGTGAGATGCGCTTCCAGCTGTCGCCCTGGTCGGTCGACTTGAACACGAAATTCCCGCCGTAATACAGGGTCTTTCGATCGTGCTTCGATTGGACCACGGGTGAATTCCATTGGAAACGGTAGCGCGACATCTTGTCGTCGTCCTCGCGTGGACGAATGCTGCGCACTTCGTGCGTTCGCAGATCGCGCCTGGCAAGGTTGCCATCCTGGGACTCGGCGTACACGATCCACGGCTCCAGCGGATCGATCTGCGCGTAGAATCCGTCGCCGCCCTGCACAGTGATCCAGTCTTCGTTGGTGATGCCGCGCTCGTTGGCGGTCGCGCTGGGTCCGCACCAGGTGTTGTTGTCCTGCAAACCGCCGCACACTCGATAGGGTTTCTGCATGTCGTAGGCGATTTCGTAAAACTGGGCGATCGCGATATTCTCGCGGGAATCCCAACTTCGGCCCGCGTCGCGGCTGAAATGGATGCCGCCGTCGCAGCCGACGATCATGTTGTCGGAATTCGACGGATCAATCCAAATGGCATGAAAATCGACGTGGATTCGCGTAATTCGATTTTGAGAAAACGTTTTTCCGCCGTCCTCTGAATACGCCATGTTCACGCCAGCCACCCAGATGCGTTGGTCGTTATTCGGATCGATGCGGACCTGGCTGAAATACATCGGCCGCGGATTGGTGTTGCTCATGCGGACCCAGTTTTCACCCTTGTCGTCGCTGCGATAGATGCCGGGATCATCGCTTTCGACAAGCGCGTACACGATGTTTCCGTTACGCCGGTAGATGTCGAGGCCGATGCGGCCAAGCTCGCCCTTGGGGAGGCCGTTGGATATTTTCTTCCAAGTGATTCCGCCGTCCGTGGTGCGGTAGATGGCGCTGCCGGGTCCACCGCCGTTCATGCCGAACGCGGTGCGGCGGCGTTGATAGGCAGCCGCGTACAACGTATCCGGATTCTGCGGGTCCATCACGAGATCAGTCACGCCCGTATCCGCGTTGATGAAAAGCACCTTCGTCCAGGTCTTGCCGCCATCGATCGTTTTGAAAACGCCCCGCTCATCGTTCGGCCCCCACAGATGGCCCAGCGCGGCGACGTAAACGACGTGACCGTTCGACGGATGAACGACGATGCGCGGAATGTGATGCGTATCCTTCAGGCCCATGTGCGCCCAGGTCTTGCCGCCGTCGGCCGACTTATAGACTCCGTTGCCCCAGGACGAGCTCTGGCGATTGTTGGCCTCCCCGGTGCCGACCCAAACAACATCGGGTTCGGACTGCGAAACCGTGACGTCGCCGATGGTTGAAACGGGTTGATCATCGAAAATCGGCTTCCAGGAAATTCCGCTGTTGACGCTTTTGAAGACGCCGCCGGAGGCAGTGGCCGCGTACACGATGTTGGGATTGCTTTCGACGACCGCGAAGTCGTCAACGCGTCCGCCCATGCTGGCCGGCCCGATTTCGCGAAATTTCAAACTGGAAAGAGCATCGATCTTCGGCCCGTTCTGGGCGGCGAGTAAGGCGCTGAACAGCGCCGTGAGTGACAAGAGGCGTTTCATAGGCTTGTGGAGGCTTGACCGTTTAGTTTAGTACGACCATGCCTAGTGAATGGGAAGCGCCGCGAATTGCCCCCTGTCGAGCGATACACTGGAGTGGATATGCCGAACAAAATAACACTGGCGGGTTTCGCTCTTTTCTGCGGGGCGCTGCTCGCGGCAGGAGGATGCAGTATGTTACACGCGAGCGGCGACTTGCCGGATCCGGCTGTCGATATCAAGCCAGATGGAAAAAAGCACTCTGTCGTTTTGGCGGGCGGCTGCTTCTGGTGCACTGAAGCCGTATTTCAGATTGTCGATGGCGTCGATGGCGTGCTGTCAGGGTACGCGGGCGGCACGAAGGAAACGGCGAAATATGACATCGTTTCCAGCGGACGGACCGGGCACGCGGAATCCATCCTGATCAATTACGATCCAGCGAAAATCTCATACGGGCAGCTTTTGAAGATTTTCTTCAGCGTCGCGCACGATCCGACCACTCTGAATCGGCAGGGGCATGATGTCGGTCCGCAATATCGCAGCGCGATTTTCTACTCAAGTGACGAACAGAAGCGAGTCACCGAGGCGTACATCAAACAGATCAACGACGCGCACGTCCTGAGCGGCCCGATCGTGACGCAAGTGGTTCCGCTCGACAAGTTTTATACGGCGGAAGGATATCACCAGAACTACGCGGCGCAGAATCGATCGAATCCGTACATCGTCAGCGTGTCAGATCCGAAGGTTGAGAAGCTGAAGAAGATGTTCCCCGGCTGCGTGCGGAAGAGACAATAACGAACGCTTTCGTCATCCACCACGGCTATACTGCTTTTCAGCAGTGACCTTTTCGAAGCAGCCGTGGCTCTATTCGCCGGGTGCGGACTCCGCCTTCATCCTTGCACCCGCTTTCCTTGTCACCGCGACCGTTTTGGCGTTTCCGGCGTTCTTTGAAGCGCCCGTAACACCGCTGGCGTGGTTCCTACTCGTGGTCGGTGTCGATGTCGCGCACGTCTATTCGACGCTCTACCGGACGTACTTCGATCCGGATGAGCGGAAGCGCTACGCCACGTTGCTCTATATGATTCCGGCGTTTTGCTGGGTTGCGGGAGCCATGCTTTACAGCGTGGGCTCGATGGTTTTCTGGCGCGTGCTCGCGTACGTCGCGGTGTATCACTTTGTCCGGCAGCAGTATGGATTTCTGCGATTGTATTCGAGAAAAGATGGATTGCCGCCATGGAAACGGCGGCTGGACGCGGTCGCGATTTATTCCGCCGCAACCTATCCCCTGATCTACTGGCACACGCAGGGCCGCGCATTCCATTGGTTTGTGGCGGGCGATTTTCTGTACGCGCCGATCGACGGCCTGGAGCCAGCGGCTCGCTATTTGTACCTAGGAATCCTGATCGCGTACGCGATTTCTGAAGTCCGGATGAAGCGGTGGAATTTTCCGAAAAACGTGATCCTCGCCGGAACCGCCATTTCCTGGTACACCGGAATCGTGGTGTTTAACGGCGATTTATCGTTCACCATTACCAACGTGGTCGCGCACGGGATCCCGTACATGGCGCTGGTATGGATGCATGAACGGAAGCAGGTCGCGAAGCCGGCCGGGCCGGAAAAGCAAAAATATCTTGCGCGCTGGTTTGTTCCAGCGATGATCCCCGCTTTTGTTGGGCTCCTGTTTTTACTGGCCTATCTGGAAGAGGCACTGTGGGACGTTATGGTGTGGCGTGAGCACACGCAATATTTTCAGTGGTTCACATTCCTGCCGAGCGTGTCGGACCACACTATGCTGGCCTTGCTGGTTCCGTTACTCGCTTTGCCGCAAGCCACACACTACGTACTGGACGGATTTATCTGGCGGGTGCGGAGCTTGTCCTACGACGCGGCGTAATGGCTGAGGAGGGTGAGCGGGGATCCGGTGTTTGCGGACCCCCATCCGATTTACTTCTTACGGGGATCGTCGGCGGGATCGACGTAGTTCAAAACAAACGGACCCATCGCGGTTACCTGCACAACCGTTTCGCCCTTCGCCATCGCGAAGTGGCGCATCTGTTTCGGCATCACTACATAAGAGCCGGCCGGGAATTCCTTCATCGCCGCCGGATCCAGTTTGTCGCCCATGCCAGCTGCGAAAGTCCCTTGCATGACGGTGATGTGCTCGTCGGTCGGATGCCAATGCGCGGGGACCTTTCCTCCATCTGGAATCTTCAATCGAAGCGTGAACATTCCGGTCTTGAATGGATCGCCTGACAGGATGGATACCTGCACGACAGACGGAAGACCCGTTGGTGGCGGCGCGGGCATCCACTTCATCTCGGCTGGCGTGGCCATGACGGCTTTTGCGTCCATGGCGTGCATGGCGTGCATGCCGTCCTTCTTTGTCGTCTGCGCAAATCCGATGCCAAGCATGGCGGTCGCGAAAAGCAACGTGAATCGCATGATCAATCTCCCCCTTACAGCGAATTAGAATAACTCAACTTAGCAGGCACCGACAAGATGCAGTCTTGTCTCATGCAAGATGAGCCTGAAGGAAGGGTTTGATTCTCATACAAGATGAGCCTGGGAGGGAGATTCCGCATGCTGGGGATTGATCATCAGCATGGACGACGGGAAGTTGAGCCTGGAACAGGTCCGGGTGT
>JBBQWZ010000036.1:0-73639 GCA_038210135.1 Bryobacterales bacterium
CGAAACCCCTTGCTCCAGCCGCCGCACCGCAGCCAGCTTGAACTCTTTCGTGAAGATCCTTCTCGACAACCCCATGGCTCAATTCTCCTTTGGATGGATTTTGAGCCTTAACTGGTTGTGTCAAAACTGGGGGCAAGTCCAGACTGAACCCTGAGCGTAAGCGATGGGACTTGGCTGGCTAAGGGTTCATTGGAATCCCGGCTCTTACGAGCGGGGTTCTTAGAGACGCAGGGGAGTACAACACGTCCGATTCCGGAACTCCTGTAATCAGCGCGGCCTTGTTGTCGAATCGCAAGGCGGCTCCTTCAATATCGTGTGCGCCAGATTCGCATATTGACGCCTTCTCGCAAGAGTATAGATAAAGGCCGGATTAGAATGGCGGGATGGCCTCTCGTTTGTATTATGCGTTTGCCGCTTATGCGGCGATCGCGTTGTTGGCGGCTTTTACTCTGGAGGGGCAGTTTCGAATCGCAGTCCTGATTTTACTAGGTGGATTGGCGCTTCGCACTTGGATCGCAAGCAAGCGAATGCAGTGATCCAGGGTACGCGGATCGAGTAGTTCGCGCCTCTCGATAAGGGTTTTTCCGAAGGATTCTGAGGGCTTCGACAAACCTACGTACTAGGGCGATCGGAGATTTGTGGGAGACTTTTCGAACTTGCTTAAGGTGTATCGCCAAGATACTTAGTACCCCAGATAACCTTACTCTTCTTGCTAGATACCGTTGCCGTAAGAGAGGACGGAGTCGGGATCCGGATTGCGCTTGCAAGAAGGATGTTCGAAGCCCCCTCAAACGTTTCGTTTTTTTAATGCCGAATACTCAGCGGTCAAGAAGACACGGATCAGGAATTGTGTACCTTATGTCACAACGAAAAGCCGAAAGCCGGCGGAACGTTGCATAAAGGAACGCGATTCCCGTTTTGAAACTGGATTTGATTGTGATGTTGTTTCAATTTGGGATTAACGAAAGTAGTACGACAGTCTTGGCCACTCGCGAAGTTGGATTTATGGTGCGGGAGGATTCTACCCTGACGGGTAAGAGTCTGCCTGTTTCCATCAGCTTGGCGGAAACCCAAGCGTTGCTTACTCTATCGGCGGAACCTCAAAAAGTCTTGAGGCCGCCGGGTTGGTCTCCTGGTTGCATTCTCGATAAGCGTAAGACGGCGAGTCGTACGGACCGCTAAACAAGTCCGAAGGGAACCATCGAAACCATGAGAAGCCAAGCCACCGCCACCGCGACGATCCCGATGCCCGTAGCGAGCGCGGCGTTGACGCGCCGCGATCATGTGGTTTTGGAGCATCTGCCGCTGGTGAAGGCGATTGCGATTCGCGTTCACGAAAACCTGCCGGTTCATGTGGACCTCGACGATCTGGTTCACGCGGGAATTCTCGGGCTGTTCGATGCGGCCAGTAAGTTCAATCCAGAAAAGCAGGTCGCGTTTTCGAGCTACGCGAAGCATCGCATTAAGGGTGCCATCCTCGACAGCTTGCGCCAGTTGGACTGGGCGTCGCGCGATCTGCGCCGCCGTCACAAGCAGGTGGAAGCCGCGACTCGCGATCTTTCGGCGGAATTGCAGCGCGCCCCCACCGAAGC
The DNA here is from genome assembly GCA_038210135.1 of Bryobacterales bacterium. Classification (GTDB taxonomy): domain Bacteria; phylum Acidobacteriota; class Terriglobia; order Bryobacterales; family Bryobacteraceae; genus JBBQWZ01. Next base: position 1,593 of record JBBQWZ010000036.1, read on the forward strand.
GGAAATAGCGAAGAAGCTCGGCCTCGATGTCGATCGCTGGCGCCAAATGATGGTCGACCTGCGAAACGTCGGATTGATCTCGGCCTCTACGCGGGCGACCGATCACGAAGACCTCCCCGCACCCGACTTCCCCGGCAAGCCGGAAGCCCAGCCGGATTCGATCTGCGCGCGCGAGCAACTGCGCAGCGTGTTAGGCGTTGCGATGAAAACCCTGCCGGAGCGCTACCAAAAGGTCGTCACGCTGTACTACTCAAACGAAATGACTATGAAGGAAATCGGCGGCGTGCTTGGAATCAACGAAAGCCGCGTGTCGCAGATCCACAAATCGGCGCTCGAGAAAATGAACAACGCTTTGCAGGCGACTGGAATCCGTAACAGCCACGCGTTCTAGAGCCGCGCTAAGTTTTCCGAAGGCGCTTTGTGCGCGCCGTCGATGAACGAAATCTGTCCCCATCGCGCGACGAGTCCTCCTGCTCCGGGTTCAAGCCTCGTTACGACCGCGATGCGACGAATCTCGGTCGTTGGTTTTTCTAGCAATCAGCAAGAGAGACTGGCCGAGCGGAAACGTTCCACCGCCCCCCAGCCAGCGAGACTCGATCCACAAAGCAGCGTACAGCAAATTGTCCAGCCACCCGGCAACTGGCTCGACGCCGCTCGCTGGCTTGGCGTTCATCAGCGGCTCAACGATTCGGAATTTCGCGAAGGCGACGGGCAGCAATAGCGAATTGAGATACGTGCAACGAAGTGGAGTGAATCCGGCACGCGTCGCACAAGCCAGCAATTGGCTCTTGGTGAAACGCTGGCGCTCGTGCGCAAATTCAGAATGGCGGCTGCGCAAAACATCGAGTGCGGATACCCGGATAATCGCAACTCCACCGACCGAAAGCACGCGCGCCAGTTCTTCGAACGCCGCCTGCTCCTTGCCGGATTCGAAATGTACAATCACGTCCATCGAGAGCACGAGATCGAACGACGCGTCGGCAAAGGGCAACGCCGCGGCATCGCCTTGGACCAACCGCCCGAGTCCGTAGCCTCTCGCATACTCGAGTCCGTCGCGATCCAGATCGAGCGGAGTCATTTCCCAGCCGTACCGTTCGCGCAAGGTCCACGATAGGTGGCCCGTGCCGCAGCCGGCTTCGAGGACTCGCGCACAGGGCATCGTTTTCGCGATCGGATCTAGGATCCGGAATAGAATTTCCCGCATTCCGCGGTACCACCAGAAGTCACGCTCCGACCGCGCGATATTCGTAAATTCCGCGGGGTTCACGAAGCCACCGGTAGATAATGATCGAGGTTCTCACGATAGTAGGCCAGTGTCCGGCGGAAGCCCTCGTCGAACCGGACGCCGGGCTGCCATCCAAGTCCGGCATGGATCCGCGACCAATCGGTGACGTAGCTGCCGATATCGATCGGCCGCACCTCTTCCGGGAACGGGTGCGTTGAGGGCGCGTCCACGCCGGCAATCGCACTCGCCGTTTCGGCGATCTTGCGCAGCGATAACGCCTCCGGCCCGCCGACGTTGTAGACGCGGTGCGGAAGCGAGGCAGACCCGGCTCGTAGAAACGCGTCCACCGCGTCGTCAATGTAAACCGGATCGCGAAGCTGCGTGCCGTCGCCAAAAATCGCCAGCGGCTGATGCAAGAGCAGCCGACGGAGAAACGTGCTCAGGAACCCTTGCTGCGGTCGATCAAGCGCCATGCGCGGCCCGTACACGTTAGTAAGGCGAATCACCGTGGCATCGATCTGGCCGGTTTGCGAAAGCACGTGATGGTACAAAGCTGCCGCCGCTTTGTGGACGCCATTGAAATCGACAGGATGAATCGGGTGGCGCTCATCTACTGGGAGAAATTCCGGCACGCCGTAGACCTGGCGCGTACCGGCGTACACAATCCGCACGCCCGGTTGCGCGTCGCCGCAGGCAAGCAGGAAACGAAGCTGGGAAACGGTGTTCAGCTCCAGATCGCGCTCGGGGAACCGCATGCTGTCGATATGGCTGATCTCACCGGCGAGGTTGAAGATGACCTTCGCGGATCGGATCTGCTCGCGGAACTTCTCCGGTGCGCCGATGTGGAACGGCAGGACTTCAATGCGCCCGGCCGCCGGCGCGATGTTGAACGGATTCGCGCCGCACCCGTCGATGGATGCATCGACGATGTAGACGTTGGCCCCTTCCTCGGCGAGCCGCAATGCAAGGTTACTCCCGATGAAGCCGAGGCCTCCGGTGATCAGAATGGATTGGCCCTGGTACATCAGGCTTGAAGCAACTCCCCTGAGCAGCGAACTTAATTCCCAGTCTAGTTCGTCTTCCGCTTCCGCCGGAGTGCCTGGTGGGCTGTCCGTATGCTTGTCTCGGTACGCCCCCAACAGGATCGTCGAACCCATGCGGACCGCCGCTTCGACCGAGAGCCAGTACCCGTGGGCGGTAGAAACCATCAGCAGTTCATTGAAGGCGGCACGCCAGGAAAGTTATCGGCAACGGAAAGCGCCCGAATCGCGGTCATGGGCCGATGAGCGTGTTAGGCTAGCGTCGATGCATCCGAGAACCGTGTACACGGTCCTGGAAGAGGCCGCGCTCGCCTTCGGAGATAAACCCGCCCTTCAACAGCCGATCGGCAGCGGAAAATACCAAACGTATTCGTGGCGCGAGTACCGTGACGCGGTTCGCGAAGTGGCCGTCGGGCTCGCGGAAATCGGGATTGCGCACGGCGAAATCGTCGCTCTGCAGTCCGAGACGCGGGCCGAATTCTATCTCGCCGATGTAGGACTGATGGCGCGCGGAGCCATCTCCGCCGCGCTCTATACCAGCTTGCCGATTGAAGACCAGGTCCGTACCTTGCGGGGTTGCGACGCGAAAGTGGCATTCGTCGAGAACGCCAAAGCAATGGCGACACTCGCGGCGGCGGGCGGAGATCAGCCGCTGCCGTTGCGCTGGATTCTGTTGACCGGCGAAGCGCCCGGCGTGACGACACTCGTCGAAGTCAGGCGCAAAGGACGCGAGGCTCTTGAGCGGGACCCGCAGGCGTTTGCACGCATCCGCGAAGCGGTCCAGGAACTCGATCACGCCATCCTCTATATGACGTCCGGCGCGACCGGGGAGCCTAAAATGGGCCTTGTGACACAGCGCGCGCTGGTCGCAAACATGGACCACGGTCCAGTCGTTCTTCCGCTTTCGACCGACGACTGCACCATCGGATTCCTTCCGTCCGCGCATATCGCGCAACGCGTTGTCGTGGAATTGCTGCCGATGCGCCAAGGCGCATGTGTGTATTTTTCCGAAGGCCTCAGCAAGATGCCGACGGAATTGCGGAACGTGCGGCCGACCTTCTTCCTGGCACCGCCGCGCGTATGGGAACGCGTCTATGCAAGCGTCGTCACCGAGATCCGCAAGCGCCCCGCGATAACGCGCAGGATGTTCTATACCGCGATCGGTCTCGGCGCGGAAGCGGCGAAACGAAAGCAAGCCGGACGCTCGATACCGGGTTGGATGAAAGCGTCGTTGAAGGTGTTCGACGCCCTGGTGTTTTCAAAAATTCGCGAGCGGCTGGGTGGCCGGCTTCGAGTTGCCGCATCGGGTGCTGCTCCGCTCGGCAAGGATCTGGCGGATTTCTACGCCGCGATCGGCATGCCCTTGGTCGAAGGCTACGGCCTCACCGAATGCGGCGTGGTCTCGCTGAATCCATTGAACCGCCCGAAGCCCGGCAGCATCGGCAAGCTGCTGCCAAAAGTCGAGGCGCGCATTGAAGACGACGGAGAGCTGATGCTCCGCAGTCCGTGCATGTTCACGGGCTACTACAAGGATCCGGCTGCTACCGCGGAAGTCCTGCGCGACGGGTGGCTAGCAACGGGCGATATTGCGGAGTTCGACAGCGATCGCTATTTGTACATCACCGGACGCAAGAAGGAATTGATTGTGTCCTCGAACGGGAAGAAGATCTATCCCGCCCGTATCGAGGTGCTCTTCAAACGCGAGCCGCTCATCAATCAGGTGCTGCTGATCGGTGACAAGCTGCCGTACGTGACGGCGCTGATCACCATCAACGCGGCGCATGCCGAAACGCTGAAGGATGCCAGCGGCTATACGGCGTTTTCAGAATCGCCCGCCGTCTTAAGCGAAGTACAGCGGGCCATCAAGCTGGTAAACAAGCAACTCGCTTCGTTCGAGCAGATCCGCAAGTTCAAAATTATCGATCGGGAGTTTTCAATCGAAACCGGCGAACTGACGCCGACGATGAAGATCCGCCGCAACCGCGTGCTCGAAAATTATCGCGCGACAGTCAGCGAGTTGTACATGGGTAAAGACGTCGACTAGCGGCTACTTCTTTTTGGTCAAAGTAGACAGCGACTTCTTAGACACTCTTGCGACGACGTGGACGTATGGGTCCACGACCTCGGCGATGTCATACTTCATCGCGGATCCAAGAATCAGGCCGACTTCGGCGTGATTCAATTCGTAATCGCGCGCGAGCCAACGCGACATCTCCGTAGTCGCGGTCTGCAAAGCTTCATTCAAAGATCCACCGATGCCGCTCGCCATCAGGAACTCGGCGTTCTCCATACGCGGACCCGCTTGGCCTTGATTGGGAATCAGGTCCACCGTGAATTCCACATCCATCGAGGTTTCAAGCGCGTCGCCGGTAAGCTCGCCATCCCCCTGCGCGGCGTGTCCGTCACCAATGAATAACAACGCGCCGGGTGCGAATACCGGCAGGTAGACAGTCACCCCCTCGCGGACTTCGTTGTAGTCCATGTTGCCGCCGAACGCGCCCAGAAATCCGGATCGGAAAGTCATATTGGCGGGCGGCGCAACGCCGATGCAACCCATCATGGGCCGCAGTGGGACCGTGTAGTCCTTCAACTTCTCAGTCGGCTTCTTGAGGCGACCGATGTTTCGCTCACGATCGAGCACCCATTCTCCGCTGATGTTCTTTACCTTGTCGTTGTCCTTTTGGAGGGCGGCGAAGTAAGGGGCGTGCAGCCAATTCGGTACGACGCGAGTCCCGCTAAAGGCGGTGTCGCGATTCAGCCGCACGCGGTTCAGCTTCACCCCGATAACGTCGCCGGGCAGCGCGCCCTCGATGTAGAACGGACCCGTTTCCGGATTGCCCCCGCCGGACCGCCTCTTCATTTGTTGATCGTTGCCGCCGGCATCCACGGTCCAAGTCTTCACCGTGTCTCCCGGATGGATCGTCAAAGCCGGCGGAATCGAGCCGGAAAACTGCCGGTGAAATTCCTTCGGTTCGAACATGTGCGTTGTCGGCGTGGCCGGACCGGCCTTCTGCCGATATGCCTGCCAATCGTAAGTGTCGCCACCGGCAACAAGAGTCCCGCGCATTTCGCCGCCTTCAATGGACCCGTTGATCTTCACCTCGTCGCCATCCGAATCCTTGCCAGACAGCTGCACCTTGCTGCCGCTGATCTTTCCTGTCAGCTTCAGCCGCCCGCCCTCCGCCTGGACCTTGTCGCCAGTGAGAGTCAGTTTCATCCGCATGTACTGCTTGTTGTCGAAACGCGTTAGGACGTTGACCCAATCCCCATTCATAGATGGCGAAGACTGGGCGTAAGCGGACACCGACAACGCGGTGACTGCAAACGCGCTGATGACGGTTTGGGCAAAAGACATATTGATAAAACGTACCGCATCCCTGAAAGTTCGTTACAAATAGCGGACGAACGGAACTAAAGTGGATCTCATCCGTATCTCTACTACCTAAGGGCCGCTAACTATGTGGAATGATCTGCGCTTCGCCATTCGAACCTTTGGAAAAAGTCCGGGCTTCGTGGTCGTCGCCGTCCTGGCGCTCGCCCTCGGAATCGGCGCGAATACAGCGTTGTTCAGTTGTGTGAACGCGATTCTGCTCAAGGCCCTTCCCTTTGAGGATCCCGACCGCCTGGTGGTTCTGTGGGATGTCCAAAAGTCATACAACAACGCCTCGATTTCCGCGCCCGAGTTTATCGACTGGCGAGACAACAACCAAGTCTTTTCGCACATTGCCGCCTACGCGGGCTGGAATTTCAACCTCACCGGCAGGGAGCAGCCGGAACGCCTGGTTGGACAAATCGTTTCGACGTCGTTCTTCGACACGCTCGGCGTACAGCCCATGCTGGGACGCGGATTTCAGAAAGAAGAAAAGGCCCGCGTCGCTGTACTGAGCTACAAGCTGTGGCAACAGCGCTTTGGCGGCGATCCGGCGGTCGTCGGGAAAGCGGTTCCGCTAAATGGCGAGAGCACGCTGATTGTCGGCGTGATGCCGCAAGGCGTGGCGTATCCGCCTAACAGCGAACTGTGGGTGAGCCCGAAGTATAAGGTGCCCGAATTTCCTCCACTCCAGGAGGATCCGTCCACGCAGGCCGGAATGCATTATCTCCGCGGCATCGCACGCCTGAAGCCGGGCGTCACGGTGGAGCGCGCGCGCAAAGACCTTGCCGCCCAAACCTTGCAAATTAGCGCGGAACACCGTCCCAGCCAGAAGGAACATTTCGCCGGGCTGGGAACAGTGCGCGAAACACTCGTTGGAAAAACCGCGCGCACGATGCTACTGGTGCTGTTTAGCGCCGTGGGCTTCGTCTTGTTGATCGCGTGCGCGAACATCGCCAATCTCCTGCTTGCCAGGGCATCTTCGCGGCGTCGCGAAATGGCAATCCGGATTTCGCTCGGCGCCTCACGCGCACGCCTAATCCGGCAATCGCTGACCGAAAGCCTGCTGCTGTCTCTGCTCGGGGGCGCGGCGGGATTGCTGCTAGGACAGGAGGCCATCGGACCGCTTATGCGACTCGCGCCTTCTAGTTTTTCATTTGCCGATTTCGTCCGTGTCGATACCACCGTTCTGCTCTTTACACTGGGCGTCTCGATTTTGACAGGAGTTCTCTTTGGACTCGCGCCGGCGTTTCAATCCACGGGCTTCGATGTCAATGAGACGTTGAAAGCCGGAGGACGCGGACTGCAGGGCACTGGCGGCCGATTGCGTAGCGCGCTGGTGGTGGCCGAAATCGCCCTGTCGATGGTTCTGCTGGTCGGTGCGGGCCTGATGCTGCGCACATTCTGGAATCTCGCGAATACGCCCACCGGCATGAATCCCCTCAACGTACTGACGGCCGAGCTTTCCCTGCCGCGGGCCAAGTATCCGAAATCCGAGCAGCGGTTGGAATTTTTCCGCCGCATGCTCGAGCGCATGGAAACCGTGCCTGGCGTGCAGTCGGCCGGCTTGACCAACGACCTGCCGCTGAGCGGCGGCAACACAAACGGCGACGTCGGCATCGAAGGCCGCGAACAGGAGTTCAGGGATCAGCCGGTTTACGCCGAATACCGCATGGCGAGTCCGAATTATTTCACTTCGATTGGGGTGCCGCTTCGGCGTGGCCGTTTCTTCAATGCGCAGGACGTCAGCGGACGGCCCTCCGTTGTCATCATCAATGAGACGATGGCGAAGAAATTGTGGCCCAAGGATTCGCCACTCGGCAAGCGCATCAAAGCCTATCCCGAACTCGGTTGGATGGAAATCGTCGGCGTAGTGGGCGATCTGCGCCCCAGCGGTCCGCAGTTTGCGGCGCCTTCGGAATTCTATATGTCCACTGGGCAAATCGCGCAGGAACGCATGTCGCTGGCGATCCACACGGCGGCGGACCCGGGCGCCATGATCCCGTCAATGCGTGGCGAATTGCGCGGCCTCGATGCGGACTTGCCGGTCTATAACATCCGCACGCTGGTCCGGATGATGGATGACAACCTGGCCGGCGAGCGCGCCAGCGGCTGGCTGCTCGGTGTGTTTGCGGCGGTTGCCATGCTCCTGTGCGCGATCGGAATCTATGGCGTGATGTCGTACACCGTGGCCCAACGGACCAATGAAATCGGGGTTCGCATGGCGCTTGGCGCGAGCCAGGGGAACGTCCTCGGAATCGTGCTCGGATCAGGGGCGAAATTAGCGCTCATCGGAATCGCCGTTGGCTTCGTCGCCTCGCTGGCGCTGACACAAATCGTGCAAGGCGCGCTGTTCGGTGTCACGGCGACCGATCCGATAACGTTCGCGCTGGCTTCGGCCGGACTCGCACTCGTCGTCCTGATGTCGTGCCTGATCCCCGCGTTGCGCGCGATTGGCGTGGATCCCGTGATCGCCCTTCGCTACGAGTAGCCCAGGAGCGCACGACCGTTCCCAAAAGCGGACAGCGTCTCGGCGATTCGCCATCTTGCTTGCAGCAATTTACCGCTGGCCACCCGCGTGCATTCACACGCACATGGTTGGTCACACGTTGGCTCGAGAGCCTGCTGCTCGGCGTCGCCACGTACGATCCATGGCTGTTCGCGGGCTTATCTGCGCTGCTGCTCTTCGTCACCCTCGCCGCCTGCTGGCTACCCGCGCTGCGACAGGAGTAGGCCCCGATGCGGCCCTTCCAGAGTAAACTCGAAAGTTCAACATGCTCATCTCGCTTCGCAACATCGAAAAGTACTTCGAACACGGGCCGACCAAGACGTTCGTCCTGCGCCGCATCAACGTCGATATCAAGGAGGGCGAGTTCGTCTCCATCATGGGGCCGTCCGGCGCGGGGAAATCGACCCTGCTCCATCTTCTCGGCATGCACGATTCGAGTTGGACCGGCGAGTACTTCTTTAACGACATCGCTGTCCACAAAATGAACAAGAAGGATCGCGCCGAATTGTACAAGAAGTACTTCGGCTTCGTCTTCCAGAGCTATCACCTGCTCGATTCGCTCACTGTTTATGAGAATCTCGACATTCCGCTCAGCTACCGCAACGTGAAGAAAGCCGAGCGGGACAGCATCGTCTGCGACGTGCTCGACCGTTTCTCCATCGTCGGCAAAAAAGATCTGTTTCCGAACCAGCTTTCGGGCGGCCAGCAGCAGTTAGTCGGCGTCGCACGCGCCGTGATCGCCAATCCCAAAGTGATCCTCGCCGACGAGCCCACCGGAAATCTGCACTCCAGCCAGGCCAAGGAAATCATGGAAGTCTTCAAGAAATTGAACGACCAGGGCACCACCATCATCCAAGTGACGCACTCCGAGGCCAACGCCGCCTACGGCCATCGCATCATCAAGATCGTCGACGGCTGGGTCCAGACGGACTAGCTACGCGCACGCCGCCCGCGAATCGCTGTGATAGCCTGAGCGGACATGATGCGCCACGTCTGCCTGCTGGTCCTGCTCGGCCTTACTGTGCCCGCTTTTGCGAACGAGACGATTGCGAAATCGGTCACGATCTATCGCGATACATATGGCGTTCCGCACGTCTACGGACCCACCGACGCGGCCTGCGTCTTCGGCTACGCGTACGCGCAGGCCGAGGACAACTTCTGGCAGATCGAGGACAGCTACATCCGCGCCCTCGGTCGCGCTTCCGAAATCTACGGCGCGAAGTCGCTCGCCGAAGATCTCATCGTCCGCGCCTTTGAAATCGAAAAGCTCTCGAAAGCCGAGTATGCGCGCATGAGTCCACGGATGAAGGGGCTGGTCGATGCCTACGCTGACGGGCTGAATTATTACCTTTCGAAAAATCCCAAGACCAAGCCCCGCATGATCACCAAGTTCGAGCCGTGGCAGATGCTGTCGTTTGGCCGCTTTTCGGTGTACGTCAACTTCCTCTACGGACAGACTGGAATCGGCCGCGACGAGATTATGAAAGCCGTCGTCGAAGCCGGCGCCGCGCGCGCGGCAGCGGACATCTATCCGGCCGGTGTGCTCGGTAAGGAAGCGGAAGACTGGCGCAAAGAGGCCATGGCGCAAGGCTCTAACATGTGGGCCGTCTCGCCGCAGAAGAGCGCATCCGGCAAGGCGATGCTGTTCATCAATCCGCACCAGCCTTTCTTCGGCCTGGGCCAGTGGTATGAAGGCCACGTGCATTCGGACGAAGGCTGGAACATGTCCGGCGCGTCGTTCTTCGGCTCCGGTTTCCCCACCATCGGGCACAACGAAGTCCTGGGCTGGAGCCACACCGTCAACCGCCCCGACGTCTATGACACCTGGATCGAAAAGTTCGACGACCCCTCGAATCCGCTAGCCTACCGCTACGGCAACGCGACCCGGCAAGCGACGCAATGGACCGCCAGCGTCGCCGTCAAAACCGACTCCGGCACGCAGATACGCAATTTTCAATTCCGCAAGACCCATCACGGTCCGGTCGTCGCGCTGCGCGACGGCAAGGCGCTGACGCTCCGCTTCGCCAAGATGGAAGAGGGCGGATCGCTTGAGCAGTGGTACGAAATGGGCCGCGCGAAGAACCTCGGCGAATTCAAGAAAGCGATGTCGCACTCCGCGGTAGTGATGTTCAACACCATGTACGCGGACCAGGCCGGCAACATCTATTACGTCTATAACGGCGCGGTGCCGCGGCGATCCACCCGCTACGACTGGTCGAAGCCGGTCGATGGCTCGGACCCCGAAGCCGAGTGGAATGGCTATCATCCCCTCGAAGAATTGCCGCAGGTAGAAAACCCGAAATCGGGCTTCACGCAGAATTGCAACCAGACTCCCTTTACGACCACCACCGAAGGCAATCCGCTGCCGTCCAAGTTCCCGAACTACATGGTCGGCGAAGGCGATGCCGCGCACGGCGACAACGGACGTGCCAAAGTGTCCCGCCGCATCCTATTTAACAAGCCGAAGTTCACCTATCTGGAATGGGCGAAAGCGGCCTTCGATACCTACGTCGTCGATGCCGAAACCATGATTCCGGAATTGCTAAAGGGCGTCCAGGCCCTCGAAAAAACCAGTCCGGAGCGCGCGGCGAAACTGGAACACGCAATGGGCGCACTCACCAACTGGGATCACATCAGCCGCGTCGATTCCGTGCCGATGACGTGGTTCTCCATCTGGGCCTGGAGCGTGAAACGTGTTCCCGGCGCCGCCAAGGATCCTGTCGCGACCTTCGAGCGCGTGCTCGCCGATCTCCAAAAAGACTGGGGCACCACCGACGTCGCATGGGGCGACATCAATCGTATTCAGCGACGCCACACCTCGGGCGACGAGCCGTTCAGCGACGCCCTCGAGAGCCTCCCCGTGGCAGGTGGTCCCGGCGACGGCGTCGGCATCGTGTTCAATTTCTACGCCCGTCCGGAAGCCGGCCAAAAGCGCCGCTACGGCGTTGCGGGGCACTCTTTCGTCAGCGTGGTCGAGTTCGGCGCGCAGCCGAAGGCGCAGTCCATTCTCACCTTCGGCCAGAGCGCGGATCCGAAATCCAAACACTACTTCGACGAAGCGCGCCTCTATGCGAATCAGGAATTCAAGCCCGCCTGGTTCTCTCTCGCCGACATCAAAGCCCATTCCGAGCGCACCTACAAGCCCGGCATCAATATGGATAAGTAACCTGAACCCTGAGCATCCATCGTATCGAGGCGCGCACGGAGCGGCACGAAGTGCCGCGAAGTAAGTGCTAGCGCCGAGTTGTTACCGGACTCCGAATCCGAGCCGCGCCCAGAGTTTGGCTGAACGGCATGCCTGGACTAAGCGGTCTAGACGGGAAAAGCGAAGCGCAAACACCAATCTGAGGTGAATAATGTCTGACTTACGTGAGCTTGCTGAGAGGCAACGGCGAAGCGAGCCATCCAAAGCTATTGAGACCTACAAGAAAGCCGTGCTAGAAGCAAGGTGGAAGCTCGCGCATACGATCCGTCATCTTGGCGATGTATATTGCGAGCAGAATCAGATGCATTTTGCCCTGCCTTTCTATGAAGAGGCGTTGACGATTTACCGGGGTCATCCGGGGGCGACGCCGCTTGATATTGCGAACGCAATCAGGGCGAGTGCGGCAGCAACAGACCGGCCAGAACTGTGGGCCGAGGCGCGGTCACTCTATGAGCGGTGCGGCGTCGAGGAAGGCGTCCGCGAATGTGACCTGCGACTGCGACAGATTCGAGGCTCTTGAACCCGAGCGCGGCGAAGGGTCAACTGGAAAGGAGGTTTAAAATTACAAACAGGGGCTTAAAGAGAAAACGTGCCTCGACGTGAGCCCGGCAACGTTGACTGGTCGGTCGCGGCGAAGATCACAGCGCATGCGTTGGACCAAACGCGCGATGGATTCCAAGCTTCGGTTGCTCCAACCGGGTTTGCGGAATCGCAAAATGGAATTGCCCTGGACGGCCCCCATATGCTTCTCCAAAGTTATCGTTCTGATTCTCGTCTGGCTCTGCTCGGAGGGCAACGATACGAGTCCCGACGGATTTGTGAACAGTCGTCGACCTGCGCACAGGCAAAGAGTTATGGCGTTCAGAAGTCGTCGAACTGGCGACTTTCTTAAGTCCCGCGATCGCCAAATGGAGTCGCGGTATTCAGTAGCGTGCCCTACGGATCGACGAGCGCGGCAGCGGCTTGTACGCTTTCTCCACGATCGCACCGAAATAAAACCTTACCCGCAGCGAGACCACACCGGTTCTCGCCCACAGAACAACCCATCGCGAACCTCCGGGCGGCATCCAGACGCATCGCAAGCCACCCGGCCCTGGTTTTCTTCAAAACAGCTTCGCTTGCCGCAGCTCCCTGCGCCGGCTCCCCGGCTGACGGTACCCTAATCGTCTGGAACCGCCAGTGAGAACCAAGTCGCCCCGGCCGATCGCTCGGAAAGTAACGGGACAAGGTAGTTCGTTTTCAGCAGCGGCGGCGCAGGTGGTACCCGGATTTTACCTTCTTGATTCAGCGGCTAGTCGGGCACAGTGTCAAGGGTGGAGCGAGGCAACCCGGTAGTAATCCTCTGGGGCGGATTCGGTGCCTACGACAAACGGCACGCCGCAACTTCGACTCATTTGCGCGCCAGCACCGCGCGAAAATAGGTCGGCGGCAGGTCATGCAGCTCGCTTGAGGCAAAGCCGACTTTTCGTAGCAAGTGTTGGTATTCAACGCAAAGCCCATTCCGAGCGCACCTACAAGCCCGGCATCAATATGGATAAGTAACCTGAACCCTGAGCATCCATCGCATCGAGGCGCGCACGGAGCGGCGCGAAGTGCCGCGAAGTAAGTGCTCCCGCTCAGCTTCTCGATATTCAGCCGCGTGGCCTTTGATTATCCCCGCCCCCACCCCGACTCAACCAGCCGGACCGCCTCCTCGCGCGTCGCCACCGACCCCTCTAACTGCGCATCCTCCACCGCGTCCAAAATCTCCTTGAACAGCGGACCCGCCTCATACCCCATCTCCAACAAATCCGCGCCCGTCAGCAGCCGCGGTGGACGCATCACCTCCGCCGGCATCTCCGCCACCTTCTCTATCACGAAGTCGTAGTGGTCCAGCTTTCCGTGACTCGACAGCGAATCCACCCGATGCAGCGCCAGATGCTCCTCAAAATGAGGCATCCGTGCGAACCGCTTTAACGTCGATTCCTTCATCGCCCGCACATGCGACCACTTCATGTGATTCGCAATCAGCGCCTCCACTTGGTAAATCTCCTCGTTTGAAAACTTCAACCGCGTCAAAATCGCCCGAGCGATCTCCAGCCCCAACTCCACGTGCCCATCAAACCGGATCCGGTCCGGAGCCCGCCGGAACGTCCCGGGCTTCCCCACATCGTGCAGCAACACCCCCATCGCCAGCGCAATCGACGGACGCGCTTCGAGCAAATCGAACATCAACAGCGTATGCGTCCACACGTCACCCTCGGGATGATATTCCGGAGGCTGCTCGACCCCCTGCATCGCCTTTACTTCCGGCAGCACATGCTCCAGCAACCCGCATTCGTCCATCAGCCGGAGCCCGCGGCTCGCCCCGCCTTCTGTCAAAATCCGGACCACCTCATCCCGAATCCGCTCCGCCGAAATCCGCCGAATGTCCGCCGCCGACTGCTGGATCGCCCGCAGCGTCTCTGCCTCGATCGCGAATCCCAACCGCGCCGCAAACCGCACCGCTCGCAGCATGCGCAAGTGATCTTCCGCGAATCGCCGCGCCGGATCGCCCACCGCCCGCACCAACCGCGCTGCCAAATCAAAGCGCCCGTCTACGAAATCCAGCACCTCGCCGGACACCGGCTCCAAGAATAAAGCGTTGATCGTAAAATCCCGCCGCCGCGCGTCCTGTGCAGGATCCCGCTCGAACGTCACCGCCTCCGGTCGCCGTCCATCTTCATACCCATGGTCGCTACGGAACGTCGCGATCTCCACCTGCGATCCGGTCCGATGCAGTAGCATCACGCCGAAATGCGCGCCTACTCCCAATGCATCGGGAAACATCGCCACAATTTCCGCCGGCGTCGCGTCCGTCGCGATATCCAAATCCTTCGGCTCCAGGCCCAACAGCAAATCGCGCACGCATCCGCCCACCAGCAGCGCTCTTTTACCATGTTCCCGGAGCACCCGCACGGCCTCCGCCGCCAATCCCCCGTCTTTGCCTGAACGCCAATCCACGAATTCAATCGTAGAATAGGTGTTGGTAGAAAGCCCCTTATTTCTCAATGTCACCTTCTGGCAGTAAATTTTTGCCATCACCCAAAGTGGTGGTGGCGACGACCGTAGCCCTGTCCTTCATCAGTTTCTGGCGCGGAGCCGCTATCGTTCTTAGCGATCTCGCTTCTTCGGCGTTCTACGCCGGAGGCATCGCGGAACATGCCATCGGACGCTCGGCTCCCTGGTTCGTTCTGGGTGTCATGCTGTTCAGCTTCGCCGTGCGCAGCGTGTATATGGAAAGCTGTGGCATGTTCGTCCGCGGCGGCGTCTATCGCGTCGTTCACGACAGCATGGGCCCTACGGCCGCGAAAGTTTCCGTCTCCTGCCTGGTCTTCGACTACATCCTCACTGGACCCATCAGCGTCGTCAGCGCGGGCCAATACGTAGGCGGCCTTCTCAACGAAATGAGCGAACGCGCCCACCAGCCGCACCTCGTCGATCCCAATACGTTCGCCGCCGTTTTCGGCGTGCTCGTCACGATTTATTTCTGGCTTTCGAATATCAAGGGCATTCACGAGTCCAGCGGCAAGGCCCTCCGCATCATGCAGATCACCACCATCATGGTCGTGATGCTGATCATCTGGTGCCCCATTACCATCCTCTTAAAGGACCGCTGGGGCTTCCTTCCCCCGCTCCCAACCCTTCCGAATCTCCAATTCAGCCCCGAAGCCGAAGGCTGGCTCGCGCCCACGCAATGGCTTCATAAAATATGGCCCATCGCTCTCGTCGTAGGTTTCGGACACGCGTTGCTCTCGATGAGCGGCTTTGAAACCCTGGCGCAGATCTATCGCGAAATTGCCTACCCGAAGCTGAAAAATCTCCGCATCACCGCCAACATCGTCTGTACCTACGCCGTCATTTGCACCGGCGTCATCACCGTGTTCGCCGCGATGATCATCCCGGATTCCGAGCGCCTGCAGTACAAAGACAACCTGATCGGCGGACTCGCCATGAATCTCGCCGGACCCGATATCGTCCGCCTCGCCTTCCATATTTTCGTCGTCATCGTCGGTGGACTCATCCTCTCCGGAGCCGTCAACACCGCCATCATCGGAGCCAACGGCGTCCTCAATCGCGTTGCCGAAGACGGTGTCCTGCTCGCCTGGTTCCGCCGTCCCCACACGAAATTCGGAACCACCTATCGCATGATCAACATCATCGCGATTCTTCAGATCATGACCATCGTCGGCAGCCGCGGCAATGTGGAGACACTCGGCGAAGCCTATGCCTTCGGCGTCGTTTGGAGCTTCTTCATGAAAGCGCTGGGCGTTCTCGCCCTTCGCTTCCAGCGCCACGATCAGGAATACAAGGTGCCGCTGAATTTCCGCATGTTCGGCCGCGAAATTCCGATCGGACTCGGTATCATCACGCTCGTCCTCGGCCTCGTCGCCATCGCGAACCTGTTCACTAAGCAGATCGCCACCATCTGGGGCGTCGCTTTCACCATCATCTTCTTCGTGATTTTTACCATCTCCGAAAAGATCAACCTTCGACAGAAACATCAGGAACCCAAGGGCCTCGAGCAGTTCAACCTCGACCACCAGCCGCAAGTCGATTCCACGAATCTGCACGCCCGCCCCGGCTGCGTTCTCGTCAGTGTCCGCGACTACAGCCGCATGGAGCATCTCAAACGCGTCCTCCAGAAAACCAACCTCCGCCGCCACGACATCATCGTCATGACCGTTCGCCCCATCGCCGGAGCTGGTGAATACGAACTCACCGACGACCAGATTTTCAGCGACTACGAGAAGGAACTGTTCAGCCACGTCGTCGAAGTAGCGGAAAAAGAAGGCAAGCCCGTCGAACTCCTCGTCGTCCCCGCCGTCAACCCCTTCGACGCCATGGTGCAAACCGCGAACAATCTGAAAGCCTCCCGCCTCGTCACCGGCGTCTCCACGCGGATGCCCTCCGAGGAACTCGCGCGCCGCATCGGACTCGCCTGGGAATCGCAGCCTGAGCCGCGCCATCCCTTCTCGCTCGAAGTCATCAGCCCCGATCGCGCGTCGATGTTTGTCAACCTCGGTCCCCATCCGCCACGCCTGTGGCCCGAAGACGTCGATCGCCTCCACGAGTTGTGGCTGAAGTTGAGCGAATCCGACGACCTAGGTTCGAAGCTCCATCACCGCGACGTCCTAGGGGTAGCCCTCCGCCGCCTCGAACGCGATCTGTCGCAAGAAACCCGCGACACCGTAATCGACGACCTGAAAAAAGAGCTCCGCAAGAGCTAACTAACTAACAACTCGCTCGCCCCGCGCGGCCTGTTCCCCCTACGACCCAGCACCGAACCGCGACCGTTAGGAAGCGGACCCCTTCTCACCAAATTCGCGAGCCCACTCACCCAGCAAAGCGAGCCGTCAAGTCGCGCAGGAAGCGGGACGGAGGCGCGCACGAAGCGAACCGTCGAGGCGCGCACGAAGCGGGACGAAGTCCCGCGGAGTAAGTGCCTAACCCAGTTGGTATCGTCAGCCCCGACCCATCCAACCGATTACGCATCCTTACATGCACCAGGCGCAAAAGCCGTACATAATAGACCCCATGATCAGGATCGTCGTAGCCGCCGCATTGACCGCCGCATCCCTCCTCGCCAGCGACCCCGCCCTCACCAAGGAAGATCGCGACGAAGCCATCAAACTCCTCGCCGCTTCTCGCGCCGAATACAAGGAAGCACTCAAAGACGTCACGCTCGAACAATGGAAGTGGAAGCCTGCGCCCGACCGTTGGTCCGTCGGCGAAGTCGCCGAACACATCGCCCTCGCCGAATCTCTCCTCTTCGCCAAAGTCATGGAAGCCGTCAACGCCCTACCCAATCCCGATTGGGAAACCAAGACAAAAGACAAGCTCGCCTTCCTCGCCCGTGTGATGCCCAATCGCCAAGGCAAAGCGAAATCTCCACTCGAAATCGAACCCAAAGGCAATTTGACCAAGGAAGAAACCTTCGCCATCTTCGACAAGGGCCGCGCCCGCATCGAAAAATTCATCCAGACCACCGACGTAGCCTGGAAAGAACACACCGCCGAGCACCCCTTCCCGATCTTCAACACCCTGAATGCCCAGCAATGGTTCCTCTACATCCCCTGGCACACCCAGCGCCATTTAAAGCAAATCGCCGAAGTAAAAGCGACCGCGGGCTATCCGAAATAGATGGCATAAAGTGGCATAGGTCTCCGACCTGTGCGCAACGCATAAAGTGGCATAGGTCTCCGACCTGTGGACAAGTGGCATAGGTCTCCGCCTGTGGACAAGCAACATAGGCCTCCGGCCTGGGGATCAGCGGCTTGAACCCCGAACGTCAGTGAGGGGACCCGCCCCGAACCGCATCGCACTGTACTGACGGTTTACCGTCCTTTACGCCACCGGACCGCACCCCGCATGCTAAAGTCAGCAACAGAATCCATATGACTCCTCGTCGCGTATTGGGCCTTCTTGCGTTCGCACTTCCCGCTCTCGTCGCCGCTCCTCCCGACGGAGCCCAACTCTACAAAGCCCGCTGCGCCGTCTGCCACGACGCCAAAACTCCGCCCACCGGACAGCGCATGCCCGAACGCGCCGAGCTCGCCTCCCGGACCCCGGAATTCGTCCACAAAGCCATGGCCTCCGGAGCCATGGTGCCGCAATCCGCCGGCCTCTCCGACGACGAAATGCGCGCCGTCGCCCAATACCTCACCGGCAAAAACTTCGGCGGAGTCGTCGAATCCACTTCCGGCAAATGCGCCACCGGACCGAAAGCCTTCGCCTTCGGACCCAACGATTGGAATGGCTGGGGCGGCGAAATCGGTAACTCCCGCTACCAACCCAAGCCCGGGTTTACCCGCGAAGATATCCCCAATCTCAAATTGAAATGGGCCTTCGGCTTCGCCGGAGACACCGTCGCCTTCGCCCAACCTACCGTCGCCGGAGGACGCGTCTTCGTCGGCAGCGCCGGCGGAAAAGTCTATTCGCTCGACGCGCAGACCGGATGCAGTTACTGGACCTACGACGCCGGCACCAGCGTGCGGAACGCCGTTTCCATCGGCAAAGCCGGCAACCGCTGGCTCGCCATGTTCGGTGACACCCGCGGCTGGGCCCACGCCGTCGACGTCCAAACCGGCGAGCGCGTCTGGAAGCTCCAGATGGACGACCACCCCGTCGCCCGCATCACCGGCTCGCCGACCTATTACGACGGAACCCTCTACGTCCCCGTCTCCTCCATCGAAGAGGCCTCCGCCATGTCGCCCAAGTACGAATGCTGCAAGTTCCGTGGCAGCGTAGTCGCCATCGATGCCGCCGCCGGAAAGATGAAGTGGAAGTCCTACGTCATCGCCGACGAACCCAAGCCCTACAAAAAATCCACCACCGAAGCTCAGCTCTACGGACCCGCCGGCGGAGCCATCTGGTCCTCCCCCACCCTCGATCCCAAGCGGGGTCTCGTGTACGCCTCGACCGGCAACTCCTACACCGATATCGAAACCGCCACCACCGATTCCGTCGTTGCCTTCGACATGAAAACCGGCAAAATGGCATGGTTCAGTCAGGTCACGCCGAAAGACAACTTCACCATGGCCTGCGGACCTTCCGGCCGCGCCAATTGCCCCGAAGACAAAGGCCCCGATTACGATCTCGGCACCTCGCCTATTCTTCGCAACGTCGCCGGTGGCAAGCAAATCCTCGTCGCCGCCCAGAAGTCCGGCGTCGTCTACGGACTCGATCCAGACAACAAAGGTAAGAAGCTTTGGGAAACTCGCGTCGGCCTCGGCGGAGCCCTCGGTGGAGTCGAATGGGGCCACGCCGCCGACGATCTCTTCGTCTACGCGCCGGTCGCCGATCGCGGCCGCGGACCAGGCGGCCTTCACGCCGTCAAAATCAGCGACGGCGAAAAAGTCTGGTCCGCCATGACTCCCAAACCCGACTGCAAACCCGGAGCCCCCGGCTGCCAGACCACCATGTCCGCCGCCGCCACCGTCATGCCCGGCATCGTCTTCGCCGGCGGAGTCGACGCCCATCTGCGCGCCTATCTCTCGAGAAACGGCGAAATCCTCTGGGACTACAACGCCGCCCAGCCCTACGAAACCGTCAACGGAGTCAAAGCCAAAGGCGGATCCTTCGACGCCCCCGGCCCCACCATCGCCAACGGAATGCTCTTCGTCTCCAGCGGCTACGGCCAATGGGGAGGCATCGCCGGCAACGTCCTGCTAGTCTTCTCCGTCAACGGCAAGTGAGAACGCTGAAAATGGACGGTTTATAGCCCCGCCCGTAAGGGCGGGGATTCCGCCGACGCGCGACCAAATTCGTGCGAACCACATCCATCAGAACCGCGACCCTAGTGACCGCCAAACTCCGCGAAGCGAGACATCGAGGCGCGCACGAAGCGAGGCAAAGCCGAGCGCAGTAAGTGTCCCCGAGCTACACCCATTGAACCCGGAGCGTAAGCGACGGGACCTCGGCAATCCCACGACCCACGCCATGTACCCCAAAAACAAAAGGCCCCGGACGCCTTCGCGCGCCCGCGGCCAATCTCACCAAAATCAAACTTAACGACTAGAACAACTCTTCCGGCTTCCGTTCCTTCGCCGCCGCCGGAGCCGACCGCATCATCACCCGAGGACCGTTATCGATCAGCGTGTAATCCGCCGGAACCTCAAACAGCGTCCGCTGCGGCTCGCTACGATTCACGTTCACCAGCTTGTACGTGGTGTCGCCCATCCGCGGATCCGTCCGCTTCGTCATCACCACCGTCTTCAGCTCATCCGAATACCAGCGCTCGGAAATCACTTCGATCGGACGCTCATTGCCGATCTCGCCTCTCGGAATCGTACGCGTGAACCGGCTCCCCCTGGCCTTGACGCCCTCCACCATCCGCTCGCCCAGGTCTTCCGTCTTATTCCGCGGATCGTTCCCTCCGCCGGTCGAACTTCTTGCAATCGTCTGGCTCTCGTAAATCATCACCTGACCTTCTCCCGCCGCCACGCGAGGCATCGTAGACCGCATTATCATCGGACCCTCGGGACCCCGGATGTTGTGCGTCATAACGCCGCCCGCCGCGTCGGTCACTATGTTCTCGGTGATCCCGTCCCTGGTGACCGTGAACACATTTCCGCCCGATTTCCGCGCCGTCCGCATCTCTTCGCTCAGTGAATAATTCACCTTCGCCACCGGATCCCAGATCGAAACCGTCTTCACCGGCGAAGCCGCCGTCATCCCGCCAATGTTGTCCAGAACCTGCTCGCGCCGTTCCCGCCCTTCGCTATCCCGATACAGCGTCGCCGAACTCCGATTCACGATACGATTTCCGTCTCCCAGCGTCTGTACGGTTTCGGTCACCGCCTCCGCCGAATACGGAGCGCCCTTCACCGTACGACCGCCGACCGCTTCCCCTGCCACGAAATCGAACGTCATGGTCCGGGCGCTTTCCACCGTCGCCATCTCGTTCATCATCTTTTCCGCCGCCACCTTTTCACGGAGGATCGTCTTCCTGGCTTCCTCTGGATTCTGGCCGAATAACACCGGCGCGACTGCCAAGGCAAAACAAGCGCCTCGGAGCATGGGGGTACGAATTGCTTTCAACATATAAACCTCTCGCTGAACTAGGAATTGGAAAATCTACTGCGTATACTTTACAAAACGGATGCCGCGCGCCGTCCCATCCTCGCCGACCAGAACGTCGGCCAGCACCGGCTCATTCAACCGGTCTTCCCGCACCGGAAATCCCGCATTGCGCATCGCCATCCTCGGAACCTGCACACGGACAAGCTGTCCGCGATCCATCGGCTCAAAAAAACCGCCCCGTTCCATCGGTACGAATTCCGTTGCCACCATTCTCGGTTCGCTCACCGTGCGCTTCGGCGTCAGCCTTCGCACTGCAACCACCCGAGGCGCAGCCGCGGCTTCCTGCGACGGCGTAACCACCGCCACTCGCGAAGTCTCCGCCGGAGCCACCCTCGGCGCCTGCGTCGCGATTGTCCTCTCCGGACCCTTGCTTCCCGATCGAACGCTGACCAGCAATGCCACCAGCACCATGGCGGCCGCAATCGCACCTGCCAAAATCCATGGCGTCCGCTTCGTCTGCCGGATCGGAACCACTTTCGCCTCGGCCACAACCAAGCTCGGCTTCGCCTGCAACTGCCGCGCTCGAAATGCTTCGAGCAACCGGACTTCCACCGCACCGCTCGCCTTATGTTCTGACGACGACGCCAGCGCCCGCAACGATGCCGACAACCGCTCTTCCGCAATCCAACGCGCCCCGCACGGCGCGCATTCCGCCGCATGCTCCGCGCCCGACGACCGTACCGAAGCGTCCAAATCCGACTCCACCGACGTGGCCGCAATCGGATTCCGAACCAACTCCGCCACCACCGTATCGAACTCACGGCAAGTCATAATTTCTCCGGCTTTCATAACAAACAAGCCTCCGGTTTCGCAAACTGCGCCTGCACCGCCGCCGGAGCCTTCCAGATCTTCATCTTCTCGAGCAGCATCGCCCGCCCCCGATGCAGTCTCGACCGCACCGTGCCGATCGCGCAATCTAGCGCCACCGCTGCGTCCGCGTAGCTCACCTCTTCGAGATCGCACAAAACCACAACCTCGCGATACGCCTCAGGCAAACTCAACACCGCCCGCCGCACCGCATCCACCGATTCCCGCCGCGTCAGATCATCCAGCGGACCCATCGCGTCCGTCTCCGCGTTTTCAGCCGGCGAATTGTCGATCGACACATACCGGTTCGAACGATCCCGCTCGAGCGTCCGTAGCACCAGATTCCGCGCAATCCCAAACAGGAACGAAAGCACCGTCCCGCGCGAATCGTCATACCGCGTCCCGTCGTGGATCAGCGTCATGAAGACGTCCTGCGTCACTTCTTCGGCCACCACCACGCTGCCGCTCATCTGCAAAGCAAAACGGTAGATCGCCGACTGCCTCCGCCGGTAGAGCGTAGTAAACGCCTCTTCGTCCCCGGCCAAAGTCAGGCGCAGCAGGTTGTTGTCCTGAGCCGCTTCCGTGATGGCGCCTACGCTTTGCATTCTTTGAAATCAGGTGGCCTCGAAAACTCCGCAGCGGCCTTATGCAAGAATATCGGGTCTCGCCTGCTGAAAGTTCCCAAAAGGAGGCCGATATTCTCCTCCCGCCCTGAACCCTGAGCGTAAGCGATGGGACTCCGCACCACCCCAGCGGCGTATGCTGGAGCAAGCCAGCGAAGGCATCGAGGCGCGCACGAAGCTCGGGCGTTGCCCGAGCGCAGTAAGCGCTTCAACAGCAACACCAATGCCAACCATCGGAGTCATCACCATGGAACTGCGCCTCGAAGAGTCGCATTCCCTCAAAGACAAGCGCCAGGTCGTCCGATCCCTCAAGGACCGCCTCCGCCGCAAATTCAACGTCGCAGTAGCCGAAATCGATGGCGAAGGCAGCTGGCAGCGCTCCACCATCGCCGCCGTTACCGTTTCCCTCAGCAAGGACTACGCCGAGCAACTCCTCAAAGCCGTCGAGGAAGACGCAGCCAACGTCCTCGGCCCCATCCTCGTCGACGTCATCATCGAATGGCTCGCCTGATTCCGCCATTCCGGGTAATAATCCTCAGCCCATGAAATACACCGCGCTGACGCTATTCGCTGTAACTCTGCTTCCCGCGCAAACTGCGGACTACGTCGGGTCCGCGCGCTGTAAATCCTGTCACTTGGAAATCTACAATCGCTGGGCCAAAACCAGGATGGCGAACGTCGTCCGCGATCCCAAACAACACCCGGAAGCCATCACTCCCGATCTCGCCGTCGCCAATCCCCTCGTCACTTTCAAAAAAGAAGACATCGCCTTCGTCTATGGCAGCAAGTGGAAGCAACGCTATTTTCAAAAAATCGGCGACGACTACTTTCCCCTTCCCGCGCAATGGGACATCACCAACCAACTCTGGCGTCCTTATAACGTCGCCAAAGGCACCGACTGGTGGACCGCTCATTATCCCCAGGAAAACACCGGCCGCCCTACCGGACCGCTCTGCGACGGCTGCCATTCCGTCAACTACAACATCCAAAATAAGACCGTCACCGAATGGAACGTTGGCTGCGAAAAGTGCCACGGACCCGGCGGCGCCCACGTCCAGAAACCCGTCCGGACCGCCATCATCAATCCCGCCCGGCTCGATCCGGCTCCCGCCACCGACGTCTGCATCCAGTGCCATTCGCAAGGCCAACCCCTGGCCAATCCCATCCAAGGCAAATACTACGATTGGCCCGTCGGCTTCCACGTCGGCTCCGCGCTTCAGAACTTCTGGAAATTAGAGCCGCACAAGGCCGGCGAGACCACGATCGGCCACTTTGCCGACGGCACCGCCCACAAAAATCGCATGCAAGGCAACGACTTCGTCCAAAGCGTCATGTACACCCGCGGCATCACCTGCGCCAGTTGTCATGACGTCCACGGCACCGCTAACAACGCCGACCTCGTTAAGCCCGTCACCGTCCTCTGCCTCGAGTGCCACGGTCCTAAGTCCCCCAGCGGACCGCATACCGCCACCATAGAGGGCCACACCCATCACGCCGCAGGTTCCGCCGGAGCCGAATGTGTCGCCTGCCATATGCCCAAAATCCAGCAAACCATCGCCAACGTCAACGTCCGCAGCCACACCTTCCGCTTCATTACCCCGGCTGCCACCGATGCCTCGAAGATCCCGAATCCCTGCACCACCTGCCACACCGATAAGTCCACCAAGTGGGCAACCGACAACCTGAAATCCTGGAAAGAATTTTCCCCCTGGCGAATGGCCAACTAACCACCCCCGCCCCCACGCAAGCGATCCCCCTTGAACCCCGAACGTCAGTGACGGGACCACAGCACCGAACCGCGACCGTAAGGAAGCGGACCTCGTCATCTGGCACAGAACCGCGACCGTAAGGCCGCGCTCACCACCCAGCACCGAACCGCGACCGTAAGGGAGCGGACCCCAAAAAAGCTCGCGAATGACCAGCACCTAAAAAGACCGTAAGCGAAGGAGCGAGACCCACACGTCGGCTTGTAGACCCCAGTGTTAGCCTGAGAGTGACCCGATGGATCCCCGCCGCGCAGCCCGATTCTCCGAAGCCCTTCGCATCGAACTCGAAGAACTCATCAACTACGAGCTCCAGGATCCGCGTCTGAGCCCCGTCGCCATCACCGAAGTCACCATTTCGCCCGACGCAAAAAAGGCCCTCGTTCACCTCATCATCGAAGGCGACCAGGCCGGCACGCTGGCGGCCCTCGAACACGCCAAAGCCTTCCTCCGCTTTCAGATCACCGAGCGCATCGACATCTTCCGCGTCCCCGAGCTCTACTTCGAAGCCGCCGTCTCCTCGAAGCTAACCGGAGGCCGCGCCCACAATATCCTAAAACGCATCAAGCGTGGACGCCCCCGCCCTGCGGAATAACCTAACCCGCGCCGACAGCACTCACCCGGGGCCGGTCCCGTCAGCGGACTCCAAAGTCAACGAATTACCTGGTGCTTAACCAACAGAATTCCCGCGTTCCTGTAACGTAGTATCCCCCATCTATTTACAAATAAATGACTTCCTGCGAAACGACCCCTGTGGCGCACCTCGCTGCGCTATAATCGCGTTGAAAAGGGTTCACGATCCCGGTGTTCCCAGGAAATCCGATGGCAAGAAAACGCACGCTCGACTTTGGCTTCGTTTTGCAACTCTGCGCGCACAGTAAAAATCCATTTATATACAACATCTTAGCTAGCCTGACCGCAAAATTGGCTTCGTTTTGACGAACAACAGATCAGACCTCACAAACCCCAGCGCCGCGAGCCATCGCCGCCAGCCCCTAAAAAAAGTGGCCCGGTTTGTCGAAGCCACCCGCCGTCCTGTGCTACTTTTGGGTGTTGGCCTTGTCTTTCTAGGGTTTAACGGACCCTGGACGATCGGGCTTGGCTTCGTTTCGCACGCCGCGCCGCCTGAAAAAGCGTACCGCGTCGAGCATCACGTCGAGGCCATGGCGACCACCTATCAAATGGTCGTTTATGGCAACGATACCAACAGGTTACGAGCAGCAGTGGAGCAGGCCGCGGAAGAGGTGCAGCGCCTCGACCTGGTCCTCTCCAACTACCTGCCCGCCAGTGACCTGAGCCAAGTGAATCGGTTAGCCGCCAGTAAGCCGGTGCCGGTCACGCCAGAGTTATACCGGTTGCTGTCGGATTGTGTCGACTACAGCCGGCAAAGCGAGGGTTCGTTCGACATCTCCGTCGGACCCTTGATGAAAGTCTGGGGCTTTTACAAGGGCTCCGGCCACCTGCCGCATCGGGCGGAAGTCCGGGTGGCGCTGGCGAAGACCGGGTATAAACACCTGATCCTCGATCCAGCCAACCGTACCGTCCGGTTCGATCGCGAAGGCGTCGAACTCGATCCGGGCGGAATTGGTAAAGGATACGCGGTAGATCGTATGGTCGCTGTCTTAAAAGAAAACGGAGTCACGAGCGCCCTGGTGTCAGCCGGCACCAGCAGCATCTACGCGCTCGGCAATCCGCCCGGCGACAAGGGCTGGAAGATCGACATCCGCGACCCCCGCGACGAGAAGCGCGTGGCCACGTCGATTGAATTGAAAGACCAATCAGTCTCCACCTCCGGCAATTACGAGAAATTTTTCTACGCTGAAGGCAAATTGCATAGCCACATCATGGATCCTCGAACCGGGTTTCCGGCCGAGGGCGTGATTCAAGTGTCGGTGGTCGCCCCCCGGACCCTCGACACGGAAGCGTGGACCAAGCCGTACTACATTAACGGCCGCGCCTGGACGGCGCGGCACAAGCTGCCCGGGTTTCGCGTACTGATGTGCGAAGACAAACCCGTGGCCGCAGGGAGGAATGCATGCGAATGGCTCCCATGAATAGCCGTTTCCTTGACGCTTGCCGCCGCCGGCCGACCGATGTAAGACCGGTCTGGTTTATGAGGCAAGCCGGTCGCTACATGAAGCAGTATCGCGATATTCGAGCGAAAAACTCGATTCTCGAAATCTGCAAGCGGCCCGACCTCGCCGCCCAGGTGACGCTGCAGCCCGTCGAGATCCTCGACGTCGACGCCGCCATCATCTTCGCCGACCTCCTGCTGCCCGTCGAACCCATGGGCCTCAAGCTCGAGTTCGTCTCCGGCGAAGGCCCGCGCATCGACAATCCCGTCCGCACGTCGAGCGACATCGATAGCCTCTCGATCGCCAACACCGACGACCTCGGCTACGTCGGCGAATCCATCCAGCTCGTCACCAAAGCCCTTGCCGGACGCGTTCCGCTGATCGGCTTCGTCGGAGCCCCCTTCACCCTCGCCAGCTACATGATCGAGGGCGGCCCGTCGCGCAATTTCCTCAACACCAAGCAGATGATGTACCGCGACGAAACCCTGTGGCGTCGCCTCATGGGCAAGCTCGTCGATGTGCTCGGCAACTTCGCCATCATGCAGGTCGCCGCCGGAGCCCGCGTCATCCAGGTGTTCGACTCCTGGGTCGGAACCCTCGGACCCGACGACTACGTCCGCTACGTAGCGCCCTACTCGCGCGCCCTTATCGAACGCATCCGTTCGAGCGGAGCCCCCGTCATCCACTTCGGCACCGGAGCCGCCGGCTTCTTCCGCGAACTCCACGCCGCCGGTGGAGACGTCATCGGCGTCGACTGGCGCATCAATATCGATCAGGCCTGGATGGACATCAGCTACCGCTCGGCGATCCAGGGCAATCTCGATCCCGCGGTCCTGTTCGCCCCCCTCCCGGAACTCCGCATGCGAGTCAACGAACTCCTCAAGCGCACCGGATCAAGGCCCGGCCACATTTTCAACCTGGGTCACGGAATCCTCCCCGAAACCCCGGTAGAAAACGTAAAAGCCGTAGTCCAGATCGTCCGCGACTTCCGCCCTTAAGGAAGAAGCAACCGAGGCGTGGCCGTGAGGCCACGCTCACTAACACTCAGCACCGAACCGCGACCGTCCAGCACCGAACCGCGACCGTCCAGCACCGAACCGCGACCGTCCAGCACCGAACCGCGACCGTCCAGCACCGAACCGCGACCGTCCAGCACCGACCCGCGACCGTATGGGAGCGGACTTCCGCCAAGTCCGGCCAGTGAAAAAGTGGCATAGGCCTCCGGCCTGTGCTTCTTCCCGACACTCTGATAACCCCGCCCGTAAGGGCGAGGATTCTGAGCCCCATGGCACTGAACCGCGACCGTTAGGGAGCGGATATCTTGTCACACGGACCTGTGAGGGCGAGGACTTTTTTGAACTAAGCCGGAACCAGTCGCTTCAGCTTCAACCGATCCGCTGGAATCTGGGCAAGGTCATAGAAGGCCTGTTGCGTGAGCCAACTCTCCGCACTCGCGCCAAACACCTTCGATAACCGGACCGCCATCTCCGCGGAAACGCCGCGCTTGCCATTCACCAATTCGGACAGCGTAGTGCGAGTAACGCCGAGCGCACCAGCAGCTTCCGTGATCGTTAGTCCAAGCGGCTCAATGCACTGCCGAAGCACTACACCGCCAGGGTGAGGAGGGTTTTTCATGGGCATCGCTTAGCTCCTAGTGATAATCAACGTAATCAACATCGGTCGCGTGACGATTGACGAACCGAAAGATAACCCGCCAATTCGCTCTTACTGTCACTGCGCAATAGCCTGCAAGCTTGCCTCTCAGCGCATGTATGCTAAAACCCGGAAGAAGCATGTCCGCCGGTTCCGCCGCCGCATCGAGCCGGACCAGGATATCCCGCAACCGATCCGCATGCTCACCCAGCACGCCGCGTGAATCATCTTCTTCATAAAGCCGCTTCAGGCCCTTGTGACGCAAGACTTGAATCACGCCACAAGCGTAACGCGTAACGTAACGCATTACAAGCCCGCGACGGTACACTAAAGATTGACCCCGCCCCTCCTCGAACTCGAACACGTCACCGTCCAGCGCGGCGACCGCCTTGCCCTCAACGACCTCTCCCTCCGCATCGAAGCCCACGAACGCGTTGCCATCCTCGGACCCAATGGCTGCGGCAAATCCACCCTCGTCCGGACCATTACCCGCGAATTCTACCCACTCCACAAGCCCGGAACCCGCATGGCCATCTTCGGCCAGGAACGTTGGCACGTCTTCGCCCTCCGCAAACTCCTCGGCGTCGTCTCCGCCACACTCGTCGAAGCCAACGTTCGCGACATCTGCGGCCTCGAAGCCGTCCTCTCCGGCTACTTCGCCAGCGTCGGAGTCCACGACGAATTCACGCAGGGGATGCTGGATCACTCCCGCGCCACGCTCGACAAACTCGGCGTCTCCTATCTCGAGGAACGCCCCATGACCGAGATGTCGTCCGGCGAAGCCTGGCGCGTCCTCCTCGCCCGCGCCCTGGTCCACGAACCCAAGGCTCTCCTCTTCGACGAACCCTCCAGCCACCTCGATATCGCCGCTAGAGCTGGCTTGTTTGGTAGCCTGCGTGCCATAGTCAAGCAAGGCACCGGCCTTGTTATGGTCACGCACCACTTGAGCGACATCATCCCCGAAATTGATCGCGTGATCCTGCTACGAGATGGACGCGTTTGGGCCGACGGACCCGCCACCACCCTCCTGCAATCCGACCCGCTTAGTGAGCTATTTGGCGCACGCGTCTCCGTCGAACGCCGAGAGGACCACTATGTCGCGTGGTGATATGACGCAGGCCGCACCCAAAGTCGTCATCGTCGGCGGCGGAATCTCCGGGCTCGCCGCCGCTCACGCCCTCGGCAAAGCCGGCATCCCGAACATCCTCATCGAGTCCCGACCCCGCCTCGGCGGAGTCATCGAAACCAAGTCCATCAATGGCTGTGTCATCGAAGGCGGACCCGACAGCTTCCTCGCCGCCAAGCCGCAAGCCAGCGCCCTCGCGAAAGAACTCGGCCTCGGCTCGGAACTCATCAGTTCGAACGACGAAAAGCGCATCACCTACATCCGCCGCGACGGCAAAATGGTTCCTATGCCCGATGGCATCATGATGATGGTCCCTACCAAAATCATGCCCATGGTGAAGACGCCGCTCCTCGGCATCGGCACCAAGCTGCGCATGGGCCTCGAATACTTCCGCCAGCCCAACGGAGGCCCCAAGCCCGACCGCTCCGTCGCCGACTTCATCCGCGATCACTACGGCGACGAGGCCGTGGACTACCTGGTCGAGCCGCTGCTCGCCGGAGTGTACGGTGGAGACCCTGGCGACCTGAGCGCCAAAAGCGTCTTGACCCGCTTCGTCGATCTAGAAACCAAGTACGGCAGCCTGACTCGCGGAACGCTCGCCGTCATGCCCAAGAAGGATCCGTCCAAGCCCTCGATGCCCCTGTTTCAGACCCTTCGCAGCGGCCTCGGAATCCTGGTCGACTCCCTAGAGAAAGCCATCGCCCCAACCACCGAAGTCCGCCAGGACACCGTCGCCGCCATCGAGCGGACCGCTACCGGCTGGCGCGTCCAATCCAGCGGCGGAGCCATCGACGCCACTCACGTGATCCTCGCGATGCCGGCCCACGCCGCCGCCAATCTCATCAAGAACCAGGACGCCGAATCCGCCGATCTCCTTGACGCCGTCGGCTACACTTCGTCCATCACCATCGCCATCGCCTACCGCAAGCAGGACGCCGCCAGTCTCCTGCCAGGCTTCGGCTTCCTCGTCCCGAAGAAGGAACGCAAGCGCCTGCTCGCCTGTACCTTCGTCCACAATAAATTCGTTAACCGCGCGCCAGATGACCTGGTCCTTCTCCGCTGCTTCCTGACTGGCGAAGGCGGCACCGACGCGGAACTCGAATCCACCACCCGCGCCGAACTCAAGGAGATGCTCGGCCTCACCGCCGAACCCGTCTTCTGCACCATCTCCCGCTGGCCCCGCGCCATGGCCCAATACTCCGTCGGCCACGCGGACCGCATGGCTCGCCTCGACCAGCGCATGGCGCAGCACCCCGGCCTCTACCTCGCCGGTAATGCATTGAACGGAATCGGCATCCCCGATTGCATCCAGTCCGGCCAGACCGCCGCCGGTAAAATCGTGAACAGCCGAGTCCCATAAGCGGACAGCGCCCGCTCGCGGGAAAACGCCAAATTCCACCAAACTCCCCTGTTTTGTAGCGTCAAATAGGCTGCGCAGATGGCCCCCAATCTGCAATCCTTATGGCAATGCAGGCAGCGACGACCCCACTGCGCGTCCTTGTTGGTGATGACCAAACGGACGTGCTCGAAGCCATCCGCCTGCTGCTCAAAGGTTCGGGCCATCAGGCCGAAATCGTCGATTCTCCCGGCGCCCTGCTGCGCGTCGCCGGAGCCAAGCCGTTCGACGTCATCCTCATGGACATGAACTACTCGCGCGACACCACGTCGGGTGAGGAAGGCCTCGAACTACTCGACAAGCTGATGCTTTCCGGGCGCACCACGCCCGTCATAGTGATGACCGCCTGGTCGAACGTCGATCTTGCCGTCGAAGCCATGCGCCGCGGAGCTTGCGACTTCGTTCAAAAGCCCTGGGACAACGCCCGCCTCGTTTCGACGGTAGAGAAACAGGCCCGTGCCGCCGCCGAGCGCTCGCAAATTGCCCAGCAGGCCAAGAGCGAACTCGACATCGCCCGCCTGGTCCAACAACGCCTGCTTCCGCAGGACGCCCGCGCCAGCGCCACGCTCGATTACGCCGGTTTGTGCATTCCCGCGCGTGAAGTCGGCGGCGATTACTACGACTATCTCGATTCGGGCGACGGCCGCGTCGGCTTCGTCCTCGCCGACGTCTCCGGCAAAGGAATCGCCGGAGCCCTACTGATGGCCAACCTCCAGGCTTCCTTTCGCAGCCAGATCGATCTGGCTCTGCGCGATCCGCGCGGACTCCTCAACCTGGTCAACAAGCAGTTCCACGAGTCGACTCCGACTGAGTTCTTCTGCACGCTGGTCTTCCTGCAATACGAAGACGCGACGCGCAAGCTCCGCTGCGTGAATTGCGGCCATCCTTCCCCGATCCTCGTAAGGGCGAACGGCGACGTCGAACGCGTAGATGCCTCCGCGCTTCCGCTAGGGATCTTCGCCGCCTGGCAGTGCTCCGAGCAGGAACTGACGCTAGCCCCCGGCGACACCTTCCTGATGTTCTCCGATGGAGTCGTCGAGGCCGGCGTCGAGACCGACGACGAATTCGGCGAGCAGCGCCTCATCGACTTCCTTAGAGATAACCGCACGACGCCAGTTTCCGTCCTGCTCGACAAGCTGGTAACGACCGTAGACGCCGCCGCCCGCCCCGGCGACGACTTCACCGCCGTCGTCCTCCGAGCGAAGTAAAGTGGCATAGGCCTCCGGCCTGTGCACCAAACTCCTACGGAATCCTCGGTGCAACCGCCGGCAACTTCTCCTCCGCAGGCAACGGAGCCCAGCCTTCCTTCTTAATGAACACCCGAACCCCATTCGGCCGCAATTCCAGATGATCCAGATTGTGACCCATCTCGAAAGGCTCCCCGATATGCGCCGTCGGATACATCGACAGCAGGAACGTCTTAATCAAAAAATCCAGCACCACCCCCGGCGTCGGAATCCCTGAAATCTCCAGCCGCTTCAACTCCACCGTCGCGTACCCGCCCTTGGTCACCAGCGTGATCTCCGCCTCCACCGGACGCTCCCCGTCGATCAACTTCGCGAGAAACCAGTTGGTCGCCTCACCCTTGGCGTGCCGCATCTCGAGAAAATTCATCAGCGCAAACCCCACCGCGCCGCCATTCTTCAATTGCAGCCGTTGATTGCGAACCCCCTCGGGAACAATCTCCGGAATCCGCTTCTTCGCCCAAGCGTTGATCTCGTTCTGCGTAAAAACGATCACCGCACCCGGAGGCGCCTTCCGATCTTCGATGTACTCAATCTTCTGCCGTGCCTTGAGATACAGCGGATCGTCCGCCGCGCCCGCGTTCGGAACCAGCACCAGCAGCCACGCCGCCGCAAAGCGAGTCATGCCTACAGTGTATTCTTCGCCGCAAGTGGCATAGGTCTCCGACCTGTGCTCAACAAAAGCATCGAGGGCGCAAGTGGCATAGGTCTCCGACCTGTGCTCAACAAAAGCATCGAGGCGCGCACGAAGCGAGGCGGAGCCGAGCGCAGTAAGTGCTCCCAATTGTGCCCAACCTAAACACCGCGGTGGCGAACCCGGCCCCCCGCCTCACCAGCAAAACAACACCGCGCTAGAATTGCCCCATGCGTGTTTTAGCCTTGCTCTGTGCTCCCCTGCTCATCTTCGCCGCAAACGAAGGCGGCTCGAAGCAGCCCATCACGACCACCGACCTGCTAAAGATCAAACAAGTCTCAAGCGTCAACGTCGCGAAGGACGGCTCCTTCGCCGTCTACGGTGTCCAATCGATCCACACAGAAATGGTGGCCGGAGAGCCCGCCTACAGCTACCGCACCAACCTCTGGTACATCAACCTGAACGCGGCCGGTGCGAAGCCGACCCAACTAACCTTCGGCGATCGCAGCGATTCGCAGACCGCCATCAGCCCCGACGGCAAGACGCTCGCCTTCGTCCGCGTGGACGGAGTGCGCGGTGCCGCGACTCCGCCCCGTCCCCAAGTCTTCCTCCTGAATCTGCGCGCGCCAGGCGAAGCGCAAGCCATTTCCAAGCTCGAAAACGGAGCTGCGCAGCCCGTCTGGCGGCCCGACGGCAAGGCGCTGCTGGTCACTTCGGCGATCCCGATCTCGAAGCTCGAAGGCAAGCCGCATTACGACCTCGATCGCCCCCAGCGCGACTGGTTCGACTACGATCGCGCCAAACCCTCCGCCGACAAGGACGCCAAGCCCGAAAAGATCGAAGCCCGTCCAGATGGCGACCGCAAGGCGATCCGCAACTGGCTCGCGAAGAACGCCGCCAAAGACAATCCCACTGAAATTACGCGCATGAACTTCCTCGCCGAGCAGTCGCTCGCGCCCGAACAGCGCATTGGCGAAGTGTTCCTGATCGATCTCGAAAACGACAACAAAGCCACCCAGCTCACCAAGGATTTCTACCAGCATGGCGGCTTGCAGTTCTCGACCGACGGCCGTCAAATCGCCTTCGTCTCAACGCCCCCCGGCAACATCAATCCCGACCGCACCCGCCGCAGCGCCATCTGGGTGATGAACGCCGACGGAACCGGCGCGAAGCCGCTGCTGAC
Source organism: Bryobacterales bacterium (assembly GCA_038210135.1). Classification (GTDB taxonomy): domain Bacteria; phylum Acidobacteriota; class Terriglobia; order Bryobacterales; family Bryobacteraceae; genus JBBQWZ01. The sequence continues at coordinate 35,049 of JBBQWZ010000036.1, forward strand.
CAACGAAGCCTGGTCCTACAACTCGCCGCGCTACATGGCCGACGGCAAGACCATGCTCTTCGCCGCCTCGCAAACCGATGAGCCGGGTTTCCGCCAAGGCAAACTCGGAACCTTCAACATTTCCTCAGGCCAAATCAATTGGCTGGCGAAGGACTGGGATTCGAGCGTGCAGCGCATGCAGGAAGCGTCGGACGGCACCGTTCTATTCGCGACCCCCTGGCATGGCGGCGAACTTTTGCAGCGATTCGAGAACGGCAAGTTCACCGAACTTTCGAAACATGGCACGGGAATCGGCGTCTATGACGAGGGTGGCAACAAAATTGTCATGTCTGTTATCAGCGTCGCGAATCCCAACGAACTGTACCTCGTAAAGCGCGACGGCTCCATGCGCCAGCTCACCGAATTGAACTCCGGCTGGCTCGCTAACAAATTAGTTGTCATGCCGGAAGAGCATTGGATCACGCGCCCCGGCGGCATCAAGGAGCAATATTGGGTGATGAAACCCGCGGGCGCCGTTGCCGGCAAGAAGTATCCCTGGGTGCTCGACATGCACGGCGGTCCGACCGCCATGTGGGGTCCCGGCGAATTCTCCATGTGGCACGAATTCCAGCTGTTCTGCGCCTGGGGCTACGGCGTGACGTATGCGAATCCGCGCGGCTCCAGCGGCTACGGCTACGCGCATCAAAAAGGCAATTTCAAGAACTGGGGCGACGGCCCGGCGCAGGACGTTCTGGCCGCGCTCGACGAGACCGCGAAGACCAATTCGTACGTGGACAAGGACCGTCTGTTCCTCACCGGGGGCTCGTACGCCGGATATCTGACGGCCTGGATTATCGGCCACGACAATCGCTTCAAGGCCGCCGTCGCGCAGCGCGGAGTCTACGAGCTGACCACCTTCTTCGGCGAAGCCAACGCGTTCCGGCTGGTCGAAAATTCCTTTGGCGGCTTCCCCTGGGAACCCGAAACCAAGAAGCTCCTCGAGCACGAATCGCCCTACACCTACGTAGATAAAATCAACACGCCCTTCCTGATCATTCACGGAAGCGAGGATCTCCGTACCGGCTACGCGCAAAGCGAAATGCTGTATCGTTCGCTGAAGCAGATGGGCAAGCCGGTCGAATATATCCGCTATCCGTCGGTGGGCCACGAACTCAGCCGCTCCGGTCCGCCGTCGCAAAGAATGGATCACGCTCTGCGCATCGTCGAATTCTTCGAGCGCTTTGCAAACAACGACCATGCGGCTCCGGTGGAGTCGAAGGTCAACTGAGCGCACGGTCAACCTGCACCCGAACCGCGACCGTGAGGGAGCGGACCCCAATCCAAACCGAAAATCCAAACCGAACCGCGACCGTAAGGGAGCGGACCCCAATCCAAACCGAACCGCGACCGTCAGGTCGCGCTTACCAGCTCGCTTGCACCGCTTCCGAGGATTGAACCCGGAGCGTAAGCGACGGGACTTCGCGCTCTAATAACTCCGGGAGTGAGAACGGGATTCCGCTCGTTCTCAACACGCACCGATAAGCAGCCGCCTTTTCACATCGTCCCTCCTTACTCATCTCCCTCAAAACGCCAAAGCACGCGCCTGGGTGACGCTTCTGGGTGCCTGCGCCCACTCTCGACTACGATGCCCTCGATAAGTCCCGCGTTATCAGCGAGCGCAATTTGGCGCTCCACTTGCCAATAGAGAGCTTCCGATAGAGAGGAGGGCAGAAAGATGCCGGCCATACTCGCGGGATTCGAACTGGACGAGTTGAAGCGGCAGCGGGACAATGAGATTGACTGCGACTGCTGGTGCGCCAAAGATGGGGCGAAAGCCTTGTCGGAACGCATCGAGAACAAGGTGGAAGCCTCCAAGGAGCGGATGCATGCCGCAACGGAGGACGCTACGCGAACCGCGGAGCGCCTGTTGAAGCGCGGTAGAAACACATGTGAGGATGTGCTCGACAATACGACGCATCAAGTGAAGAAATTTCCGATTCCAGCCCTAGGGGTCGCGTTTGCGGCAGGAGCCTTATTAGGCGTTCTGCTTCCGCACAAGAAGACCTGATGCCCTAGGCGGATCTCCCTGGCCCGATAGGCTGCTGTGCGGCGATCAAACCGCCCGCGCCATCTCGTGTGATTTGCCCAGAATTCACACGGACGCCCTCCTGCCGGAGCCGGGACATAACGCGCCACGAGAACTACTCGTTCTCGTGGCGCGTTGACGTTTTAGTGCCGTGAGAAGCCTAGCCGATTCCATTCCGACACCTCGCCGTCTTCTCGAAGTCCATCCGTTCAACCCCATGAAAGTCTCAACAACTGCTGTTCTTGCGTTGTTAGACTTGGGTTGGTATGGGAGTTGCGCTGCCGCAAGTACTGAGCACGTTGCTTCAGCATGAAGCTGATTTGCGTAGCCGAGGTGTGTGTCACGCGGCCGTTTTTGGTTCTGTCGCCCGAGGCGAATCGCATGCCGGCAGTGATATTGACGTGCTCGTAGATCTCGATCCACTGCGTCCGATGGGTCTGTTCGAGTATGCCCGGATAAAATTGTTCATCGCCGAAATCCTCGGTGAATCAGTAGATGTTGTCCATCGGAAGAACCTAAAACCATTGCTCAAAGACGCGATCCTACGCGACGCGGTGAATGCCTTCTAAGAATCCGGCCCAGCGGCTGAACGACATCATTGACAGCATCGACGCGATCCGCGCGTTTACGGCTGGCATGACCGGGGAGGATTTTACAGCCGATCTAAAGACGAAGTACGCCGTCACTCCAGCTCTGGAAATCATTTCGGAGGCGTCTCGCCGACTGCCAGACGACCTCAAACTCCGGTGCTCCGAGATCGACTGGCCTGCTATCGCCGCCTCTGGAAACGTCTATCGCCACGAGTACGAGGTTGTCGATGACGGTTTGATTTGGCACACGATTACTCACAGCCTTACGAGCTTACGAGCCGCTGCCGCAGGTGAGTTGCAGCGGCTTGATCCCAAAGATCCTCACTAAGCCTCCGCCATCACCCAAAATTAGTAGAGCCGGACGCCCAACCGTCCGGGTTCACGCGTCATATGGACCGTGTCAACAAACCGGACCTTCTTGGTGGCGCACGTCATCACCAGCGAATGCGTCCGGCAGCCATCGCCGAAAAACCGAACTCCCTGGAGTAATGCGCCCTCGGTGACGCCGCAAGCCGCGAAAATAATCTGGTTTCCCGGAGCCAGATCCTGCGCCGTGTAAATTCGCTTCGAGTCCTTGATCCCCATCCGCTCGACGCGCTCTTCGAGTTCCGGCGTATTGACCACCAGGCGGGCGACCATTTCTCCGTGCAGGCAGCGCATGGCGGCCGCGGTGATGACACCTTCCGGCGCGCCGCCGATCCCCATCACGGCGTCAACGCCGGCTCCTCGAACAGCGGCCGCGATGCCCGCCGACAAGTCTCCGTCTCCGATCAGCCGGATGCGCGCACCGGTCGCGCGAATCTGCGAGATCAGCTCCGCGTGGCGCGGCCGGTCGAGGACCATGATGACCAGATCCTTCACGTTGCGATCCAGGCAGTGCGCAATCGCCTTCAAGTTATATTTCACTGGCGCATCGATGTCGAGCGCGTCGCGGCAAGCCGGCCCGGCGACGATCTTCTCCATGTAGCAATCCGGAGCGTGTAGCAAGCCGCCATGCTCGGACACCGCCAGCACCGCGATCGAATTGGCGGTTCCGGTGGCACAGAGGTTGGTGCCTTCGAGCGGATCGACGGCGATGTCCACATGAGGATATTCGACGCCCGCTGGAGCCGCCTCGCCAACATGCTCCCCGATGTACAGCATCGGAGCCTCATCGCGCTCGCCTTCGCCGATTACGATGTTTCCGCGAATCTTGATTCCATCAAAAGTGTGACGCATCGCCTGCACGGCGGCGTTGTCGGATCCATCGCGGTCGCCCATGCCCATCGTGCGAGCGGCGGCGATGGCGGCCTCTTCGACGACTCGGACGAAGTCGCCTTCGAGATCGCGTTCGATCATCGCGACAGGGGGATGCTCGGTGCGCGGCGCAGTCATAATTGATTTCTCCATCGCTATGATACAGGAATGCCTCCGTCCGCTCCCCGCAAACGCGTCGCGATCTTTCTGTTCGACGACGTCGAAGTCCTGGACTTCGCCGGTCCCTTCGAGGTCTTTGCGGTAACTGGACAGCGCCCTGGTCCGGGTCCCTTTGAAGTGATGACGGTCGCCGCTAAAGCGGGCGTCGTTCAGGCCCGCAATGGTCTGGCCGTGACACCGGCCTATACGTTTGAGACGCTGCCGAAGCCCGATATCCTGGTGATCCCTGGCGGCTATGGAACACGTCCGCTGGTCAACGATCCTCCCACCATCGACTGGATCCGCAAGCTGGCCCCCGATGTCGAATTCCTGCTCTCGGTCTGCACCGGCTCCCTCCTGCTCGCCAAGGCCGGCCTGCTGGATGGGCAGTCTGCGACCACGCATTTCGGCGCGCTCGATCTCCTGCGCCAACTCGCTCCGTCCACCAAGGTCGTCGAGAATACGCGATTCGTGGATAACGGCCGGGTGATCACGTCGGCCGGAATCTCCGCCGGAATCGACATGGCGTTGCACGCGGTGTCCCGCATACACGGAATCGAAGTCGCGCGCGAAACGGCACACTACATGGAATACCGGTGGATTGAGGGCGCGGAGTAATTCTTTCGCCGCGGCATGGGAAAATATGGATAGCGATTCCTTCGCTAGTCCGGGGCACTGATGGATCGATTTTGGCTTGTCGTCTTGACCGCCGCATCTTGCGCATCCAGCCACGCGGCGACCTGTGACGGTATCGCCGTTCTCAAGCTGAAGGACACGACCATCTTGACCGCCGTCGTGGTTGGTGCCGGCGAATTCGCGCCTTCGTCCGCGGCTCCCACTTCCCCCATCGTCACGCCTTACAGGATTTTGCCGGCCTTCTGCCGCGTCACCGGAATCCTGAAGCCGAGCGCTGACTCCAATATCCAATTCGAAGTCTGGATGCCGGCGACGGATTGGAACGGCAAGCTGCAGGGAGTCGGCAACGGCGGGTTCGCGGGATCCATTCAATACGGCCCCATGGCTGGCGCGCTCGGACAAAACTACGCGGTCGTCAACTCGGATACCGGGCACACCGGTTCCGACGCGACGTGGGCATTGGGCCATCCGGAAAAGCTGATCGACTATGGGTATCGCGCGGTCCACGAGACCACGGTTCTCGCGAAAAAGATCGTCGTAGCGTTCTACGGAAATGGCCCGAGACGCTCCTATTTCAGCAGTTGTTCGAATGGCGGACGGCAGGCGTTGATGGAAGCCCAACGATATCCGGCGGACTACGACGGCATTATCGCCGGAGCGCCCGCCAACGACTTTACGCATCTGGTCTCCGGTTTTGCCTGGAACACGAACGCCCTGATGCTGGACCCGGCCAGTTATATTCCGCCGGCGAAGATCAAAGCGATGGCCGATGCGACGGTGGCATCTTGCGACGCTCGTGACGGGGTCGCCGACGGAGTCATCGACGATCCGACGCGCTGCCATTTCGATCCCTCCGTGCTGCTTTGCAAAGCCGAAGAGAACAACAGCTGTCTCACGGCTCCCCAAGTCGCCGCGCTGAAGAAGATTTATTCCGGCCCGATCACTTCGAAAGGCCGGCGCATTTTCCCCGGCTATCTACCGGGCGGCGAGATGGGCGCTTTCAGTTGGTCAGGCTGGATCACGGGAGCCGCACCAGGCCGCGGCGCCCAGTTCAGCTTTGCCACGCAGTTCTTCATGAACATGGTCTTCGGCGATCCGAAGTGGGACTTCAAGACCTTTAACGTGGACAAGGATGTATGGACGGCCGACAAAAAAGTCGCCAAGATTCTGAATTCCGTCGATCCCGATTTGAGTGCGTTTCGCGCTCGCGGCGGCAAGCTGATCCTGTGGCACGGTTGGAGCGATCCAGCGATCGCCGCGGAACGTACGATCCAGTATTTCCAGGCCGTCCAACACAAAATGGGATCGAAGAAGACCAGCGAATTTGTGCGGCTCTACATGGTTCCGGGCTTACAGCATTGCGCAGGCGGTCCCGGTCCGAATATGTTCGGAGCGGCGCCAGGCACATCGCAGCCCGATCCGAATTCGGATATGTCCGCCGCGATCGAGCGTTGGGTGGATACCGGTACGGTTCCGGATTCCATCGTTGCTGTGAAACGGGCCTCGGATTTTGACCCGGCGAGCAAGCTGCTCCGCACCCGTCCCCTCTGTCCCTATCCCCAGGTCGCGCGCTATCAAGGATCAGGAAGCACGGACGACGCGGCGAACTTCAGTTGCGAAATTCCTTCGTACGCAAAAAGGAAATAGCCGGAGGCTATTCCGGCAGAATGACGATTTCCACGCGGCGGTTCTCGGCGCGACCTTCGGGCGTTTCGTTTGTGGTTTTCGGCTGATAGGGACCGAAGCTCGCGACCGATAAACGCGCCTCCGGAATGTTGAATTCGCCGGTCAGGGTTTCCAGCAGTTTCACGCTGCGCGCCGTCGATAGCTCCCAATTACTGTGGAAACGCTTGTTGCGGATCGGCGTTCCGTCGCTGTGCCCAATCAGGCTGATCCTATTCGGAAGGTCGCGAATCGCATCGGCGATCTCTTCGATCAGTGGACGCGCGGACTTGGTGATGTCTGCCTGGCCAGCGGGAAACAACACCGCCTGCGGCAGGCTGATCACCACGCCGCGAGATTCGATCTCGAGATCCGCATCGTGCTCCCGCAGTTTCGCGCGCAATGCCAGCAGCTCCGGCGACAACGTCTCCGCTGGAGCAGGCGCTACCACCGGGGGAACGATCTGTGGAACCGGTTCCGGCGCGCTGACCATCGCAGCAACCGCCGCTGGAACTGGCTCGCGCTTCCGCGCCAGACCTTGCGCCGCAGCCGCCACGAACAATACCAACAGAATGGTGATGACGTCCGCGTAGCTTGCCAGCCACCGATCCTGCTTTGAAGAATCGTGCCGCAGATAGATCGGCCGCCGCGTGCTACTGACCATGTGCAGCCACCGTCTTCGTTGCCAGGCCGCGCTCGCCCACGGACTCCGAGGGCTCGCGTAGGAAAGCGGCCAGTTTCACGCGGATCATCGACGGATGCAGTCCGTCGGCCACGCAGAGAACGCCTTCGAGAATCAGTTCCTGTCTCTCGAATGTGTCCGCGACCGTCGCGCGAATCCGATGCGCTAACGGCAACAGAACCAGGTTCGCCAGTCCTAAGCCGTAAATCGTAGATACGAACGCCATCCCGATTCCGCCCCCCACGGCTGTGAAATCGGTGAAATGCCGGAGGACTTCGATCAATCCGACAACCGTTCCGAGGATGCCCACGGTCGGCGCGAAACCGCCCGCGACTTCGAGCGTCTTCGCATCCGATTCACCCTGCCGTTCGCGGAGCTTCAGTTCATTTTCAATAGCGGTCTGCAAATCGATCCGATTCCGGACGTCGAGCGACAGCAGCAGCGCTTCACGCAGAAACGCGTTATCAATGCGCTCCGCGAATCGCTGAAGCCCAGCCATTCCGTCCTTGCGCGCGATTCTTGCGGCCTGTACCACGTCTTCCATCAGGCGCTCCGGCTCGACGACTTCGGCGGAGAAGAGCGACACAACCCGCTTGGCGGAATTGCGGATGTTCTGCATGGGCGTCGTCACCATCAGGATGCCGAGCGTTCCACCAAATACGATTGCGGCGGCCGTCGGCTGCAAAAAGTAGAGGATGCCGGCCCCAGTGGAGGCGATTCCGGCTACCAGAGCGCCCACCGCGACAACGATTCCGATCACCAGCGAAGCGTCGACGCGCCTTCCAGTTTGCTTCCGCGCGTCGAGCGCGCTGCGAGTTTCGGCTTGGGCGATAGAGAACATTCTCGGAGATACTCCTCGGAATCGAGAATGCAAACGGAGGGCCACCGCTTTCGCATTGAAAACGCAAAGCCGCCCAGCGATCAAAGCGTCAAGAGTTTGGCGGATCCGCCAAGAACCCGCCGCTGCGGCGTTCGCTTAAGAAAGAGGATACGGGACAGCGACCGCATCGTAAATATCCATTTCGCCGCGCTCCGCAGCCAGTTCGCGGATCGCCTTCACGAACTCGGCCGAAGCGGGAACGGCAAAGTGCGCCGCCAGCGCGGCCTTGTCCGCCCACTGCTCGGCGAACACCAGGCGGAGCGGATTCTCAACATCGCGGTGCACGGCATGTGAAATACAACCCGGCTCCGTGCGCGACCTCCGGACATGCACCAGGCTGTGTTCGAGCAACGCGTCAAACGTGTCCGCGCGAGCGACCACGCTGCCGGTGACAAGGATCATGGGAGTACGATAGCAGGCGGCGCGTGCGTCTAGCGGCGCACGTGGGCGCGCCACATTTCGCCGAATTGGACGAACGCTTTCGGCGCCTGCCGCGAAACAAGAATCCGCCCGATTTCGATCGCCGCCCAGAGGAAGTAAATCACCGTGACCACCCAATGCGCTTCGGTCGCGTAGGGAGTCGGCGAAAACGCGAACTGGCCGAGGAACAACCCTAACAATGCGGCGGCCTCCCACCAGGCGAGCTCCATGTTCAACAGAAAGAGCAATCCGACCAGCGCTTGCGCCAGCGTCATCAACAGTTCCAGGCTCTGCTGCGCGTCGAGCGGAATCGACGACACTTCGCCGCGGCTGACCGAGTACACCACCGGAAGCATGGCGACCAGCAGCGTCCATTGATTGATGTTGCTCGAAACCATGTTCATCAGCGCCATCGGGGCGCCCGTGACAGTGCGCGCCCAGTAGTATGTCGACGCGATCTCCGGGAACTCGGAAACGAACGGCGCGACATATTGAATAAAGACGAAACTCGGAATTCCAATCGCGGTAGAGAGCGCCAGCAGGCCGCCAAGAAACGGTTCCGCGCTGAAGTAGATTAGCGCTCCACCGGCGACGAAGAGCGCCGCGATGATCGTGGTCCGGACGGCGGGCTTCGATTGGACGATCGTGCGCGGGATCAGCTCCAGGTCCTCGATCGCGTCCGATTCTTCAGCAGGCATGCGGCTCAGGATCGCAAGGTACGCCGCGTACATCACAAATAGCACCGCTCCGTCGATCAGATCGAGCGAAGCCTTCGAGTACACGAAGAACATGTACAGCAGCGGAGCCGCCAGGCCGATCACCTCAACCGAATGCGCTTTCGGCAGGTAAATTACGTTCATCGGTTCGCCCGTCTTCTTGCGATGCGCCCGCGCCGCCGTGAAATAGATCATCGGCCATCCGAACCCGGTCAGCAGCAGCAACGCGCCTGTCAGGTTCGCCAGCAGCAGCGGAACCTGCTGCTTCCACGCGAGCACCGCTTCGACGGCGAATTCCGGCAGCGTCTGCAGCCACGCCAGAATCGCGAGCGCGAAGCCCTGCGCGATAAAGAATTGCGCCGATTCCGCCGCCCACGCAATCAGCACGGCTGCAATTAAGATCGCCGGAGCCGCCCACAGAATGGTCCTCGGACTCGCCTGATGCAGTGGCACCGCGGCCAATAGAAGCATCAGAAAAAAGACGCCGGACTGCCGCTCCTTCGGAGGCGCACCGTCGACTCGCAACGGCTTCGGCATCCGTTGCGGATCAGCGGAACGACGGCTCATGTTGGATCGTAATCGACGAATGCTTTTGGAATTCCGGTCGGCGAGTGGGGAAGTCTTCGCGATAATGTCCGCCGCGACTCTCTTCGCGCGCCAGACCGCAGCGCGCGATCAAAAGCGCAACTTCGCGGATGTTTCGGCGCTCAAAGTCTTCACGTCGTGGGTGATGTACCGGCTCAGCGCCGCCGTCCGCTAAATCGGAAATCGCTTTCAAAAGCGACGTGGCGGAACGCACCAGGCCACACTGGTTCCACGCGATCCGTCGGAGATCGTCGGCGCTACGCTGCGGAAAGACAGCCGTCGGAGCAATGCCTTCGAGCCGCGACGCGGAAGCCAGTGTCCGCATGGCGGATCCGGCGCGGGCCCCAAAAACGACGCCCTCGAGCAAAGAATTACTGGCTAACCGGTTCGCGCCATGTACGCCGGTGCAGGCTGCTTCTCCGGCGGCGAACAATCGGCCCAGCGTCGTCCGGCCATCCAGATCCGTTCGGACGCCGCCCATCGCATAATGCGCCGCCGGATGCACCGGGACCGGCGTCGTCGTAAAGTCGATGCCGAATCGCAGGCACGTTTCGTAAATGCGCGGAAAGCGATTCTTCAGATACGGACCGTCGAGGTGCGTCAAGTCGAGGTACACATGCTTCTCGCCGGTGCGTTTCAGCTCGGCGACGATCGACCGGGACACCACGTCGCGCGGAGCCAGTTCCTCGCGCTTGTCGTACCGCGCCATGAAGCGTTCGCCCGCTCCGTTGCGCAAATACGCTCCATCTCCACGCAATGCTTCCGACAGTAGAAATCGCGGAGCGCCTTCCACATGCAGCGCGGTCGGATGGAACTGCACAAATTCGATATCGCTGATTTCGGCACCGGCGCGATACGCCACCGCGACACCGTCGCCCGTTGCGACGTTCGGATTCGTCGTTTCGAGAAACACGTGACCCAGCCCGCCAGTCGCCAGCAGTGTCGCCCGAGCTTGGATCCGCACGGAACGCTTGGCCCGTTCGTCGCATGCGATAGCGCCCGCCACTTCGCCGTTTTGAACCAATAAATCGGTGATCGCGGAAAAACTTTGGAAGCGGATGTTGGGTAGCGACGCCGCTTTCTCGTACAGCGTCCGCGCGATCTCGTGACCCGTCGAGTCGCCGTGCGCATGCAGCACCCGGTTCCGCGAATGCGCGCCCTCGCGCGCGAATTGCAGTTTACCGCCGACGCGGTCAAACGCCGCGCCCCATGCAATCAGTTGCTCGATCGCCCGCGGACCGTCGTCGACGAGCACGTGCACCGCCTCGCGATCGGAGAGTCCGTCGCCCGCGATCAGCGTGTCCTGCTCGTGGAGCTCCACTTCGTCGTCATCGTTCAGCGCGGCCGCGATGCCGCCCTGCGCGTATTCGGACGACGATTCCTGGAGAGTGTCTTTCGCGACCACCAGCACTTCGCCGGCTGCGGCAAGCTCAATCGCAGCGCGGAGTCCGGCGACACCAGCGCCGACGACGAGGAAATCAGGGTTCATGGAGGGGACGGGCGCTTTCCTCCTCATGGTACAACGGTCGATATGCCCGCCTTTCGCGTCGAAACGGCGACCCGCACTTACGATGCGGTTGTCGAACGAGGCGCACTACAAAAACTGCCCGCCGCCATCCCGGATTCCGCCGGGATCATCTTCGTCGTTACGACGCGCGACGTGTGGGACCTGCATGGCCCCGCGCTCGAAGCTGCGCTGAATGGCCGCGAGCACCACATCCTCTATTTCGCGGGCGGTGAGCCAAATAAACGGATCGCGCACGTCGAGCAGATGGCGGAGCAAATGGTCGAGCTCGGCGCGGATCGCGCCAGCCTGATCGTCGCTTTCGGCGGCGGAATCGTTACCGACCTGGGAGGATTCCTCGCCGCTGTTTTCATGCGCGGCATCCCGGTGATCCAGATTCCGACCACCCTGCTCGCGCAGGTCGATGCCGCGGTTGGCGGGAAAACCGGCGCCAATCTCACCGGCGGCAAGAATCTGATCGGCTCTTTTCATCAACCGCTCACCGTGCTGATCGATCCGGATTTTCTGAAGACTCTCCCCGATCGCGAGTATCGCGCCGGCCTCTACGAGATCATCAAGTGCGGAATCATTCGCGATCGCGCTTTGTTTTCGATCCTCGCCGACCAGCACGACGCCGTCATCGCCCGCGAACCTGAGATCGAAGAGCGCATCATCGCCGCTGCCGTCCGCATCAAATGCGAAGTCGTGACGGCGGATGAACGCGAGGGCGATCTGCGCCGCATCCTGAATTTCGGCCACACCGTCGGCCACGCCATCGAAGCGGAAACGAGGTATTCCACCCTGTTGCACGGCGAAGCCGTCGGATACGGAATGCATGCCGCGATAGACATTTCGCGCGATGTGGCCGGCCTCGCGGAAGCGGACGCGCTGGAAATGCATGGCGTGATCGCGAGCTACGGCGCGCTGCCTCCTTTGCGTTCGATCGACCCGGCCGCGCTGCTTGCTTTGACCTTGCACGACAAGAAAACGATAAAAGGCAAAGTCCATTTCGTGTTGACGCCGCGCGTCGGCGAAACGTCGATCGTGTCGGGAATCGACGAAGCGGTGGTGCTGCGCGCCATTCAGGCGGCCATTCGATGATTGTGTCGGGTACGACTCCAGAGGGCGCACAGACGGAAGAGCAGGCCGCGCAGTGGGTTCGCGGAATGTTCGGCAAGATCGCGAGCCGCTACGACCTGCTGAATCACGTCTTATCCTTCAATCTCGACAAACGCTGGCGCCGTCGCACCGTCGAGCGGATCGCTCCCTTGCTCCAAGATCCGAACGCGCGTGTCCTCGACCTTTGTTGCGGAACCGGCGACGTCATGCTCGCGCTCGAAGACCGTCGCGGAGCCGCCGTGCTCGGTAGTGATTTCTGCCATCCGATGCTGGTCGAAGCCGGCCGCAAAGTCAAGACCTCGAAGAAACGCTCGGAGCTGTTCGAGGCCGATGCACTGCGCCTGCCGCTTGCCGACGCGTCGCTCGATTTGATCACCGTTGCCTTTGGATTTCGCAATTTTTCGAATTACCGGCGCGGTCTTGAGGAACTGCTTCGCGTGTTGCGCCCCGGCGGAACCCTGGCGATCCTCGAATTCTCGCAGCCCACCAATCGCGCGTTCGGCGCGCTCTACGGATTCTTTTCGACGCGCGTGCTGCCCTGGGTTGGCGGCATGGTTTCCGGATCGCGCGAAGCGTATAGCTATCTTCCGGAGTCCATCCGCAAATTCCCAGGCGCCGAGGATCTGGCCGCGCAAATGCGAAGTACCGGCTTTTCGAGCGTCGAGTTCGAACGCATGACCGGCGGCAGCGTCGCCCTGCATTTGGGTAAAAAGTAGCCACGCGCATGGGTCGCGGATTCGATCTTTCAGCATCGGCGGCTCGCCTTTTTGTGATGCTGGTGGCCGCCGCGGGAAGCGTCCTGCTGCTGATCCGCGCCCTCACCGGACCGTTCGCGCTGGTCCACAATCCGATCGGCCTCGAATGCGCGGTCGCGATTTCCACGCTCTTCGCCGTGTTTCTCTCACGCGACCCGACGACAGCCCCCACCGGATCCGGATCACCCCGCTGGCTGATGGCCGTCGTGCTGCTCGAAGTGGGCGTCGCGTTCGGCTCGGTTCTGTCGATGCCTCTGGTTACCGACGACTACATCCACCTCCAGCAAATGGCAACCGCAGCCGATCGCATGCCTGCCGGCTGCCTGACGCATATCGCATCCGGGTCGCAATTCTACCGGCCGCTCGGCTGCCTGACGTTTTGGGCGGAATGGAAGCTGTGGGGCGCAGCCGCGATGCCGCGCCACGCCTTCGACCTGATCCTGCACGGCGCGTCCAGCTTGCTGTTCTTCCTGCTTCTGCGGCGGCTCGGAATCACTCGGCCCTTCGATATCCTCGGAGCCCTCGCGTTCACCTGGCACGGCATTCGCCCCGAAACCGTGGCCTGGTCGGCCGCGCGCTTCGATTCGCTCGCTCTGTTCTTTTCTCTGCTCGCGGCCCTCTTCGTGCTCCGCCGGACGACCACCGGCTTGATCGCCGCGCTACTGGCCGTCGCAGCAGCGTGCCTGTCGAAAGAATCGGCTTTCGTCCTGCCGCTCCTCCTCGCGCCGCTAGTTTGGATGGACACCGAAAGCCCGACAGCCATCCGCCGGCTGGCAGCGTTGCTGGCAGTCGCCGCCGTCGTCTTCGTCATCCGCTGGTCGATGCTCAGCGGCGTCGGCGGCTACGTCGATGCGGCGGGAGCCCCCAAAGCTCTCGATTGGAACGCGCTCGTATTCGCGAAAACCTTCTTCGCCCGCATCTGGGGCATCCTGTGGTTCCCCCTGAATTGGTCCACACCCCTCGAATGGTGGATGCGCGCCGGGTTCGTTTGCGGAATTGCCGGAACGCTCCTCCTGCTCAAGGCCCGGCCGAACCGCCGTCGCTTGGCGTTCGCACTCGGCGCCGTCGCCATCGCCTGCATCCCGGTCCATCACTTACTGCTCATCGACGCGTCGCTCGAGCGTTCGCGTTACCTGACCCTCGCCAGCGTTCCGTTCGTGATCGCGCTCGTGCTTCTCTGGATCGCACTGCCGCGCCGCATCGGAATCCTCGCCGGCGTCCTGATCGTCACGTTTCAAGTGGCCGCCGTCGATCACAATCTCAAGACATGGCGCACCGTCGCCTACGCCCGCCGCGACGCATGCCGCGAAGTGGCGGGGATCGCGCAGAAGACCGAATCAAAAATCACGATCACCGGCATGCCCCTGCTGGTGGACGGTGCTTATTGGAGCAACGGCTTCGCCGAGTGCCTCTGGCTTGACTTCGGGGTGCCGATGGGTAAGGTCCGCGTCAACGGCGAGCCGCCCCAACGAGGCGAACTGGAGCTTCCCTGGGCCCGATTCCGCCCGTCCAAGCCATAGCGCCGATCCTTGCATTCCGCTCCGCCGTAAGATCCAATCAATAGGATGCATTCGACGGGAACCGCGGCCGCACAGCAGACCACAGGAATCGCACGGCGTCACCTTCTGGCAGGCGCTGCAGCCGCCGCGGGGATGTTCGGCCTGCCCGCCGCGAAAGCCGCCGTGATTCCCGACATCCTGCCGCTGCCCCCGAATTCGCTGTTCGATCGCGATCCCGAAGCCTATTGGAAGCGCATCCGCGACGAGCAATTCCTGTTGCCCGATTGGCGGTCGTTCTTAAACAACGGCAGCCTCGGCATCGTTTCGAAGCCCGTTCTAAAAAAGGTCGCCGACTATCTCGCAGTCGCCGCCGCGCTCCAGATGCCGGAGGCGTATCCGCGTTGGGGCTATGAAACGCTCGACGCCGAACGCGAGGAAATGGGCGCTTTCCTCGGCTGCAAAAAAGACGAGCTCGCGTTCGTACACAATGCGACCGAAGCGCTCAGCACCTTCGCCAACGGCATCGACCTGAAGGCTGGCGACGAAGTCGTAATGACCGACCAGGAACACACCAGCGGCAAATCCGGCTGGCGAATGCGTGAGGCACGCTACGGCGTTACCGTCCGCGAAGTGAAGCTGCCTCTGCCTCCGAAAAATCCCGAACAACTCGCCGACATCATGGTGTCGGCCATCGGTCCGCGCACCAAAGTCCTGTTTTTCTCCGGCATTACTTCGCCCACCGGCTTGATCATGCCCATCCGCCAGATCTGCGACGCGGCACGCGCCAAGGGCGTCATCACTGTCGTGGACGGAGCTCACATGCACGGCCAGATTCCCGTGAAAATCTCCGACCTCGGCTGCGATTTCTTCGCCGGCAGCCCGCACAAATGGCTCTTCGCGCCCGCCGGCTGCGGAATCCTTTACGCCCGCGAAGATATGCAGGATCGCTGCTGGCCGCTGTGCGTCACGGGCGGCTGGGACGACAAAAACCTGAAGGCGAACCGCTACATGCGCCTCGGAACCAACAATCGCGCGACGATCGAAGGCATGCTCGCCGGCTTGCATTTCGCGCGCGACATCGGGCACGAACGGATCCACACCCGTATGCACGGTCTCGCGCGGATGTTCTACCAACGTGCGTCCCGCCTGTCCTATATCGAAATGCTGACGCCCGACGACGACCGCATGTTCGGTTCCCTCATCGCTATCCGCTTCAAGAAGGATTCCAAAGCCGCGATGGAAGAAATCAGCCGTAAGAAAATCTGGACCAGCCGTAACGGCAACGGTCAGATGCGCCTGTCGGCCCACATCCACACCCGTCCACGCGACATCCACGAATTCTTCGACATCATCGAATCCAACATGGGGAAGGCGTAGATGCCCTGCTGCCCCTATCTCCGCCTCGGACGCTTTTGGGCCGGCATCCTGACCGGCCTGCTCTTACTAGTCCTCCCACTGAATTCGCAGGAGCGCTGGCAGGCTCGCTCGATGGTGATCACGCGCGGCGGAATCGTATCCACGTCGCAGACGCTCGCCTCCCAAGCCGGAGCGCAAATCCTGGCGCGCGGCGGATCCGCCGTGGACGCCGCCATCGCCGCGAATGCGGTCCTCGGCCTCGTCGAACCGATGATGAATGGCATCGGCGGCGACCTGTTCGCCATCCACTGGGATGCGAAGTCCAACAAGCTGACCGGCATCAATGCCAGCGGAGTCGCCCCGCGCGGTCTCAGCCTCGAAGCGCTCCGCAAGCGCGATATGTCCTCGATTCCCGCTTCCGGAATTCATACCGTCACCGTTCCCGGTGCGGTCGACGGCTGGGCGCAAATGCACAAGCGATTCGGCAAGATTCCCTGGGCGGACTTGTTCGCACCCGCGATCTACTACGCCGAAAACGGATTTCCGGTCACCGAGATCATTCAATTCGACTGGCAGGATTCGGCCTCAAAATTGAGCGGCGACGAAAACGCAACGCGCACGTACCTGCCTAACGGCCGCGCTCCCGCAGTCGGAGAAATCTTCAAGAATCCCGCCCTCGCCAAAGCTTACAAGCTGATCGCGCAACAAGGGCCGCAAGCGTTTTACCGCGGCGAAATCGCCCAGGCAATTCTAAGAACCTCCAAGCGTCTAGGCGGCACAATGACCGCCGATGATCTCCGCGCCCACGAATCGGAATGGGTAAAGCCCATCGAAACCAGCTACCGCGGCTGGAAGGTGTATCAGCTTCCGCCCAACAGCCAAGGCGTCGGAACCCTCGAAATGCTCAATGTAATGGAACAATTTCCCATCCCCGAATGGGAGCCGCTCAGCCTCAACGCCTTCCATGTCAAGATCGAATCGCAGAAGCTGGCCTTCCAGGATCAGCGCCGCTATGTAGCCGATCCCCGCGTCGTCAGCGTTCCGACCACCGGTCTGCTTTCGAAAGACTACGCGAAAGAACGCGCCAAACTGATCAGCCTCGAGAAAGCCAATTGCGATACGGAACCCGGCAAACCCCCCACCTCCCTCGGTGACGCCGCCAAGGTCAACCACACGATTTATCTCTCCGTCATCGACCGCGACGGCAACATCGTCTCGTGGATCCAAAGCATCTCAGACATCTTCGGCTCGGGCGTCGGCGTCGATGACTTCGGCTTCGTGCTACATGATCGCGGCGGAGCCTTCTCCTCCGATCCCGGCCACCCGAACGCACTCGCACCCGGCAAGCGGCCCTATCACACCATCATTCCCGGCTTCCTCGAAAAAGGCGATCAACACATCGGTTTCGGTATCATGCGCGGCCAGAATCAGGCGCAGGCACAGGCGCAATTCGTGTCCTACGTCGTCGACCACGGCTTCAATATTCAGGCCGCGCTCGAGGCTCCGAGGTTCACCAAAACTACGCTCGGCGGCTGCGACGTCCGTATGGAGTCGCGTGTGCCGGAGCCCGTTCGCGAGGAGCTCGAGAAACGCGGCCACTGGATCAACCTGCGCGGCGAATACTCAGGCCTGATGGGCGGCGGCCAGGCCGTCATGCGCGATTCGAAGGCCAAAACTAATTACGGCGCGTCGTCTCCGCGCAAAGACGGAGCCGCGATTCCCGAGCCCGATTCCTACGATTGGCCGCCGGCGAAACGTAAGTAATCGTCGTCAGTTTTCCAAACGCTTAAGCAGTTCCAGCAGCACGTCGCCCACGATCATCAGGCTTCGCGCGCTGACTTTGTCGATCGTGTCGGCGTCGGTGTGCCATGGCGGATAGTCGAAGTCGATCAGGTCGAGCGCCGGCACTCCGGCCTTGACGAACGGCATGTGGTCGTCTTCAACCGCGCTCTCGGATTCGAGGAAATATTTCGAGTACCCGAGATCCGCGGCGATTCTCCAAACCAGGCGGCGAAGGCTGACGCTCGAATTCGTTTCCTGCAGGATTCCAAGTTCCTTGTCGCCGATCATGTCTACGTTCACCAAGGCTTTGATGCGCGCCGTGACGCCTTCCTTCTTCCAACGCTGTGCGAGGTGGCGGCTGCCGTGGATTCCGTCGGTCGGCGACCATTCGCCGATCGCTTCTTCGCCGTCATAAAACACCAGGTACACGTCGTCCTTGCGCGGCTTTTTAGCAAGTACGCGCGACATTTCAAGTAGGAAACCGGTGGAAGCGCCGCCATCGTTGGCTCCCACGAATTTGCGGCCTGGAAAGAGCTTGGTGTCGAAGTGGCCCGTGTACACGATGGCCTTGCCGGAGGTGCCGGGGAACTTGCAGATCAGGTTCCGCATCGCCATCGGACCTTTGGGCGTAGTAGCGGTAAAGGGGTCCTCGATAATCTGGCAGCCGTCGAGTTTCATCTGCGCGAGAATCATGGCCTGCAGACTCTTGTTCGCGGCGGACATGGGCGGGCGAGGTCCGAGGGCGACCACGCGCTTGGTAAAAGTAAGGGCGGATTCGCCCGAGAAGTCGGAGGCGCTCGCGACCGCGGTGAAGATCAGGACGGCGGCGAGAAGGGTTTGCGCGCGACGCATATATATCCCAGTGTAAAGCGCCGTTCGCGATCGAGGGAATCGAACAGCGGCGCCAGGATCGCGGGCGGCACAAGAAAGAGCGCCGCGAGAAAAAAGAACGGCCCGGGGAAAAACTGCAGCGCGTTGAACAGGCGTCGCGACAGCAGTCGGAAGAAGCCGCCGACCGGTTCGAGGCAATCGACCGCGAGCCCGGCGCGCTCGATCAGAAGCTGGACGCCATAGCGCGTGTAGCGGAAATAGTCATGCGGAATCTGGTGCTCCTCCCACTCGTGAGGGACGATCAGCAGCAGCGCCGCTCCCGGCTTCATGACGCGCGACAGCTCAGAGACCACCAGCTGCGGATCGCGAACGTGTTCGAGCGTGACCACGTTCAGCGCGGCGTCGAAACTCGAATCGCGAAATGGCAGCGCGGTGAGGTCGGCAAGGCAATCGAGGCCAGCGTAATTCCAGTTGGCATCGCCAATACCTAAATCGACACCGGTATATTTCTGCCGGGTGAACCGATCCGCGTACTGGCCTTCTCCGGCTCCGGCGTCGAGCACGCGGATGCCATCCGGAAGCGACTTCGCAAAATCGTTAACAGCCTCTTCGATCGCGGTCTCGAAATGCAGGATCCAGCGACGCAAAGGACCGGGAAGGGCGGAGCGCGTCGAGGCGTAGATCACGACTTCTTGCGCGCCTCGAACATGATGGTGGATCCGGCTCGGCAAGTGGCTTCGAGCAGTGTGAATGGAATCGAGCCCAGCAGCAAAGCGAAGTAAGTCAGATCCTTCAAGAGCCGTGTGTTGGGCGTCTCCGGCGCGCGCCGGATGCGCCGGGCCATGGGATCGAGCGACGGTGCGATGGTGGTGGCGAGTCCGGCGGGGTTGTCGCGCATCGAGAAATGCTTGCGCCGCAGGATTTCAAAGCCGCACGAATCGAGCAGCAGTTCGAGGTCGGTTTCGCGGAAGTTGAACAGGTGACGCGGCACGTCCACGCCGTTCCAGCGTTCACTAAACAGCAGGAACTGCCAGCACGCGGCGTTCGGTACTTGAACGATCAGGCGGCCATCCGGCTTGAGGAGTTTGTGCGCGGCGTCGAGATACGACGCAGGATCATATAAATGCTCGAGGACGTGGAACATCGTCACGGCGGCACAGGATTCGGCGGCAAACGGAGCGCGGTTCAGCGACGCGCAGACGGCCGGAACTCCGTTCTTGCGCCAGGCGACTCCGGCGGCGTCGAGCGAGAAATCGAGTCCCGTGACGTTGGGCGTTCCCCGTTCCGCAAGCATGCGGAGGAACAGCCCGCCGCCGCAGCCCACGTCGAGGACCATGCCGGTTTCCTCGCATTCGCGGAGCGCGCGTTCGACAAAGCGGAGGTGATCGCCCAGAACGAAGCGGCGCCACACCTGTTCCAACCGGTCGGCGGTCCCGTCTTCCTCGGTGTACCAATAGGAATCCGGATAGTAATCGCGAAGCTCGTACGGAGTCGGCTGCGGATACAGCCGGATCAGCTTGCAGTTGCGGCACTCGATCACCAGGAATTCGCGATCGGTGGTGGCGTACAGGCGATCGTTCGCATGGAAGAGAGTGTGGACGTCGATCGAGCCGCAAGCCGGGCAGCCCTCGTCCGTTTGCGAGGAAGGCGCCGCCGCGGGAGGCCCAGGCCTTGCCGCGGGCTCCGAAGGGTCGAACTGGGAGCCCGCCATTTCATTAGCAGCCGCTCGGTGGAACAGCGAGCCAGTCGGCGTCGCCCCGTCTTCAAAAAGGTCAGCCGCCGCCTGACGGTACGTAACCGATTTCACTCGCAGCGTCTCGACAGCGGAGGTGGACGCTACGACGTGGCTTGTTCCGTTAGTTCCTTGAGCGAAACCCGATGCCGCATCAGGATCCGGTGAATCTGTTGCGGGCTCAGCCGGCGCGGCTGAAATTGCCGCCGCTTGCGCAGTGTTGCCGGAATCCGCCGGAGTGCCGAAAAGTCCGCCTTGATCAACGCCATTGCGATGCGGAGCTTCGGTTTCACTCCCGGAAATCGGCGCATCTCCCCCTTGTTCCGGAAGGACGCGAGCATCCCGGCGGCGATCCTTGCGATTAGGTACAGTCCGTTTCGCCAAATCAGGCTCCAGGGAAACAACTTGACCACCAACAGCACGCGATTTCTCTCAATGAGCTCGACGCGCCAGAGTGATTCGAGGCCAAGCGTAGACCCTCGACGATGCCGTACCACCGCATCCGGTGTGTACAAGCAACTCCATCCCGCCCAACGCGCGCGCAATCCTAAGTCGGCGTCGTCGGCGTAGGCGAAGAGGTCTTCGTCAAAATTACCGATCTCGTTTAGCATCGCACGCCGGTACATCGCGGCGCATCCATCGGGCCACAGGACTTCCTCGACGCGGTCGTACTGGCCGGTGTCCAGGGCTCCGTGACCGCGTCCGCGGTTCTGGCCGTCCGGGTACATGACGTGGCCAACCTTGTCGATAATCGCTCGGTTCTCCCAGACCAGGATTTTCGAGGCGGCCATGCCGACGTCCGGCTGGCCTTCGAAAACTTTGGCCAAAGCCTCCAGCCATTCAGGCTCGGCTTCGGCGTCGTTGTTGAGCAGGGCGACGAACGGAGCGGACGTGGCCGCAATTCCCTGATTGTTGGCCGCGCAGAAACCACCGTTATCCCGGTTTTCGACCAGTACGATGCGGATGTCATGAAAATCAGGATCGTCAGCTAGCTCTTTGACCATCCGAACGGAATCATCCGACGACCCGTTGTCTACCACGGCGATTTCGGCGGGCCTAACGGTTTGGCGGGCGAGGGAGCGGAGGCAGGCTTCGAGAAAGTCACAGCGATTCCAGTTCGCGATGACTACGGCGATCTCGGCTGGTTTGGCGGGGATCAAGGCAGTCCGATCAGTCTCGCGAAGGGGCCGAATTCTTAAGCTTGCTCAATGTAGTATTATACGGGTTCGGCTTAACCCCTGATTCTAAGGTCCACCTAGGTGCGGGCCAAGGGCGTACCTTGCCCGCATGGGGATTTTTTGGCCGCCGGAAATAGTTGGCCTGCCAGGAAACCCTTGGCGTGAGCCGCGAGTCTTAATCAAGTTCAAGCAGGAATATTATGAGTTCGGTTGGAACAATCCTTCGCGACGAACGAGTCCGGCAAGGCCGGGAACTCGGTCCCATCGCCGATTCGCTTTGTATTATGAAACGCTATTTGGACGCGATTGAGCGGAACGACTTAAAGAGTCTTCCCGGCGTCTTTTTCTATCGCAGTTTCGTAAAACAATACGCGGAGATTCTTGGCTTGAACGAGTCGCAGCTGGCGGGTCCCATGGAGGCTCTCCTGGCCGTCGATGAGCCGCTGCCATTGCCAGGAAATGATCCGGTGTACACGCTGAGTCCGACGCCAGTGAAGGCGCGGGATCCGCGAGCTGGCGATTCAATTATCACTGCATCAAACGAGAGGGTGCTGCGCGACCGTCGCGTGGCGATTCCGGCCGTGGCGTTGATTGTGGCACTGGTTGGAGGCGGATTCGTCTACGAACGTTGGAGCCAGGCCGGGAAAACTACGGAGATGGCAACGACGCTCCCGGCAGCCGTGCCTCCGGTGCGTTCGGCGGTGGTGGCTATGCCCGTATCGTCTCCGATCGAGACGGCGAGTGCTCCGGCGACCTCGATCCATCCTGGCGATGACGTTCAGATCAATGTGGAGGCCACCGAGGACGTCTGGATTTCGATCACCTCGGATGGGAAACAGATTTTCAGCGGCGTCCTGAAGCCGACCGAATCGAAGTCGCTCTCGGGACGCCAGTTTGCCAAGGTCAGCGTCGGAAACGCGGCCGGTCTTGAGATCCGATGGAACGGCAAGCAGATTGGTCCGATCGGCAAGCGTGGCCAGGTACGGACGCTGAAGTTCACAAAAGATAATTTCGAGATCCTGCCGCCAATCGGCGCGGTAGGTCAAACCCTCTAACCGCCCAGGAACGCAAGTCCCCCTCCGCCCCGAACCGCGACCGTAAGGGAGCGGACCACCCTACCCCTCCGCCCCGAACCGCGACCATAAGGGAGCGGACCACCCTCCGCCCCGAACCGCGACCATAAGGGAGCGGACCACTCTTCCCCAATTCGCCGACAGGCCCGTTAACGGTAAACTAAAGGGCAGTGGCAAACTCCAAACAATACTCAAAAGCGCCCGAGATGGCGATCGACGTGACCAAGAAGTACACCGCGACTTTCGAGACGTCCCGCGGCAACGTCGTGTGCGACCTGTTCACGAAAGACGCTCCGAACACGGTCAATAACTTCGTCTTTTTGGCGCGCGAAGGATTCTACGACGGCACGATGTTCCATCGCGTCCTGGCGAACTTCATGATTCAGGGCGGCGATCCGGAAGGCACCGGTCGTGGCGGTCCCGGCTACCGTTTCGAGGACGAGACCAAGGGCAATCCGAACCGGCACAAAGTGGGTTCGCTGTCGATGGCCAATGCCGGCCCGAATACGAATGGCAGCCAGTTTTATATCACGCACGTCGTCACGGACTGGTTGGACGGCAAGCACACCGTGTTTGGCGAAGTGGTCAGCGGCCAGGACGTGGTGAACGCCGTCCAGCAGGGCGACGCCTTGACCAAGGTCAAGATCACAGAAGCTTAATTTTTCCGGTTCATCAAAACAAAAAAGGGCCTCGCGGAAAGCGTGGCCTTTTTTTGTTTTCATGTACCGTCCAGGCCCGCAGAAGCGCCCACGCGGCACCGGCTTGAACCCTGAGCGTCAGCGATGGGACTCTTCTGCGATTCGACCAACCCCGAATCCGAGCCGCGACTAGAGCGCTCCGGAGGAGCGCGCCAGGAGCGGACACAACCTCGACGGAGCTACACCCGCCGCGCTTAGAACGTGTAACTGACTCCGACCAACGGAATCACCCGCGCTTGCAGGCCAACGTCGTTGATCGGTAGGATCAAATTGAAGGAGACCAGCAGCGTGCTGATCGGATTCAACTTGAACCCGGCGGCCGCGCTGTTCGCATTCACGTTGCCTGTATAAAACGCGATCTGCCCGAAGTTCTGCCCGTTCGCCGCCGTAAACGTGCTGTTGCGCAGGCGTTCAGCGGAGAAGATCTGCTGCCCTAACAGATCGAACGCCAGCGAAAATTTCTTGTTGATTCCGGCATCGACGCCGACCGAGTACGAAAGCTGGCGCGGCAGGCGAGCCTTTAGTCCCGTGCGGACGTCGCCCGCGAGAATGCTGTCGCCGTTCCACTGGTAACCGAAGTTGACATGTGGGGCCACACGGCGATTGCGCATCGAAGCGGCAATGAACGGCTTCACGCCGTACGCGCCCGAACCAAGGAAGTCGGCGGCATCGCCGGTCGGCATGCGCAGGTCGAGGCCCAGCGCGAGCGATAGATTGTCGGAGCGGAAAATCGTTCCTTTCGCCCGGACCAGCACATCGCCCAACCCTTGCGCGTGGCCTGAATTCGCGAACGCCGCGATATTGGTGCGGTTGCCATTAGCGTCAACGAAGTAGTGAATCGTGTCATCGCTACCGGTTCCGATGCGCTGAATCGTGGCATCGGACGCGATCGAGAGACTGGCGCTGACTACCGGAATTGCGACCGAAACATCCAGGCGATCGGTCAGTCCATAGGTGAAAAACGAAATGGACTGGTTGATCTGCAGATTGATCCTGTTCTGCGTCGTAATGACGTCTTTTTTGATGTTCGGATCCGGCGTGGTCTGATCGTGCTGGAACACGGATTGCACGCGATTGAGGTCCACTCCGTCGAGGCTGTTGAATCCGAAATGCTGGAACGCGAAGCCGAAGAACATCTTGTCCTTACCGATGGTCTCCGCGCGCTCCGAAAGAATCGGACCGAAGCTCGACGTCGATCGCGTGTAGACGCCGAGCGTAGGATCGAATGAGTAGGTGAAGCCCGAAGCCGGAGACGGAATCGGCAGCGAATTGAGTTGGCTGGCCAGTGCGCTGTTGAACGGAGCGAAGTTGGATTGGAAGGCGGCGCTGAAATGCGCCTGGTGGCTGGGGTTCGGAAGGGTCAGGCCGTTGGGGCCGAACAGGTCCGGGATCAGGAGCGACAACTTTGTGTTGCTCACATTCGTCTGCGCCGATAACGCCGCGCCGAAAAGTGCAACGAGAACTGCGATTCGTTTCATTAAGTGGTTCCTCCGTGTGCCTCGGCCGTGCATGAGGCGGTTTATCTTTCGACGGATGCGCTCTCAATCACCAACGTGTCACCGGTGCGGCGCATCTTCAGGACGATCGTGTCGTTGACGGGTGCCATTCCGTTGTACTGAATGCCGCGTTTCACCCGGACCGTCGTGAATTCACCGGCGGTCTCGGGCGGAATCGTTGGCAGCGCATCGATACGAATCGAGCGCGCGTCACGGAAAAATGATTTGAAGGTGTTGGTCTGCGCTTTCGTGAGCGTGGGCCAGACTTTCATCAGCGCATCCATGTCGCGATTTTCCATCGCATCCTTGTAGCGCTTTAAAACGTCGAGGACATGTGGGTCGGGCCCATGAGTCCGATCCGGCTGCGCCGGTTGCTGTGATTGCGAAAGAGCGTCGAGATCACGCCGCGCCGTGGCCGCGTATTTGCCCGAAGAATGACGGCTGAGATAGCGTTCGAGTCCGGCGCGGCCTTTCGAACGGGCGGAGGCCCACTCGATATCTTCGAGCCGCGCTGCCGCTTCAGCGGCGAAGGGCGAGGACGGATACCCGTTCCGGAATTGTTCGAGCGCGTTTACATCCTGCGAGTCTTTCAGCTTTTCCCAGGCGAGAACATCGGCCGGCTTGGGATTGACGTAGAAATCCTGAATGACGGTGGAGGCTTCGGTCGGAATCTGCCGTCCGTCGGAGTTGGTGCTCACCGTGCGTTTCACCGTCTCGGCGATTTGCGAAAGAGTGAGGCCTTGTTGACTGAGAGCCGCGACCACGGCGCTCGCGTATAGGCTCATCGCGCCTTTTCGATCGTCAAAGTTAGGTCGTCCGGTGCCGGCCGAGAAGCCAACGAAAACTCCCTGCGCGCGCGGCTCGAGGCGGGCGAAACCCGCGTCGGGGAAGCGGCGGCGGAGATTCGGGTGATCCCAGGCGGCGTCCAGTAGGAACGCGAGAAAGAACGGCTTGCGCGCTTCGAGATCGGATAGAATTCGCGAGACGGAATACGCCACGTAGTCGAGTTCCTTGTTTTGCGCGATGTCGAAGTTCACCGGCAGCAAATAGTTTTCATCCGTGGATTGCACCGAGTAGCCGGCGAAATAGAAGAACGCCGCGTCGCCAGGCCGGAGGCTCTTTTCGAATTTGTCGATCGCCGCGGACATGCCCTCGAGCGTCGCGTTTTGAACGAGCGTGGTTTCAAATCTCAACTTGCGAAGCGTCTCGTCGAGAGCGGCGGCATCACGCGCGGGAGTCCGCAGTGTGCCGATGCCGCGGTAGTCGGCGTTGCCGATCAGCAGTGCTTTGCGGCCCTGGGCGTTAGCGCCGGGAACCATTCCGATCAGGCACAACAGGAAAATGCCGAAGGCGTAACGAAGCCACCGGCTCGCGCCGCGCGACGAATTCCCGTGGATCACTCCTTCTCCTCGCGCCACTGCACCGTGATGGACCGAATATCTCCCGAAGACGTGTTCCGCAGGATCAACGAATTGCCATTCGCCGCCGACGGCCGCTGCACAATCCGAACTTCTGGAGGCTGCGCCGAGACCGTCACTGCCAGATTGTACGGAATTCCACGGCCTTCAATCGATCCCGAAGACGGCCGGTTGGTCGCTCCGGCGACGGAGATGGTCAGGGATTGACCCGCCGCCAGCGTTCCTGTCCAGGTGAAGCGTCCGGCCGGAGGTCCCAGGTAGCGTCCAGTGGGCGCCGGCGGATCCGCGACCGGCGTCTCGGTCACTTGCGATTTCGGCTGCTCGACCTGTCGCGCTGTTTCGGGCGCGGCGGTCTGTTTCGCGATCGCGGTTTTTTGCGCGTCTTTCTGTGTTGCCGGACGCTCTTTGACCGCCGTGTTCTTTCCTGGGGTTGTCGGCGGCTGCTGCTCTGTTTGCGCCTTCGTTTCTCGCGGAGCCGGGACCGGGACGCTGTACTTGGTTTCTGTGGGCTGCGCTTGCGTGGGCCGCGCCGGACTCGATGTGAATTTCCAGACTCCCGCTCCCGCGGCGAGCAGTCCGGCGAGACCGAGTCCGATCCAAAGGCCAGTGCGCTTCCGAGCTGGCGGCGGTGCGGCGACTTCGCTGGTGGCCGTGCGGCGGCGGCTTCCCGTCGGCGTCCGCGGAATGTACGCCGGCAGAACGGCGGTGTCCGGATCCACGCCCAGCGAATCTTCGAGCTCGTTGATGAATTCGCGGCAGGATCCGAATCGGTTGGCCGGATTCTTCGCCATCGCTTTCAACAACACCGCGCTGACCTCCGGATCCACCTCCTCGCCGGGCCGGCTGACGCCTTCCGGCGTGACGTGCAGGATCTGATACAGCAGGCTGGTCCAGGATTCGCCGTCGAACGGCTTGCGTCCGCTCAGCCATTGATACGCGATGACGCCCAGCGAAAACTGATCCGACTGGCCGCTAACTCCTTTTTGCTCGATCTGCTCAGGAGAAAGATAATGCGCTGTTCCGCGGACAAAGCCGGTTTGCGTATTGCTTCCGGCAATGGTGTCGTTCAGCAGCTTGGCGATTCCGAAGTCGGTCACCTTCAACTGCCCGCGAATGGTCACCAGCATGTTCGCCGGCTTGACGTCGCGATGGACCAGGCCTTCCTGATGCGCATAATCAAGCGCGTCGGCAATCTGGCGGAGCAAACTGATGATGGTTGCTTCCGTCGCCGGCTCGGCCATGCGATCCGCGAGAGTAATTCCCTCCACGAACTCCATCACCAGATAAGCGCCGTCGTCCTGCTCAATAAATTCGTGGATCGTGACGATCGAGGGATGCGACAGCTTGCCCGAAAACATCGCCTCTTGTCGCAGGCGTGCGCGTAGAGCCGCGGACGCTTTCTCTGAGCCTACGAGAAGCGCCTTGATCGCGACTTTTCTGCCGATGGTGGGATCGAACGCGGAATAGACGATTCCCTCGCCTCCGCGACCCACCTCACCCGTTACCTGAAACCGGCCAATCTGTTCCATGCCGCAAGCCATAAGCATAACGATTTCGAAGCCCGTGCGCAAAACTCCGAAGGACGAAGCCCGGCGCGTTCCGGACGATTGCGCCTCACTCTCTCCTGCGTAAAATCGCGAAAAAGATGGGCGGGGAAATGGAGCCAATCAGCGAATTCGTTCTCGGAAGAGAGCTCCTCCCGATTTCCTGCGACCTCGCCAGCCAGGTTCGCATCTATTACTTATTAATTTGATCGACAAAGGGGTCTTTTCGTTTATCGACTAGCCCGTAGCCAGTCTGTAACGGATAATAGAAAGATATGAGAATGCTTCAGAGTCTTTTGCTAGTGTTTGCGATGATATCGCTGGCGCCCGCCGCGTTCGGCCAGGCGTCGGCGATCAACGGCACCATCGAAGGTACGGTCACCGATCCCAGCGGAGCGATGGTTCCGAACGTGAAGGTGGACGTGCTGAACACCGAAACCGGTTTTCGCCGATCGATCACCACCAACGAAACTGGATTCTTCCGCTTCAACGTCCTCCCGCTCGGGAACTATTCGGTCTCGACCGATGTGGCCGCGTTTTCACCGGCCAAGCGCAACGACGTCATCCTGAACGCCGGTACCACCGCGACCGTGAACTTCCAGTTGGGCCTCGCGGGCACCGCCCGCGAAATCGTCGTCACCGACACCGCTCCGGTCGTTGAGCCCGGCCGCACCGATATCGGCAACACCGTATCGCGGATGTCCATCTCCAACCTCCCCCTGATTTCGCGGAACAATTTCAACTTCATCCTGCTGCAGCCCAACGTGTCCGGCCGCCCGAACATCGAATTCGGCGTGCCGCGCATGGTCAACGCGAACGGATTCCTCGATCGCATCAATTACCAGCTCGACGGCAGCAACAACACCCAGAGCGATCGCGCGGGCATTCGCCTGACGCCGATCTCGAATACCTGGATCGCCGAAATCCAGCAGGTGAACAACGGCTTCTCGCCGGAATACGGCAACACCGTCGGCACCGTGTTCAATTCGATCACCAAGTCCGGAGCCAACGATACCCACGGCGAGGTCGGCTACATCATGCGCCGCACCAACATGGTGGCCCGCTTCAGCACGCTGCCCCGTACTTCCCCGAAGCCGGATCAGAACGTCGACAACCAGTTCGCCAACGTCGGCGGGCGCATCATCAAGGACAAGCTGTTCTACTTCGGAGCGTTTGAGCATGTTAAGCGCGACCTGCCTTCGATCGTCACCGTCCCCTCCGCGACGCTGACGCAGCTCGGCCTCGATCCCGCGCTCTCGAATGCGATTCCGTTCGGCCAGAATGTGTATTTCGTCCTCGCGAAAGCCGACTGGCAGATCAACGCCAACAACCGGTTGAGCGGTCGCTTCAGCTACTTCCGCAACGAATCGCCCTACAACAACGGCGGCAACCTGACGCTCGCTCCGCAGACGTATTTGTTTAAGGATCGCGCACCGGTGTACGGCTTCCAATTGATCTCCACCGTTTCGCCGGCTGCGGTGAACGAGTTCCGCTTCCAGGCTCCTAAGCGCTTCCAGCGCCAGGTCGCTTTCGAAGGCACCGGAGTCGCGCCGACCATCAACATCTCGAACGTGGCGAACTTCGGCAAGTCCGACCAGACCGATTTCGCGTTCACCGAAACGACGCCGGAATTTTCGGACAGCTTCAGCTACAACCGCCGAACGCATAGCTACAAGTTCGGTGGCGGCATGCGGTTCATCCTCGACAACCAGACGTCGAACGTTTTCGCGCGCTACACCTTCCCGACCATCCAGTCCTACCTCGATGCGAAGAGCGGCGTAAACACCAAGGGCTATTCCACCTACGCCCAGATCTTCGGTGATCCCAAGGTCGAATACAATTCGGTGTTCTCGAATCTGTTCGTGCAGGATAGCTGGAAGCTCCGCCCCAACATCACGCTGACTTACGGCTTGCGCTACGACGTGTACAAGATTCCGTCGGCCGATTCGAATGCGCTGTATCCAACGTCGAAGAGCTTCACCGTCGACAAGAACAATTTTGCTCCCCGCGTCGGCTTGGCCTGGGGGATTGGCAACGATCAGAAGACCGTCATCCGCGTCAATGGCGGCATCTTCTACGATGCGCCGCAGACCAACGTGTATTACCGCGCGCTGTTGAACAACGGACGTCCGCAGTTCTTCACGCTGTCCACCGGACCCGCGGCCGCCTTCGCTCCGTCGTTTCCGAACATCCTCACCTCGCTGCCGACCACCTTCAACCGCAACATCGCCGACGTGATCACCGTCTCGCCGAATTTCCGCAACCTCTATTCGTCGAACGCCAACATCCAGATCACTCGCCAGTTGGACACCAACTCCAGCCTCAGCGTCAGCTACCTGTTCACCAAGGGCAGCAAGCTGCCGGTGTATCGCAACATCAATATCGCGCCGACGCGTTTCCTTGCCGACGGACGCCCTGTGTTCTTGAAAGCGGATAACACGCTGAACTTCATCGACCCCGCGTTCAGCAACGTCTCGACCGTCGAATCCGCCGCGAACTCGGTCTACAACGGCCTGAACGCGACCGTGAACCGCCGCTTCGCGAAGGGCTTTAACATGCTCGCCAGCTATACCTGGTCGCACGCCCTCGACAACGCTCCCGAATCGAACGTCATCGATTCCGGCGCGCAGTATCCCGAAGATCCGACGAACCTGAACCGCGACCGCGGCAATTCGCTCGGCGACCGACGCCATAACTTCACCCTCAGCACCGTGCTCGCACCGCAGTCGCACTGGAGCAACGGCGTCGTGAACTACATCATGAACCACAATCAGTTCTCGGTATTGTTGGTCGCACGTTCGGGTGACATCTTCAATCTCGGCAGCAACCGCTCGATCAATGGCGATCCGACGATTGCGAACGCCCAACAGCGTCCGCTGTATGTCGGCCGCAACACCATCCGCGGCCAGTCCGTGTACCAGTTCGACTTCCGCTACGCCCGTTCGTTCGTGATCAAAGAACGTTGGAAGCCGGAATTCTTCGCCGAATTCTGGAATCTGTTCAACCACACCAACGTCACCGGCCTGAACACCACGGCCAGCGTGGACGCGACCGGCGCGATCACCAGTCTGCCCGCCAACTACCTCCTCATGAACGCCGTCCTAGATCCGCGCATCGCGCAGATCGGCTTCAAGCTGACGTTCTAAAGCGAGTTCGTTCCACAAGGGCCGGGTCTCCAAGCGGAGATCCGGCCTTTTTGCTTTCCCATCCGGCTTGACCGCCATCCGAAGCACCGAACCGCGACCGTAAGGGAGCGGACCCCAATCCGAAGCACCAAACCGCGACCGTAAGGGAGCGGACCCCAATCCAAAGCACCAAACCGCGACCGTAAGCGAGCGGACCCCAATCCGAAGCACCGAACCGCGACCGTAAGGGAGCGGACCCAATCCAAAGCACCGAACCGCGACCGTAAGGGAGCGGACCCCAATCCAAACCGGGGCGCGACCGTCAGATCGCGCTCACTAACTTGGCCCGATTGAACCCGGAGCGTAAGCGACAGGACCCGCATAATAATCCCATCACGCACGCAAATACCGCACCACCCGCCCACCAACAAAAAATCCCCGCCCATTCCGGGCGGGGCATCGACAAATCTCGATCTTGAGGCTTGGAAAGTTACTCCACGAACCGGACGCTCTCAAACATAATCTTGGCGTCTTCATTAAACGTCTGGCCTTTTTCGTGGAGCGCCAACACCTGGTAGAACTTGTTGCCGCGCGTCACGATCCAATAGTAAAACGTGATACCGTCGGCGTTTTCAAAGTGCGCGAACCGACCCGTGACTCCGTTGAACGTCATCGCCTTGCCGTCGAGGACGCGCGTGGCCTTCATGTTCTTTTGGACCGTTTCGATAATGCTTGCATAGTCGGAGTTGGGCGTCACGCTGCACTCCGAGACGGACATGCGATAGTCGAACCCACGCGGGCTATGGCTATAGTCGGTCCGCACGCAGCCGTTGGCGTTGGTGACGTCCTTCTTGGTTTCGCCCGGCATCGAGATCGACACTCCATTGGCGTCGAGGCGAACGAAGTTCTGGCCTCCGCTGGCAGCGTGCGAAGCGGTGGTGAATCCGATCGCCAGGGCGGTAAGGGTGAGTAGCGTTTTCATGGGGTGTCTCCTCTTGTTCCTTCAGGAACCTGTCCGGTTCGAAGAAGGACAGCGGACGCGATACAGGCAGATTAGTGGTGCAAGAATTCTTTTTGCACCCAGCTCGTGCGAACGAATCAGCACCGAGCCGCGACCGTAAGGGAGCGGACTTTTTCCCGCAACGCGCGGCCCCTATTGCCAGTTCTGCGCCAGCCGGACAAACGTCCTCACCCCGACCCCAGTAGGACCTTTCGGCATGTAAGGCTTGTTTTCATCCAGCCAAGCCGTCCCCGCAATATCGAGATGCACCCACGGAGTATCTTCCACGAATTCGCGAATAAACCAAGCCGCGCTGATCGACCCGCCCCACCGTGGACCAATGTTGGCGAGGTCGGCAAACGGACTCTTGATCAGATCGCGATACTCGTCTTCGCAAGGCATGTGCCACATCTTTTCGCCTTCGGCCTTCGCCGCTTCAAGCACCCGGGCGAGCATCGCGTCGTCATTAGTGAACGCACCTACGTTGACGTGGCCAAGAGCGACGACGATCGCGCCCGTGAGTGTCGCGGCATCCACCAAGTGCGTGCAGCCCTGCTTCTTCGCGTACGTGATCGCGTCCGCCAGAATCAACCGGCCTTCCGCGTCGGTATTCAAAACCTCGATCGTCTTGCCCGAGTACGACGTAACAATATCGCCCGGACGCTGCGCCCGGCTGCCGACCATATTTTCGACGGCGGGAATGAACGCCGTCACCGGAATCGCAGGCTCCAGGTGAGCGATGGCGCGCATCGCGCCGAGCACCGCGGCTCCACCGGCCATGTCGTACTTCATCTTTTCCATGCCATCCGCGGGTTTGATGGACACGCCGCCGGTATCGAAGGTAACGCCCTTGCCAACCAGGCCAAGGTGATCGGCGGACATCGGAGATTTCGCCGGCTTGTAGCGGATCACAATCAGCGCAGGCGGTTCCGCGCTGCCTTGGGCGACTCCTAAAAGCGAGCCCATGCCAAGCTGCTTCATGCGGTCCTGATCGAGGACCTCGCATTCGAGACCGGCTTCAGCGGCCATCGCCTTCGCGCGCTCGGCCAAATTTAAGGGCACAAGCAAATTCGCAGGCTCATTCACCAGGTCGCGCGTGAAGTTCTGCGATTCGCCGAGAATCTTGCCCCGATTCATCGACGCCGCGAAATCGCCCCAAGCGCCCACCGCGAACCAATCGAGAAACTTCACCTCGGATTTCGACTTGTGCTTTTCCGCGTCCCAGTTGCCGAGGATCGCGCCTTCGACGGCGGCCTCGACGTGCGGTCCGGTCGGTTCGGCCAGCGCGAACGCGACACTCTGAATCCCTTTCGCTTTCAAAGTCCGCACCGTGGCTCCAGCAAGAGTGCGCGGATCGAACTTCGCCAGCTTCCCCGCCCCCGCCACCACCAGGCGCTTGGCCTGCACACCCCCCGGCTGGTGCAGCACGGCGACCTCGCCGGACTTGCCCGAAAACTCGCCCGACGTCTTGAGCGTATCCAGCCAGGCGACGGCCGATTCCAGGCTCGCCGGCAGCTTGAAGTCGTCCTCAAACACCGGGACCACCAGCGCGTCAGCTTCTATGCGATTGAAAGGAAGGGCGGAAATAGTAACGTTCATGTTGATTTAAGTTCTCGTGCGGCGGACCATCTCCGCCTTGGCTTCGGCCTGCGCTTCGCGATTCTTCTCGGATTCCCGTTTATCGTGGAATTTCTTACCCTTGCCGACCGCGATTTCGCACTTGATCTTACCGTTCTTGAGATACAACTTGGTAATCACCAGCGTCAGGCCCTTTTCCCGGGTAATCGCGTGGAGTTTGGTGATCTCCGCTTTATGAAGCAACAGCTTGCGCTTCCGCGTCGGCGCGTGATTCTCGCGATTGCCATGCGAATATTCGCTGATATGCGCGTTCAGCAGCCAGGCCTCGCCGTGGCTCACTTCGGCGAAACTATCCTTCAGCTGGATCTTCCCATCCTTGGCCGATTTCACCTCGGTGCCAGTAAGCGAGATTCCGGCTTCGTAATGATCCGACAGGAAATACTCGTGCCGGGCCTGGCGGTTCTCGCTTAGGATTTTGATGCCGTTTTTCGCTTCCACGAAAGGAACCTGAATCGCGTCAGAGATATAGAAGGATGCGTACGCGCGCTCCCCACAGCTTAACACGGGGGCTGGTTTCCGTTTCCGGGCGGCCTGGCTTTCGAGATGAATAAAATGCTTGCTTTGAATTACTTACGACTTTCTCCGCAGTCCCTTGTGGCGGCCATTGTAGTGCTCGGACTGCTCAGTCCCGCCGCCGTCGAGGCCAAATCCCGCAAAGGCGATCAGTTCCTCAAGCAGGGAATCGAGGCCGAAGCGAAGAAGGACTACGACAAGGCGCTCGACTTCTATAACCAGGCCGTCGACACCAGCCCCAGCGACATCACGTATCTTCTATATCAGCGCCGCGTCCGTTTTGAGGCCGGGCAGCGCCATGTGGACGTCGGTAAGAAACTGCGCCAGGATGGCAAAGTCGAAGCCGCCTTGAAGGAATTCCAGACCGCCGTTCTGACCGATCCGTCCTCCCAGATCGCCATGCAGGAAATCCGCCGGACGCTCCAGACGCTGGACGCCGATTCCGGGCAGCCGCAAGCCGCCAATCGCGGCATGACCCCGGTCGAACGCGCCAAGAAGGATACCGAGCAGCGCCTGTCCTCCATGATGTCGCCGCCCGACTTGAAGCCCATCTCCCGCCAGATCCAGAGCCTGAAGATGAACAACCAGCCGGTCAAGGTTCTCTACGAGACCGTGGGCAAACTCGCCGGCATCAACGTGGTATTCGATTCGCAATATCAGCCCCAAAGTCGCAACTACAATCTGGACGTTTCGAACACCACGCTCGAAGAGGCGCTCGATTATCTGGGCGTGCTGACCAAGACCTTCTGGAAGCCCATGACGTCGAACACGATTTTTGTGACCGACGACAACGTCACCAAGCGGCGCGATTACGAAGACGAAGTGGTCAAGGTTTTCTTCGTTACCAACGCGACCTCGGTGCAGGAATTTCAGGAAGTCGCCACCGCCATCCGCAGCGTGATCGAAGTCCGCCGCGTGTTCACCTACAACGCGCAGAAGGCCCTTATCATTCGCGGAACCCGTGACCAGATCGCGCTCGCCGAAAAAATGATCGCCGACATCGACCGGCCCAAGTCCGAAGTCGTCGTCGATGTCATCGTCATGGAAGCCAACACCTCGAAGACCCGGAGCCTGGCAGCCGCGCTCGCCAACGGAACCACCTTCGGCCTCAGCCAGCCCATCGCATACGCGCCGAAAAGTGGCGTGTCCGGAACGGGCACCGCGACCTCCTCCGCGGTCACTCTGAACAACATCGGCAAGACGACGCTGGCGGATTTCCAAACCACGCTCCCCGGTGCCTTTCTCCAGGCCGTCATGAGCGATCGCGGAACCAAAGTTCTGCAGCAGCCGCAAGTCCGGAGCTCGGACGGCATGAAGGTCTCCCTCCGCATCGGCGACAAAATTCCCTACGCGACCGGTAGCTTTCAGCCCGGCGTCGGCTCCGTCGGCGTCAGCCCGCTGGTTTCGACGCAATTCAACTTCGCCGAAGTCGGCGTCAACGTGGATATGACGCCGCAAGTGCATTCCGCCGACGAAGTCACGCTGCACGTCGAAATCGAGGTCTCCACCGTGCGCGATCACGTCGACCTCGGCGGTCTGTCGCAGCCCGTCATCGGGCAGCGCAAGAACACAGCGGACATTCGGCTGCGCGATGGCGAACTCACTTTGCTCGGCGGCCTCAGCCAGAGCACCGATACCAAAACCGTGAACGGAATTCCCTGGCTCGTCAACATTCCTTTGCTGGGCCGTCTTTTTGGCGGCGAAAGCATCGATAAGGAACGCGGCGATTTGCTCATCGCCCTCATTCCGCACATCGTCCGCACGCCCGACTACTCGGCGGAAAATCTGCGCGGGGTCTACGCCGGCACCGATCAACAGGTGAGGGTAAACTACGCGCCGAAGCGCGATGGCAGCGCGGCGTCGGGTCCGCAGGCTGCACCAGGCAGTCCCGGCGCGCCGATCGTCACGCCTCCGGCCAGCGCCATGCCGGCTGCCGTCGAGACCGCGAAGCCCGAAGTTCCGCCCGGCAGCCCCGTCGTCAGTTTCTCTCCCGCCGCCGCGCAAGTCAGCCTCAGCGCGGCGCTCTCCGTGACGCTGACCATCGACAATGTGAAGGATTTGTTCTCGGCCGCGCCGATTCGAGTGAAGTGGGATCCAACGCAGTTGCGCCTCAGCGACATCACCCCCGGCGATTTGCTTTCCCGCGACGGACTCCGGGTCACTTCAGTGAAGGACATCCGCAACGATACCGGTGAGGCCACGCTGACGATTTCGCGGTTGCCCGGCGCAGGCGGAGTCAAAGGCGCCGGAGGTTTGGCCATGTTGACCTTCATGGCAATCGGCAAAGGCGACAGCAAAGTCACCGTGACCGAACTGGGCCTCAAGAATCTCCAGTTGCAGCCCGTGATCGTGGCGGCTCCTGAATTGCTAGTGAAGGTGCAATAGGACGACGCGAATGCTGGTAGCAGGTTCAGCAATGCGCAGGCGGAAAGCCGGATTCACGCTCGTCGAGCTGATCGTGTCGTTCACGATCCTGCTCCTTCTCACGGCCATGGCGGTTCCGCTGGCCCGCTACAAAGTGAAGCGGAACAAAGAGCGGGATCTGCATATCGCGCTCGCCGAGATCCGCCGCGCCATCGACAAATATAAGGATGAGGCCGACAAAGGCCGCTTCGGTCCGCAGAAGATGGGCACCGAGAATTATCCGGAAACGCTCGAGATCCTGGTCGAAGGCGTGAAGGTTGCCGGCGAAGTAGACAAGAAACTGAAGCTGCTGCGGCGCATTCCCAAAGATCCGATGACCGGCACCTTCGAGTGGGGCAAGCGCGCGGTGCAGGACGATCCGAAAACGACCAGCTGGGGCGGCCAGAATGTGTTCGACGTATTTTCAAAGAGCACCGAAAAAGCACGGGACGGTACGCCGTACGCGGAGTGGTGACATGCGAGACACAATGAAACAGCTACGGCGATCGCGCGGCTTCACGCTGATCGAAATCATGATCGTGATGACCATCATCTCGATCATGATTTCAGTGGCGGTTCCGTTGTATCAGAAGTCCATCGCGCGCTCGAAAGAAAGCGTGCTCAAGAACAATCTATTCACCCTGCGCCAGACCATCGATGAATACACCGTGGACAAGCAAAAGGCCCCGCAGACCTTGCAGGAACTGGTGTCGGAAGGCTATCTACGCCAGGTCCCCATCGATCCGACAACCGGCAATGACCAGTGGAAAATCATCATCGAAGACGTGCTGACAGCCGCCAGTACCTCCGAACCGGGAATCTTCGACGTCCGCAGTTTGTCCCCAGGAAAAAGCCTCGAAGGCACTCCCTATTCCGACTGGTGACCAGGCGAATTCAACAGCGGGCACCGCCTTGAACCCTGAGCGTAAGCGAGGGGACCTCCGCCGAGCAACGGCAACATCGCAGCTCCCCGCCGATATAGCCCCGCCCGTCAGGGCGGGGCTTCCAAACCAGTGCCGCGACAACCAAATCTATATCCCCAATCCCCTCAACAAAACCCACCCGAACCCAACCTAAAACGCAAAACACATCGGCTACCGTAAGCGCGGATGGACCTACCGTCCCCAAGGAGCAAGACATGTCCCAATCAGAAACCAACCGCGAAAACGCCCAGCATTCAACTGGACCCAGTACCGAAGCCGGCAAACAGCGCAGCAAATTCAACGCGCGCAAGCACAACCTGACTGGCCAAGCCATCGTGTCCAGCGAAGAGGATCTCAAAAACTACTTCGATTGCTCCGCGCGCCTGATATCCAGCCTGCACTGCGCCGGCGAAAACGAACTCCGCATCGCCCACTCGCTCGCCGACGCCCAATGGCAGCTCGACCGCGCCCGCGCCATCGAAACCAATCTCTTCTTCCAACTCTCCGTCCCGCAAATGTCCGACGACGCAACCGACCCCGCCGAGTGGGCGCAAGCCCAAGCCACAGCCTTCCTCGAAAACTCCAAACAGTTCGACCTCCTGGCGCGCTATGCCACGCGCTACCATCGCCAGGTCCTCCAACTCCACGCCCTCCTTGCCCAAACGCAAAAGGAGCGCCATAAATTCCAGCAAGACCGCAACCAGGAACGCCAGCAACACCAGCGCGAAACCTCCGCCGCGCGCCAGATCGCCGGAGCAACTCACAATAAACAAAAGCACTCCGCACCAAGTGGCTTCGTTTCGCAAAACGCCAGAGCCCACTTCCGCGCAACCGCCCCCAACTGCGATCCCAACACGGAAGAAGGCCAACGCCAGGCAAGAATCGAAAAAAGACTGGAAGATTCGGCCTTCTAAACCGCCGAAAATCCCCACCAAACCAGCCCACCGATTCAGACCGCGGGAAACCTGCGGCTCCACATCTCGGCGACAACCCAGCAACCTGCTTCGACAGAGATTCGTGCGGCAGCAGATGAAAATGACGTAAGCCATTCTCCCGCCGCAGCACTATCGTTGGTAAGCGGCCCGCTGTATTTAAGCGACAACGCGCTCCCTAGCGCAAGACACGCGCACTCGCGTGATAAACTACGAGAAGTTCCTCCAGCCATACTCCCCGATCGTCTAATGGTAGGACAGCGGCCTTTGGAGCCGTGAATCGTGGTTCGAATCCATGTCGGGGAGCCACTTCTTTTCCCTCCCGAATTCGGACCCCGTTTTTGTTCACAGAAGCGCGAGTCGTCTTCTTCGCGCGTAACCGTAACATTCCGGGTTGTTTTGCGGAAAGTGCGGTCTCTCTGGTTGGAAGTGAGACTTCTT
>JBBQWZ010000037.1:0-73344 GCA_038210135.1 Bryobacterales bacterium
CGCAGCCTCAATTCTAGTCGAGCCCCACCACCTCGAAGTTCCAATCAACCAGATTTCACGAATTGTTTACAAGTGGCATAGGCCTCCGGCCTGTGCAACGAACTTCCTCCCAAGAAACTCCGGCCATGAACCCGGAGCGTAAGCGACGGGACCCCAAACCACCCAGCACCGAACCGCGACCGTCAGGGAGCGGACTTCATATCGCACACACCCGAGGCACGATCGTCAGATCGCGCTCCCTAACTCCAACGCACCGCCCATCACTGCTGCGCTAAACTAGCCAAGTAGCCAACCGTGGCCGAATGGCGGAATTGGCAGACGCACCAGACTCAAAATCTGGCGTCGTTCACTCGACGTGTCGGTTCGACCCCGACTTCGGCCACCATCCTCTTTATAAGGGCTCTACGCCCTCGCCGATATGTATCGTGGCATAGGCCTCCGGCCTGTGCATTAAATCAAATCCAATCACGAAGCCGGCTTGAACCCCCAAGCGTGAGCGACGGGACCCCCCACAACAAAGCGCCCAACACCCGCACTAAAAAGCCGCGATCCGAGCCGCGCCCAAAGCAGCGCGAAGCGCTGCGTCGGAAGCGGACCCTCATTCAGTCGAACCAGCCGCCCCATCGGCACCTCTATTAGCCGCTCCGCTTTTGCTAACCTGCAAAGAGACTAACTTCACCTCTGCGATCGTGGCGGATTTGGCAAATGCACTGGATTCAGCTTCCAGCATGGCCGTCTCATGTATCAGTGAGTCGCAGATCCAAATCGTAGATTTGCGTACGTTTTGTGAAGAACTCGTTTTCGACGTGGCTCTATGGCGGAATTGGCAGACGCGCAGGATTTAGGTTCCTGTACTCGCAAGGGTGTTCCGGTTCGACCCCGGATAGGGCCACCACTCCTCACTTGCTCCTCCGGTGTTTTCGAGCCGTGTGGCGGCTCCACCACATCGACCAACTTCCCGGCCAAAGGCCTGCCCTGCCGTTCCCATCCACTCTCCGCGGCCCGTCGGACGGCTTCCTCGTGGCGCTGAATGGACGCTCGTCGGCTTCGCCATCGCTGGTTTTCGCCGCCTACTTCGGTGGAAACGGCGACGACTCGGTACGCTCATTGAAGCAATTCGGTCAACGGATTTTCTTCACCGGAACCACCACCTCGCAAGACTTGCCAACCTCGGTCCACGCCGATCGCGCCGTCGCTTGCACCCTGGATGCCAAGGGCGACAACGTCTACTTCGCCGGCTCCACATCTTCCACGAACTTTCCCGTTACCCCCGGTGCTCTGGAGCGCGCTCCAGGCTCAACCCTGCCCGACGGCTTCGTCACACGAATCTCGATGACCACCGCCGGACCCACCCTCGCCGCCTATCAGAACGCCGGCAGTTTCCTCCAAACCGGCATCGCGCCCGGCCTGTTCATCGTCCTCTACGGCACCGGCATCGGACCCGCCGGTTCCCCCGTCGGAGCCTCTCTCGACGCCAACGGCCGCGTAGCCAACGTAACCATTCCCGCTGGCGCGCGCTCCGGAAACGTACCCGTAGTAGTCACTGTAGGAGTCGCACGCAGCGCCGACGGAGTCACCGTCGCGATCAAGTGAGGCACGCGAAGACGCCAATGACGCGACGTGTAGGCCGCGCGGCAAAGCGTAAGCCCGCTGCGTCAATTTGCGCCGACCGTGAGCAGCGCCGCCGCGCTCGACGCCCCCGCGACCGTGATCACGACCGCCTGGTCGCCTGCCGAAAGTTCCATCGGAACAGCTAAATTCATCTGATAAATTCCGACCATCCCCGGAGCTAAACCCAGATACAAAGCGCCCGCCGCCCGTCCGCCAATCGTTGCACTCCACGGCAGCGTCGCCGGAAAGGGCGCCCCCGGCGTCACGGAGCCTGTCGCCGGAAATCCCCGAACCGCCCCCGCGCCCGTGACGTAGAACGTGACGACACCGCCCGGGCGTGCCGGTGTATCCGGGCCATTTCGCTTTCCGTCGTCGTAGTTTTGTGCGATCGCTCGCAGATCCGCCGTCGCATAGATCGCGGGAGCCGCCTCCGTTACGGCGAACATCGCCTCCGGACCAGCCACGCCGTTCGCCGTCACCACCAGCCGCGCTTCCCCGATCCCCGTCTCCGGCGGAATCTGGATATTGATTTGACCCGCGCTCGCGTACCCAATCGCGCCAGCACGGCCATTCACCGCTACCGAGGTGCCGCCCAGGCTCTTCGGAAGCGCCGCCGGATCCGCGGCCTCATCGTGCTCCGCAAGCCCCGAGCCATAAATCGAGACCC
Organism: Bryobacterales bacterium; assembly: GCA_038210135.1. Classification (GTDB taxonomy): domain Bacteria; phylum Acidobacteriota; class Terriglobia; order Bryobacterales; family Bryobacteraceae; genus JBBQWZ01. The sequence goes on from JBBQWZ010000037.1 coordinate 2,279, forward strand.
AGGATCCGCCCGCGACAGGCTGGTCTCCGCCAACAATACTCCCGACGCCGTTGTAGGAAACGCACGCCAGCGCGCCTTCGCTCGCCGCCGACTGCGTCACGGCCACCGCCCGGCCCGCAACCGTCACCGTGCCCGCGCGCCGGGTGCCTGTATTTGCCCCGGCGGCCAGTATCACTGAATCGGCTCCCACGCTTTTGACGCGCAGCCAATCGCTGTCGCTAGTCGCCTGCCACCGGCAGCCATCGGCCGCAGAAATTCGCACCACGACATCGCCCCCGCCATTGCCCACGCACTGGTTGCGGCCGGAAAGCGTAATCGGGCAGGACCCCGCCAGCGCTTCGTTCACTTCCCGGCGTAATGCCGGCAGCACCGTGTACACGCCGTTGCCTGGACACTCCGTCGTGCCCGAAGCCGACTTCGAATTGTTCGCGTCCCGATGCCCGCTGATCCCATCGAGAACCAATCCCGAGGCGGCATGGAGCTTCTTGCCCGACGCATCGACATTCCACTTGCCCGCCTGCCAGACCAGCATCGTTCGCAGCGTCTCCTCCGCATCGCGGCGCAAGGGCAGCGTGGAGTAGGTCCCCATCATCGACACGCCCATCGTGCCGCTATTGACGCCGGAGAAATGCGCCCCCATCACACCGTCGCCGCCCGCGCGGCCTTCGTACAGGACGCCGTTCGGATCGATCAGGTAGTTGTATCCGATATCGTTCCAACCATTGCCCATCACGTGCAGAACCCAGATCGACCGCACCACTGCGGGCCAATCCGTCGCATTATTCGCGCCCGCGGTGTGATGAACGATCAGATGAGTCACCACGGTATAGACCGGTGGATCCTTCGCCGGACAGGTCACCGGCGTGCATCCCCACTGCGCCCTCGCGACCAGGGCCGGCGCCTCGGAACTGGCGTCCGCGCCGCGCTGGAGTTCCGCTCGCGGAATCGCGTCCGTGGTGCCGGGATCGATGAAGAGCAACGGCACCGGGTCCGTCGCGCCCGGGGTGTCCAACTCGATGAACTTTTCGAGCTCGCCGAAATACACCAGCCGGTCAGCGTCGTGCCCCGCCGTCTGCCAGTCCGACCAGCGTATGCCGTCCTCCGAAGCTCGTACGCGCATTCCTGGCCGCTCGTCCAGCCATCCAACCGCGCGAAACCCGATCGGTGCGGGCACGCCGAAGCCGGGTTGCACTCGCCCGTGACGGCCCTCGAGCAAGGGCTCGCCCCACATTTGGGCGGCGAGGAGCAAGGTAAAGCTCGCGACTCTGGCGACACGCATCACCGTCATTGTAATGCTCCCGCTCGCACGCGAGCATTGCAAATTCCCCTTTCGCTCCTATTAAGGAGCGGCGTGAGGCTCCCGCCCAATGGGTTGGGTCAGACCGGCGGTCCACTCAGTTGGCGAGATTGGTTCGTACCGCAAAACATTCCTACAGGGCTTGCGAGGCAGAGTGCCACGCCGGGCACTGCAAAAAATATTCTCTACTAGCGAGTTAGCGCCGCCGGACGAGCGATACAGTGTTTCGCGTAGAAAAACAGAATCGCGAGTGCCGAATCTGCTTGGACGACGGCCAATAGGCGAGTACCATTTCCGGATACACCCGGCCAGGCAGGCTGCGCGATTTCGACCGGCGTTGCCGCTACGGGTAGGGGTTTAGCCGAAAAGGGGAGCTGACTACGTATGTTGCGCTCGATTGCTGCGTTGCTGCTGCTGTTTGTGACGATGGAAGCCCAGACCAATCGGGGCGGGATCAGCGGGACCGTGAAGGATTCGTCGGGGGCGGTGATTGCCGGGGCCTTGGTCGTCGTCACGAACGCGGGGACGAACGAGGTCCGGCGGATGACGACGACGAATCAGGGTTCCTTCGCCATCCAGGATCTGGAGCCGGTGACGTACACCATCCTGGTCGAGGCCAAGGGATTCAAGAAAGAGATCGTCGTAGGCGTGAAGGTGGATACGGCGTCGGTCGCGTCCGTGGTGATGACGCTACAGGCCGGCTCGGTGGAGACGCAGATCACGGTGTCGGCCGAGTCGGTTACGGTGAACACCGAATCGGGTACGACGAGCAGCACCATTACGCAAAAGCAGATCGAGAATGCGCCGCTCATCAACCGCAGCGTGCTCGATCTGGCACTGACGCTGCCGAACGTATCGGGCGACGCGGGCAGCGAGAATCCATCGCTCGGCGGCGTGACGGCCTGCCCCGGCTGCAACCTCAGCGTCAACGGCGGGCGGCCGATGTCCACGCTCATCATGGCGGATGGGACCAACAACACTGGGATCAGCCTGGCGCGGGCGATGGTAAGCTTTACGCCCGAGACGGTGCAGGAGTTTACGGTGCTGACGTCGGCGTATTCGGCCGAGTACGGAACGTCCGGCGGCGGCGTGATCAACGCGACGACGAAGTCGGGGTCGAACCAGCTGAATGGCACGGCGCTCTGGTACAACAAGAACCCCGCGTTCGCGGCGTCGCCGTTTACGCTGTCGGCGGCGAATCGGCCCAGGCCGACGCTAAAGTACAACCAGTTCCACATTTCGGCGGGTGGTCCGGTGGTGATTCCGAAGATTTACAACGGCAGGAACCGCACCTTCTTCTTCGCGGCGTGGGAGCCGCAATACCGGCGCGACCGGCTGGATCAATACGCGCTGGTTCCCACCGACGCGATGCGCGGCGGCGATTTCAGCGGACTCGTGAACACGGCGAGCGGCTTTCTGCCGGCGGATGTCGCGAAGAAGTTCGGCCAGAACGTGACCGGCGACGCGACGATTTATCAAAATTATTCGGTGGTGAACGGCAACCAGTTCACGCTGAATCCGGCTCCGGCCGCGGGGCAGACGTTCCTTCCGTTTCCTGGAAACACCATCCCGAAAAACCTGCTCGATCCAACCGCGTTAAAGGCCATGGGGTACATCCTGCCGGCGTCCGATTACTTTCTGAACAGCAACGGCCTGGTCTCGAATCTTTACAGCCCGCGATTGCTGCGGCAGGACGACAAGCGGCTCACCATGCGGTTCGACGAAATCATCAGCGAGAAGAACCGCGTGTATTTCCGCTTTACGAGTACGCCGGTGGTGAAGACGCAGTTCACGCCGGTCAGCCCGACGACGGCCGGCGCGGATTACAGTTACGCGAAGCAGGCAATGTTGGCGGACACGCACACCGTGTCGCCGACTCTGTTCAACGACCTGCGGTTGAACTACACGCGGGGTCGGTTCAGCAGCACCGCGGCGGCGGAGTACGACGCGGTGTCGGGCCAGAACCTGAATACCACGCTGGGGCTTCCGAATATTACGACCGGTGGCGTTCCGGCGTTTGGCGGTTTGTTCCCGGGTTCGTCGATCGGCGGCGGCGGAAGTACGGCGACCGGCTTCGGGCAGGGCGGCTCGACGAACCTGGAAGACCGCGAGGAGCGGTACGCGATTACCGATATCGTGTACTGGCAGCGAGGTTCGATGAGTTGGAAGTTCGGCGTGGATATTTCGCATTCGTTGCAAAACGTGACGCCGCTGTTCGGGGCGCTGGGCGGGCAGTATGCGTTCAGCAATCTTCAGACGAACTCGCTCGGTACCTCCACCGGGACCGGCGGGCTGGCCTTCGCAAGCTTCCTGCTGGGCGTTCCGAATGGAACGGTGACGCTGCGGAGCACGCTGATTCCCTATTACTACCGCTGGAATTCGGGCGCCGGGTTCGTGCAGAACGATTGGAAGGTGCGCCCCAACCTGACCTTGAATCTGGGATTGCGCTACAACCTCGAAATGCCCCGCACGGCGAAGTACGACAACCAGGGCGTCTTCCGGCCGGACCTGGCCGAGACGGTGACGTTGCCGAATCCGCTGACGCTGCAAAACGGGCAGGTGATCCGGACCACGCTGAACGCACCGTTCGTGTTTGCGGGGCGCGGAGGGAACTCGCGCTACCTGACGCCCACCGACTATATGGATTTCGAGCCGCGGTTCGGGTTCGCCTACAGCCCGGCGTTTCTGCAATCGAAGCGGGTGACTTTGCGCGGAGGCTACGGGCTGTCGCATGCTCCGGTCGGCGGAACGTTCCGCCTGCCGCAGCCGGATTTCGGCGCGACGCAGCCGTTTGCGACGACCACGCCGTCGAACACGGTGAATCCGAATTACGTGCTGCGGCTGGGCTCGAATCCTCCCCTGCTGACGGCGTTGACGCCGGCGCAAGCCATCAGCGCGCCGGCGAACGGAGTGGTGACCACCAACAGCCTGTACTACCAGAGCAGCATCGGCGGCTTCGCCGTGTCGAACAATTACCACACGCCGTATGTGCAGAACTGGAATTTCACAGTCGCGTGGCAGGCCGGCGGCAACACCACCGTCGAACTGACGTACGTCGGAAACAAGGGGACGCATTTGTTCCTGCCGCGCGAAAATATCAATCCCAAGAACATTTCGCTGATTCAAGCGCAGAACGCCGCCTCCGTCAGCACCACGGCGACGATCAACGATCCGCTGGGACGCTTGAATCCGTCGAATGGACGCGTGCTGACGGTGCAGAACGGCAGCCTGGGGAGTTCGTTTCTAGGCTACTCGTCGCTCTATCTTCTTTATGACGCGGCGGCCAATAGCATCCGCCATGCGGCCTACATCAACGCCGTCCACCGCTCGGGCAAAGGGCTGACCTACACCGGGAACTACACCTGGGGCAAGTCGATCGACGACGCTTCCAGTTCGGGTGGCGATAAGAATGTTCTGTCGGCGGCGAATGGACAGACGGACGGGCAGATCGCCTTTGGCGGAACGCGCCAGAACGACCGCTCGGTCTCGACCTATGACATGCGGCACGTGATCAACGGGACCGCGATATACGACCTGCCGTTCGGGCGCGGCCGGGCGATCGGGACAGCGATGTGGAAGCCGCTCGATTTCCTGGTGGGCGGATGGACGCTTTCGGGGATCACGCGATTCACCAGTGGATTTCCAGCCATGGCGACGCTGGGCGATGCGAATCAGATCGGAGACGCGACCCACACCGTGCGGCCGGATCTGGTTCCGGGCGTGCCGATCGTGAACCCGTTGTGGAGCCGCGCTTGCCCCACCGGCGCGGGTTGCCAGCCGTATTTGAATCCGTCCGCATTCGAGCGGCCCGCGATCGGGTCGTTGGGCACCGCGCCAAGGACGTTCGATGGCGCGCGCGGGCCGTGGGACCAGTTCTTCGACTTGTCGGTGCAGAAGAATTTCCGCATCGGCGAAAAGCGGCGGATCCAGTTCCGGGCGGATTTCCTCAATGCGCTGAACCATCCCACCTTCCGCGTGTTCCCGAATAACGCGGGCGGCACGGATATCTTTAGCGGGGCTCCGAGCACCGCGGTCATGTCGGCAACCGACTACAACACCTGGGCGACCGCGAACAATCAACCGTTGGCGGCGACGGCCACGGGCACCGCGCAATTAAACCAGATCAACGCGATGATCAATACCTATCGGGTGGGCGGTACGGCGGCCGGGGCGTTGCCGCTGAACTTCTTCACGGTTCCGCTGCCGGCGAATTTCTATGGCACCGCGGCGGGGAATTTCAACATCACGACTCCCGATGGATACAAGCTGTTCCGGCTGCGCCAGCAGTACAACTCGAGCGGCGGCGTGCTGTACAACTCCGGGCAGCAGCGGTTCATCCAGTTCGGATTAAAATTCTATTTCTGATAGGCTGCGGTTCAGTGCGGATGCCGCTCGGTGCGGTCGAGTGAGGAAAGAAGATGAGAGTCCATCCACTAATTTTGTTATCGAACATTTTGCTACCGCTGGGGCTCGCCGCGCAGACGGGCGATGCGCCACCGAAGACGTGGGTGGATGCGGACACCGGGCACCGGGTGGTGCGGCTGACGGACGAACCCAATAGCGCGAGCCTGTACTTCAATCAAAACGGCTATTCCGCGGATGGCAAGAAGCTGGTCTACACCACGCCAGAGGGAATTTCGGCGTTCGACCTGGTGGATCATACGACCAAGCCGGTGGTGCAAGGCCGGGTCCGCGTGATTGTGACGGGGCGGAAAACGCAGAGCATTTACTACTTGAAAAACGGCGCGGTGTTCGCGGCGAACATCGACACCGGCGAGTCGCGGGAGATCGCGAAACTGCCGCCAGGCGGTTCCATCGCGACGGTGAACGCGGATGAGACGCTGTTAGCCGGCACGTACACGGAAACTCCGCCGGCGGCCGCGAATGCGAACGCGAGTGGTCCGCAGCAATTGAATCAGCCGCGGAACAAGGGCCAGATGATGGAGGAGCGGCTGGCCGCGCGGATTCCGCTGGGCTTGTTTGTGGTGGACACAAAGTCCGGCGAAGTGAAAACGATTCACCGCGCCACGGACTGGCTGAATCATCTCGAGTTCTCGCCAACCGATCCGACGCTGTTGATGTTCTGCCACGAGGGTCCCTGGCATAAGGTGGACCGGATCTGGACGATGCGAACCGACGGCAGCCAGATCCGGAAGATCCACACGCGCACGATGGCGATGGAGATTTTCGGCCACGAATTCTGGAGCGCGGACGGCAAGACGATCTGGTACGACCTGCAGACACCGCGTGGCGAAGTGTTCTGGTTGGCGGGCTACAACGTCGAAAATGGCGAGCGGACCTGGTACCACTTGCAGCGTAATGAATGGTCGATTCACTTCAACGTGACGCGCGATGGATCGCTGTTCTGCGGCGACGGAGGCGATTCGGGTCAGGTCGCCCGGGCTCCGGACGGGCAGTGGATTTATCTGTTCCGGCCGGAGGCGATTCAGAATCGCGGCCAGGAAGACAAGGCGTTCGTGAATGCCGGAGTGTTCCGGGCGGAGCGGCTGGTGAACATGGCGAAGCACAAGTATCGTCTGGAGCCGAACGTCAGCTTCACGCCGGACGCGAAGTGGGTGGTGTTCCGCTCGAACATGTTCGGGCCGACGTACGTGTTCGCGGTGGAGGTCGCAAAGGCGGCGAAGGAGTCGAACGAATAGCGATGCGGGCGATGCTTTGGTTGATATTGTTGGTTGCGGCGGCGAACGCGCAGACCAGCTTCCGCTTCGATTTTGCATCGGGCAAGCCGGGCTACCTACAGGTTCCGCCGTCGCTCCTCTACAGCGACGAACGCAGGTACGGATTTGAGCCCGGATCTTCGCTCGCCGACAAGCCGCCGGTGTACTTTTCCGTGCGTGTGCCCGAGGAGGGTAACTACCGCGTCCGGGTGACGCTGGGCGATCCGGAAGCCGAGTCGATCACCACGATCAAGGCCGAATTGCGCCGTCTGATGGTCGAGAAGGTGCGTACCGCGCCGGGCGAATTTGAGACGCGAACATTTCTGGTGAACACGCGCACGCCGAAGATAGCGGGCGGCGGCGAGGTCCGCTTGAAGGAGCGCGAGAAGACGTCCGAAATCTGGGCCTGGGACGACCGCATCACGCTGGAGTTTACGAATGCGCGCCCGGCGGTGCGGGCGATTGAGATCGAGAAGGCCGACGAGGTTCCGACCATCTTTATCGCGGGCGATTCGACATCGACGGATCAGGGGCAGGAGCCATTCAACAGCTGGGGCCAGATGCTGCCGCGGTTCTTCAAGCCGGAAATCGCGGTGGCGAATCACGGCGAATCGGGCGAGTCTCTGAAGAGCTTTCTCGGCGCGCGGCGACTCGCGAAAGTGATGAGCGTGATCCGGCCGGGAGATTTTCTATTGATCCAAATGGGCCATAACGATCAAAAAGAGAAAGGCGAGGGCGTCGGCGCGCTTACAACCTACAAGGCGGACCTCAAGCAGTTTATCCGCGAGGCGCGCGAGCATGGGGCGAGTCCGATTCTGCTGACATCGGTGCACCGGCTGACGTTCAACGCGGAGGGAAAGATTACGAATAGCCTCGGCGATTATCCCGAGGCGGTGCGGCAGGCAGGCGTCGAAGAGAACGTTCCGGTGATAGACCTGAACGCGATGAGCAAGGCGTTCTATGAGGCGCTGGGCCCGGCGCACGCACGGCAGGCCTTCGCGGGCAACGACACGACGCATCATTCCAACTACGGCAGCTACGAATTGGCGCGCTGCATCGTCGAGTGGATTCGGCGGGACCATCCGGAGCTCAAGAAATTCCTGGCGGCGGACGTGACGCCCTTCGATCCGGCGCATCCGGATGCGTTTGAGAAGTTCGATATTCCGCCGGAGCCTCTGCGCACGGTGACGAAACCATATGGGAAATAGCTCCACAGCGCCGTTAAACCGCAGCAATTCCGATCTCATAAATTCTCTTTGCAGCCAGGGTTAGCGGCTGCGCGCGAAGTAAAGCAGTCGTCGAATCCGCCTGCGCAATTTTTTTGAAGCACTTCGCCGCCTTAACGGCTCTACGCTCAGGTAGGTATTTCCAAAATGAATCTAGTTCTGCTCATTCTCATCCTCCTGCTGATCTTCGGCGGTGGCGGCGGTTATTACTACGGCGGCCCCACGTTCGGCGGGGGCATCGGCGGCATTCTGCTCGTCATCCTCATCATTTACCTTGTGGCCGGGCGCCGGCGATAAAGGCAACCCGCCAATGCCGGACGGCGCTGCTGGCGCTACTTCTTGAGCAGTTTATCGAGAAAGCCGCCGATCGCCTTCTTGGCCAAATCACCGGCCAGCTTGCCCACATTGGGTTTCACCGACGGATGTTCCACAGTTCCCGTGACGCTGATGGGTATCATCGCTTGCGGGCTGCCGGTGCTGGCGTTATGCCCTGGAATCAAACTCGCGATCGCGCCGGTCACGCTCGCCTCCAACTTGAAATCGAGCGCCTCATTCGCGGCGACAACGCCCGCTCCACGGACTCGCAATTCCGGACCGTCGATCTCGATGTTCTCAAGATACAGATTGTGGGACTCGATCCGAAGGTCGGCCTTTAGCGTGGAAAACTCTGTCGGACCGCCTTCGAGCGGCTTTCCGCTGAGCGCGTTCTCAATCGAGTTCAGAAGGTTCAACGCCGAAATATGGCCCTTGGTCACCTCTATTTTTCCTGTCGCGACCAGCGAATTCCGCAGCGCCGCGGAATCCTTTCCCGCAAACTGGAAGTGATACGTTGGGATCGCCAGAATACCGCTGATTTTGTCGTTGGCGGCCGAAAAGGCGGACAGAAACTCATTCGAGTCCACCCCGTGAATCGCGCCGCTGCTGGACCCCCGGAGCAAGCCGTTCGCGGAATGGACTTGGAACGCGCCGCTCCAATTTCCGGAGCCCGCCTTTGCCGTGCCATTGCGAATGTCCAACGTAATGGCCGGCCGGCCGAGCGCGCGCTCGACTCGAAAAACGGCCGGAGCTTTGCTGCTCCACGCGAGCTTGTGTTTTTCATCGCGGCCTAAAAAGAGCTCGGCGATGGTCAATTCCGCCGACCCCTCGACCACCGCGTACAGGTCGCCTTTCAATTTACTTTCCACGCTGATCAGCGCTTTCGCTCCGGGAACGCTCAGGAATTCGCCGAAGTCGCGCTTCCGAACTTCCGCCGGAATGTCGTTTGGCGCCACGTGAATGGTGACCGTGCCGTCCACCGGCAGCGCGTTCGGAGTGGTCGGTCCGATGGCTCCGACGAATTTCAAGTCCGAGCGGTCGCCCTTGTACAGCCGGGCGGACATCTCCATCTGATACGGTTTTCCCGGTTGAATGTCCTTCACCGTCACGTCGATCTGGCGAAGCACCGAGCCATCCGCGGCGGACGGAAATCCGACCAGCATCACCTCGCCCTGAGTGATGCCGACCCGATCGATTTCGATGCCACCGCCAGTCGGCGTCTTGGCGCCATCCGGCGTCGTGGTGGAAGCGATGTTCTTGAGGAACGTTTCGACGTTGGTCGCGCCGTGCGCATCCTGCTCAACCGTGATCGTGGGATGCACGATTTCGACCGACGTCACGTGCGGCTCTTTGCCGAAAAGGCTGAACAGCTTTACCTGCGCGCGCAGCTTGCCGGCGGTCAACATGCTCGGCGACCGGAAGCCTGGCGGATTCGCAATCACCGCGTCTTCAATCGCTAAAGCCGGCTGGAATTTCAGATACGCCGGAAAATCGAACGCGACCGAACGAGCCGTCACTTGCACCTTCGCCGCCGCGCTCAGCTTGCCAAGAAGGTAGTCGCGGCCGCCGCCCGAAAGCGCCAACGCGGCCAGGCCAGGCAGCAGGTACAAGCACAGAACCAACGACACACCGATCACGATCTTCTTCATTACGACCGGAGGATATCACGCCCGTCCGCTAGGCTTCGCTGAAAAAGTAGCGGGTCAAGTGGAAGAAGACCGGCGCCGAGAAGCACAGAGAATCGATTCGATCGAGCATCCCTCCGTGGCCTTCGATCAGATGGCTCCAATCCTTGATGCCGCGATCCCGCTTGATGGCGGACATCACCAGTCCGCCGAGGAATCCCAGCAAGGCGATCAGGAATGCCATCAGCGCCGCTTCGACGATCGTGAACGGAGTCAGTTGCCAGAGCAACGCGCCGAGCAACGTCGCGCTGAGGACGCCGCCAATCAAGCCTTCGACTGTCTTCGACGGTGAGACCTGTGGCGCCACGGGATGCCGGCCGAGCAGCTTTCCCCAGACGTACTGCAGGATGTCGCTGACCTGGCTAACGAGGACGAGGAACACCATTAGCAACGGCGTCCGATCCGAATAACCGGCGATGCGCAGCGTCATCAACGCCGGAATATGAGACACGCAGTAGACGCATACGATGAGCCCCCATTGCGTGGCCGCGGTGCGATCGAGAAAGCGTTCCGTGCCGCCGAACACGGCGGCGACAATGGCGAGTCCGAGGAATCCATAAACCGGGATCCAGATCGAGAACAGCCCATACCAGCCGACGGCAATCAGCACGTATTGAACCGGCAGCGCGACGAAGAAGCAAACGAAGAGCGCGGAGTGGTCCGCGCGGCGCACCGGCGCTTGCGTCACGAACTCGCGCAATGCCAGGAACGAAACGGCGGCGAATAACAGGATGATCGCGATGCGGCCCGCGAGCAGCGCGCCCCCGCCGATCACGATGATTACCCACCAAGCGCGGATCCTGGCATTCAAGTTGTCGATGGACGGATTGGCGGGCTGACGGCGCTTGAGAATCCAGCCGGCGACGCTCGCAAGGGATACCGCCGCGAGCAGGCAGCCGAGTATCACGTACACTTCGCGAATTCGCGTGTCCATCGTCATTCCGGACTTTAGCAGGGCTGCAGGGCTTCGAGCGCTTGCCGCAGTTCGTCTAAGAATTCAGCTTGCGTCTGCGCGGGCTTCACGCGCAGCGGCGTTCCAAACGTCAGCGAGCAGAGCAAAGGTACAGGAATCGCGAAGCCTTTGGGCAGGATGCGGTACGAATTGTCAATCCATACCGGCACGATATCGACGTCCGGAAACCAGGAAGCAAGGTGAAAGATACCGGGCTTCAACGGCTGCAGGACTTCGCCGGGTCCGCGGGTGCCTTCGGGAAATACGATCAACGAGTCGCCTTGGCGCAGCGCGTTCGCGGCTGGCTCAAGAGGGTTCAACTGGACGCGGGTTCGCTCAATCAGAACGGCGCGGAAGATGGCATGGATCAGGTAGCGTCGAAGCGGTCCTGCGTTCCAATATTCCGCCGCCGCAACGGGCCGCGTCCTGCGCCGGAGCGCGGCGGGCAGCGCGGAAAATAGCAGGACCACGTCGAGGTGGCTGGAGTGATTGGCAACGTAGATTCGCTGTTCGAGCGACTGCCCGCAGCCCTGCCAGCGCGCGTGGGCTCCAGCGAGCAGGCGCATGAGGACGATCAGCAGTTGTTCAAGGAATCGCGCCATCATCCGAGCAGCATCAGGATAGCGAGTAGCGTCAGCGCGATTTGCAGACTGACGGCGCCAACAAGGATGCGCCACCACCGCAGCGCGCCGTTCCGCCGCTCGGTGAGGGACCGCGGAGCAGCGGCTTTCCGCAGTCCGGAAGCCGCCAGCCACGTATCGAGTTGCTCCGGCGGATGCGAGGCGAGCAGTTCGAAGAACTGGACATCGACCGCGACCCGAATCGCGAAGTAGATTGCTACGCACCAGACCGGCAGGGACGCGAAGCCGACCCAGTACGCGATTCCGCCTCTGGACAACGGCAGTACGACAAGCAGCGCGGACGCGTGACTGGCAAACGACAAGCCGCGTCCGCTCCGTAGCACCGCCGCGGTAGCGAGGCAGTCGAAGGATTCAGGAAGCTCAGCAGGCATGGGCGCTTCGCTGTTCCGCCCACTCTTCGAGCCGTTGTCGAAGGCCAGGTCCGATCACGATCTGCGGACGCGCGCGCTTCACCTGGTCGAACGCGTCGTCCGGGTTCTTCGCATGGCCGGCGGCGAGCAGCCACGCGGCGGAGGCAATGGCGCTGCGGGAGTAGCCGAGCGCGCAGCAAATCAATGTAGGCCGCTGGCCGCGTAGACGCATGATGGCATCGACGGCCGCGTCGAGTTGCTCGTTGGTGGGCGGAGTCAGGTCGAGCATCGCGACATGCGCGTTACCTCGCAAGCGAAGTTCCGGCGCCAGGGCGACGACGGAATTGATTCCTTCGCGATCGACACGCGAGGGCGCGCGTCCGATCCACACGCTTTCGAGCAGCAGGTTCTTGGCGGGTTGGCCGCGCGTCCAGAGCCGCGAGTTGATCCAGGCGGCGAGGGTGTAGGGCAGCATCAGCCAGCGCGCGATCGGACGATCGGCCAGCAGCCACGTGGTGTCGCCGGTCCAATACGCGGCGGCGACCATCGACAAAGCGAATCCAGGCCAGAGCAGGATCCAGGCAACATGCTGGATGCCGAACGCGCCCGCGGTGCAGGCGACTGCGCCCGCCAAATAGAGGAACGTCAGACCGAGCTGAGGGCGCGCGACACGCTCCTCCGGAAGCGCCGCCATGACCAGAAGTCCGGCCCACAGTCCAGTGGGGACATCGATGAAGTGGTGCTGATAAGTGGTGAGCGTAGACGCCGTGATGAGAGCGAACCACGCACCCAGCACCATACGAAATGCGCCCCGCGTGTGTGCCCGATACAGCGTCCACAAGATGAGCGCAAGCGCGGCGTGCAGTGAGGGCGCCTGGTTGAACGGCTTGTCGAAGTGGAGTAGCGCGCTGAACCAGCCGTTCGCCCATCCATCGATCACCGGCCGCTCGAACGCACAACGCAACGGGAACGCGACGAAGCAGGCCACGGCGAACACTTGGATGGCGATGAGCCGTTTGCCGAGCAAATCCATCTCCCGGCGCGTCGTGCACACGAAGAACGCGACCGCGTAGAGCAGGTCCGATGACCAATAAGGAACGATGGTCCAGGCAAGAAACGGAGTCGCCCGCTCCCACGGAAACAGGAGGACCGGCACGCTCGTCCGCCAGCTTGCGGCCGCGTTGGCGTAGTTATAGGTCAGGAAAAAGAAGGGTCCGAGGAACGCGAGCCAAACCACAGCGCGCAACCAGAGCCGGGTCGTCGTCATCGGATTTGCGCGCGCCGCGCAGTCATCACGCCACTCGCTCGGCAAGAGTCACCGTGAACAGGCCGTCGCGATCGATGCGCTGTTCCACTTTGCGGAATCCGGCAGCGCGGACCAGCTCGTCGAGCTCTTCTTGGGTGCGGCGCCGCATCACCCACGGCGCTCCGTTGCGGTGGCTCGACAAGGTCCGGGCGATGAACTCGATTTGCGGGTGCCAGGGCTGGCCGGTATAAACAAGGTAGCCGCCGGGCTCAATGGCGGCGGCCAGTCCGCCGAGCGTGGCGCGGATCTTTCCGTTGTCGGGGAACAGCTCGAACAGGCCGGAGAGGATGCCAATCGACGGCTTCGGTTCTAACGTCGCGAGCGAGTCGCGATCAAAGGCGTCGCCGGTTTCGAAGCGCGCAGCGAGGCCTTTCTCCGCGATCATCTTGCGCCCGAGTTCGACGTTGCGCGGGTCGAAGTCGCGGAGCAGAACGTCGTCCGGCTTGACGCTCGAGTTCAAAATGGCTTCGAGCACATAGCGGCCGTGCCCGGCGGCGACGTCCACCAGGCGAACAGCGCGTCCCCTTTCGCGGGTACGCTTCATCGCGCTTCCGATCAGTTCCTCGATCATCTGTTTGCGGGCACGGATGCCGATCCAGCCTGGCGAGTTCAGATAGAACCAGTCGATCAAGGTGCCGATCGGCGTAATGCCGGACGGCTGATTACGGTAGACGTAATCGAGCGAACTGCCGGAGTCGAAGCCGCTGGTGCCTCCGAGGCGGATGCCATCGGAGAGCTTGCCGACGGTGCGCAGGAACCCCTTCGTCAGACCGAAGACCATGCCTTTCGGCGACCACCAGGGCAGCGGCCGCACCAGATTGTCGTACTCGCTCTTCGTCACGCCGGCGCGATCCGCATCGGCCAGGCTAGGCCGCGGATCGAATTGCTTCTCGAGGAAGGCGCGGACCTGGGCGATCGGCAGATGGCGGTCCTTCTCGCCGAGCGTATCGTGGAAGAAACCGTCGAAGGTGTGGAGCTCCTTGTCTTTCGTGGACAGCCGATCGAAGAAGGTAGTCGGCGGTCCGTTGCGGATGACCCAATCGGAGCCGGACAGCAGAACCTGCGTCGGCACACGGATGGCCGCGGCGTCGGCGACCAGGCGATCGGACATCTTATACAGATCGAGCAGCACGCGGGCGGAGATCTGAAGGCGGATGAGCGGGTCGGTTGCGTACGAGGCAATGCGTTCCGGATCGTGTGTAAGCGCGCGGCCTTTGACGTACGATTTCACGAAGAAATCGCCGGCCAACATGTGCCAGAAGCCCAGCCCCATGCGGGCGAATGGAACGTATAGCTTGACGTGGAACGCCGGCGCAACCAAGATCAGGCATCGGATCGAAGGGGCGTAGTCGTGCACCCAGGCGGCGGCCATCACGGCGCCGACACTTTGCGCTACGACGGAGAGGTTCTCCTCGGCGACCCCGAATTCGCCGCCGAGGTGGCGAACGAAGTCGTCCAGGTCCTGGACGAAGGTCGCCATGGTTGTGTTGGCACCTTGTTCACCGCCCGAGAGGCCGTGGGCGCGGGCGTCCCAAGCGAAGAAGGAGACCTCCGGCAGGTCCAGCTCATCGACCACGTGGGCCATCCGACCGGAGTGCTCGTGCCCGCGATGGATAAGGACGACGGCTTGCTTTCCGCTGCCGGGCCAGTGGCGGAAGAAGATCCGGATGCCGTCGCGCGTGACGAAGAACTGCTCCTCCAGCATGCGCGTACTCCGACTCTCCCCAACACCCGCTACCAGCATCTTTCTATCCTAAAGCCCGGCGCACGCGCTCGGTGATCGTCGCGCAACACAACAGCATCCAGACGACGGGCGCCCATTCTCTGACACCTTGATCGACCGCCCAGCCGAGCGCCATCCATGTGCCCAGGACGCCGACCGCAAGGGCACGATCGCTCTTCCCGAACGGGCCATCATAGCGGCGCGTGCTTCCGATGGTGAGACCAAGGGCTCCTGCCATCTCGGTGAGTGCGGCGAAGAAAATGGCTCCGCAAACGGCGAGCGGATTCCAACCTTCGAGCGTCGCGAACGGCATCGTCAGCGCGGCGTCGGAGACGACATCGGTGAGCTCGTTGAGCACCGCGCCGAACCGCGTTTTCTGGTTGTGCTCGTTGGCGAGCATCCCGTCGATGGCGTTGAGCGCCATCCTTATAAAGAGGAAGACGGGAAGCAGAATCCAGCCGCGATGCTCGATAGCCAGCCACGCGCCGAGGATCAAAGATGCCACGCCGGTAGCGACGGTCACCTGATTGGCGGTCACGCCAAGCGCGGCGAGTCGCGACACGACAGGCCGCAGAAGCCCCTGAAAGCGGGGCTTCAGATCGTATAGGGTTGGCATGACAGCAATCTCAGTTGTACTAATATTGGAGGCTCCGATGCGAATACCAAGCTGGCTGTGCTACCTTTTCGCGATAGCCGTACTAATGCGGCCTTCCCTTATGCCAGCACAAACCGAATTGCACGAGACCGACCGCAAGGCGCTTCTTCATATTTTGAGCGAGGTCGAAAAGGCCATCAACGCGCAAGACGTCGAGGGCATCCTCGCGCAGATGCGTCCGGACTGCACGGTCATCTGGTGGAACGCGGAGGTCTCGCACGGGCACGACGAGATTCGCGCGTATTACCGCAAAATGATGAAGGATCCGGGCCGCCTGATCAGCAAGTACACGACGACCGCGAAAATCGGCGATCATGCGCGATTCGTCGGGTCCGGTTCCGACGTGGCGTTGGCCGAAGGAAGCATGGAGGACGAGTTCTTCCCGCTGATTCGCGGTCCGTTCAAACTGAATTCGCGTTGGAGCTCGACGGCGTCGAAATCGGCGGACGGGACATGGAAGATTGCGAGCCTGCATCTTTCTGCGAACGTCTTTAACAACACGCTGATCGGCGAACTGACCAATATGCTTTGGTACGCCGGCGCAGCGGGCCTGGTTGCGGGCGGCCTGGTGGGCTGGTTCCTCGGACGGCGCAAGAAGGTCAGCCGCGCGTAGTCGGTCTGCGGAATCAGAGCGACGCGGTTCTTGCGCCTATCCCAATCCAGTCACAAAAGAAAAACCAAACCCCGTCACTCACTTACAACCCAAATCCTCCGGAACCTCCATCCCGCCATGCTATAACGTGGCCAGAAACGGAGTCTCCCATGGATCCCAAAGATCGCGCCGAAATCTACCGTCGGAATGCCCGGAAATCGACCGGCCCCCGCACCGACGCGGGCAAAGACATCTCGCGCTACAACGCCCTGAAACACGGCCTGAATTCGCGCCGTCTCGTCAACCCAAATACGGCCGAAGACAAGGACGCCTTCGACGCGTTCGAAGCCTCCTACGAAACCGAATTCCAGCCGCAAACTCTGGCCGAAATCCAGATGCTCAAGAGCGTCGTCGAAATCCGCTGGCAGCTCATGCGCTCCGCCCGGCTCCTTGAACTCACCTACGTTCGCGGAGGCGACCTCCTCGCCACCGCCCGCATGCTCGACGCCTTTTCACGCCACGAGTGCCGCCTCCAGAAAACCCACGACGGACTCTTCGAAAAATTTCAAGCTCTCCAATCCGAGCGCAACGCCGCGGAACAAGCGGAAGCCCAAACCGAAGCCGAGACCGAGGCAAAAGTGAAGCAAACCGCCAAAGAGCAAGCGACCAACCCCACCCCCATGCCAAATAAACCAATCCACTTAAAAGAAATCGGCTTCGTTCCGCAACAATCCCCCGACCCCCAAACGACCACCACTCTGGATCCCAAGAGGCCCACAACCAACCCGCAAGTTCCAGGGAGCCTGAAGCCGGCCGCTTAACAAATCATCGAAAAAATCACCCGCGAGCCTTTCCGGCCACCACGTAGTAGTGCGTGACTCTAGAGTCGCGATTCGAATGTGGAGGCTTAGACGATTCGGGGAGGGTGGGCGCGGCCTTAACGGCCGCGCCCCGGTGATAGCATCGCGTGAAATACGGGATGCTTTTGCCTGACTAGCAGTGGTGGGTAAAAACAGCGATCAGGAGGATCAGCGGAATCGGGATGCCTAGAAAATAAAGCAATGCGGAACGCATGGTTTTCGTCTCCTTTTTTATTCTTGTTGATTACATTGCCGGGACATGGTCCCGAATTCGGCCGCCGATGGTGGCGGCGTAGCTGGCGGTAAAAGCTCCGATGAGAAGCGACAGGAAAGTCCAGAGAAGCAAGCGGGCGGCCACCTGGCGAGCGGCATCCGCGGTTTGCCGCGCGTCGGCGATCACCTGGTTGACGCGGTTATTCGCTTCTGTCGGCGTCAGGCCCGTGCGGGCAGCGACGAGTTGCGTCAGATAGGCGGTGTCCCCGGGAGTCGCTTCCGCTGCGAAGAGCGAATGCGCGAGGATGCGTCCGGCTTCGGCGGTCACCGCGGCGTCCACCTTGGGATGCGTGGAGTCGGAGCGGAACAACTCGTCGGTGAAGTAGCTGTTGGGATCGGTGACGCTGCCGGCCACTTGCGCGTTGCTAGGTTCGGCTCGTACCGCTTCGCCGAGCATAGTGGTGGCGGAGCTGGCTAGAAATGCAGCCGAGAGCACGAAGCCCACGGCCCACGCGGTCAGTCCGTTCGCGGTGTCGCGGAAGTAAACTTCATGCGTGTGGACGGACACCCACTTGGTGCGGAGGCGTCCCACCAGATAGCCGCCCAGCGCTCCGGCGACGACCTGCATCAGGATCATCCAGACGATCGCGGATGTTCCAAGGGTCGCGGCCGTTGGGGTTCGGGACCACGGCGATATGGCGGACAGGCCGAAGCCCGCTCCAAGCGCCATCATGATGAGGCAGACGGCAGCCATCACAAAAGCTCCGCCAGCTACGGCTCCCCAGGCGACTCCGGAGGAGTGCGCGTCGGTGTGCGTGTGTGTCTCGTTTGCTTCGAAATTTCGCGGTATGCGGATTACTTCTTCCATTCCATCCCTCCGATTTGTGTTGCGGTGCGTCTGCACTGCTTTGCTGATCTGGAAGCAATTTAAATGCCGCGCGATTTGAGGCGATTCGGGGCATGAAGTAGTGAAAATTTTGCCCTGGTGCAGCAAGATTCGGTTCGCAACCGTTGCAGATCAGCTTCGGCCTGATCGTCCGGGGGTCACAGGGAAGCAACGACGGCCAGCTGGCCGGGCGGGTCCCGTCGCTCGCGCTCGGGGTGCGGGCCGGCGTTTGGGATACGCGACCATCAGGGTACGCGCTCACCATCCACTCCAAAAAAACTCTAGAGAGGATGCGACAGCGTTTCAGATTCAGACGGGGCTCAGGCGTTCCCGGTCTTGGAATTGGAGCATCCAGCCTGGATATTCGGGTGGCAGGGCGCTGACTTCGTCCAGAGTCGCGATTTGATCTGGCGTGAGCTTCACCTCTACGGCGGCCAGGTTGTCGTCTAGCTGGTCGAGGCGTTTCGCGCCGATGATCACCGACGTGACAACGCGTTTGGTGAGCAGCCACGCAAGCGAGATTCTGGCGGCGCTGCAGCCGTGCGTTTCGGCGATGGGCTTGATGGCATCGAGGATGCGCCAGGTACGTTCTTTGTCCACCAGCGGGAAATCGAAATTGGAGCGGCGCGAATCTTCAGGCTTCTGGTTTTCGCGGCTGAACTTGCCAGAGAGAAGGCCCCCTGCGAGCGGGCTCCAGACCAGGAGGGCGGTTTTTTCGGAGAGCAGCATCGGGACGATTTCGCGTTCGAGATCGCGTCCGGCGATCGAGTAGTAGGCTTGGAGCGAATCGAAGCGGGCGAGTCCGCGGTACTGCGAGACGGTGATCGCTTTGGCGATTTTCCAGGCTTCCCAATTGGAGACGCCGATGTAGCGGACCTTGCCCGAGCGGACCAGGTCGTCGAGGGCGCGGATGGTCTCTTCGACCGGCGTGATCGAATCGCTGCCGTGGATCTGATAGAGATCGATGTGGTCGGTTTGGAGCCGCTGCAAGCTGCCGTCGATCGAATCCATGATGTGGGCGCGGGAGGCTCCAAGGTCGTTGCGGCCGGGTCCGACGCGGGCGAAGCACTTGGTAGCGAGGATGACGTCTTTGCGCGGGATGCCGAGATTCTTGAGCGCAACACCGAGGGCCTTTTCGCTTTCACCTTCGGAGTACATGTCGGCGGTATCGAAGAAGTTGATGCCGCTTTCGATGGACCGCTTCATCAGCGCGTCGGCGCCATTCTGGTCCACCGCGCCGATCGCGCGAAAGCGTCCGGAGCCGCCGTGGAAGGTCATGGTGCCAAAGCAGAGCGTCGATACCAGAAGGCCGGTGTCGCCTAGTGTTTTGTACTGCACGAGTATTGTGGTCCTTTGGTTGGGGGCTTGTTAAATTCCGGCGTACCAGGAATAGCCCGGCGGCGGCGCCGGCGGCGTAAGACTCTTCATGTAGCTCTTCAGATCGTCGATCACGGTGATCTGGTTGATGAATTTGACGCTCTTATAGCCGAGCTGACGAGGCACCCGCATGCGCAGCGGTCCGCCGTGGCCGACCGGGATTTCCGCTCCGTTCATTCCGTAGGTGAGGATGGTTTGCGGGTGGAGCGCATCCGACATGTCGACACTGTCCCACCAGTCTTTTTCGATGGAGGAGTAAACGACGTAGCGAGCCTTCGGGTCCATTCCGACGGCGTCGAGAATGTGCGAGAGCGGCGTCCCGCTCCATTCGGCCACGTAGGACCAGCCTTCTTCGCAAGCGACCTGCGTGATCTGGCTGCTGCCGGGAAATTTCTTGATGTCAGGAATGGAGAAGGTGGCGGGTCGAGCGACCATACCGCTTACGACCAGCTTCCAATCGGCGAAACCGGCGGCTTCGTGTTTCTTGAAGGCATCATTCTTCGGCGCGGTGGGATTCGGAAACGGAACCTTGGAGATCTGGTCGCGAGAGAATTCACGCGCCATGGTGTGGTTGGTGAGAAGGCGCTGCGAAGCGTAGGTAAGGCTATCGCCGACGGTATAGAGAGCTTGCGAGACGGGCGGAAGCAGTCCCAGGCGATCGGCGGCGACGGCGACACCGGTTACGCCGGCGGCGGAGGCGATCGCGGAGGTGATCAGTTTGCGGCGAGAGATGCTCATGCAGTTTCCTTGGGCGCGGCAGCGCGGCCGGTGATCATGGCTCGCATGCGTGGGCCGAAGCCGGCGAGCGCGACGATCAACACGTGAACCAGAACGAATCCGACCAGCAGTACGGAGTCGAAGAAATGCAGCGTGCGGGCGGATTGCTGTCCGCCCAGTAGGGTGACGATGGACGGAAAGGCGGACGCGATGGCGGGCGACATGGCGAGTCCGGTCCAGATCATGAAGGGGAAGAAAACGAAAACGACGCTGCTGTAGGCGATCCGCTGAAGGACGTTATAGGAGGTGTCGTCGTCGGCGGAAGGCTTGAAGCGGAGGTGGTTTTTGAGGACGGTGGAGAAAGATTGCCTGTTCGCGGGTACGAGGTTTTTGCGGAAGTGGCCGCTGAAGATTCCGTAGGCGAAATAGAGGAGTCCGGAAATGACGAGGAACCAGGCGGATTGAAAATGAAGCGAACGGCTCCAGCCATTTTGATCGGGGAGCACGTAGTTGTAGCCGGTTTTGACGTGCCCGCGCGAGGCGGGAATCGGGATCTGGAAGAGCGCGGGCATGTTGCTGTTGCCGGTTTCGCCCCAATAGAAGCGCGGGTGTGAGATCAGGATTTCGACACCGCTGAGAAGCAGCGCGAAGAAGCACAGGGCGGTGATCCAGTGCGTGGCGCGGACGAGTCCGGCGTGGCGCGGGGTGGCGGTCGAGACCGGAGTGACGACGGCGAGACTGGGGTCCCAGGCGGAATCGGCCATTGACGGATGGTAGCACTCGGTTTGGCCGGGGTGAAGGGTTTGGGCGACGATGGCGTTGACACTGGCTGCGCCGAACACGATGTCGGCAGCGGCCCTTTAGAGATTTCCGATGCGGATTGGTGGATAATCAGCAAGATGGCAAAGTACGAGTTGACGAAATCGATCGACGCGAAGAAGCTGAACAAGCGGACGATGAATCCGCTGGGGCCGGAGCGATTTCCGATTCCGTTCGGCGCGATCCTGACGGACCTGAAAGAAGAACGCGGCCTGGTGATTTTCCATTACCTGGGCGAGCCGTTCGAGGCGATCAAGCAGGAAGTGGGATCGGCGATCAAAGAGATCGAGTAGGAGTGGTGCAGGCTGTTAACTGCCGGAACCTACATCCACCCAACAGCTCGTGATATGGCTTGTCTGTATCGGCCAGCAGCGTGAACGTGAGGCCCTGCTTGATGGTCTATTGTCGCGCTAACGTTTGCGGTCCGCGTGCAGGATCCGCTGTCAGCGAGAGTGCCATGGTCGCCCAAGCGGTTCCGGCGGCGGAAATCCATTGGTCCAAGCCGTGCGGGAAGCCGCTATCGAAATACGGCTGGACCCAGATCGAGCGCGACTTCACGTACCACGATCCATCGGCCTCTTGCGTGCGCAATAAGTAAGCCGTTCCTCGCTGGTACACGGGATCAGTAACCGGCATCTGACCGGAGACGTTCAGTGCGTACAATGCTTCTCCGGTCGCGTACGCATCCGATTCGAGCGTGTCCAGTTGATTCCAGCCGCCGTCCGCCCTCTGCAGGGAAGCCAGGTTCTTGGCCGCCGCCGCAATTACCCGAGCATCTCCGCCTCCCCAGGCGAGTCCGAGAAGCCGGAAGGCGCGGTCCTGCTGACTCGTCGGCTGATTGCGCTGCAACCATTGCGTCGCTCGCGCGATCGCCTTCGCATTTTCCGCCGCGTCCAGCGGACGCCCGTATTTTTGGAATGAATAGATCGCTAAAGCCGTGTTTTGGAAATCCCCGGAACTCATGGGAGGCCTTCGGGCTGGCAGCACGTTCCAATTTCCCGCCGGCGTTTGTGTGACCAACAAATAGTGCACCAGCGCATCTGTGTAGGTGTCGCGCGGCACGCGGTTCATGCCGAAATTGAAGAGCTCCCACGGCAGCGCGACTCCGCTCAGAACCACGGTATTCAAATCCAGTAAACGTTCCGCTGTGATTGCGTGCTGGTTCGGGGGGAGCCTTGGAATGGATAGCGGCGCCGGAACACTCTTGTCCCGCGCTAAGGCCGCCGCGGCCGACGGTAGATCTTGGGCGTGACACGAATTACAGCCGCCGATACGAATGAAATTTCCACTCTGCTTTTCGAGTAGCGACAGCCCCAGCGTCACCGCTTCTCCAGGCGATCGCTGGCCCGCGGCGGCCCGGGTCATTCCTGCTACGATCATTTCGGGTTTATCGGGAGTGGTCCCAAACAGGCCGGTGAACTCGCGATCTCCTCGTTTCGCGGCCAGCATCACGGCGGTCTCGCCGTCGCCTCTCCCATTTCGGTCCGCGCCCTTGGCCAGCAACATTTTTACGATGGCAGCCGGCTTCGCGTCCGACCCCGCGGCATACAGTAGCGGAGTGTATCCGCGAATATCCGCTACATTCACCTCCGCGCCGCGTTCGAGCAGCAGCTTCACCGACTCTTCCACTCCCGACGACGCCGCCCAAGCCAGGGCATTTTCGTTCCGTTTGGACCTCACCTTCGGATCCGCCCCTCGGTCGAGCAGCATGCGGATTGCTTGCGGATTGCCGGTCTTTGCAGCTTCGATCAACGCGGTCTCGCCGGCTCCGTTCCGCGCATTCACGTCCACTTTGCGGTCGAGCAGCATTGCCATTGACTCGAGATTCGGGCGGCTTGACGCGTACATAAGGGCTGTCATCCCGTTCATCGTTTTTGCGCCTGGGTCCGCACCGGCTTTGAGCAATCGTTTGAGAATGGCGGTGCCATCTCCTAGCAGCGCCGCGTTGTGGGCGGGCGTGCGTCCGTCGATCACCCGGGCGTTTACGTTGGCGCCCCGTTCGAGTAGCAACCGAACTTTCGCAGCATCGTGAATGCCCCAAAACAGCGGTGTGGATTTTCGCCGGTTCACCGCGTTCACGTCCGCACCGTGATCGAGCAGCAGCTTCATCTCCGCAACCGTACCGAAGGCGGCCGCATGATGTAGAAGGGTGGAGCCTGACGCATCCCGCTCCTTCACCATCTCCGGATTGGCCGCCAGTAGCTTTTCGACTTCCGCGATGGTTCCCTCGCGAACGGCGGAGATGAGCATTTCTAGCCTGGGATGGACGGCCTTGGGCGCAGCCTCGGCGACTTCAAGTTCAAAGTCCGCGCCCTGATCGATCCACGCGGCGAGGATCGCGATTTCGTCGTCCTGGAGCGGTCCGGTCGGAGGCATCTGGAGCCCACCGTCGCCGTTCTTTACCCGCCGCATCAGCTTGCTTTCGCCACTCTTACCCGGAATAATCACGGGACCGTAATCGCCTCCGCGCAAAGCAAGTTGCCGCCGGTCGAGCCGCAGGCCTCCCTGCTGGACGTCTCCGCTGTGGCAGGAATAGCATTTCTGTGCGAGCAGGGGCTCCACCGTTTTTAAGAAATCGACCTTCGGCGAACCTGGATGCGAAGCCGTCTGCGCGTAGGCCACCACCGCGAATAGGACGAAAGATGCAGAACGCATGGCGAAGCCCTCCCCGTGGCGACTATAGCAGGTCCTACTCGATGTAGTTGATACGGGTTCTGAATCTCTAAATTCCTGGCGCGACTTCAGCGAACTCAACGTTGTCGTGCCAGCGGGCGCGCCATGTCTTGTCTAAATGGGTCATATCGCGGCGAATTTTGGGCTCTTTGACGCAGTAAAGAGCGAACAATGAGCTACAATTTATTATCTCAACTCATTGAGCAGGTGAGTTCCACGGTCTCTGGGCATACGCATGCACTATTATTTGACACAATTTCGAGATGATATTGGGACAAAGAGGGGAAGTACCGCCCGGACTCGATACCACCGTATTGAGTTCGCCCGTTGCTTGAAAACCTCTCCAAAACGAACAACACGGGTCGTTTCTTGAGGCGTAATCCGTCATCGGGGAGGCCGTATGTTCGTTTCGCGCTCACTGTTGCGCTTTAGTTTGCTCGCCGTTCTTGCCGCCTTGTTCTGCGCATCCAGCGCCGCGCTCACCCTCAGCACAACGACGCTCGCGGCGTCGACGAATCCGGTGCGCTACGGCCAAGCCCTTACCTTGACTGCGACCGTCACAGCCGGGGCAACCGGCAAGGTTACGTTTTACGACGGTGTTGCAATTCTAGGCATTTTAAGCCTTTCCGGACCTACGGCGTCGATAACAACACTGATGCTGCCTTCAGGCACCAGAAATCTGCGCGCATACTATGCCGGCGACGCGACCTACGGACCCAGCACTTCCGCCGACCTCCTGCAAACCGTTACGCCGGGTCCTTCTCTTGGGTTAAAGTCCGCGGTCGACTATCCGACGGGACTGGGTACGCGTTCTGTAGCGGTGGCTGATTTTGACGGCGATCTTAAACTCGATCTCGCGACGGCTAATAGCAATAGCGGCAGCGTCAGTATCCTGCTCGGCAATGGCGACGGCACGTTTCGGGCGGCTGTAAATTACGCGGCCGGTTCAGGCCCTTTTTTTGTCGTTACCGGCGACTGGAATGGAGACGGTAAGCCTGATCTTGCGGTTGCCAACAGCTTCGGCAATTCGATCAGTATTTTGCTCGGAAACGGGAATGGGACTTTCCAAAACGCAATTTCGATTACCCTACCCGCGGGCGCTCAGTACCTCGCTGTGGGCGACTTCAACCAGGATGGAAAGGCGGATCTGGCAGTCGCTTCTTCCGGCGGTTCCAGCATCCTGCTCGGGAACGGAGACGGTACTTTCCAAGCGCCGGCAGCACTTGGCTTCGGAGCGCGTAACGTCGCCGTAGGCGACATCAATCACGACGGAAAGACAGACCTCGTTTTCAGTTTGGATTACAACACGATCGCGGTGCTTCCGGGCAAAGGAGATGGCACTTTCGGCCCCTCGACCACGTTTACGGCGGGTTCGTACTCGCTCGCGCTAGCCGATATAAACGGGGACGGCAACCTGGACATCGTGGTGGGCGACTTGTATTACTACGGTGGAACGTGCGCCTATTTTCTTGGGAATGGCGACGGCACGTTTCAAGGTCGAGTCTTTTTTGGCGCGAACA
Organism: Bryobacterales bacterium; assembly: GCA_038210135.1. Lineage (GTDB taxonomy): Bacteria > Acidobacteriota > Terriglobia > Bryobacterales > Bryobacteraceae > JBBQWZ01. Next base: position 27,764 of record JBBQWZ010000037.1, read on the forward strand.
CATACGCGCTCGGACTCACGCCAGTAGACATCAACGGGGACGGTGTGCTCGATGCCGTGCTGGTTTCGAACACCTTTTCCTCGGTGGCAGTTCTCCTCGGGAATGGGAACGGGAGCTTCCAGGGATATGTCGGCTTCCCGCTGTCATCCTCCGCCTCCGCGATGGCCACCGGCGACTTCAACGGAGACGGCAAAGTGGACGTGGCGGTTGTCCCGCTGAATAGTAACCACGTCAGCATACTTTTGGGCGGCGCAGTTCCTGATCTTTCGATCACCCTTTCTCATGGAAATGGCTTCACCCAGGGGCAGGTGGGAGCGAGTTACAAAGTGACGGTCGGTAACATTGGCGACGTGGGCTCGTCTGGCGCTGTTGGCGTTGTGGTCACTATGCCGGCCGGCAACCTGACTCTAACCTCGATTTCCGGCTCCGGCTGGACCTGTTTTCCAGGCACGGCGACCTGCACACGTTCGGATACGTTACCGCCGGGGGGCAGCTATTCCCCAATCTATGCACTTGTAAACGTAAGCAGTGCTACAGGCAGCGTGACGACCACCGCGAGCGTTTCGGGCGGAGGGGACGGAAATAGCGCGAATAACCTGGCGACGGATACAACCAATGTCCGACTGAGTACCAGCTTGAGTCTTCTTTCGACGCCCAATCCTTCTGTGTTCGGCAAGTCGATCACGCTCGACGCATCGGTAAGCAACGGGTCCGGCAAGGTGACGTTTTATGACGGCGCGAGGATGTTGGGAGTCGGCACGGTGTTCGCCGGTCATGCAACGCTTACCACTTCTTTGCTGGCCAGCGGGCAACACTCCTTAACGGCGCGCTACGACGGCGACACAACCTACGGCCCGAGCCTCACGCCGGCTGTACTTCAAACCGTAAACGCCGTCTCCGCCACCGGCGCGCTGCCGAGCCGAACCATTACAGTTGGATCGACTCCACTCGAGGTGATCGTGGCCGATCTCAACGGCGATGGCAGGTCCGACATCATTACCGCCAATGCCTTGGATGTGAGCGTCCTGTTAGGAAACGGTGACGGTACATTCCAAACAGCCGTAAGCTATGCGCCACAGCCAAACAACGGGTACAGCTCTTTCACGAGCGTAGCTGTGGGCGACGTGAATGGAGATGGGAAACCGGACTTGGTGGTGGTCTCCAGATCCAACTCGGTCTCGGTATCGGTTTTAATCGGCAACGGCGACGGCACCTTTCAAAGTCCTGTGGTGCTGCCCGCGATTTCGACGGGCCTGATTTCCCGCGGAGTTTCGATCGCGGATGTGACTCGCGACGGCGCCGCGGATATCGTGATTCTCGGGGATTCTGGAGTCACGGTTCTACCCGGAAATGGCAACGGTACATTTCAGGCCGCCGTCGTCACGACAATCCCTTTCGGCATCCAATCCGGCTTCGCCTCGCTCGTAGACATGAACCAGGATGGAATCCTCGACCTGGTCACGACGACTTCGGCGTACGGGCCCACTGTGAATGTCTACCTGAGCATGGGCGATGGCAGTTTTCAGGCACCAATCACTCATTCAGGAATCTCCACCTACGCGATGGCCCTCACCGCGGGCGATTTCACTGGGGACGGCAAAGCGGATGTTGCCATCATCTACTGGGTCGGCGTCGGGTTGTTGACCGGCAACGGCGACGGCACGGTTCAAAATCCGCTCTTGTCGCCGTTGAGCGCGGTGCCTGGCAGTGTTGTCGTCGCTGGCGACTTCAATGGAGATGGGAAGCTCGACTTCGCTTACGGCGGATATTCTCAGGGCACCGTGACTCTTGCGTTCGGCAATGGCGATGGAACATTTCAAGTCGGTACGTCCCTGCGGACGGATGGATACGGCGGCGGGATCGCTGTGGGAGATTTCAACGGCGACGGAAAGCCCGATTTTGTTGTAACGACTCCCAACCTAAGTACGATCAATGTTTTCCTGGGTGCACAGTTTTCGGGGCTTGGCGTCACTTCCAATCACATCGGACGGTTCACCGCCGGGTCGACGGGCTCGTATCAAATTCTCATCACCAATCCGAACTATGCGGTGACGACGCAGACCGTTTCCGTGGTGGATACGCTTCCGGCGGGCTTCACCGCGACTTCGATTTCGGGCACGGGATGGATTTGCGATATCAGCACGGTCAGTTGCAGCCGTAACGAGAGTTTGACCACGGGAGCAAGTTTCCCTCCGATTACCGTCACCGTCGCCATCGCGGCGAATCTACCTGCTTCGACCGTGAACAACCAGGTTTCAGTTTCAAACGCCGGTATCGTCAACAGCGCCACCGACCCCACCGGGACCGTACTGTCTTCCACCACTTCGCTCACCGCCTCGCCACTGCCAGCGCAGCTAGGGCAACCCGTGACTCTTCTAGCGACCGTTACCGGAGGAATCTCGGGAGCAGTCACTTTCCTGGACGGAGCCGCGTACGCGGGATCCGCAGTGCTCTCAGCTGGTCATGCCACGGTGGTTACCCGCATGCTGGGATCGGGTACTCACGCGCTTACCGCGGTGTATAGCGGCGATGCGACGCATGGGGCGAGCCGGTCTACGGCGCAAACAGTGCTTATCGTGGCCGGCGCCTCCAGCGGATTGACGGCCGGACTGCAACCGGCAACCGGGAGCGGTCCGCAGATGGTAGTGACCGGTGACTTCAATGGAGATGGGAATCTCGACCTGGTTACGCCTAACTCCACTGCAAACACGGTCAGCGTACTGCTCGGGAACGGGAACGGCACCTTCCGCGCGAAGGTGGACTATGCCGCTGGCACACAGCCGATGGCTGTGGTGGTGGGCGATTTTAACGGCGACGGGATCCAGGATCTGGCGGTGGCGAATCAGGTCAGCCATACGCTCAGCATTCTGCTTGGCAATGGCGACGGAACGTTCCAGCCCGCTTCGAGCATTGACACCATTCAGAATCCCACTCGAATTTGGAACGGTGATTTTAATCAGGACGGGAATTTGGATCTGGTCGTTCTCTTCGCTGGCGGAGATGCGCAGATCTACTTCGGAAACGGCGATGCGACTTTCCGGCAGGGTTCCAGTCTGGGTTTTGGTTCCACCGTGGCGATCACTCCCGGCGACTTCAACGGAGATGGAAAAACCGATCTCGCGTTGCACGCCTATTCCGGTATCGCCTTGCTGAGCGGAATAGGCGACGGCACATTCTCAAGTGTCTATCCATACGCCAACGGAAGTTACAACCCGCGGGCCACCGCGGCGGGCGATCTGAATCACGACGGCTTCCTGGACCTGGTGACGACGGACAGCAGCGCTGTCAACGTGTTCCTCGGAAACGGAGACGGGACCTTTAGGCCGTATGTGACGTACGCGGTGGGCTCTACGCCGGCGGCGGTCGCGATTGGCGACGTGAATGGCGACGGAATCCCGGACATCCTCGCGGCCAACAGCGGAGGCAACACGATATCCATCCTGTTGGGAAAGGGCGATGGTACGTTCCTCCCGCAAAGCTCCTACTCAGCCGGGTCGTCGCCGCTCGGCGTCGCGGTGGGCGACTTCAACGGCGATGGCCGCCTGGATGTCGCTGTGGCCAACTTCCAAAGCAACAACCTGACCGTACTGCTCGGCGTGCTGACGTCCGTGCTGCAGATTACCAGCACGCACACCGGAAACTTTCTCTTTGGGCAGCCTGCCTCGTACACGATTAAAGTGATCAACGACGGACCGGGAGCTACCACCGGTGTGGTGAGCGTGGTCGATACGCTGCCCGCCGGTCTCACGGCTACCGCCATCAGCGGAGCGGGTTGGAGTTGCACGCTGGCAACACTCACCTGCACACGGGCGGATTCCTTGGCCGCCGGCGCCAGCTTCCCGAACCTCTTCGTCTCGGTAAATGTCGCCCCGAACGCGCCTCCGCAGGTAACCAACAGTGTGAGCGTATCCGCCGCCGGTTCGGTCGCCGCCAGCGGAACGGATCCGACTACCGTGACGTCGGCCGCGATGCCTCCGCCGGTGCTCTCGTCGCCGGTTGACGGGCAAACCGGCGTTTCGGTCAACGCCGCGCTGACCTGGTCGGCGTCCGCCGGGGCAACCGGCTATGACATCCAGCTGGGTGTGACTTCGCCGCCGATTAACCTCGCGACCGTCGCTGGACTTACGTTCAGTTCCACCCTTCAGCCCGGAACGACCTATTACTGGCAGGTGACCGCGCGGAATAGCGCGGGCGGAAGCGCCTCGACAATCTGGTCGTTTACCACCGCGGGAAGCAAGGCGCCCAATCCGGGCAACGTAAGCCCCACGGCTGGTTCCGGCCTCACGCAACAGATGACCTTTACCTTTAACGATCCGCGAGGATGGCAGGATTTGGGCGTCATGAACATTCTGGTCAGCAACGCCCTCGACGGAAGGCAGGCGTGTTTCCTCGCCTACTCGAGGACGATTAACGTCCTTTACCTGGTCAACGATCCCGGGGATGCGCTGCTACCAGGTCTGGTAATGAACGGAACCGGCACCGTCGGAAACAGCCAGTGCACCATCAACGGCGCTACTTCATCGGTCACCGGTAGCGGAAATGTCCTGACCATCGTACTTGGTGTTTCCTTTGCTCCGGGCTTCGCCGGAAACAAGATTACCTATCTGGCGGCCCGCGACATCGCGGAAAACAACTCCGGCTGGCAGGCGCTCGGCGTTTGGCAGGTTCCCGGACAGGCGCAGACCACCACCACGGCGGTCGCCGATCTGACACCGAAGCGCGGTTCCGGGTTGACCCAGGCTTTCACGTTTACGTTTACCGATAGCGCGGGCTGGCAGAATCTCGGCGTCGTCAACATGCTGGTCAACGATGCGCTCGACGGTCGCCATGGCTGCTATCTCGCCTATGCGCGATCCATCAACGTTTTGTACCTGGTCGACGACCCCGGTCTCAACCTGCTCCCCGGCCTGACGATGAATGGCGCCGGTTCCGTCGAGAATAGCCAATGCAGTGTAGACGGCGTCAATTCTTCGGTTTCAGGAAATGGCAATTCGCTAATCGTCACGCTGAAACTGACATTCAAGGGCTCGTTCAGCGGCAACCGTCTGATTTTTGGGGCTGCGCGGGATGTGACCGACGCCAATAATACGGGCTGGCGGCCCATCGGTTCCTGGACGATTCAGTAAGAGAACCACTGGCGCGCCTGGATGCGTGAGGTTTCGGCTGTACTCGTCGCGCGAAGAAACGATTTCACGGACAGCATCGTCGAAACGCCGGATCGTGATCGGTCGTGAGCGGTCTCCTCTAGAGCCCCCCGTCCCAACCGACACCTTGCATCAACCTGCGCGAATTCCAGACGAATCAGCACCTCAACGCCAACCCGCCTCACATTGCGCGGGGCCACTCCGATAAGAACGGAGTGCATGCTTCGGGCGCACAAGGAGTTGTGCAGTGAGACGCCGTTTCTTTCCGGTCGAGCGCCGGGTCTCGCCGGCCATCTTAATAACTCTGGCGTGGGACAGAACCGTATTTTTCTCAAACTCACGCAATGGCTCTGAAGAGGCGTGGAAATTTCACCGCTACGGAAAAAAAGGTGAGCCAATTGTCCGTGGCGGCCCACTACCACAGCGCAGGTCTCAACCGATAGAGCGATGAGCGAAGAGCGGAATCCCATGGAAGACCAGGAAATAATCGACGAATTCTTGATTGAGAGTAACGAAAACCTGGGCCGTCTCGACCAGGAGATGGTGGAACTGGAACGTCGGCCCCACGACGCCGAATTGCTGGCTAGCGTGTTCCGGACGTTTCACACCGTCAAGGGGACGTGCGGCTTTCTGGGCTACGGCAAGCTGGAGCGGGTGTCTCACGAGGCCGAGAACGTGCTGTCGCAATTGCGGTCCGGGTCTCTGCAACTGACCTCCGATCTGGCATCCCTGATCCTGCAGGCGATGGACGTCCTGCGGCGCCACCTGACGGCGATTGAGGCCAGCGGCCAGGAAGCCGTTGAGGATTCGAGCGACCTGTGCCGGAGGCTGGAGGAAGCGGCCCGCGGCGACGCGAGCGCGGCGGCGCGAGTGCCGGAAGCGGAAGTCGCCATACAGAAGACGGGCGCGGCGGTGCCGGCGCCGGCGCCCGAAGCGGAAGTTGCCGCGCAGAAGGCGGGCGTGGCGGACTCGGCCATCCGGGTGGACGTGCACCTGCTCGACAAGCTCATGAACCTGGTGGGAGAACTGGTCCTGGCGCGAAACCAGATCCTCCAGTTCAGCGCACAGCCGGAAGGCGCCGCGCTGGGCGCCACCTCGCAACGGCTCAACCTGATCACCTCCGAGTTGCAGGAAGGGGTCATGAAGACCCGCATGCAACCCATCGGCGTGGTCTGGAACAAACTGCCGCGATTGGTGCGCGACGTCGCCACGGCCTGCGGCAAGCAGATCGCTCTCGAGATGGAGGGCGCCGAAACGGAGATGGACAAGACCATCATCGAGGCCATCAAGGACCCGTTGACCCACATCGTTCGCAACTGCGGCGACCACGGCATCGAGCGGCCCGATGTCCGGATGGGGCGCGGCAAGCCGGCACAGGGCCGGATCTGTCTCCGCGCCTTCCATGAGGGCGGGCAGGTCATCATCGAGATCGGCGACGACGGCGGCGGCGTGGACACCGCGAAGGTCAGGTCCAAGGCCGTGCAAAACGGTTTGATTCGCCCCGATCAGGCGGAACTGATGGGGGAGCGGGAGGCGTTGAACCTGCTGTTCCTGCCGGGCTTTTCGACCGCCGAGAAGGTGACCAACGTCTCGGGGCGCGGCGTGGGCATGGACGTGGTTCGGACCAACATCGAGAAAATCGGCGGGACCGTCGACCTGTCGAGCCATCTGGGCGAGGGCACCACGGTCAAACTGAAAATCCCGCTGACGCTGGCCATCATCCCCGGTCTGGTCGTCACCCTGGGTGACCAACGTAGTGCGCCGCGGAACAGCAAGGCCGGTGTGGGCGGGGAGCAGTTCGTGATCCCGCAGGTGAGCCTGGTGGAACTGGTTCGGCTGGACGCCGAGGCCGCGCTGCGATCGATCGAGCGCATCCGCGACACCTCCGTTTACCGGTTGCGGGGCGACCTGTTACCCATCGTCTATCTGCGCGAGGTCCTGGGCATGGCGGGCTGCGGCTCGCCCTCGGGCGTGGTCAACATCGCCGTTTTGCAGGCCGAGGACCGCCAGTTCGGGCTGGTGGTGGACGGCGTCAAGGACACGCAGGAGATTGTGGTCAAGCCGCTCGGTAAACACCTCAAGGGTTTGAGCTGTTACGCCGGGGCGACCATCATGGGAGACGGCCGGGTGGCGCTGATACTCGACGTGCTCGGGATCGCGCAGAAGTGCGGCGAAGTCGCCGGCGGCCGGGAACGCACGCGCGAGGAGGCGGTGACCAGGCGGGAGAACGCCGCCGACAGTCGGCAGACCTTCCTGCTGTTCCGCGCCGGCCCGTTCAAGCGTCTGGCGGTCCCGTTGTCGCTGGTGGCGCGCCTCGAGGAGTTTCCACTTTCCCGGGTAGAGCGCGCCGGCAACCGCCTGGTGGTCCAGTACCGCGGACGCATCCTGCCGCTGGCGCCGTTAGCGCCGATTCTGGAGCCAGGCTGCGAGGATACCGCCGGAAGCCAGGACCCGGTCCAGGCCATCGTTTTCGACGATGGCAACCGGCGGATTGGCCTGCTGGTGGATCAACTGGTGGATATTGTCGACGACACGGTGACCATCCGGCAGGCCAGCGGGCGCAAGGGGTTATTGGGTTCGGCGGTGATCGGCAAACGGGTAACGGACATGCTGGATCTCGATGCCGTGATTGCCGAGGCATCGGGCGAGCGCAGGCGGGAGGAGACGGAGGCGGCCAGCGGGGCCACCGTCATGTTGGCCGACGGCTCGCCTTTTTCGCGCGGAATCCTGCGCGCCTCTCTCGAAATGGCCGGCTACCGCGTGGTGGAGGCATCCACTACGGCCGAGGCTCTCAACCAACTGGCGCGGGTCAAGGTGAGTGTGGTGCTTACCGCCCTGGACCTGCCCGGTGGCGGCGGCTGCCAGTTCCTTGAAAAGATGCGCAGTGAGCCGTCCCTGGCCGGAGTTCCCGCCCTGGCCCTGGCGGATTCCGCCGAGGAGGCCAGCCTGCAGGCCGCGCAGCCAGGCGCCTTCGAGAACTACCTGATCCGAGGGGACCGCGAAGCCATGTTGCGGTCCATCCACCGGCTGGCGAGCGTCCTCAACGCCCCTCCGGCAGCCCCGGAACTCGTTGGGGAGAGAGGTTAAATGAATCCGATGACGACAGCTACAGGAACCGCGCCGTCGCCGCAGACCGCGGACCAGACGCTCAGCAGGCAGTATTCCACCTTTGATGTCGCCGGGCTCTATTTCGGGATCGATGTGCTGCAGGTACAGGAAGTGCTGCGCTACCAGGCGATGACCCCGGTGCCGCTGGCCCCCGCGGTGATCGAGGGGCTCATCAATCTGCGCGGGCAGATCGTTACGGCGGTGGATGTGCGCCGCCGGCTGGGTCTACCGCCGCGGGCTGGCGGGGAAACCGCGATGAACGTCGTCGTCCGCACCGAAGATGGCGCCGTCAGCCTGCTGGTGGACGAGATCGGCGACGTCGTCGAGGTGGAAGCCTCTTCCCTCGAACGCCCGCCCGAAAACCTGGATCCGGCGATCCGCGACCTGGTGTTGGGCATTCACAAGCTCAAAAACAGACTGCTGCTGGTGCTCGACACCGCCCAGACGTTGAACCTGGACACGGGCAAGGGGCCGCCCTCCCGGTAACGGGGCCGGACCATCCTCATGGCTTTCACTTTCTTCTTCCGTGATTCGCAGGTGCTCGAACTGGCCCTTGACCACGTGGTGCCGGAGCTGGCCGGGCGCAGCCGACCCAGGATCTGGGACGCGGGCTGCGCCATGGGACCGGAAGTGTACACGCTGGCCATTATGCTGGCCGGACGTCTCGGGCAGTTCGCTTTCCGCAACCTGCGCATCGATGCCACCGACCTCGACGAGACGGGCCAGTTCGAGGACATCGTCCGGCAGGGAATCTACCCCGAAGGGGAGCTGAAACGGATGCCCGCCGGGATTCTGGAGCAGTACTTTGAACCGGCTGATACGCCAGACTCCTACCGCCTCGCCGACCGCGTTCGGGCCAGCGTGCGGTTTCAGCGGCACGATCTTCTCTCACTCCGGGAAATCGACTGCGGCTTCAGCATGGTGGTGTGCAAGAACGTGCTGCTGCACTTTTCCCACGCCCAGCGGGTGGAAGTGATCAGGATGTTCCACCGCTCGCTCGGGACGGGCGGCTATTTTGCCACCGAGCATACCCAGAAACTGCCCGCCGAAGTCGCTTCCTTGTTCGAACAGGTGGTTCCCCACGCGCAACTGTTCCGCAAGCTGGAGGTGGATGCGTGCGCGTGATCATGCTCGAAAACTCCGGGCTGATTTACACCTCGAACGTGTACCTGGTGCTGGGGAATTGGAGTGCCCTTGGCGACGTGAACACGCTGATCGACACCGGCCGCGACCCGGCCGTGCTCGACGCACTCGCGCACGCGCCCACCGGCGTCGGCAAGCGCGCCGTCGAACAGGTTGTCTTGACCCATGGCCACTACGATCACGTCGAACTGGTCCCGGTCCTCCGGGAGCGGTTCCATCCCACGGTCGCCGGCTTCCGGGGCTCGGTGGAAGGGCTGGACCGGGTGTTGGAGGATGGCGACGAATTCAGGGCCGGCGATGAAACCTTCGAAGTGCTGCACACCCCCGGCCACTCAAGCGATTCCATTTGTCTGTATTGCCGGCGGGAAGGGGCGCTATTTGCGGGAGACGCCCCCCTGCTGATCCATTCCGGCGACGGTACCTATGAAGACGATTTTGCCGCCGCGCTCGAGAAGATCTGCGCCCGGGATGTCCGGACCATCTACTTCGGGCACGGCGCGCCGCTCACGGCGGACTGCAACCACCGCCTGCGCCGGTCACTCGAAATTGTAACCAACGGCCAACCGCCCAGGCGGGAAGCTCATCAGGAGAAAAGTGTCTTATGAAATGGTTTTCCGATTTGAAAATTGGTACCAAGCTGCTGGGCGGTTTCGCCCTGGTGGCGGTGATCGCGGGGCTCATCGGTTGGGTTGGGCTCTCCGGCATGAGCGACATGAGTAAGCGCTCGGCTTCACTGTACGCCGACCAGTTGGTCCCCGTCCGGGACTTGGGATACGCCAATGCGGCGCTGTTGATTGCGCGCACCGACACGCGCGTACTGTTCACTACTGCAAGCGCGGACAAGCGCCGGGAAATCGTGGGCAGAGTCGAAGCGGAATCCAAGAAGGTGGACGACTACGTCGCTTCTTACAGCAAGACAGTGCTGACGAAAGAGGAGCAGGAGACGCTTCCCAAATTCCTGGCCTCCTGGGAGCAGTACAAGAAGCTGCGCGCCCAGGTCCTCTCCCTGTCGCTCAGCGGACAGACCGCCAAGGCGATTGAAGTCGCTGATGGCGAGGCCCTGATCAGTTCAGTCGCCGAGGCACGCAAGACTTTGCGTGCGCTGATCGACATCAACGTCCGCCTCGCGGACGAGAATAATAAGGCCAACGCAGCCGCCGCGGTCTCCGCCCGGAACCTGATCCTGATTTTCCTCGGCGTCGGTGTCCTGGCGGCCGTCGGATTGGGGCTGCTGCTGGCGCGCATCGTCGGTAACCCGGTGCGGGCCATGCAGGCCGCCGCCGAGAAACTGGCGACGGGCGACGTCAACGTGAGCATCGAGCTCGAAAGCAAAGACGAATTGGGAGCTCTGGCCAAGGCCTTCCGCGCCATGGTGGAGGTAACCAGAGACCGTGCCGCGCTGGCGCAGAAAATCGCCGCCGGCGACGTGACCGCGGACGTGAAAATCCATTCCGAGCAGGATGTGCTGGGCCAGAGTTTCACGAAGGTAGTGGAAACCCTGCGCAAGCTGATCGCCGAAACCGAGATGTTGGCCAAGGCGGCGGTGGAAGGGAAACTCGCCACCCGCGGCAACGCGGAGCAGTTCCAGGGCGGCTATAAACAGATAGTCACCGGCGTCAACCAAACGCTCGACGCCGTGATCGGGCCGTTGAACGTGGCGGCCGAGTACGTGGACCGCATCTCGAAGGGCGACATTCCGCCCAAGATCAGCGACAAGTACAACGGCGATTTCAATGAGATCAAGAACAATCTGAATGGCTGCATCGACAGCGTCAACGCGCTGGTAGCCGACGCCGGCGTGCTGGTGAAAGCGGCGGTCGAAGGCAAACTGGCCACCCGCGCCGATGCGTCGAGGCATCAGGGCGACTTCCGCAAGATCGTCGAAGGCGTCAACCAAACGCTCGACGCGGTCATCGGGCCGTTAAATGTGGCGGCCGAGTACGTGGACCGCATCTCGAAGGGCGATATTCCGCCTAAGATCAGCGATAAGTACAACGGCGATTTCAACGAGATCAAAAACAACCTGAACGGCTGCATCGACAGCGTCAATTCACTGGTGGCGGACACCAACCTGCTGGTGAAAGCGGCCGCGGAAGGCAAGTTGGCCACCCGCGCCGATGCGACCAAACATCAGGGCGACTTCCGCAAGATCGTCGATGGCGTCAACAACACTCTGGACGCCATCCTGTTGCCGATCGGCGAAGGCAACCGCGTTCTAGCGCAGATCTCGGCGGGCAAGATCGACGAATTGATCACGCAGACCTACAGCGGCGACCACGAAAAGATGAAGCAGGCGGTCAACAACCTGGCCGTGGTGCTGCAAGGCCTGCAGAAGGAATTCGCGCGGCTTACGGATGCCTCCCGCGAGGGGCAACTCTCGGAACGCGGTAAACCAGATCAGTTTGTTGGGGCCTACGCGGGTATCGTGAAGGGCGTCAACGAAATGCTGGATGCCATCCTGTTGCCCATCGGCGAAGGCAACCGCATTCTGGCGCAGGTCTCCACCGGCAGGATCGACGAACTGATCGCCCAAACCTACAAGGGCGACCACGAAAAGATGAAGCAGGCCGTGAACAACGTTGCCGCGGCGCTACAGAACATGGCGAAGGACGTCAACCTGCTGGTGAAAGCGGCGGTCGAAGGCAAACTGGCCACCCGCGCCGACGCGACCAAGCATCAGGGCGAATTCCGCAAGATCGTGGAGGGCGTCAACGGCACGCTGGACGCGGTAATCGGACCGCTGAACGTGTCCGCCGAGTACGTGGACCGCATCAGCAAGGGCGACATCCCGCCGAAGATTACCGACGCGTATAACGGCGACTTCAATGAAATCAAGAACCACCTGAACGCCTGCATCGACGGGCTTGGGGGTCTGGTGGAGGCGAATGCCGTTCTACAGAGGATGGCGGTCAACGACTACTCCACAACCGTTAAGGGAATCTATTCGGGCATCTTTTCGAACGTCGCGGATGCGGTCAATACCACGCACACCAGACTCACGCATGTGGTCAGAACCGTCACGAAGGTCTCGCAAGGAGACCTGGGGGACCTGCCGGAGTACAAGCAGGCGGGCAGCCGATCGGAACAGGACGAAATCGTGCCCGCCTTCATCCATTTGATGGAAAATCTGGGTGCGCTGACAAACGACGCCGGGGAACTGGTGAAAGCGGCGGTGGATGGTAAACTGGCCACCCGCGCCGACGCCACCAAGCACCAGGGCGAATACCGCAAAATCATCCAAGGCTTCAATGGCACGCTGGACGCCGTGATCGGGCCGCTGAACGTGGCGGCGGAGTACGTGGACCGCATCTCGAAAGGCGATATTCCGCCCAAGATTACCGACAAGTACAACGGCGATTTCAACGAGATCAAGAACAATTTGAATGGTTGCATCGACAGCGTAAACGCGCTGGTGGCGGACACCAACCTGCTGGTGAAGGCGGCGGTGGAAGGCAAGTTGGCCACCCGCGCCGACGCGGCCAAGCATCAGGGCGACTTCCGCAAGATCGTGGAGGGCGTCAACCAGACCTTGGACGCGGTGCTCGAGCCGGTCAACGAGGCCGCCAAAGTCATCGAGCGCATATCCAGGAAGGACCTGACGGCGAAGGTTACCGGGCAGTACAAGGGGGATCACGCGAATTTTGCCGCCAACATCAACAAGATGAGCGACGATCTGCGCGTCAGCATGCAGTTGATTGGGCAGAACGCCTCGTCGCTAGCGGCCTCTTCCGAGGAACTCACCGCGATCAGCCAGCAGTTGGCCGGCAATGCCGAAGAGACGGCGACGCAAGCCAACGTGGTTTCGGCGGCCAGCGAGCAGGTTTCAAAGAACGTCTCGGTGGTGGCCTCGGGCAGCGAACAGATGCAGGCCTCGATCCGGGAGATCTCGAAGAGCGCCAACGAGGCGGCCCGGGTCGCCAAGAACGCCGTCGGAGTGGCGGATAACACCAACGCCACCATCGTCAAGCTGGGCGACTCGAGCATCGAGATCGGCCAGGTGATCAAGGTGATCACTTCGATTGCGCAGCAGACCAACCTGCTGGCGCTCAACGCCACCATCGAGGCGGCGCGCGCCGGAGAAGCGGGCAAGGGCTTCGCGGTGGTAGCCAACGAGGTGAAGGAACTCGCCAAGGAAACCGCCAAGGCGACTGAGGAGATCAGCCAGAAGATCGAAGCGATCCAGGGCGACACCAAGGGCGCGGTGAAGGCGATCGGCGAGATCAGCGCGGTGATCAACCAGATCAACGACATCTCCAACACCATTGCTTCGGCGGTGGAGGAGCAAACCGTGACGACCAATGAAATCGGCCGCAACGTGGCCGAAGCCGCCAAAGGCACCAACGAGATTGCCAAGAACAATTCGGGGGTGGCCGAGGCAGCCAGAAGTACCACGGCCGGGACGGTGGACACGGAGAAGGCCGCCAGAGCTCTCAGTCAGATGGCGGCGCAACTGCAAACGCTGGTCGGCGAATTCACCGTTTGAGGCGGGCGGCGGCGCGGCGAGCCACAGGGAAGGTCCGCCGCGCCGCCGGACGCTGACGAAAAGGACTCTGTATTCATGAAGGCCATGGTGGTGGACGACTCGCGGGCCATCCGCATGATTCTGGACCGAACCTTGCGCGATCTTGGGTTCGAGGTTTCGCAGGCTGCGAGCGGCAACCAGGCGCTCAGCATGCTGCCCGCTCAGGGCGAGCAGCTATCGCTCATCCTGGTGGACTGGAACATGCCCGGCATCAGCGGCCTGGATTTCGTCCGCCAGGTGCGCTGCAATCCGGCCCTGGCGTCGGTTGCCCTGGTCATGGTCACCACCGAGACCGAGATCGAGCAAATGGTGACGGCTCTCGAGGCGGGGGCCAACGAGTACGTCATGAAACCGTTCACGAAAGAAATCATCGCGGACAAACTACGCCTGCTGGGTCTGGTGGAGCAGGCGGCATGACAGGGGTCAGGGCCCGGAAACAACTGTCGCCGGGCTGCCGGATCCGGGTGCTGGTAGTGGATGATTCGGTAGTCATTCGCCGGCTGGTGACCCATGCCCTCGAAGAAGACCCGCTGATTGAAGTGGTGGGGTCCGCGCCCGACGGCGCGCTGGCCCTCGACCGCATCCCGCAGTTAAATCCGGACGCCATCACCTTGGACGTGGAGATGCCGGTGATGGATGGGTTGGAGGCGCTGCGGCGCATCCGCCGCCTGTATCCAGACTTGCGCGTGATCATGTTCAGCACCTTGACGGCGCGCGGCGCGGCCTCCACCTTCGAGGCGCTGTCGCTGGGGGCCGACGACTACGTCACCAAGGCCGCCAACGTGGGTTCGCTGGACAAGTCGATGGCCAGTCTGCGCGCCGATCTGATTCCCAAGATCAAACAATTCTTCCGCTCGGCGGCCGAAGGCCTGGCGCCGATAGCGCGGCCGCTCGGCGTGCCGTTCGTCCCGGCTGCGCGGGCGGTGCGCGCGCTACGCCCAAAGGTTCTGGTCATCGGGGTTTCGACCGGCGGACCGGCGGCGCTGGGGCTGGTCATGCCGCGCTTCGAGGCCGGCTTTCCCCTGCCAATCCTGATCGTCCAACACATGCCGCCGATGTTCACGCGGCTGCTGGCCGAGCGGCTGCAAGCCGGTTCCAAGCTGAAGATCGAAGAGGCGGTCCAGGGCACCCGGGTGGAACCAGGGAAGGTGCTGATCGCGGCTGGGGACTACCATCTGCGGGTCAGGAAGGACGGCGAAGCGGTGAAGGCCTGTCTCGACCAGTCGCCGCCCGAGAACTCCTGCCGCCCGGCGGTGGATGTGATGTTCCGGTCCGTTTCGGAGGTTTACGGAGGCGCCGCCCTGGCGGTGGTCCTTACTGGTATGGGGCAGGACGGGATGCGCGGGGTCCAGTCCTTGAAGGCGCTGGGAGCGTACGTCATCGCGCAGGACCAGGGGTCGAGCGTCGTCTGGGGGATGCCCGGAGCGGTGGTGGGCGCAGGGCTGGCGGACTGTGTAGTACCGCTCGACGGAGTCGTGCCGGAGATTCTCCGGCAGATCGGCGGGTATTGAGGATCCATGAGCACGATACAGAATCCTCCGGCGGCAGGCGGCGCGGCGGCACTGGACCCAACCAATTACCGGTTCCTGCAGGAGTACGTCTACCGGGAATCGGGAATTGTCCTCGACCATGACAAGCAGTACCTGATCGAAGCCCGGCTGGTGCCCATCGTAACCCGGGAAAAACTGGGGTCGTTGAATGACCTGTGTGCGCTGCTCCGAACAGTCAACTCCTCAGCGGTAAAGCAACAGGTGGTCGATTCGATGACCACCAACGAAACGCAGTTCTTCCGGGAAATGGCGCATTACGACGCCCTGCGGACGGAGGTGATCCCGCGGCTGGTGGAGCAGCGGCAGGGCTTGCGGCGGATGACTTTCTGGTCGGCGGCTTCTTCGACCGGTCAGGAAGCCTACAGTCTGGCCATCATGCTTTTAGAGATGGGCCTGGGGGCCTGGAACATTCAAATCCTCGGTACCGACCTCTCGACCAAGGTGCTGGAACGGGCGCGCAGCGGCCGGTTCCCCCAGATCGAGGTGAACCGCGGGCTCCCGGTGCAATACCTGTTGAAATACTTTACGCGGGCGGGCTTGGAGTGGCAGCTGAAAGACGAGGTCCGGCGGATGGTCCGTTTCGAGGGCTTCGACCTGCGCCGGAGCATGCGCGCCATGGGTCCTTTCGACGTGGTCTTCTGCCGCAACGTAATGATCTATTTCGACGCCGCCACAAAAAAGAAGATCCTCGCGGATATCCGCGGCACCCTGTTCGGGGGCGGTTACCTGCTGTTGGGCGGCAGCGAGACCACGTTGGGGCTGGACGAGGCCTACCAGCGTACCGCCATCGGCAAGACTGTTTTTTATCGTTGTCCCTGAGCCAAGGAGAGTCACCATGCCAGCGATGTTTTCGCTCGAAACATACAAAGAGGATTTGGGACGGATCGCGCACGATATCTTCGAGACCATGCTCGGCATCGAAGTGCAACCGGCCGACGAGGAATGGCGGCCGGCCGGGGACCGGCTGACCGGGGCGGTGTATCTGGCCGGCGCCTGGAGAGGCGCGGTGCTGCTGGAGTGCGATCGCTGCCAGGCGTACCATTTCGCTCACCGCCTGATGTCGGTTCCCCTTCCGCAAGAAGTCAACGACGACGTGCGGGACACCATGGGCGAACTGGCGAACATGCTGGGGGGCAACCTAAAATCGGTGCTGCCGCACGGCGTCGTGCTGTCGATGCCTTCGGTGGTGGAAGGCAGCGACTACAGCCTGAGACTCTGCGGCGGCAAGGCCGTCATTGAGCGCGTCGCCTACCGCTCGCCGGACGGCGTCTTCTGGATCACCCTGGTGGAACTTCCCCAAGCCTGACGGTACACCGGGTCGACCGGACCAGGCGCATTCCAGTGCAAAAATTACTCCTCGCCCCAGCAAGCCTTGGTAGCGCGCTAGGAATAGCGCACTATCCAAGCCTTTACTGTGCTACCCTTCCTGAAACTTGCCTCTGCGTCCCCGCGTCGCTGGACGACTGTAAGTAGAGTCACAGGTGGCGCTAACGGGGTCACCGAGTTCACTCCGAGGTTCTACAAATGAAACATCGATTCGTTCGCTTTTCGCTCCTGGCCGCCGTGTGCCTTTGCAGCGCCTACTCCACGTTCGCCGCATCGGTCGGAACGGTGACCGGCACGATCAAGGATGCCTCCGGCGCGGTAATTCCGAACGTCAAACTCGGCTTGAAAAGCACAACCACCAACACCCTGACCACCGCGACCACGAATCGCGAGGGCGAATTCCAGTTCATTCAGGTCCCGCCGACCACCTACTCTCTGACCGCCGAGATTTCCGGCTTCAAGAAGACGGCGGTCTCGAACGTCCTCGTTCAGGTCGATCAGAATACCCACGTCGATCTCACTCTCCAAGTGGGAAGCACCGGCGAATCGGTGACCATCAGCGATGCGGCTCCGATTCTTTCGAGCGAGAAAACGACGCTCAGCTCCGTCGTCGACAGCACCAGCATTTCCAACCTGCCGCTGAATGGACGCCAAGCCCTCGACATCGCGCTCGTCACTCCGGGGGTCACGCCCACCGCCACCGGGACGCAGGTTCTCAGCTTCAACGTCGCCGGAGCCCGCTCCCAGTCGAACACCTACCTTTGGGACGGCGTCAGCAATATGGACACGCAGGTCAACGGCAACTTGAACAACTTCCGGGTCGCCGAAGCGATTCAGGAATTCTCGGTGCAAACCAGCGTTGCCAGTGCGGAATTTGGCCGTGGAACCGGCGGACAGGTCAGCATGGTTACCAAGAGCGGCACGAATTCCCTGCACGGCTCCGCCTTCGAATACCTGCGCAACGACGCCTTCGACGCCACCGATTTCTTCATAAACAAGGCGAAGGGCACGAAGACGCCCCTGCATCGCAACCAGTTCGGCGGCAGCCTTGGCGGACCCCTCAAGCGGGACAAGCTCTTCATCTTCGGAACCTTTGAAGAATTCCGCCAGGTCGCGCCGACGCCCAGCCTGACGCGCGTTCCGACGGATGCCGAACGGGCGCTGGTCACCGACCCGATTTCGAAAGCCCTGCTCAAATTCTGGCCTACGCCGAACACGTCCGCGGGCTCGAACAACTTCATCGGCAACGTAGGTTCGACGACCTTCGACTACACCGGTCTGGTCAAGCTCGACTACCATCTCTCGGATCGCGACATCATCAGCGGCCGCTTCGCCAACTACCAGGGCGCGACCTTTACTCCAGGCGCGATCCCCGGCACCGGCGGAAACGGCAACACGCCCATCAGCCGCAATGGCGTCTTTACCGAAACCCATACCTTCAGCCCCACGCTGTTGAACGAATTCCGCGCCGGCTACTCGCGCAATCAGACGTTCATTACCGTGCAGGATCAGGCCATCAACGCCGCCTCCCTATTCCAGGCCAACGGCGTTGCGCTTCCGGGTGTCGTCGATGGCTCGAAGAACGTCCAGGACGCCGGCTTGCCCACCGTCTCCATATCGGGCGGATACGCTACCCTCGGCAGCACCACCAATCTTCCTCAGGGACGCATCACCAACACGATGGAAATCTACGACAACATGTCGTGGCTTTCGCCCTTCGGCGCTACGAAGCATTCGCTGCGCTTCGGCTACCACGCCCGCCGCGAACAGGCCCGGCGCTATCTCGATAGCAACGAACGCGGTACGTTCAGCTTCCTGAACTGGGCGGACTTCGCGAGCGGCCAGGTGAACAGCTCGAACTTCAAGACTGGCAACACGCTGGTCTACTGGGATCGCATCCCGTTCGACTTCTACATCCAGGATCAGTACAAGGTCAAAAGCAACCTGACCATTAACTACGGCCTTCGCTACGAATATCCGACCGCGATCCATCAAGTCCGCAACGCCGCGGTGAACTTCGTTCCGAACGTCGGCCCCGTCCTGCTCGGCACCGGTCAGCTGCTGACCATCGATCCGGCCAAGGTCGGCCTCAATGCTCTGGTTCTTTCTTCCTCGCCTGTCAAGCTCGACGACACCGGCGTGGTGAAGGACAAGAACAACTTCGCGCCTGTCCTCGGCGTCGCCTATACGCCGCACATCGCGAAGAAGCTGTTCGGCGAAGATGCCACCGTGATCCGCTTCGGATTCCGCGTCGGCTTTGACGACATCTTTAACAACATCCCCGCCAATATGGGCCTCAATGCGCCGTATAACCTCGGCACGACGCAGACCGCCTTCGTCACCCAGCCCGCGAAGTTCAGCTACGCGACCGGCTTCAACCAGAACGTGCCGCTGGTCAAACTCGACGCCAGCGGCAAACCGCTCGTCGGGCTTGTCGGCTTCAGCGCCGAGGACCCCAACATCCGCAGCGCGTACCTCTACCAGTACAACTTCGGCATCCAGCGCCTGCTGACGCGCGAACTCTCCCTTGAACTCGACTACGTCGGCAGCACCGGCCACAAGCTCGGCCTGTTCATCGATCAGAATCAACCGACCGTCACGGTGAAGGATCCGACGATCATTGGCAACAAGGCGCCGAACGTCCAGGTCTATCCGTACCCCACGGTCGGTTCCGTGGGCACCGGCATCAGCGCGGGCAACTCGAATTACAACGGCGGCGTCTTCACCCTTAAGTACGTGTCGCGCGGCGGCTACTTCATTCAGTCGGCGTACACGCTGAGCAAGTCGATCGACACCAACTCGGCATACTTCGGATCGAGCGGCGAATCGAGCAGCGCCGCCAACCCGCGTCAGCTCAACCTCGATCGCGGTCCGTCTTCCTTCGATACCCGGCAGCGCTTCGTCACCGTCTACAACATCCCCGTGCCGATCGGACCGGGCCATCGCCTGATGGGCTCGAACAACATCGTCAACCAGGAGGTGTTCGGCGGCTGGACGATTTCCGGGATCACCAGTCTCCAGAGCGGCCAGCCTTTCACGGTCGCGAACACGTCGAACGACTTCAGCGGCTTCAACCAGTTCGCCGATCGTCCCGACCTCGTCGGCTCAGGCGCGCTGCACACCGACTACAGCAATCCCGACGTTGCCATCGACATCTCTCGCTTCGGCTGCTCGCGTTCGGCCACCGGAGCCCTCACCTGCGCGAATCCCCCCACCGGCCGCGTTGGAACCTCGGGCCGCAATCAGTTCTACGGACCCCACCTCGCCAACTTCGACTTCACGGCGCAGAAATCGTTCCGTCTCTGGAACGATTCAAGCAAGCTCACCTTCCGTGCGGAGTTCTTCAATTTGTTCAATCACACCAACTTCTCGAACCCCGTCCGAAATATGGGCAGCGCAAGTTTCGGCCGCATCACCCAAACCGTGGGCAGCGCCACCGCAACCTCCGTCGGCACGACTGCCGGGGCCGTCGGCGGCGCACGCCAGATCCAAATGGCGCTGCGTCTTTCCTTCTAACGGACCTTTGACCGGGAACTCCGCGGGGATGCCACGCACAGGACCGCCCTCGAAGCGTTGATGGAGGGTGGTCCTTCCCGATGACCTTCCTCCGAAAATCCGCACAAAGGTGAACGCAGAATCGGGTGAATTGAAAGAGAAGAGATCCTTTTGTTCGAACGCTACTAATCTACGCTCGCCGCATCCGCTGTTCTCCTGCGGAGCGTAAAACATGAAATTCGTGACCATCCTTATCGCCTCGACAGTCGGTCTGACCAGCGCCTCCGCGGCTCAGCAAGCTTCGAAAGATCCCGTCACCGCACACTATGGAACTTGCGGAGCCGCTAACGGCGGCGGGCCGAATTCTACCAACTATTACGGCACGGGTAACCCCTGCGCCTTTACCTACAGCATTCCCGAGGACCGCATGAATCAGGTTCTTACCAATGTTCCGTACTGCACGATGTACAGCCGCACCCAAGTCAACTGTTCGCTCGCGCTGCGGGGCAATTACGGCCAGATGCAGCTCGACCGCCGCGACGGCGCCGGTGCCGGCGGCGGCAAGCAACCTGGCTCCGCGCCCAATCTCTCTCTCCCCAACGCGCCCCCCTCGAATCTCACTCCGGTGAATCACGCCGATGCCGAACGCCTGTGGCAGCGCAGCGTGATCTTGATCGATCGCAACAACTATCGCGACGCAATTCCGCTGCTCCTCCAGGCCGGACGTATGGGACACGCCAAGGCGCAGTCCGCGCTCGGAATCGCCTATCAGGATGCCAACGGAGTGAAAGGTGACGACCACGCCGCCGCTTACTGGTTCGGTCTCGCCGCCGCACAAAATCACCGCGCGGCCCAATACGCTCTTGCCGGTATGTACGAAGAAGGCGAAGGAGGTCTGCCCAAGGATCAGGCGATGGCAGCCGCGCTATATATCAAGAGCGCGAACCAGGGTTATGACAAAGCCCAACTCGCCCTTGGCATCTGCCACGAACTCGGCGAAGGCGTTCCGCGCGACCGGGCAAGAGCGATCGCTCTGATCCGGCGGTCCGGGCTTGCTCGTGAGATTGCCGACGTCCTCGATAACCCGAAGACTCCGGCTAGATTTGCGAACGAAGCTGCGCTAACGGCCTACTTGAACACCCTTCGCGCCGCGCAGATTGCACGGCAGAATCAGACTGGTTACCAGCCGGCCGGAAACCGCATGGACCCCTACCTCAATCAGAACTCCGACTACTGGCGCTTAAGGAGATGGCAAGAGCGTCCCCGCTGCGAAAACTGGAATTGCAAGAACTAAGCGACACCGGCGGATATCTTCAAAAAACCGGAACGGCTTTCATCTGCATTGCCGGCTTGGGCGGATCACCACTTGGTTGGCCGCCCGTCGATCCTAGCCAACCCCAAAAACGTACGCATCTTACAATGCGTGCTCTGTTATCTTAAGGGTTAACGTGTTCGAAGCTGGCGCACTTTTGAATCTGTTTTGGGTCGGACTGTGCATTAGCGCGGTCTCGCTCCAACTGCGCTCAGACTCTCGCCGCGCCGCGAATCGCCGGTCGAGAATCCGCGGCGGACTCGCCGTATTTCTTGCCGTCGTTGCCCTGTTCCCCTGCGTATCCGCCACCGACGATTCCATCCGCGTCGAGTATCTCGCCTCTCAGCAGCAGCCTGCCTCGGGTGCTCTCCCTGAAACTTCGCACGACAAGAATCTCGTCACCCTGGTCCGGCTCTTTGAAGTCCTTGAGTCGGCCCAGATTGTGGTCGGTTTGGTCATCGCCGCCATCCTCTTCTTCTTCGCTCTCGTCTCCTTGTCGAGGCCTGCTTCGATCGACCGGCTGATGCCGGCTCTGTCCGGCCGCGCTCCGCCCTCCTGCGAATTCGCGCTGTAATCGGCCGCCCCTCTTCCAATCACAGCCCCTCGCTCCCCAAGCGAGGGAAGGAGATTCCATGAAGTCCTTTCTCGTGGCCTTGTGCCTCGGAGGATCTGCATTTGCACAGGTCCAATCGTCTCCCCTAACCATCGACCAGGCGTTAGAGGAAGCCCTGCAGAAAAACATTTCCCTACTGGCCGAAAAACTCAATATCCAGATCGCCGACGCGCGCATCCTGCAGGCCCGGCTGCGACCCAATCCGCTGCTGTCTTTCAGCCAGATTTACGTGAACCTGTTCGGCACCGGAGTCACTCCCGAGAACAGCGCCGGCCCCAGCGAAAGCGACGCCCGCATCGATTGGATCTTCGAGCGCGGCGGCAAACGCGAACGCCGCGCCGAAGTCGCCACCGCCGCCAAAACCGTTGCCGAGCTGAACCTGATCAACACCGTCCGCCAACTCCGGCTCGACGTCCAGAACGCTTTCGTGGACCTGCTTTCCGCGAAAAGCAGTCTGGCGCTGACGCAGGAGAATCTGAAATCCCTCCAAAGTCTCGTCGACATCAACGGGGCGCGCGTCAAAAGCGGAGACCTCGCCGAAGTCGAACTCAAGCGTTCCCGGCTCGCCGCTCTCCAGTTTCAAAATTCCGTCAGGCAGGCCGAACTTCGCGTCCGCATCGCGTCCACCCGGCTGCAATTGGTTCTCGGAAGAGCTCCCTCAACCACCTTCGACGTCAGCGGAGATCTGCGGAGCGATCGCGATTCCGTCAGCCTCGACGACCTGATGCGCATCGCCATCGAGCTACGTCCGGACCTGAAAGCGACCCGCAAAGACGCCGATCGCGCCCGCTCCGATATCGGACTCCAAACCGCCATTTCCAAACAGGACTACCAGGTCGGTGCCCAATATAACGCCCAGTACAGCTATGCCAACGGCAAAACCATGAGCTTCTTCTTCCAGATTCCGCTCGCCATTTACAACCGGAACCAAGGGGAAATCGAACGCGCCAAGCGGGAAAATCAGCAGCTCCTCACCCGCGTCCGCGCCCTCGAACAGCAAGTTGCTTCCGAGGTCCGGACCGCCTGGGATCAATACCAGACCGCCGGGCGATTGGTGGACACAATCGGCACCTCCATGCTGGCGCAGGCTCGCGAAGTTCGCGATACCACCGAATATTCGTACCGCCGCGGCGAGGCCTCGCTCGTTGAATTCCTGGACGCGCAGCGAACTTTCAACGACACAGTACAGAGCTATAACGATGCGCGCAGCGACTATGCGCGAGGCCTCTATCTGCTCGAGGCGGTGACCGCGAAGGGAGTACGGCCTTGAGAACGAAATGGATTTTTTTCACGGCTGCGGCCGCTCTGCTCATCTCCTGCGAAAAACAGAAGGAAGCAGAGAAGCCCGTCGATCCTCCCATCAAAATTTCAGCCACCGGAGAAGTCACCCTGCCCGCCGGATCTGCCAAGCGCAAGCAATTGAAGATTGAATCCGTCGTCCTCGCCGACGTGCCGATCCACGAGGTTGTCGCTCCCGGAAAAATCGAGGCGAATCCGAATCGCGTCTCGCGCGTCGTGTTGCCGCTCGCCGGGCGCATCTCTTCCGTCCTCGTGAAATTGGGCGATCAGGTGGAATCCGGCTCGCCCCTCATCACCCTTGAAAGCCCCGATAGCGACGCGGCCGTCTCAACTAACTTGCAGGCGCAAGCACAAATTTCCCAGGCAAGATCCGGGTTGCTGAAGGCGCAATCGGATCTCGAGCGCACCAAGGATCTCTATGCGCACAACGCCATCGCGAAGAAAGAGGTCCTCAATTCCGAGGCCGCTCTCGCGCAAGCGCAATCCAACCTCGATCAGGCTCTCGCGTTACAAAAGCAAGCTCAGCGCCGTCTCGAAATCCTCGGCCTCACGCCCGGCGACTTCGGACAGAAGCTCACTATTCGCGCCTCACTCAGTGGAAAGATTCTCGAACTAAACGTGGTGCCCGGGGAATACCGCAACGACCTCAGCGCTCCCTTGCTGACTATCGCCGACCTCAGCACCGTCTGGGTCGCGAGCGACGTCCAGGAAACCGACATCCGCTTTATCGATCCGGGCGAAGCCATCACCGTCGAGCTCACCGCGTATCCGGGCGAGATTTTCCGCGCCAAAGTGATGCGCATCGCCGACATGGTCGATCCGCAGACACGCACCGTTAAGGTCCGTGCCGAGGTCAACAACGCGAAAGGCCGCCTGCGTCCGGAAATGTTTGGCAAGATCCGCCACGTCGAAGGCTCCCAGCAACGGCCCGTAATTCCGATGTCCGCCATCGTGCAAGGCGAAGGGCAGAACATCGTCTACAAGGTTTCGGGCAACGATACCTTTCTTCCCGTCGCGGTCAAGCTCGGCGAAAAGACCGGCGAGCGGATCGCCGTGAGTGAAGGCCTCAAAAAAGGCGACCAGGTGGTCACCGACGGCGTCATGCTGCTGCGGGGGAACTAGCCAAGTGATCGCCCTACTCTTGCGGTTCGCGCTTCGCCAGCGCTTCATCACCGTCCTCGCCGGCCTCACCCTGATCGGACTCGGCCTGTGGGCGTTCCAGCAACTCAAGATCGAGGCGTATCCCGACATCTCGGATACGCAGGTCGTCGTCATCACCCTCTACCCGGGCCGCGCCGCCGAAGAGGTGGAGCAACAAGTCACCGTTCCGCTCGAACGCGCACTCAACAGCGTGCCGCAGGTTATTGCGCGCCGCTCCCGCACCATCTTCGGACTTTCCGTCGTCGAGCTGACTTTCGAATTCGGAACCAATGACTACTTCGCCCGCCAAGTCGTGCTCGAGAAACTGCGCGACGCCACCCTGCCCGACAACGTCACCCCTTCGCTCGGACCCCTTTCAACACCCATTGGCGAGCTCTATCGCTATCAGATCGAAGGTGCCGGCGGCGACCAAATCAAGCTCCGCGAAATTGAAGACTGGATTGTCGAACCTCGTTTCCGCCAAGTGCCCGGCATCGCCGATGTCACGCCCTTCGGCGGCCTGATCAAGCAATATCAGATCGAGGTCGATCCCAGCGCGCTCAACAAATTCAATCTTTCGATCGCGCAAATCGCCACCGCCGTTGGAGCGAACAGCCAAAATGCCGGCGGTGCCATGCTCGACAACAAGCAGCAATCCATGGTCGTGCGCGGCGTTGGGCTGGTCCAAAACATCGGCGACATCGAGACCATCGTGGTCAACGAAACCAAGGGCGTACCCGTATTCATCCGCGACATCGGACGCGTTCGCATCGGCGCCGCCATCCAGACCGGAATCTTCGGCGTCAACAATAACAACGCGGGAATCGAAGGAATCGTGCTCATGCGGCGCGGCGAGAATCCCACCGAAGTTCTCACCGGAATCCGCGAAGCCGTCGAAGACCTCAACGCCAATCGCCTGCCTCCCGGCGTGAAGATCACGCCCATCTACGATCGCTCGGACCTCGTCAAGAATACCGTCGGCACCGTCACCCACACGCTGCTCGAAGGTCTGGTCATCGTCGTCGCCGTGCTCTTCTTGTTTCTCGGCAGTGTCCGTGCCGCGCTGCTGACCGCCATCACGATTCCGCTTTCGCTGCTCTTCGCTTTCGTGTGTATGCACTTCACCGGAATTCCCGCGAACCTGCTCAGCCTCGGCGCGCTCGACTTCGGCATCATCGTCGATGGAACCCTCGTCATGGTCGAGCACATCGTCGGCATGCTCGCCCAGCGCCGTGAGCGCTACGGCGATAAACTCGACGTCGAACGCAGCGTCCGCGATGCCGCCCTCGAAGTCGAGCGGCCGATTTTCTTCTCGCTCCTGATCATCATCGCCGCCTACATCCCGCTCTTCACGCTCGAGCGAGTCGAGCGCCGCCTCTTCACGCCGATGGCGTTCACCGTCTGCTATGCGCTGCTCGGCTCCATGCTGCTGGCCCTGACGCTGATCCCGGTGCTCGCGACCTACCTGTTCCGCAACGGCTCGAAGGAATGGCAGAACCCCGTCCTCACCTGGATCCAGCGCGGCTATGCCGCCGTGCTCAGCGTCGCGATGCGCCGTCCCTGGCTGGTCGTAACCGCTTCGGCGCTGATCGTCCTGGCCGCTTTCGGACTGGCCACGCGGCTCGGGTCGGAGTTCCTGCCGCAGTTGGACGAAGGCGTCATTTGGGTGCGTGCCAACCTGCCCGCCGGAATCTCGATCAACAAATCGTCCGAGATTGCCGGAAAGATTCGCGCGATCCTGCGCCAGTTTCCCGAAGTGAAACTCGTCAGCTCGCAAAGCGGACGCAACGATTCCGGCACCGACCCGTACGGACCGAACCGCAACGAAGTCTTCGTCGCGCTCAATAACTACGACACCTGGAAGGCCGGCAAGACCAAAGCCGATCTCGTCGAAGAGTTCTCCGCCCGTCTTCGTTCCGAAATTCCCGGCGCGAATTTCAGCTTTACGCAGCCGATCATCGACAACGTGACCGAAGCCGTCACCGGCTCCGCCGCCGATCTCGCCGTCATCGTCAGCGGACCGGATCTCGTCACCCTGCGCCGCATCGCCGCCGAGGCGCTTGAAATTGTGAGGCAAGTCCCCGGCGCGGCCGACTCCGCTCTCGAGCAGGAAGCCGATCAGGCGCAGGTCCGTCTCGCCGTCAATCGCCAGGAAGTCGCCCGTTACGGAATCAACGTGAAGGACGTGCAAGACGTCATCGAAATGGCCATCGGTGGGCGCGTCGTCTCCACCATGTTCGAAGGCGAGCGCCGCTTCGACATCACCGTCCGTTATATTCCCGAGGCGCGCACCGACATCCCCGCCATCGGCAACATCCTGATTCCCACCCGTGAAGGCGGTCGCGTACCGCTCTCGCAGCTCGCGCAAATCAAAGTCGTCAGTGGCGCCAGCATCATCGCCCGCCGTGAAAATCAACGCCAAATCACCGTGCGAACCAACATTCGCGGACGCGATCAAGGCAGCTTCGTCAAGGATGCCCAGACTCGCATCGACGTGAAGATCAAGCTTCCCGGCGGCTATCACGTCGAATGGGGCGGCCAGTTTGAGAACCTGGAGCGCGCCCGAAAGCGCCTCACCGTGATCCTCCCGATCACCATCGCGATCATCTTCGTGCTCCTGTTCTTCACCTTCGGTTCGCCGACGCACGCCGGACTCGTCCTGATGAACGTTCCGTTCTCGCTCGTCGGCGGCATCGTGTTTCTATACCTGCGCGGAATCAACCTGAGCGTCTCCGCCGCCGTCGGCTTCATTTCTCTATTCGGAGTCGCCGTGATGAGCGGCGTGCTCGTCATCGCCGAAATCAACCGGCGCCTGCGCGTCGAACCCGATACGCCCATCGACAAGGCCGTCGTCGAAGGCTCGCTCGCGCAAATGCGGCCCGTGCTGATGATGATCGTCGTCGCCCTTCTCGGCATGGTTCCAGCCGCGCGAGCCACCGGAATCGGCAGCGACGTGCAGCGGCCGCTCGCGACCGTGGTGGTCGGCGGTTTGCTGTCCACCCTACTCTTGACGCTGTTCGCGCTCCCTAGCCTGTACGTCATTATCGGAAGGCGTAAAGAGCGCGCAAAGGAGCACAAATCATGAATAAGCTGTTGGTGATCTACGTCGATGAAACCGACATGCACGAGCAACTGCCTCTCTATGAGGCGATCTGCCGAAAGCTCGTCCAGCTCGGCGCCCCCGGAGCTACCGTGCTCGCCGGAATCATGGGCTTCGGCAGCCAAGGGCACATCCATCGCAAACGCTTGTTCGGCGTTTCGGACGACCGGCCCATTCAGATTTCGGTCGTCGCCGCCGACGCCTTCCTCCGGGAAAAAGCGATCCCCGCCGTCAAGGTCATGATGAAAGACGGCCTCATGTTTCTCGTAGACGTAGAACGCGTCGGCCCGTAGGCTCGTGCGTGCTTCATTGTCCACGCGCTCCTTCTGCAACCGCTCTAGCCATCGCGGAGGCAGAATATCGGTCGGCGCCCCTTGCAGTTCCAGAGCTGTTTCATAGTGTTCTTGCAGTGGATGGAACCAGATTGGTGAGCGCGACCTGACCGTCGCCGCTTCGATGGCCTCCTAGTCACAGATTCAGAAGCAGGTTGTGAAGTGGCGGATTCAGACAATTCAAAATGCCACTGCAAACTGTGGGTCGGGCAGATCTCTCGAAAGAGTATAAATGCTTCGTGGGTTCACCCCGAAGTGTGTGGTCCAACATTCCTATCGCGCTCGAAAAGTGAAGGACCAGATTTCCTTCCTGGCTGCATGCTACGAGGAGTCGTCTATGATGAAGTCAACCGGCATTATGGAGCAGGCAGGGACTCGAAGTTACGAGCGCAACCTCAGCAATGATTGCTTAGCTTCTGCCGAGTAGAGGTTTTACGGTGCCGTCCGCTTCCGATTCGCCGGTCTTTTGCGTTGATACTATCGAGATCGACGTAGCCCGCGGCTGTCTGCGCCGGGACGGCCAGGAAGTGCATCTGGCGCCCAAAGCGTTTCGGCTGCTGGTCCATCTGGTAGTCCAGCGCGAGCGCCTCGTGGCCAAGGAAGAGCTGATGGAGCTTTTCTGGAAGGACACGGCCGTCACGGACGACGCCCTGACGCAATGCATAGCTGAAATCCGGCGCGCCCTCAGCGACAACCCGCGGAATCCCGCTTACGTAAAGACCGTTCCGCGCCGCGGATATCGCTTTGTGGGAGTCGTCGAAGAGCGTATCGTCGACGAACTACAAAGGTCGAATACCGGGGAGGCTTCGGCTTCTGAACCGCCCTCGCATTCGGCCCGCCTGCCCGAAGAAATCGCGGTGTTGCCGGTGGCCCACGCCCGCATGCCGATCCGGAACCCCGCCAGCCGTCGCGTTCCCTGGGTGATCGGCACCGCTCTTCTAGCGGTATCCATCGGCGGAGCCGCCTTCTGGAATTCTTCATTTCGCAGTCCTCTCCCCGGCCAGGGGAAACGTCAGATTGCGATTATGCGTTTCGAAACCCGCTCCGGTCAGCCGGAACTGGACTGGCTTCGCGACGGTCTGCCGGAAATGCTGGCGACTACTCTATCGAAATCTCCGGCCCTGGAAATTCTAAGCCGCGGGCAGCTTTACGCGCGTGCCTCCCGAGGCATAAAACCCGGCGTCGAAGGCGCGCTCGAACTCGCTCGATCGACGCGCGCTTCCGCCGCCGTCGTCGGATCGTTTTCGAAGCTCGGCGCCAGCATGCGCGTGGATATTCAGCTGTACGATCCGCGGAACGGCTCCCTGCTCGGCGCAGAGACGATTACCGTCGAACGCGAGGACAAGCTGCTGGCGCAGATCGACTTCCTTGCCGCCCGGCTGGCGCAAATACTCGCGCCGCAAAGCCGCAACCACGATCGCCGCGAGCTTGCCTCGCTGATGACGCAGAATCTAGAGGCCTATCGTTATTACACGATCGGCATGGAAAAGGTGGAAGCCTTCCAGACCGCCGAAGCGATTGCGCTTTTCGAAGCCGCCGTAAAACTCGATCCCGGATTCGTGATGGCCTACGCGCGCATCGGCTACGCGCACGCCGTCACGAACGCGGAGTTGGCAAAAGGGCGTCCCTATTTGGAGAAGGCTTTTAAAATGTCGGGCCGGCTTACCGAAAAAGACCGGCGGCATATTGTGGCCTGGTATGCGATCGCCAATCAGGATTACCAAACCGCGCTCCGTCAGTACTCGGACCTCGTCGCCGAATATCCAGGCGAGCCCGAAGCCTACTTCCGCCTCGCCGCTCTGCTTCGCGGAGAATCCCGTCATGAGGAAGCAGCCGAAAGGTTGCGCCAGGCGATCACAATGGATCCCGAGGATCCGAAGCTCTACAACGCCTTAGCAGCGGTATCCTCCGAAATGGGCCGGCATGATGATGCCATCGGCATGGCGAGTCGGTACGTCGCTTTGGCCCCTATGGATCCAAATTCCCACGACAGCCTTGGACTCTCCTACGATCTCGCGGGTAAGTTTGCACTGGCCATGGACGAATACGGGCAAGCGCTCGAACGCAAACCCGATTTCCATATCGCCGCGCTGCACAGACTCGCACTGCTCGCTAAAATGGGCCGCTTCAACGAATGCGTTCGTGAATCGCTGGCGCTCGCCGAAAGCGTCGAGGGTCACATTGAAAAACGGCGAGGCTGGGATCAGGCGGCTCGCGCGGAATGGGCCCGCGGCCATACGGTGCAGGCCCGTACCTACGCCGCGAATGCGATTGAGTATCACATCGAAGGAATTCAAGATATCAATCCGGCTGTACTTCTGCTTCCAGTGAGCAATTCACGCCAGAGCATCGTCGTCGCACCGCAAGTCGGCAGGGGAAGCCGTTACGGCGAACGTCGCGTGTTCTACTTCCTGGCCCAGGAACATAAGTCGCACGGAAGGAATGCGGAAATGCTGATCGCCTTGCAGCAGCTCCTCAAAGCGCGAACGGGCTGGGGTGATTGGGAAACCTATGAAGATTCGCTGGCAGAAGCGTACTTTGGCCTGGGAAGAATGGACGACGCCATTCCCGAGTACGAGCGGGCACTCCGTATATTTCCTGGAATCGCCAAGGCGCGGTTTCATCTCGCGCAAGCCTACCAGAGCAAGGGCCGGGCGGAAGAAGCGAAGCAGCAGTACCGCGAGTTTCTGGGGCTATGGAAGCAAGCGGACGCCGATCTGCCGGAGCTCGAGGAAGCCCGCCGCTTCGTCGAGTCCAACCTTCAATAATTGATACTGGACTTGAATAATTGATGCTGGAGCGGAATATCCGCGCAGCTCGCTCAATCCGAGCAGCGCACAAAGCAGCGCGCAGCGCTGCGGCGTAAGCGGATTACAAGCGTTCCGCCCCTCTACGAAAACCTGAAACTACTCTCTAAGCCACACCAGTTCCCGAGTCATCCCCACTCAGCGGTAATTCTCACTGCGTCCGCTTGTAGTAATACTTGTAGTTCACTCCCCCCCACATCATCTCGATCCGAACCACCACGTCGCCGGTCGTTCCGGTCGGCTTATACGATATGTTTTGCTGGGCGCTCGCGGAGGCTCCGTTCGCGGCCTTCGGGTACGCGCACAACTTGTCCTCCGGGTTGGTCGTGGTGAGGCCCTCGGCGCCTACGCATAGAAGAGCGGCTAACCCACCTCCTTTCGATTCGGGGGTGGATTGCGCGTTGAGCGAAACGCTGAATCCGCTGCCGTCGAACTGCGCCGGTGGAGCACTCCACTGGAACACCGCTATTCCGCCCCATGTACTCCGTGCAGTGGTCCCTTGAGTGGTGTATGTCCAACCTGCGCGACTTTCAGGCGAAACCGTCACCGAAGTCAGCACCCAGCGTCCTGGCACCGCGCCGGGCGGCTGCGGATTGCCTCGCGGATCCGGTCCATTCGCGTAGGTCGGGGGAAACTGCGGCTGCGGCTTGGCTCGAGGATCAAAGCCAGGGGGGCCTGTCTGAACCTGGGGGACGCGGCCAGATCCAGGAGGGCCGGGAATGCCGGTGGAGTACACGCTGTTGGCGGCGAACCCTCCGCAGTTCTGCCCGGAATCGCCGGTGCACTTGACGTCGCAATTCGAGGCGGGGCCGTACTTACCGTAATTATTTCCGCAGAGGCAGCTTTGCCCGTTTTGCATGCCGGCATAGGCGAAGCCGCGCTGGCGGCACGATGCGACGCAGCTTTGGGGAGAATTGTCGGGCGTCGCGTACGGATAGCCGTTCAGGTCAAAAACTTTGGTATCGCGGAAGCACCCAAGAAATTCGGGTCGCTGCCCTCTACCCCGGATGCGACCCCCCGGAACTTGGCCCCGATTTGCCTGCTCGGAATCGCACATGGCAGGTTTACCCGCCAAAGCCGCGGCCTCTTCGCAACACAATCCGGTCTTCACCTGGTTCCAGCCGAAACCCGCCGATTCGCCTGCTCGGATTACGGCGAATTCGCTGGTCCGGGAGTTTTGCAAGACGGACATGTCGCGGCAACAATAACTGAAGAACCTACTGGACGCGCGAACCACCGCCGCCTCGGCGTTGGCGGCCGCGAAACCGCAACCGCCGGGTCGGGTACAGGAAAGCGGAGATAGGATCAGGTCCGCCAGGAACCATACTCCGGTGCCGCCGATTCCCGGGTTCTCTCGCGCGACGGTCACCCAATCGTTGCGTCCTGAGCAGGGAGACGTTTTGACCCAGACTCTAAACCCGTCACTGGCGGGTTGTCCCGGTGAGGGCGAGCCCGAAACTAAAAACAGTGCCACGGTGCAAAGGAGCCCCACTTTATGTTTCGAAAATCCGAGGATGCTAGTACGACTGATCAAATCGGTCTCCTGTGGTTGCGGTTATCGATCCGGCCGGCGTTCCATGTCGGCCCGAGCATCGATCTTGGTCCCAAAGCAGGTGAGAAGTAACGAGGAAATGCTGAGGTTTTGACGAACAGATGCTAAGATGAGGGCTTTTTTGAAGGGTTGGTGCAACGAAGTGGAATTCGAAACCGAAAACTAATACCCGTCAAAAGGGGGTTCGGAAGAAGCGGAAGCTAGGCCGGACACCGGATCGACTCCGC
Organism: Bryobacterales bacterium; assembly: GCA_038210135.1. Classification (GTDB taxonomy): domain Bacteria; phylum Acidobacteriota; class Terriglobia; order Bryobacterales; family Bryobacteraceae; genus JBBQWZ01. Next base: position 60,434 of record JBBQWZ010000037.1, read on the forward strand.
TTCCCTTGATGCGTATCGCTCTCGGGAGACAGCGGGTCTTTGCCGGCATGACGCCCAGTCGGGCCAGCTCGGTCGAGATCCGCGGTCAATCTGAGAATCTCAAGCCAACCGCTTGGACGGGCCCTCTGAGGTACAAGGAGGCTTGGTCGCGAACACCCGGTAACCCGCTCACAACGGATCGAGATTTTGAACGAGCCCGGCAAACCAGTGAGAAAGATACGTCACTGCGTCGGAAGCCGGGCATGAAGGAGTTATACGCCCCGGCGCGGAAAGCTCGCGATTGTTCGTCATCATGAAAACCCGCACAGGAATCGGACTGGCCGTTCGTATACTGAGCTAATGCTTATGCGCAGAGAGTTCCTTTCACTCGCCGCCATGATGGCTGCTCCCCCGGCCTGGGGCGGGAGCCGACCCGATTGCGGATTATGACAGTCAGGGGATTCATCGCACAGGCGCTGCGGGGGATCAGGCAAGTGCCGAATGGCTGGCCACTCTGGTACGCGCAAGCGGCCTGAAACCGGAGATGGAAAGGTTTACCGTCAATCGGGTGGATCCCCTCAATTGTTTCATCGAAGCGGCGGGGAGGCGGGTGGACGGCGTGCCTCTTTCGACGGAACCTTTACGGACGGCGCTGGATTGCGTGGGCGAATCGGACCCGTGGGAAGCGATGCGGCCATCGGATGGGCGGAATCTCCTCCAGGGGCGGACGGCGGTGAACTGCTTGCTATCCGCAAGTCGGGGCGGCATCGGGCGATCGTGGTTGTAACGCGGGGAGGGACACCGGGGTTGTCTCTCCTCAACGCACCTGATTTCATCCGTCCGGTGGGCCCGCCCGTCTTACAGATTGCCAGTCAGGAGCGTGACTGGCTGCGCCAGGTGGGAGACTCAAAAATGGAAGGGTTGATTACAGTCGAGGTTCGGCGCACCGGCGTCAGCGCGCTGAATGTTACGGCCGTTCGAAAGGGGCGGATCCCAAGGCTCGCACCGGTGGTAGTGATGGCCCGAATCGCCGGCGGACAGCGGGGTGCGACGAAGCGAAGCCACCGCGCGTTCTATTCACTACTCCTGCCGCAAACTCGTTATCGGATCGATGCGAATCGACCGACGCGCCGGAATCCAACACGCCAGCACCGCAATCGACAGCATCATCGCGAAGACCGTGAAATAGGTCAGCGGATCGCTCGCCTCCACCCCGTACAGGATCTCCCCCAGCAGCCGCGACACCGCGAGCGCGGACCCCCAATCCGATCATTGTTCCTGTCCCGATCAGGATCGCCGCGCGCCGCGCCGCCATGCCCAGTACTTTCCCTTGGCTCGCGCCGATCGCCATCCGGATTCCGATCTCGCGCGTCCGCCGCGACACCGCGTACGCCATCACGCCATAAATCCCGGTCGCCGCCAGAATCGCCCCCAGGACACCAAACGCTCCCAACGCCGAAGCCGCTAGCTTCGCTGGAAATAGCGGCAGAGCCAGCATCTCGACCATGCTGCCCGTTGCATAGACTGCGACATTCGGATCGAGGTCGTGCACCACGCCGCGAATCAGGCGTAGTGCTTCGACATCGCTCAGTTTCGTTCGGGCAACGACGGACGTGTTGGCTGTGTAAAACTGCTCTATCGGCGTCTGATCCGTTCCCATCACCTTGCACATCCCAAAAGCCAATAGACATTCGAAATTTCTTTCTAATGTCTTTTTTCGACAAAATACCCTTGGCTAAAGTCCGAGCTCGCTGAGCCCTGGATGATTGTCAGGACGCCTTCCGATGGGCCAGCGAAAGAGGCGTTCCGCCTCCTGGATGGCCACGTCATTGATGCTTGCATAGCGGTGCGCCATCAACCCAGTATTATCAAACTCCCAGTTCTCATTGCCGTAAGCCCGGATCCATAGACCCGAAGCACTGCGCGATTCATACGCAAATCGAACGGCGATCTTGTTTTCATGAAATGCCCATAGTTCCTTAATGAGCCGATACTCCAGTTCGGTGGTCCACTTACGGGTGAGAAAGGCAATAATGTCGTCCCGACCCGTTAGGAACTCGGATCGATTCCGCCATTGACTGCCTACCGAATAGCCCAGCGCGACGTCGTGAGGGTTTCGGGAATTCCAGTTGTCTTCCGCTTTGCGGACCTTCAGTAGAGCGGTTTCGCTCGTGAAAGGGGGTGTAAGTGTTGTCTGTGCTGTTACGATCATCACAATTCTCCAGAATGAAACTTAAGGCATTACTGCGGCGCGCAGTGACAACAGATACTCGATGCGTGAGTTCGCCTGATTTACATTGGTAGCTGCTTCCTTCAGCGGCGAACCTGCATAGCGGATATAGGAGGGCTCAAGCTGACCATTCCCGGCATCCCGCATTCCCAGTACCTCGACTGTCTTCGGTGCGGCCGGTATCCTGCCCCCAAACCACCGAATGTCTTCCTGGGAGCGCCAGATAACAAGGAAAAGTTGTGAACCTGCTGGGTAGGTTTGCTTTACATCGGTACGCGCGTGTTGAACAGCTCGGCTGTTGCCGAAGAGGCTGAACATAGTCTCATCCTCCCGGTTTACCCCGGAAGTAATCACCATCGATTGCAACGGCTTCATCGGAAGCCCGGTTAGCACCGCATCGCTGTTGAGCTTTGAAGCGACCCTAGCGTTCGGCCCCTGACAACTGGTGAGCACCAGCAACATCGCCACAATAGGCAAGTGAAGGTGGCTCATTTGGAATTACTTTGGGGTGCGATTGGGAATGTATAGACGTAATCGTTCTCGCGCAGAGGCAAGTGACAGGAGACGCACTCAGAGGCAAAGTCGGCGCCTGCCCCATAAGGTCTAAGCTCACTCCCTAACCACTCCGCCCAACCCAACCCGCAGTAGAAGAATACTTCGAGCGATTCTTGATCATAAATGCCACCTGCAAAAACTCACCGGCCTGCGTTTCGCCGTTTTCCTGGATTAGCTGACGCCATGACACCTTGGCAAAGACTGTGCCGTCAGGCCAAGGATTTATTGCTTTACGATTTATCGCCGAAACAGCGATCTCATTTCCTAAAATCATTTTTAAGGCGCTGGTGTCGTTCCGCTGGGTGCTGCTAATAACCGTCCAGTTCTTGTAATCGGGTTGAAACGCGATTCCGTTTGGTGCGTTCCTCACCTTCATTGGCCTGCCGCCCTCCGCAATCCAGTTGCGGTATTGATCGTCCGCCTTCTTCCTATCTGACTGGGTCGACAGTTTCGCCGTCATCGCAGGAAGCAGGTAGTTCCTTAGGACCGAAAGTTCTTCTGGCCGAAAGGCCGCCTGCGGATGGATCGCAGCATAGGTGGGTAAGGGCATCGCACCCATTTGGATTTGGTTTACGGCTTCGAACACAATTGCAGTCTGGCGAGCCTTCGACTCGGCTCCTAACTGCGATGAAATTCAGATGTGCTCGCGCTTTCTGCACATCCCTCGCAACGCGCCAAGACGCCGACACTATCCGGTCAAACCAGGCAAGCCGGGTCTCATTCGAATGGCAATCATAGCAGGACCGCCTAAAGATTCGTTTGACATCGGCAGGTGCGTCGAACTCCGCCGTGACGGGTGGATTCTCCAAATCCGGTTGCGCGAATTGAAGCGCCAGAACAAGGCAGGCGACTGGCGCTAATAACCAGAGCCGTGTGTGTTTACTTCCCACGTCGCCCCGCCACTGAATAGACATAGACCCGGGATCGCAGTAGCGGCAATGGGTCATCCGACAGTTCGATGCCTTCGATCAGCCGTGTGGGGTCGAAAGCGAGATCTCGCTCGGCAGCGGCGCTGTCCGGCACGATGACTGTAATGGTGAGTATGCCCAACTCAACCTCTTCTCGGTCGCCTGGCCAGACGGTGAATCCATCGTTGGTCGAGTCGCCGGGCTGGGCCAGTTGCAATAGGAGGCGGAACTTGGCCGGTGCCTTCGACAGCCGCGGTTGAAGTTCTTCTTGGAGAAAATCAGGGGACTTATTCTTGACTGTAGCGTCGTCCAAATACTCTGCACCATTTACGGGAATGATGTGGTACCGGCCGGCCCTCTTGTGTCCCTCGTTATTAACGAAGATGAAAGCGTTATTCGCGTGGTAGGACTCAGTGACAAAACTCGCCGGCACCGGCTTTGGATCCTGCACGAATTTGGCTGCTCTGGGATGGTCCTTGAGAAACTGTTCAATGGGCCAGGGATGCGGCTTGGTCGAATCCGTAGCGGCTTTTGCCTGAAGCAAGGCCAGAAAATCCTCGCCGGTACCAACTACGAATCCATTGTGCGAGTTCGTCATGATGTCTGTTCCGCGACCGGTCCGGAAACGAATTGCCATGCCGCGCGGGGCCGCATCCGAGGAACTGTCGGATATATTGATGTCCGGAGCCCCATCGGAGAAACGAACGGTGATTGGAATGCTATCGCCGCTGAAGTGAGCGGCCCGCGAGAGGCTTCGCGCGCCTGGGGAGGCCTTGAAGGCACCCTGGCACACGATTCCCTTGGCATGAGCAAATCGTTGGTGCGCTGTCCCGCTCGGCCCCTGGCGCATTAAATCAGCGATCTGGCGAACAACGTCTCCCTGTGCTTGTATACTGCCTGGAATTGCCAGTAATATTAGGGCGATGAGATGATGATTGCACTGAGTAATGGCGTGATTTGGTGATGGTTTACCTTCTTTAGGTTGCCGAAGTTTCTGGCCACCTACATTATTTGCATCAGTTCTTTTCATTTATGTCCTTCCTTTTGAAACTGTTGTTGGGTTGGAGTGTATGATGAGCTCCTGAGTTGTCCCGCTCGGCCCGCCACAGAGGTGTGTTGCAGAAGCGGATCGGCTCGTCCGAGCGAGCGCGCGATCCGTTGCCGAGTACCCGAGAGTCATTGCGACTACGAGCAGAGCTCCTGGCAACACCGGGGGACTTGGAACTGGGATGTCGAAGTAACGGCACCCCGCACCAACCAGGAAAGCGACAATAGCTCCAGCTAGAATTTTCATTTGCTGTACCTACTGCCCTTGGCGAATGAAGGCCAACAGATCTTCGTTCACACGATCTTTCTGCGTTGAACAAATTCCGTGCGGCGCACCGGGATAGATCTTGAGAGTCGCGCCGGGAACGATTTTTGAAGACAGCATAGCCGAAGCCCCAATTGGCACTATCTGGTCGTCGTCGCCGTGAAGAATCAGGGTTGGGATGTCGAATTTCTTCAGATCTTCAGTGAGATCCGTCTCGGAGAACGCTTTGATACAGTCGTAGACTCCCTTGTGCCCGCAAAGCATACCCTGCAACCAGAACGAATCCCGTAGGCCTTGCGAGACAGTCGACTCGGGGCGGTTCGCGCCATAGAACGGAACGCTCAGGTCCTTGAAAAATTGCGAACGGTCGGTCAGCACGCTGGCGCGGATCTGATCGAAGACCTCAATCGGCAATCCCCCGGGATTGGACGCAGTCTTTAGCATGAGCGGCGGGACCGCACTGATAAGTAATGCCTTGGCGACGCGATTTGTGCCGTGGCGGCCGATGTATCGTGCGACCTCGCCACCACCGGTGGAGTGGCCAATATGGATTGCGTTCCGAAGGTCCAGCGTGGCTACCAGCTCGGCAAGGTCATCGGCATAGGTGTCCATGTTGTTGCCTTCCCAGGGCTGGCCGGAGCGCCCGTGGCCTCGCCGGTCGTGCGCGATGCAACGATAGCCTCGCGAAGCTAGGAAGATCATCTGGTCTTCCCAAGCATCGGCGCTCAATGGCCAACCGTGGCTAAAGACCAGAGGTTGCCCTTCGCCCCAGTTCTTGAAATAGAGCTGAGTACCATCTTTGGTTGTAATCGTTGGCATAAGTCCCGTTTCGATTCAGAAGCGTTTGACACCCGCGTACACGAGGCCGGTGAACATCGCCGGCGTGATCAGGAATTGACCCCACTTGGCGTCGAATGCGGCGGTCGGATTGGCGGCGATAGTGTCTTCGAGAGATCGACCCTGGTTCTTGAGCGAGGCTACGTTCTCGCGAATGGTTATGAGCATGTCACGAAACTCGATAAGATCGGGTTTGCGGCCAGGGTTTCCGTGTCCAGGGATTACTATTGTGCTGCTTGCTGCCATCGAAATATTTGCCTCGATGGCGGGAATCTGCCCATCGATACTTCCTCCGGTGGAGTAGTCGATAAACGGGTAAACTCCATTCCACCAGGTGTCGCCCACATGCATTACGTCTGCGTCGGTGAAGTTGACGGAGATGTCGCTGTCTGTATGGGCGAGCCCGTAATATTTGAGGGCGATCTTTGTATCGTTCCGATACAGCTCACAACTGGTGTCAAAAACAGTGGCCGGTAGGGCACCCGCTGGCACCGCCGGGAATGTGTAGTTCCAACCTTCGACGCGAGTGGCAACTGCCAGTCGTTTTCGCGTGTTAGCGTGCCCCGTAAGCGCTGCTCCGGCCGCTTGCAGCCAAGCGTTGCCGTCCGTATGATCCGTATGCCAGTGGGTATTGATTAAATGTCGAATAGGTTCATTGTTGATGGATGCAAGGGCCCGCGCGACATTCGGCTTAGAGACAAAAAAGCCGGCATCGACAAGAAGCTTGCCGTCCCGTCCGGTCAGTACGGCGATGTTTCCACCCGAGCCTTCGAGCACCGATATGTTTCGGCGGATCGGGTGGATTGTGATCTTGGGATTGGTTGCCGCCGCTACCATCGTTGGAACGATTCCGTTCTCATTAGCCGAGAGTGTCAGTCCAGTGAATAGCGAGGCTCCGGCGCTAAGCCCGGCGGTCCTCAATAAGCCGCGGCGTGAAATTACGGATGGGCTTTTTGTCATGATCTTTCTCTTAAACCTTCGTCATCAACAGACGTAGTTCCTTGTTTTCTCTTTCGAGTTCTTCCATCCGGAGTTCCAGCGGAGCCAGCGCTTCGCGGATTTGGTCGGTGGTGAACCGGGTCGAAATGTATTGCTGGCAGTTCCAGTCGAAGGCTTCCACCTTGATCACGTATGCCCTTTCCACTACCGCCTTGTAGGTGCTGTCGCGAAGTTTGGCGATCCAATCCTTGGCCGCCTCCCCTTCGAAGATTTTGGCGCGGCCCAGAATCTTGAGCCGTGCCTGACGGGCATAGTCAACCAGGATCAGGGCCACGCGATCGTCCGTCATCAGGTTGCCTGTGCTGACGTACTGCCGATTTCCCCGGAAGTCGTCAAAGGCGATCGTGCGATCGTCAATCACTTTCAGGAATCCCTTCGGCCCGCCCCGATGCTGAACGTATGGCCATCCGGTAGCGCCGAGTGTGGCCATATAGAAGGTGTCCTGCTCGGCAATGAACGCCGACTCACCGGGTCCCAAATGAGCGGGTGAAGCCTTGCCACCCTCCATCCGTTGGTATTGGCTTCGGCTGCCGTATTTCTCCTGCAATGCCTTCACCAACGGAGTGAATACCAGCGATCCGAAGCTGCTCATACCTGCGCCGCTCCACCATCAACGAAGAGCTCGATACCAGAGACAAAGCTGGAATCGTCCGATGCCAGAAAGACGGCTGCCTTGGCAATTTCATCCGGCTCGCCAACTCGTCCAAGGGGCACTGTGGCCGCCATCTGTGCGTAAAATGCCTCGCGTTCCGCAGCGGTGCTTGTAAGTCCGTCCAGGCCGGGCGTTCGGATTGGGCCCGGACTGATCGCATTGACGCGGATCTTCCGGTCCTTGAGGTCGACGGTCCATCCGCGGGCAAACGAGCGCACGGTCGCTTTCGTCGCAGCATACACGCTAAATCCTGGCATCGCCTTGATCGAGACGATCGAAGCGTTAAGGATTATGGAGCCGCCCTCGCGCATCAGGGGAAGGGCCTTCTGCACAGTAAACAAGAGGCCCTTCACGTTGGTGTTGAAGGTCTCGTCATAATGCTCTTCCGTGATTGACCCCAACGCTGCGTACGAGCCGCCACCGGCATTCGCGAAGATCACATCCAGGTGCCCTTTCCGCTGCTTAATGTGATCGAAGAGGCTATCCAGGTCGGCCAAGTTTGAAGCGTCCGCTTGTATTGCCTGTGCTTGCTCACCTAACGTTGCGGACGCTCGGTCGAGTTCAGCTTGACGCCGGCCCGTAATGAACACGAACGCGCCTTCTCTTACAAAGCGCTGCGCCGTAGCAAAACCGATGCCCGAACTCCCTCCGGTCACCAGTGCGACTTTTCCTTCCAGCCTCCCGTTCATGAGCGTGTACCCCTGAAGTTCTGCTTCAGCAGGAAATGCCCGATCCGCGTCGCGATCTCTTCGCCATGCGTCTCCAATGCGAAATGGCCGGTGTCCAGCATGTGAGTTTCCAGGTTCATCAGATCGCGCTGGTAGGGGGGTGCGCCAGCGGCGGGGAAGATGAAATCGTCTTTCCCCCACGTGATCAATGTGGGCGGCTGATACTTGCGGAAGAAGGCCTGGAACTCCGGATAGAGCGGCACGTTGGTTCCGTACGAGAGAAACAGGTCCATCTGGATGTCACGGTTGCCGGGACGATCAAGGCCAGCCTGATCGACCACCCATGTGGTCGGATCGACCAGCGACGCGTCCGGTACGCCGTTTTCGTATTGCCAGCGGGTGGACTTCAAATCGACCAAGAAGTGCAGTGCCGCTCGGTTCTCGGGAGTCGGATCGGCCCAGTATCGCTTGATCGGGTCCCAGAACTGAAGCAGCCCTTCTTCGTAAGCATTCCCGTTCTGGACGATCAACGCTTGCACTCGTTCGGGGTGCAGTAGCGCAAGGCGATAGCCCACGGGAGCACCGTAGTCCATGACGTACATCGAGTATCGCGAGAGCCCCAATGCTTCGACAAAGCCATCCACGATCGTGACGAGGTTCTCGAAGGTGTACGCGAAGGTCTTGTGATCGGGCATACTGCTCTGACCAAATCCCGGGTAGTCTGGCGCAACGACATGGAAAGAAGCTGCAAGGCGAGGAATCAAGTTCCGGAACATGTTGGAAGATGTCGGGAATCCATGCAGCAGCAGGATCGTCGGAGCGGAGGGGGAACCGGCTTCGCGGTAGAAAATGTCCTGGTTTTCCACGCGAACGGTCTTGTAATGCACGGCATGCAGCACGCGCGTTTGAGGCTCAGTTGCAATCATCGGATTCGTCTCCAATGCTCGTTTCCGTTTCAAGTGAACAGAGGCGGCTGAGATCACGTTACGGGAATTGGCGGCCAGTGTTTTGCGCAAAAATGCGATTTCGTTCCGATGGTGCGGAAAGTGCTCGTTTCCTTTCACAGGCTGCGAAATGTCGGAGGAATTGAATGGCGTTAGGTGCGCTCACCAGTTACGCTCAGAAATGACTGCGGCGAGCAGGGACAAAGAAGATGACACCAGCCAAGCCTCAAACCGCCCTTGATCCAAGCTCACCAGAGACGGCGGTCAATTCTGCGCTGAAGACGATCCTCGCGGCCGTGAGGATCGTCGACCTAGGACTGATTTCTACCGTTGTTCTTCTGCTTTCCACAATTGTTCCGGCTAAAGCTCTCGATCCCGGTCGGCGCATTTCACAGTATGGACATACGTCTTGGCGCCTGCGGGATGGATTGTTTGCAGGCGCACCCACGTCAATGGCCCAAACCACGGATGGATACCTGTGGATCGGTACCGCCAACGGGCTGATCCGTTTCGACGGTGTGCGATTTGTGCCTTGGGTTTTTCCCGGTACCGAGGCTTTGATGAACGCGAGCGTTAACAGCCTTTTGGGGTCACAGGACGGTAGCTTGTGGATTGGCACTGGCGGCGGATTATCCCAATTGAAAGATGGGCATCTGGTGCACCATCGCGAGAAAAGGGGAAGGATCAACGCACTCAGTCAGGGTGATGATGGAACAATCTGGTTTGTTCGCTCACGCGCACGCGATGATAACGGACCGTTTTGCCGAGTGAGGAGCGACGGTACAACGTGCTTTGGAAAGTCGGAGGGAATCTTGCTTCCGTGGGCGCAAACTCTGGCCAGCGACCGTCATGGAGGTTTTTGGATTGGCGGCACGGGTGGATTGAGCCATTGGACTGTCACCGGTGTAAACAACTATCCCGCCGACCGCATCCATGGTGCCTCTGCAAATACGGAGGTCAACGCGTTGGTACTTCTAGCTGATGGGCGTCCCCTAGTGGGCCTCCAGCAGCCGAACCTTGGCTTGGGTCTGCAGACGTTGCAAGGGAAAGTCTGGAGCACTTATGCTCTGCCTGAGACACCCGAGCCACGGTCTTCGGTGGCTGCTTTGCACATTGATCGAGACGGCGGAATCTGGATTTCGGCGATTGATGGCGGGCTGTATCGCGCACACGCTGGAGGCGCCGATCGATTTCGGCAGGCGGACGGGCTCTCCAGCGACACAATCATGGATTTCTTTGAGGACCGCGAAGGAAATCTCTGGACGATTTCTCCGGACGGAATCGACCGTTTTCGCAATTTACCAGTCGCTACCTATTCGAGACGCGACGGGTTGCCCGCTAATCTGGTTGGTTCCGTGTCTGCCTCTACCAGTGCGGCGGTATGGATTGGGGGTGGAGCTTCAGCCATGATGCTCCGCAACGGCAAGCTCTCCGTGCTCCGTGGGCTTCCCAATAAAAGGATAACCTCACTGCTCGAGGATCACGCCGGGCGGCTTTGGGCGGGGGACGAAGCTGGTTTATCTGTGACACGGGACGGGAAATCTCGAACTCTCACCAAAGACAAAGGCGGTGTTCCGCTGAACATGGTGTCCAGCCTCGCCGAGGATAGAGAAGGTAATGTCTGGGCGCTGGTCATCGGCCGTCCGCAACGGCTACTGTGCATTCGCGGTTCCGACATCGTCGAAGTATTCGAGATGGAAACTCCCGTGATGGGCGGCGCGCTTGCCGCCGACCCGAATGGGGGAATCTGGGCGGGGCATGTCACTGGAGAACTTACTCGACACCGCGCAGGTGCCGAACTTGTGAAAGAACCTGCCGACGGGGCAGGCGCAGTCCGGAATCTTTGGGTGGACCCAGATGGTTCGACACTAGCCGCGTCGGAGAAAGGTTTGGTCCGACGGAAGGATGGGAGCCGACGGAGACTTGACAGAAAGAATGGATTGGCATGTGACGATGTGCTTTCCGTGATCAGGGATCAAGCCGACAATCTTTGGCTTTACGCGACGTGCGGTCTTCTACGAATCGCGTCGACTGAGTTTGATCGTTGGTGGGCTCATCCAGAGAGTACAATCTCAGCCAAATTGTTCGATAGTTTCGATGGCGCGCACCCAGCGCCAGTGCCTTTCGGACCAGTTGTCTCCAGGTCAACGGACGGCAGGTTGTGGTTCAGCAACGATTCTGCGATTCAGTTCGTCGATCCGCGCACCCTGGCGCAGAATTCCATTCCGCCACCGGTGCAGATCGAACAGATCGTAGCAGACCGAGTTGTCTATCAAGGGAGCGAGAATTTGCGCTTGCCGGCGCTCACTCGGGACGTCCAGATTGATTACACGGCGCTGAGTGTGGGCGTCCCGCAAAAAGTGAGATTCCGCTATCAACTGGAAGGCCGGGAGAGCTGGCAAGACCCGGGCACTCGTCGTCAGGCTTTCTACACGGATCTTCGGCCTGGAAAATATCGGTTTCACGTGATTGCCTGCAACAACGATGGCGTCTGGAACGAAAAAGGAGCAAGTTTGGATTTCACCATCCCGCCGGCCTGGTATCAGACCGATGGGTTCCTCGCATCCTGCGTCATCGCGTTTAGCTTGTTCGTCTGGGGGCTTTATCGGCTTAGGCTGCATCAACTGGCCAGTGAATTCAATACGAAGCTGAAGGTTCGCGAAGCCGAGCGAACGCGTATCGCGCGCGACCTTCACGATACCGTTTTGCAAAGCCTGCACGGACTCATGTTTCGCTGTCATCAATCATCTGAAAACGTAGTTTTCTGAGCGTTGAGCCGGAGGCAACATCATCGGCGCCGGAGGCGCGGTCATCCGTCCGATCATCGGGACGCAGTATGGTGGACAGGATAGGCGGCAAGGAAAAGGGCCTCTACCGCACCAACGGTGGAGGCCCCGATGTCGTCACCCTCAATGGAAGGTAAGACCGAACTGACAGGTCTAAACTGACACGAAAAGGGTGCCGTTGTCCACCGTGATTCGGTCCGCCTGCTTGACGCATGGCGGCGCACGAAACGGTACTGGTGCAGCGGACTTGTCTTCGCGCAGACTGCCTGGTGACCTTTTTTCTCTGCTCGCACTGTGACCGGGGACATCGCTATTGCAGCGCCGGATGCAGTGAACGGGCCAGACGCGAGCAACGGCGGCGGGCCAATCAACGTCATCAGCGCAGCCCGGAAGGGCGGCTGGATCATCGCGACCGGCAACGCGACTATCGGCAACGATGCGACGAACGCACGCGCGTGACGGATCATAGTTCCGTTTCGATCACATCCCCGGCATTATGGGCGTGTGGAAGCAGTCCGGGGCGTCCGCCGTTGCTGCAGTGCCGAATCTGCGGGCGCTGGGGACGTTTCATAAACCCGTTTCCAGGAACGCCATTAAGAAGGTAGGGCATTGATGACCACGCCTGAAGTGCGCGCCCAGATCCGGCGCTATTTTTATGCCGAGCATTGGAAGATCGGAACCATCGCGCGGGAGCTGAGCGTGCATCCCGACGCGGTGCGCAACGCGATTGAGTCGGAGAAGTTCAAAAGCTCGCAGCCGCTGCGCGCTTCCGTTGTCGATCCCTACCTTGGGTTTGTGCAACAGATACTGGACGAGCATCCACGCCTCCGGGCCACACGCATTTGCGCGATGATTCGCGACCGCGGCTACACGGGCAGCGTGGGGCAACTGCGCCGGGTTGTGGCTCGATTGCGTCCGCAGCCGCGCGAAGCGTTTCTGCAACTGCAGATGTTTCCGGGCGAGCAGGGGCAAGTCGATTGGGCTCACTTCGGATCGGTGATGGTGGGCCGCGCCAAACGCACGCTGTCGTGCTTCGTGATG
>JBBQWZ010000038.1:0-72332 GCA_038210135.1 Bryobacterales bacterium
CAGTTGTCTGCATGGGCGGCCGGCGGAACGTCTCGGAGAACCGCCTCCGATCCGGCGTCTGGGAGCCGGGCTTCCCGCGAGTTTGTTGGCCAAACATTGACTTACGATTTAGGTTTTAGCATGGGCGGTTGCTGGATTTGCTGGTTGGATTTGTAAGAGGTTGATTTGGTTTGAGATTGACTTGCGTTTTTCGCGGTACTGCTTGTTTTAGTAAGCGCGATCTTTACGATCGCGCCTCGGTGCGAAACGAAGCCAAAGGTGTCAGGTGCTGGGTCCCATCGCTGACGCTCAGGGTTCAGGCTGGTGGGCGCTCCGTGCGAAACGAAGCCAGCGGCTGGGCGCTGCGAAACGAAGCCAATCTCCTGGCGTGTGTTGCGTTTCAGGGGTTCCGGAGTGTGCTCGAAAGCCAGGAGTGATATCCTTGCTTCTGGCTCCCGCGCGGCGTCTGCTAGCTTCTTTTTGACGGGTTCAATTACTTATGTTGGGCAGCACCATTCTTCATTATCAGATCATCGAAAAAATCGGTTCCGGAGGCATGGGCGAGATCTACAAAGCTCGCGATCCTCGTTTGAACCGGTTCGTGGCCATCAAGGTTTTGAGCCCCACCGTGTCTCGCGACGAAGACCGGCGGCGGCGATTCTTTCAGGAAGCACAGGCGGCCTCGGCGCTGAACCATCCCAACATCATCACCATTTACGACATCATTCCGGACGGGCCGGTGGAATGCATCGTGATGGAACATGTCACGGGCAAGAGCTTGGCGGAGTTGATTCCAGCGGGCGGGATGTCGGCTCCCTTGGTGGTGCGGCTAGGCGTACAGATTGCGTCCGCATTGACCGCGGCGCATGCCGCGGGCATCGTGCATCGCGACCTGAAGCCGGGCAACATCATGGTGACCGAAGCGGCGCGCGTGAAGGTGCTGGATTTCGGTTTGGCCAAGCTGATGGACAGCGGTCCGGTGGCGCAATCGGACGATACGCGCACGGTGATGGGCAAGCCGATGACGATCGAAGGTTCGATCATTGGCACGGTCAGCTACATGTCGCCCGAACAGGCGCAGGGCAAGCGGATCGACGCGCGGACGGATATTTTCTCTTTCGGCACGGTGCTGTACGAGATGGCGACGGGCAAGCGGGCGTTCGACGGCGAGAACACGCTGAGCACTTTGACGGCGGTGTTGCGCGACGAGACCCGGCCGGTGGCGGACTTCGTTCCGGACTCGCCGCCTGAATTCGACCACATCGTGCGGCGCTCGATGCGTAAGAACCCGGAAGACCGCTATCAGAGCATGCAGGATGTGGAGGATGCCCTGGCGGTGCTGAAACAGGGTTATGACTCCGGTAATTTAGGCGGGCAGTCGCCGTCTATGATTGCGTCCATCATGTCGAATCCTCAATACCCGCAACCGCCGCAGGACCCGTACGCTCCGAGCCAGTACGGAAATCCGACTTCGTTCCCGCCGAACCAGCCGCCGTATCCGCAGCCAAGCCATCCGCCGTCGATGATGGGCGGACCGGTGGCGGTGAATCCGTCGGCGTACCAGCAGGGGGCGTATCCGCCACAGGGTCCACCGCCGCAGTCGTTCGATCCAGGTGCGTATCCACCTCATCAACAGCCGCAGGGTCAGCCGCCGTCGATGGCTCCGGAGCCGCCGGCGAAGAAGAAGGGCTCGCCGATCGGGATGATCGCGGGAATCGTCGTGCTGCTGGCTGCCGCGGGCGGTGGCGGCTGGTGGTTCCTGAACAAGGACAAGGGCAAGCCGGCGGAGACGCCGGTGGCACAGACGACGCCTCCTCCCGTGACGCCGGCTCCGACGCCAGAGGCTCCTCCTCCGACGACGACGCCAGTCGTCGAGACTCCAGTTCCTCCGCCGGCCCCACCGGTAAAGACGGATCCGAAGGTTGTACCGAAGACGGTTCCGCCAGTCAAGGCCGCGGATCCGAAGGGCACGCAGAAGGCCGCTGATGCGAAGGCGACGCAGAAGGCCGGAGATCCGCCACCGGAACTTCCGAAGGTAGCGCAGAAGATTGAAGTGAAGCCGGCGGTGCCGGTGCCCGTTCCGGTGTCGGCCCCGACGCGGAGCATCCCCGTCCCGGATGCGACTCCGTTCACGGTGACGCTGGCGGATGACATTCCGGCGGATGCGGAAGAAGGCATGCCGCTGCGTTTTGTGGCGACACAGGATCTAAAAGCGGGCGGCGCGGTGGTGATCGCGAAAGGCGCTTCGATCACCGGCGCGGTCTTCGAGGGCAAGAAGAAGAAGACTTTCGGGATCGGCGGCAAGATGACGCTGCGGATGCTGCAGGCGACCGCGGTGGACGGCCGGAAGGTGAACGTTCGAGCGACGTCAGGGACGCGCGGAGACGGTCCGGCGCGACGCCCGGTGGAAGTTGCCGGGATGAAGTCGAAGGACTTGGCGGCGGCAAAGGGTTCGGAGTATGTCGCCTACATCGACGGCGACGTCGTGGTGACGGTGAAGCAGTAGGGGCTTCCGGGGGGGCACTTACTGCGCGGCACTTCGTGCCGCTTCGTGCGCGCCTCGATGCGATCCACAGGCCGGAGGCGTCTGTCACTTGTACACAGGCCGGAGGCCTATGTCACTTGTACACAGGCCGGAGGCCATGCCACTTGTACACAGGCCGGAGGCCTTGTCACTTGTACACAGGCCGGAGGCCTTGTCACTTGTACACAGGCCGGAGGCCTTGTCACTTGTACACAGGCCGGAGGCCTATGTCACTTGTACACAGGCCGGAGGCCTATGTCACCTAGCCGGCTTGCGGATATTGGATGGTGCGGACTGGCTTGGGCATTCCGAGTGTGCACAAGTAGCGGCCGGTGTTGTAGATCAGCACGCACGGCGTGATGAACACCGACGCAATTCCCCACCAGCCGCAGACCAGCGTGATCAGCGTGTATTCCCAGAAGTATTTGTCGATGCATTTGCGACACATTTCGCCTTTGATGTGTTTGTTGAACATCAGGATGATGGCTCCGATGTGTTGGACGAAGAGGACCTTCTTGGTGGGTCCGGGAGTTCCGCAATTTTGGCAGTAGCACATGACCGTATCTCCTTGGCTTTTCTCGAAGCGTTTGCTTCTTATGGAAGGCAAGAGCGAATACGGGCTGGGGACCTTAGCGGGGGTGGGAGAATTCTTGCGAAGTTAGTTTCCGCTCCTGGCGTGCTCCTTCGGAGCACTGGTAGTCGCGGCTCGGATTGGGGCCCGGACTGGGATGGGCACTTACTCCGCGGCACATTCGTGCCGCTTCGTGCGCGCCTCGACTCTTTGGGGGTGGGGACGCTGGAGAGTTGGGTCCCGTCGCTTACGCTCCGGGTTCAAGGCGTTGGGTTGAGCGCGGCCCTTACGGCCGCGCCTCGATTTGCGAATGTTGTCTCCGGACGGGGTTTAGTTGGTGATGTCGTGGGTGCGGCTGGAGTCGCGGAGGGGCATGTAGACCTTGTACCACTCGGCTTGGACCTTTGAATCGGCCCATTTCTTCAGGGCGTCCTGGCTTTCAAACTCCATGATGATGGCTTGCTTGAATTCTTCCTGGCCCTGGTATTTGATGTTCTTGGTCCACACGCGGGAGATTCCGATATGCTTCGACGGGAGCGAGTGGGCGAAGTCGAGGACGGCCTGGATCTTTTCGGGCGTGGCGTCGGCGGTCCATTTCACGTTGATGACGTGAATGACGCTGGTGGGTGCTTTGTCGGCGGCGACGACGGCGGTTGCCGCGAGGGTGAGCGAGAGTAATGCTGCAAAAATGTGTTTCATCAGTATCCATGGTATCTGAGCGGTTGCGGTCCAGCTTGCATGGTCGCGCTCCGGCGATGATAATCTCGGAAGGTAGTGGCGGAACAAAGGAGCACTTAGATGCAAACAAGAAGAATGATCGTGCAGTTGGGTGTACTCGGAGCGTTGTTGGGAATGACTCCGGCGGCGATGGACGCGCAGCGGCGGCGGGTGGACTACCTGGGAGAGGCCAACGTTGATGGGGCGGTTGATCACGACATGATTCGGGTGGGCCGCGGAGACGGATTGTTCCGCGCGATCCAGATCAAGGTCAGCGGCGGGGCGATCGATTTTCAGCAGGTGATCGTGCATTACGGAAATGGCCAGCGCGAGACGATTGCATTCCGCGAGCGGATTGCGGCGGGCGGGCAGACGCGTTGGATCGATCTGCCGGGAGACCGGCGCGTGATCCAGGGCGTGGAGTTCTTTTATTCGAAGGCGAACTGGCGGTCACGTAAACCGAAAGTCCGGTTGTACGGGGCGCGATAGGATCGAATCGCAGAATTGAGAAGGGCCGGGATCCGCGAGTGCGGATCCCGGCCTTTTTTATTGGTGGGTGCGCTGGGATGGCGGCGACTCGGTGTTTTTTAGGGAGGGTCCGCTCCCTTACGGTCGCGGTTCGGTGCTGGTATTGCGTGGCGGTTCGGTGCTGATATTGAGTGGCGGTTCGGTGCTGATATTGAGTGGCGGTTCGGTGTGGAGTGGATGAGCGCGGCCGTACGGCTGCGGCGCGGGTGCTGGTTGGGTCCCGTCGCTTACGCTCCGGGTTCAAGCCGGTCTAGTGGCGCTCGGGAGCGGCGCCCAGGGCGGGGCGATGCGCTGAAATCTAGTGGTGCTCGGGGGCGGCGGCTGGATTGGGCATGGCCGGGGCGGCGGTGCCGCCTGGGGTTGCGGGAGCGGCTACCTTCACGGGGAGGTTCTGCGGTTCGGGATCCTTGCGGGTGTCGAAGTCGAGCAGGCAGAACAGCAGCATGATTCCCAAGAAGAGGAAGCCGGACATGGCTAGGATTCCGTTGACCGGCTTGTCCCAGCGCAGGTGCATGAAGATGAGCGCGACCAGGCTGGCCTTCACGGTGGCGATGCCGAGGGCGATGATCGTGTTGCCGGCGCCGAAGTTGATCTTGGCGGCTCCGACGGTGACGAATGTCAACATCAGGAGGCAGAGCAAGGTCAGCAGGAAGGTCCGGGGTGGATTCTTCGGGCCGTGATGCTCGGGCTCACCGGCGTGGTGATCGTGGGCGTCGTGTGCGTGAGAGGTTGCTTCGCTCATTGTCGTAGTTGAATCTTTCGCTGCGCTGAATCCTTAAGCAGTTTTCAGAGATGACGTAAACATGCATGGGTCCCCTCCCTTACGGTCGGGGTTCAATCCGTACTCACTGGATTAGATACAAGAGCGGGAACAGGTAAATCCAGATCAGATCGACCAAGTGCCAGTACAGTCCGACGAGGTCGACGGGGGTGTTGTAGGCGGAGCTGAATTCTCCGCGATTGGCGCGGATGGTGATCCACAGAAGTAAGCCGATGCCGACCAGGATATGGAATCCGTGGAGGCCGGTCATCATGAAATAGAAGCTGAAGAACACGAACTGATTCGGCACGGTGTCGCCGTGGTGCGAATAGAACTTGCCTGGTAGCAGACCTTCGTGGATCTTGTGCTCGTACTCGAAATATTTGACTCCAAGAAAGATGCAAGCGCAGACGATAGTCAGCAGCAGCAGGGCCACGACCTTGCCCTTTTCCTTCGCGCCTTTCGACGAATAGTGAACGGCCATCACCATGGTGAAGCTGGAGACCAGCAGGACGACGGTATTCAGGAAGCCGAGGTTCTTATCGAGGTGGTGGTGGGCGGCGAAGAAGGCATCCGGATAGCGAGCCTGCATCATCGCGAAGCCGACGAACAGGCCCCCGAACAGCAGGACTTCGGTCGCGAGAAACAGCCACATACCGATTTTCACGGTATCGTTCTGCTGCTGCATCGTTTTGAAATGGTGCTGATGATGCGGATTGTGCGGATGCTCTTCGTGATCGGAAGTGTGACCGCTGAGGTCTACGATGGTCGTGCTCATTTAGACGGAAGCCTTTCCGGGCCGGTAATCGTATGGTCCTTCGGTCACGATCGGCTGGTCTTCGAAATTGAAGGTGATGGGCGGAGACTGCGTCTTCCATTCGAGGGTGGTGCCGCCCCAGGGATTGTCGGGGGCGAGCGGACCGCTGCGGAGCGAAGCCCAGAGGTAGCCGAGGATGAGCAGGAAGCCGGCGGCGAGGATCCAGGATCCGAACGTCGAGAACGCGTGCAGGGGTTGGAACTGCTGCAGGTAATTCGCGTAGCGGCGCGGCATGCCCAGGCTGCCGAGGAAGAACTGCGACATGAAAGTGACGTTGAAGCCGATGAAGATCAGGGCGCAGGCAATGGCGCCGAGCTTCTCGTTGTACATGCGGCCGGTCATCTTGGGCCACCAGTAATGCAGGCCGCCGATGAAGGCGATGACGGTGCCGCCCATCATGACGTAGTGGAAGTGGGCGACGACGAAGTAGGTATCGGTGAGGTGGACGTCGGTGGCGAGAGCGCCGAGGAAGATGCCGGTGAGTCCGCCGATGGTGAACAGCAGCAGGAACGAGATCGCGTAGAGCATGGGCGTCTCAAGAGAGATGTTTCCGCGCCACATGGTGGCGACCCAGTTGAAGACTTTGATGCCGGAGGGAATCGCGACGAGGAAGGTGATGAAGCTGAACACGACGGTCGCGAGCTGCGACTGGCCGCTGACGAACATGTGGTGGCCCCAGACGATGAAGCTGATCAGCGCGATGGCGAGCGAGGAGAAGGCGATGGAGCGATAGCCGAAGATCACCTTGCGCGAGAAGGTCGGGATGATTTCCGAGATGATCGCCATGCCGGGCAGAATCATGATGTAGACGGCGGGGTGCGAATAGAACCAGAAGAAGTGCTGGAACAGGACCGGGTCGCCGCCGATGCGGGAATCGAAGATTCCGATTTGGAAGCTTCGTTCAATAGCGAGCAGGACCAGCGTGATTCCGAGGACGGGGGTGGCGAGGACCTGAATGATCGCGGTCGCGTAGATGCCCCAGACGAACAGGGGCATGTCGAACCATCCCATGCCGGGCGCGCGGAGTTTGTGGACGGTGGCGATGAAGTTGATGCCGGTGAAGATCGACGAGAAGCCGAGGACGAAGGCGGCCATGGTCATCCAGGTGACCGGTCCGGAGGTGGTGGTCGAGTAGGGCGTGTAGAAGGTCCAGCCGGTGTCGACAGCGCCTTGTACGAGAACGATGACGGCCATGATGGCGCCGGTGACGTAGAGGTAATAGCTGGCGAGATTGAGCCGCGGGAAGGCGACGTCCTTGGCGCCGAGCATCAGCGGGAGGACGAAGTTGCCGAGGGCGGCGGGGACCGACGGGATGATGAAGAGGAACACCATCACGGCGCCGTGCATGGTGAAGGCGCGGTTATAGGATTCCGAATCCATGAGGCCCTTCATCAGCTCGTGACCGGGGGTCAAAAGGTAGAGCCGGACCACCAGTGCAAAGAATCCGCCGAGCCCGAAGGCAGCCATCACGCTCGCGAGGTACATGACGCCGATCCGTTTGTGATCGACGGTGGTCATCCAGGACCAGATGCCCTTTTCCGCGTTGAGATAGTTCTTCCTCGGCGCCGGTTGCCCGGTAGTCGTCAATCCAGGAGAAGCGATTACATCAGCCATCTTCTTGCCTTTCCTTCTTCCAATCCTAAGCCCAACCCGGGCAATCCTAAACCCAACCCGGGCAATGCTAAACCCGACGTTACTTTAACGACCGCTTACTTTAGAGACTTGATCAGCGCGATGAGGCCGTTCAAATCGTTCTTCTTAACCAGGCCCTGGAAAGTGGGCATCACCGGTTCGTAGCCCTGGACGATGTGCGCCTGGGGTTGATAGATCGATTCGGTGATGTAGTTTTCGTCTACGACGGCGCTGCCGCCATCCACAAATTTTTCGGTTTTGCCCCAGATGCCCTTCCAGGTCGGGCCCTGGTTTTTCGAGCCGTCGAGGGTGTGGCAGCTGTTGCAGCCCTTGGCTTCCCACTGCATTTTGCCCCAAACTTCGGGCGGATAATTCTTCCACTCGTCGCCGCCGGTTTCGAGCCACTTCTTATACTTTTCGTCGCTTTCGATGATGAGCTTGGCCTGCATCTTCGAGTGATCCTTGCCGCAGTACTCGGCGCAAGTGACCATGTGTTCGCCTTCGACGGTGGCGTTAAACCAGACCGAGACGTAGCGATTCGGAATGGCGTCGTGCTTCACGCGCATGGTGGGGACGAAGAAATCGTGCAGGACATCTTCGGAGGTGATGACGAATTTCACATTGCGATGGGACGGGATGTGCGCTTCGTTGAGCGATCGGGTGCCGTCGGGATACTCGAAAGCCCAGGACCATTTGCGACCGCTGACCTGAATTTCGAGCGAGTCGCCGGGGGCAACGGAGTACTGCATGTAGCCGTTGAGACCCCAGAAGAAGATGCCGATACAGATGATGAGCGGCAAAACGCTCCAGGTGAGTTCGAGGCCGACGTGGTCGGTGATGTGGGGCGTGACGACGCCGGGTTTATACTTCCACTTGACGACCGAATAGATGATGAGGCCGCCGATCAGGACGAAGAAGAAGACGCTCAGCCACACCAGGAACATGTAGAGGTCGTCTACCTGTTTCGAATATTCAGAGCCCTGCGCGGGCAGCATGATGTCGCGAAACCAACTCATTTTGCCGTTACCATACCTTTGTCAGAAACTGCCGGAGGCGCCGGCGGTCCAGAGTTCAAAGCGCGGGCTCGCTCGCGGCGCAGCATGCGCCAGATGAAGAAGCCCAGGAAAAACACAGTGATCAACCCGCCGCCACGCATGATGTTGGTGGCGAACATGGTGTACGACCGCGCTTGCGGATCGTAGTGATAGCAGAACAGGAGAATGCGATCGATGGTCTGGGACCATTTGCCGACGGCGGCTTCGGTGAGAGCGAGGCGCACGTCGCGCGGTTTGAACTTGATGCCGTAGAGATAGCGGGAGATCTTGCCGTCGGGCGTCAGGATCATGATGACGGCGGGGTGGGCGAACTGCTCCTGCTTGGCATCCCAGCGATAGTTGAAGCCGACCTGCGCGGCCAGTTTCTTCGAATTGCCCTGGAAATCCGAGAGGAAGTGCCAGCCGGGCGCGGGGCGTCCATAGTCGCTGAAGTAGACGGCGCGTTTCTTCTGCGCGAGGTCGAAGGTTTCGCGCGGATCGATGCTGACGGTGACGACTTCGAACTCGTCGCCCGGCATCCAAGGAATGTCGCGGAGGGCGGCGGTCTGGGCATTCAGCACCAGATTGCACAGCATCGGGCAGGTGTAATAGACCAGGTTCAGGATGACCGGGCGGTCCTTGTGGAAGAACTCGCGGAGCGGTTTCTGATAGCCGTTTTCGGCGGTGAACTGGAGATCGAGGTCGATGGTGCGGCTGAGTTTCTCATCGACGCCGACGCCTTCGAGCATAGGCGGCAGCGGCTGCTCGGCCCGGGCCACGGAGGCGAGCGCGAGGGCTGCTCCGAGGAACAACGCCGTCCGGATTGTCGATTTCCTGCTCATTTAGGGTACTGCCTTTATTTCTACTTCTGACTACTTCTAATGTTTAGACGCCGCCGGAGGGGCCGCGGGTGTATGTTCCGCAGGGAGAGTTCCGGGCGCGGCGGGAGTTCCGGAGGCCGCTGCGCCGGCTGGAGCCGCGACTGCTCCAGGAGCCGTCGGCGAAGTATTCTTGCCGCCGTTGTCGGCGTTGGGGTCTTCGGCTTTGGGCTTTACGGGAGCGGTTGAATAGAACAACTTGCCGTCGTTGGCTTCTTTCACGAACAATTCCATGGCCCGGCTGATGGGTAGATTGACGACGCCTTTGGCGCGATCGAGCATCTTGTACTGGCCGAGGGCGGCGTCCTCGCGATTGTGGACGTTCTTCAGATCCTGGCTGGGAACCTGCAAGACGCGCTCGGTGACTTCGGTGTCCCAGATCTGATTAAAGAAGATCTGGATGCCGACGATCATGACGACCAGCAGCACGACCGTGATGGCGGTGAACACGAAGATCTGCCTGGCGGCAGGTTCGGCGCGATCGTAACCCTCTTCAGGGTCGGGGATGCGCCGGATTTCATGTGGATCCACGTGAGGCGTTTGTTGGCTCATAGTCAGATTCCTATGCGTTCTCGAAATGCAGACCCTGCTTGAAGCGCAGGTCGCCGATGACGACCATGGCGTTCTTCTGGAACCGCATCCAGAAGACCAGGCCGAAGGTGCTCGTCACGGCCACCAGGCAGGCCAGATCCAGCCAGTGGAGTTCCGGCCCCTGTTTGAAGAAGGTCGGCATGATGACGTAATACATGTCGATGTAGTGGACCACCAGGATCCAGATGGCCATGGTGGCAAGGACGGTCAGGTTGCGCTTGGCGCGGCGGGCCAACAGCGTAAAGAACGGAATGAAGAAGCAGCCGAAGGGCAGGAACAGGCTGATATAGAGCCAGCTGCCTTCCATACGGTTGCGGAACCAGATGGTTTCCTCAGGCAGGTTGGCGTACCAGATGAGCAGGTATTGGGAGAACGCGATGTAGGTGTAGAACGCGGTCATCGAGAACATCCACTTGCCGAGATCGTGATAGTGCTCGATGGTGATCGAGTGCGAAAGGACTCCGGCGCGGCGGAAAGCCAGGCAGATGAGAGTCAGGGTGGCGAAGAAGGAGACGGCGCCACCGGAGAGGATGAAGAGGCCGAAGATGGTCGAGTACCACTTCGGGTCGAGCGACATGAACCAATCGAAAGCGGCGAGCGATCCGACGACGACGGCGAGGAACAGGCCGGGCGCGCTCCAGCGGGAGGCCACGTGCATTTGCTGGATCGATTTCTGGGTGTCCTGCTTCACGGAGTTGGTGTAGATGGCGAAGGCCCAGATGCTCCAGAGAGCGATGTAGGTGAAGGCGCGGATG
This sequence comes from Bryobacterales bacterium, assembly GCA_038210135.1. GTDB lineage: Bacteria > Acidobacteriota > Terriglobia > Bryobacterales > Bryobacteraceae > JBBQWZ01. The sequence goes on from JBBQWZ010000038.1 coordinate 10,787, forward strand.
GTGAAGAACTGTTCGTTCAGGTAGCCGGATTTGCCCGTGAGGACCGGGTCGTGGGCGACCAGCGCGTGGTTGGTCCAGGGGTAGAGTTCCGACAGGCCGAGCGCGATGGGGATGAACAGGAGCAGCGCGGTGGGCATCGAAACCATGATGTTTTCCATGAAGCGGCGGACGGTGACGCTCCAGGCGGATCCGGTGAGGTACTGGACCATCACGAAGAACAGGGACGCGAGGACGATGGTGATGGTGAAGGCGAAGCCGACCAGATAGGAGCGGAAGAACTGCGGGCGATCGATGACGAAGCCGGCCGCGCAGGCGATCCAGGACAGCAGCATGAGGAACGCAAACACGTTGCGGCCCTTCAGCCAGCGGCTTTGCTCGAGGTAGTAATTGTCCTCTTTGTGATCCGTATGGGTCATGCGTTCAATCCTTTGTACGCTCGCTCCCTAGTGGAGGTCGGCACGCAACTCCTGCGGAACGTCCTCGATCTTGCCGCTGGTGGAGCGCTGCAAGGCGCGCAAGTAGGCGACGATGGCCCAGCGATCCGATTCGACGATCTGGTAACGATAGGCCGGCATGCTGCGGCGGCCGTAGGTAATGACGGTAAAGATGTCGCCGTCGGCGGTCTGCTTGAGGCGGTCTTCCTGTAAGTTGGAGGGCTGCCAGGCGGGCCAGCGGGTGGGCACGATGCCGACTCCGGTGGCGTCGCGGCCGTGGCAGGGTGAGCAATAGGTGTTGAACTTGGTCTGGCCGGTGCGCATCAGTTCGGGCGTGACGGTGACGGGCATTTTACCGATGTACTGGCCGTTTTCCATGCCGGTGTGATAGGCGTCCTGGGCTTTAAGGTGTCCGCGCGAGATGGTTCCAGCGACAGGCATGCGCGAGGCGCGATGGTCGGCGAATACGGCGGTTTCCTCCTGCGGCTTGAACCTCTCCTGTCGGCGCATGTCGTCCCAGACTTCGATGGGCGGAGTCCGTTGGACGCCGGAGCAGGAACTCAGAGCGAGCGCGGCTACGATGACGAACAGCAGCGGCAGGGCGCAGTAGCCGGAGATCCAAAGAAAGACGTTTTCGTTGCGAATTCTCTGCATGAGCATCATCCTTCGACGACCTCGACATTGGTTCCACCGAGCGAACGCATGAGTTGGGCGCTCGCTTCCGGGTCGAACTTCGGATCGGAGGCTTCAATAATCAGGAAGAAACCATCGTCGGTGGCGCGGTGGGATTGGGAATAGGTATCGAGCGGATGGTAGAGGCGCGGCAGTCCGCACAGGGCGAACAAACCGAAGACGGCGCAGAAGGCCGAGAGCAAAACGGTGAGCTCAAAAGTCACGGGGATGGAGAAGGTTATGTCGTAGAGCGGCTTGCCGCCGATGACCAGCGGATAGGAGCCAAGGCCGGTCCACGCGGGGAGCTTACCGGGAGCGACCGCGCCGGTGTACCACTGAAGCAGTTGGGCGAGCAACAATCCGGTGATGGAGAAGAAGATCACGATCCAGCCGATGTGCGAGTGCGGATTGCCGATGGCGTCGTCGATGCCGTGGACCGGGAAGGGCGACATGGCGTCGAGCTTGGTGTAGCCGGCTTCCTTCACGCTGCGGCCGGCCTTGACGAGGTCGTGCGCGTCGGGGAATTCGCCGACGACGCCATAGACCTTGGTCTTTTCGACGCCGAAGATTTTCGCGAGAGTCGCGTGCGGATCGAAGTGGATGTGCATGTTAGTGCGCCGCCTCCTCGTGAGCCTGGTGCCGCTGCTGCGCGAGCACGCCCTTGACTTCGCTGATGGCGATGACCGGCAGGAACCGGCAGAACAGCAGGAACAGGGTCAGGAACAGGCCGAAGGTTCCGATGAACAGGCAGATATCGACCCAGGTGGGCCGGAAGTAGCCCCAGGAGCTGGGCAGGTAGTCGCGGTGGAGCGACGTGACGATGATGACGAAACGCTCGAACCACATTCCGATGTTGACGACGATCGAGAGGACGAACATCACTGGAATCGAGGTGCGGAGCTTCTTGAACCAGAAGAACTGCGGGGTGATGACGTTGCAGCTGACCATGGTCCAGTAGGCCCAGGCATAGGGTCCGAAGGCGCGGTTGATGAAGGTGAAACGCTCGTAGGCGTTGCCCGAGTACCAAGCGATGAAGAATTCGGTGGCGTAGGCATAGCCGACGATCGAGCCCGTAACAAGGATGATCTTGTTCATGTTCTCGAGGTGCTTCATGGTGATCAGATTTTCAAGCTTCATGACCCAGCGGGCGATCAGCATGAGCGTCATTACCATGGCGAAACCGGAGAAGACGGCTCCGGCGACGAAGTAGGGCGGGAAGATGGTGGTGTGCCAGCCGGGGATCACGGAGGTCGCGAAGTCGAAGCTGACGATGGAGTGGACGGAGAGCACGAGCGGGGTCGAGATGCCGGCCAGGATCAGGTAGGCGGCTTCATAATGACGCCATGCTTTGGCGGTTCCACGCCAACCGAGACTGGCGACGGCGAAGATCTTTTTGCGGACGTTATCGACAGCGCGGTCGCGCAGAGTGGCGAGATCGGGTACGAGTCCGACGAACCAGAAGAGCAAGGAAACGGTTCCGTACGTGGAGACCGCGAAAACGTCCCAGATGAGCGGGCTGCGGAAGTTCTGCCACATGTTCAGATCGGTGTTCGGCAGGGGCAACAGCCAGTAGGCCGCGCGCCATGGGCGTCCGGTGTGGAACAGCGGGAAGATGGCGGCGCAGGCGACGGCGAAGAGCGTCATCGCTTCGGCGCTGCGATTGATCGATGTCCGCCACTTCTGACGGAACAGGAAGAGAATCGCGGAGATCAGCGTTCCGGCGTGGCCGATACCGATCCAGAAGACGAAGTTCGTGATGTCCCAGGCCCAGCCAACGGGACGGTTGTTACCCCAGACGCCAATGCCGGTGGCGACAAGGTAGGTCAGCACCAGGCCCATCATTCCGAGAATGCTGGAGGTGATGCCGATGGCGATGTACCAGCGGAGAGGCGTCTTGTTGAGCGGAATCTCCGTCGGGGAACTGACCACCTCGGTGACGGAGTTGTAGTCCTGCGGGCCTTGAACCAGGGGAGGGTTGGTTTCAAGAAGTGGATTGTGCTTGATTGCCAGGTCTGCCATTCGTGTTTACCCTAGCTCCGGATTCGGATTACGCAGTTTGGCCAGATACGTCGTACGCGGCTTGATGTTCAATTCCGCGAGCAAAGCGTAGTTGCGTTCATGCTTTTTGAGTTTCGCAACCTGGCTATTGGGGTCGTTGATATTGCCGAACACGATCGCGTCCGCCGGGCAGGTCTGCTGGCAGGCGGTCTTGATTTCGCCGTCCTTGATGGCGCGGATTTCCTTGCCGGCGGCGCGGGCTTCGGCCTTGATCTGGATCTTGGTTTCCTGGATACGCTGCACGCAGTAGGTGCACTTTTCCATGATGCCGCGCATGCGGACGGTGACGTTCGGATTGAACGACATCTTCTGCACTTCTTCGGTGGTCTTGTGCCAGTTGAGGAAGTTGAAGTGCCGGACTTTGACCGGGCAGTTGTTGGCGCAATAGCGGGTTCCGACGCAGCGGTTATAGGCCATGTCGTTCAGGCCTTCGGGGCTGTGGTTGGTGGCCGCGACCGGGCAGACGTTTTCACAAGGCGCGTTTTCGCACTGCAGGCAGGGCAGCGCCTGGGTGACGACCTGCGGATCGTTTTCATCGCCGGTGTAGTAGCGATCCATACGGAGCCAGTGCATTTCGCGGCCCTTGAGGACCTGCTCTTTCCCGACGATCGGGATGTTGTTTTCGCTCTGGCAGGCAACCACGCAGGCGTTGCAACCGGTGCAGGAATTCAAGTCGATGGACATGCCCCACTGGTTGCCCTTGTCGTACTTGAGATCTTCGTAGATCGACTTGAGCAGGGGGACTTCGTTCATCTCTTCGATGATTTTCGGAGTCTTCTTGTAGTCGTCGATCTTGGCTTCGCGAACCACGGGGCGGCCTTCCATGAGGCCGTGTTCCTGGGTGGTCGCGTGGACATGTTTGCCGGCGGTCTTGGTGATGGTGAAGCCGTCACCGGACCAGAAATCGTTGGTGGTGCGGATGGCGTAGGCGTTGAAGCCGACGCCTTTGCCGACGCGTCCGCAGACGGTGCGGCCGAAGCCGAGCGCGATCGAACCACAACCGTCGGCATGGCCTGGTTGCGTCATCACAGCGACGTCGAGTTTGAGGTTTCCCTTGCTGACCGTGACCATGTCGCCATCGGCGAGGCCCTGATCCTTCGCGTATTTGGGCGAGATGAGGAGGGCGTTTCCCCAGACCAGCTTGGTCATGGGATCGGGCAGTTCCTGCAGCCAGCCGTTGTTGGCGAAGCGGCCGTCGTAGGCTTGCGAACTGGGATAGAAGGCGATCTCGAAGCCTTTGCCGTCGGCGATCTTCGCGACCTGCGCGCCGACGCTTTTGCCATCGAGCGTGGCTTTCGATTCGGCGGTTTTGGTGCCGGGGATCACGCCGGAGTGCAGAGCTTCGCGCCAAGCTTGGTCCTTGGCGGTGGTGTCTTTGCCGGGAAGTTGACCTGACCAATACGTACGAACCAGATCGTAGCCGCGCTGATCTTTCGTGCCAGCGACCAGCGCCAGCATTTCGATGGCGGACTTGCCACCGTACATGGCTTCGATGAGAGGCTGCTGGATGGTGGCGGTGCCATCGACGGCGCGTCCATCGCCCCAGGACTCAAGGTAATGCGCTTCGGGGATATGCCACTTCGCTGCCATCGCGGTTTCATCCGCGTCGAGGCCGAGGTGGACGGAGAGCGGAACTTTCTTGATGGCGTCGGCGAAGTTAAGGTCGGCGGGCGCTGTGTACACCGGATTGCCGCCGAGGATCATCAGGGCCTGCACTTTGCCGCTGTTGATTTCGCCGGCGAGCGTTCGCATGGCGTCGAGCGGAGAGACTTCGCCCTTGGTGGAGGCCCACGCGATGGCGGTTTTTCCGATGTTGCCGAGCGAAGCGTTGATCGAGTGCGCGAGAGCGTGGACGATGGCGGGCTGCTTCGGTCCGGCCATGACGATGCATTCGCCGGAGTGGGCTTTGAGGTCTTTCGCGAGGGCATCGAGGAACTTGCCGCGCTTGTCGGTGGCGGGCTGCATGACGTTTAAGCCGGGAACCGCGCCGAGCTTCGCGGCGAGGTCGCGGGCGAAGGTTACGATTTCAGACGGCTTGAGGCGCAGGCGATGATCGGCCATTCCGCCGGTGAGCGAATAGTTGGTTTCGACGGAATACAGCCGATTCATTTCCGCTGCTTTTTCGGCGGCGTGTTCGGCGGCGTGTTCGACTTTTTTGTTTTCGGTCTTCTCGTCTTTATGTTCGGCGGCGGCGTGCTCGCCTTCTTCCTCGGACTCTTCGGCGAGCTTGCGGCCTTTGCTGAACAGCTTCGTCAGCATGATCGAAAGCGCGTCGAGGCCCAGGAAGTCGTAGTCGAGTGAAACGATGATCTTGGCTTTGTCGAGCTGCTTGTGAATGGCGACGCCTGTTCCGAAAGCCATTTCAGCGCCTTCGCGCATGGCGTCATGCGAGATCGGCTCGTATTCGATGAAGCCGGCCTTAGGATACTTCGCGAGTACCTGACTCTTGAGCCAGGTGAAGGTCGGGGAGGCGTTGGCGAGGGTGACGAAGCGGAGTCCGCTGCCGTCGGCGAGGTTGGCGGCTTTGAGAGCGGCTTCGAACTTCTCGAAGGTCGATTCCTTGCCGGCTTCGAGGACCACCTTGGAGCGATCCGGATCGTACAGGCCGAGGACCGAAGCCTGCGCGAAGGAGTTCGCGGCGCCGAGGCTCATCGGATGATCGGGATTGCCTTCGATTTTGGTGGGGCGTCCGTCGTGGGTTTCAACCAGCAGTCCGTTGACGACGCCATTCATCGGCATCGCGGTCGAATAGAACGTGGCCGCGCCGGGGATGTAATCCTCGACGCCTTTGGTGTTCGGCAGGATGTGGGCGACCGGACGGCAGGCGGTGAGGCCGGCGAGTCCGAAGGACGCGGCCATGAGCTTGAGGACCGTGCGGCGCGAGTTTCCGTCCAGAAGATCGGTGGCGGTGGAGCTGAATTCGCGCGTTACCCACTGCTTGAAGTCGGCGGTGTCGGCGAGTTGATTTAAGCTCCGCCAATAGCTCTTGCCGGTGACGTCGCCGAGGACAGGTGCGCCGTTTTGCTTGGTATTTGTAATAGAAATGAGGTTCATCGATGGCACCCCGAGCAGTTGGTCGGCGGGTTGATGTGCTTTTCCGCGATGAGTTTGCGACCCAACTCCGCCGGGTCGCCCTCCGGCTTCCAATCGAGTTTCGTGACGAACTCGACGGGACGAATATTCGGCGCGGGATTGCGGTGGCAATCGACGCACCAGCCCATATTGAGGGCTTGCACCTGTTTCACTTCGATCATCTGATCGACGCGCCCGTGGCAGACGACGCAGCTAACGCCGGCTTGAATGTGCGCGCGGTGATTGAAAAACACGTAGTCTGGAAGGCGGTGAATGCTCACCCATTCCATCGGTTTGCCGGACGCGTAACTCTGCCGCACCGGTTCAAGGCGCGCGCTCTTGTCCTTCACTTTGACGTGGCAGTTCATGCACGTTTCGGTGGGAGGAACGGCGGCGTAGGCGGCTTTATACACCGTGTTATGGCAGTAAAAGCAATCCAGGCCGAGGTTGCCGGCATGCAATTTATGACTATAGGGCACCGGTTGAACCGGCTGATACCCCGTGTCGATCACGGTGGGGTGAGACAGGTAGCCGTAGGTGACCGCGCCACCCAAAACGCCGACTCCGATCACCGCGCCTATGACCTTTAGATATATGTCCGCAGACTTAGAAAAGGTGACAGCCATCCAGAGATACCCAGTTTCCGCCCTGTGTTCGCCCAGAACCAGGGGTGTTTATCATTTCTATCATGACCGTACTAATTCTGCAACCGGAGAAAAATTTCTTGTCTCGCAGTAAATCGAACGCCCTGGTCAGAACATTCGGAGATCTTCGGGTACGGCCGAAGCTCATCGTCCTGCACAACCTGTTTTTCCTGCTACTAACTTGTGCTGCGTACTTCTCGCTGATTCCCCTGTTCGATCAACAGGTCCGGGACGCACGACGGCGTGAAGAGCGAATTTTACGGGGCGTTGAAAATGAAGACGCCCGCCAGGAAATTTCTAAACAAATAAAGATAGCACAACTCTCGGAATCGGACGCTGTACAAAGAGCCCGTTGGACCTTATTTATTGTCCTGGCGGCGATTTACGTTCTGGCAGTGCTGGCGTTGGAGTTAGCCATCATGCCGTTGTACGTCTATCGGCCGCTGCGGCGGATGCTCGACGCCGACGAGGCGACGCGGGAAGGCGACCGGCGGCATGAGTTGATCGACTCCGGGGAAATTATGGGGGACGAAATCGGGCAGATTATGCGGAGCCGCAATTCGACGGTGGCGGAATTGCGAAAGCACGAAGACGATCTGGCGGCGGCGCTGAAGAAGCTGGAAGAGCAGGATCGGCTGGTGAGCCTGGGACTTTTGAGCGCGTCGATCGCGCATGAAATGAACACGCCGCTGGCGGTGCTGCATGGCTCGATCGAAAAGCTAGAGGAGACGGTCGCGGATCCGCAGACGCTGGAGCGACTGCAGCGGATGAAGCGGGTGACGGAGCGGCTGCGGCTGATCAGCGCAAGCCTGTTGGATTTCGCGCGGCCGCGCAAAGACCAGATGGAGCCGGTGGCGCTGAGGCCGATTGTCGAAGAAGCCTGGAGCCTTGTCGCGATCGACGAGAAAGCTTCGAGCGTCCGGTTCACGAACGACATCGACGCCGAGGTCCGGGTGATGGGGAACGGGTCCAAGCTGATCCAAGTGTTCGTAAATCTGCTGCGGAATTCGCTGATTGCGATGGAGGCTGAACAGGGGTTCATTGAGGTCCGCAGCCGGAAGGTGGAGAAGAATCGGCTGAAGCTCGAATCGATTACGGTGGAGGACAATGGGCGTGGGATTCCGGCGGATGTGCTGCCGGAGATTTTCGATGCGTTCGTTTCGACACGGCTGGACTCGAAGGGGACGGGCCTGGGGTTGACGGTGGCGGAAGGGATCGTGACGCAGCATGGCGGTACGATTTCGGCGGCGAATCGGCCGGAAGGTGGGGCGCGGCTGGAGGTTTGTTTACCGGGGGTTTAGCGGAATCTTTGTAGTTGGACACAGGCCGGAGGCCTATGTCACATACACAGGCCGGAGGGCCTATGTCACATACACAGGCCGGAGGCCCTATGTCACATACACAGGCCGGAGGCCTATGTCACATACACAGGCCGGAGGCCTATGTCACTGCGACGCGAGTTTTACGACGGTTTCGAGGAGGATATTGGCTCCGTTGGCGCAATCCTGCCAGGTGGTCAGCTCTTTGGGCGAGTGGCTGATTCCGCCAATGCTGGGGACGAAGATCATGCCCATCGGCATCAGGGTCGCCATCTGTTGGGCATCATGACCGGCGCCGCTGGGCAGGTGCCGGGTGTCGAGGCGGAGGATGCCGGCGGCGGATTCGATGGCGCGCTGAACTTCGGGGGCGGCGACCGCGGCGTTGGTGCGCAGCAGCTTTTTCATGAGGATGTCTACCTTGGATTCGGCGGCGATGGCGGTCGCTCGGGCGCGGATCTTTGTTTCGAGGCGATCGAGCTTTGCCGAGGACAGATCGCGAAACTCGACGCTCATTCTAACTTCGCCGGGCACGACGTTGGGCGCGTTGGGAATCACGTCCAGATGTCCGACGGTGCCGACTTGGGCTCCGGATTCGCCGGTGGCGACTTCGCGGACGGCGAGGGTCAAGCGCGCGGCGGCGACGAGGGCGTCCTGGCGGTCCGGCATGGGCGTGGTCCCGGCGTGGTTCGCGAGGCCGGTGACTACGACGTCGTAATCATCGATCGAGACGATGCCGTCCACGACGCCGACCGGCACTTTTTCGCGGGCCAGCGTTCCACCTTGCTCGATGTGCATTTCGACATAGGCGTGGTAGGCGCCCGGGCGAATCCTCGCTTCGTCGATGCGAGCCGGATCCCCTCCGACGCGGCGGATGGCTTCGGCTTTGGTCAGGCCGCGCGAAACGGCTTCTAGTTCTTTGGGCTGGCTATTGCCCGCCACGGCGCGGCTGCCGTTTAGACCGTATCCGGCGAACGATAATTCTTCGCACGCCCAGACGACGACGGTGAGGGGGCGGCGGGTGACTAACCCTGAATCTTTGAGAATGCGCAGGACGTGTACGGCGGAGAGCGACCCAAGGTCGCCGTCGAAATTTCCACCGTTGGGAACGGAGTCGATGTGGGAGCCGAACAGGACTGGCGTGAGATTGGGATCGGAGCCGGGGCGGCTGGCGAAGATGTTACCGGCGGCGTCGATGCGAACAGCGGCTCCGGCCTGGCGCATCAGGTCCATGACATATTTGCGGCCGGCGATATCGGCGTCGGAGTAGCCAACGCGGCTGACGCCATTTTCAAAGGTGCCTCCGACGGGGCGGCCGAATTCGCTGAGTGTTGTCAGGCTGACGCGCAGCGAATCGGCGTTGATGCGCGGAAGCGGAGTCGCACCTCGCAGGCGGACGCAAGCGGCAGTTCCAGCGAGCGCGGACACGAAACGGCGGCGGTTCATGGATTTGAATTTACATGAAATCCGCCGCGAGAGTGTTTATGACGCGCTGGTCGGCGCGACGGGAATTTGTGGAGGAAAGTTCGGGGTTTCCGGACCGAAGCATTTCACGAGTACCCAGATCGCGTAGCCGCTGCCAGCGAGTAGCGCCGCGGCGACCAGACCGAACAGGCCGCGTCCGGCGGCGAGTATCCCGAAGAGCGAAACCAAGCCGGTCGAGGCCATGAGCAGGAATCCGACCCAGCGAGCCCAGAGCTGGCGGGCGCGAATTCCCCGCCCGGTGAAAAAGACGATGACGGAAAAGGCGAGAAAGCAGAGCGAGGCGATGGCCAAGCCAATGATGACGGCCTCGGCGATTCCGCCGAAGAAATCAAACAGGCCGCCGACCGCATGGGCGGTATCCTGCACGACGTCGATGGCCGTGTCGCCGGTTTTTGCAGGCAGTGCGGCGGGATGCGCTTTCGGAGCCAGCATGTTGCCGCGAATCACCGTAGTGCCGAAGAAGAGGCTGCCGGCGAGCGCGGGGATGCCGACGACGGCGGCGACGATGAAGAAGGCCTTCGAGAGGATTTGCAGATGGCGGTTCATGATTCGGTCCTTCGTTGGCGGTGGAGTTAAGTATATCGACGGGGTCATGCGGGTTCTCCGAAGACGGTCCAGAGCAGGTAGAGCGCGTAGCCGGAGGCGGATGCGAGAGCCAGTCCGGCGAGGCGAATCGGTGCGCGTCCGCGCGAGAGAAAGGCTATTAATGAAGCGAGTGCGACGGGCAGCATGATTACGACGGCCGTCCAGCGCGCCCAGCTTTCGTGGCGGTCGAGCGCCTGACCGGTGAGGTAGAGAAGAGTTGCGAACAGCAGAACGCTTAGCGATGCGGCGGCGAGGCCTCTGATGATGCCGGAGCCGATTTTGCCGAGCAGGTTGGCGGCTCCGCCGATGGCTTTCGCGATGGTGAGGATGACGAGAATGACGGCGTCGGCGTTTTTCGGATAAGGCTGGGATGGTGTGGAAGGAGTCCGGAGGGAGTTCAGGGCAAGGGCGCCAAAGAGGAGGGAGCCCGCGAGCGAAGGGATGCCGATTAATACGCCTGTGAAAGAGAGTGCGTTGGCGAGCATGGCGATCCGGGGATCGATCACGCCGCGCTCCAGAGGGCGAGTCGGAAGAGTGGCGAGGGGAGTGCGGTCCCGATTCCGAGGTGGCGGCGGATGGCCAATAATGCGGAGGTCATTGACGGCCTGCTTGCTTGAGTTCGGTTCGGAGCGGGAACGGCATTCACTGAGTGGGGCGCGAATGCGGGGCGGTTTCGATCAGTCGAGGCGAGATCGCTGTTTGTTATTTAGGAATCCCCGCCCTGACGGGCGGGGCTATGGGAGGTGCACAGGCCGGAGGCCACATGGACGCACAGGCCGGAGGCCTATGCCACTGCCTATGCCTATGCCTATGCCTATTGGACGCACAGGCCGGAGGCCTATGCCACTTAGTTCACAGGCCGGAGGCCTATGCCACTTCGGCGATGGCGGCTTCTAGGACGTTTAGGGCGAAGTCGGCTTGATCTTTTGTGACGACTAGCGGGGGGCAGAGACGGAGGGAATTCTGGCCGGCTCCGAGGACCAGGAGCCCGCGCTCGAAGGCTTTGTTCTCGATCGCGTTGCGGATCTCCGGATTGCGTTCCTTCGTGGCTTGATCCTTGACGAATTCGATTCCGATCATCAAGCCGAGTCCGCGCACGTCGCCGACTTGCGGGAACTTGGAGGGCCAGTGCTTCATTCGCGCCATCATATGAGCGCCAACTTTCGCGGCGTTGTCGACCAGCTCCTGCTCAAGAAGCTCGATGGTGGTGAGAGCGGAGGCGATGGCGACGGGGTTGCCGCCAAACGTGGAAGCGTGCGCGCCGGGTTTCCAATCCATTACGTCGGCGCGGGCGACAGTCGCGCCGAGCGGCAGGCCGCTGGCGATCCCTTTGGCCAGGGTCATGATGTCCGGCACGGCATCGAAATGCTGGCTGGCGAACATCTTTCCGGTGCGGCCCATGCCGCTTTGCACTTCATCGAACATCAATAGGATGCCGTGGCGATCGGCGACGGCGCGAAGCTCGTCGAAGAATTTCCTGGGCGGCACGACGTAGCCGCCTTCGCCCTGGACCGGCTCGACCATGATGGCGGCGACTTCCTCGGCGGGCAGGACGGTCTTGAACAGCTGATCCTCGATGACCTTGACGCATTCGACGGCGCAGGTATCCGGCGTCTTGCCGTAGGCGCAGCGATAGCAATAGGCGTAGGGGATATGGGTGACGCCCTGCATCGGCAGGTTGCCGTAGCCCTTCTTCTGGACGCTTTTGCTGCCGGTCAAACCGAGCGCGCCGAGGGTCCGGCCGTGGAAGCCGCCGAGGAAGGCTATGAACTTGTCGCGTCCGGAATGATACTTCGCAAGTTTGATCGCGGCTTCGACGGCTTCGGTACCGGAGTTTCCGAAGTAGACGCGCTTTTGGGAGTCGCCGGGCGCGAGCGCGGCGAGCTTTTCCGCCAACTGAACCATGTTTTCGTAATAGAAATCGGTGCCAGACATGTGGATCAGTTTGGCGGCCTGAGCCTGAATGGACGCCACCACTTTCGGATGGCAATGTCCGGTGGACACGACGGCGATGCCGGCGTTGAAGTCGAGAAAGCGGTTGCCGTCGACGTCTTCAATGATGGCGCCTTCGCCGCGAGCGGCGACGAGCGGATATCCACGGGTGTAGGACGGCGAGATTACTTTGTTATCGCGGTCGATAATGGCCTTGGCTTTGGGGCCCGGCAGTGCAGTCGTGAGAGTAGGGAGGTCCAGGCGGACCGCGTCCATGAGATTCATGACACGTCTCCTTTTTGAAACGGTTGCGGAGGGGAACATGGCAATCCGGGTTCCAGGATGGAACGGGATCGCAAATGAAAAAGGGATGGGGCGGACTAGTCGGAGCCGAAGAGCGAGGGCCGCATTTGAGACGGCGATAGTTTCATGAGGCCCGGCACAGGCCAAGTATAGCGCGTCCGCGCGGGATTTCGGGCAACAAAATGATGGCGCGGTACGGCAAGAATGTGGCGCGGTGGTCTGGGCGTTCGCGCTGCGAAGGTGTGCGGATTCATACGCAACGCTTTGGCAGGCGGCATGCATTACCACTGGCATGATCAGCGCCGTCGCATCCAATTTGGAACATTACATGGACCTGTTGTCGGCGCGTCAGAAACTGGTGGCGTCGAATATAGCCAACGCCGATACGCCGGGGTATAAGACAAAGGACCTGGACTTCCATTCGGAGTTCATGGGCGCGGTTCACGGGTCGAGTCCGAACGTGGTGGAGGTGGACGGCCTGCAGGTCCACAACGACGGCAACAACGTGAACATCGACCGCGAGGCGCGTTTACTGGCCGAAAACACGATGCGGTTCAACGTCGCGTCGAACCTGATGCGCAATCAGCTGCGGCAAGTGCGGATGGCGATCACAGAAGGGAAAAATGGATGAGCCTGTTTTCTTCTCTTAGCGTCAGCGCGTCGGGAATGAGCGCGCAGCGTACGCGGGCGGAATTGCTGGTCGAAAACCTGGCGAATTCCGAGACGACACGGACGCCGGAGGGCGGTCCGTATAAGCGCAAGGATACGGTGTTTCAGTCGGCGGATGTGTCGTCGCCATTTGGCTCGATGTTCCAGCGTGAATTGTCGCGCGGCGTACAAGTGGACCAGATCGTCGAAGATCAGAGCGAACCCGACAAGCGGTATCTGCCTGGACATCCGGATGCGGACAAAGACGGCTACGTTGCATTTCCGAAGATGAACCCGGCGGAGGACATGGTGGATCTGATGAGCGCGTCGCGCGGCTTTCAGGCGAATGTCGCGGCCATGAACGCGGTGAAGGACATGATCAATCGCTCGATTGAGTTGTTGCGGGGCTAAAACATGACGATTCCTCCTATTTCTTCTTCGAGTGCGATCGGCGGAATTGCGCCGTCCTCGCCGATGCCGCAGATCGGCGGCAAGCCGCAAGGGACCTTTCAATCGGTCTTCGAGGAAGCCGTCGGCCAGGTGGGAACGTACCAGCAGAACGCACAGCAGGCTACGGCGCGTTTCCTATCCGGCGAAGACGAAGAACTGCATCACGTGGCCATTGCCGGGCAACAGTCTGACCTGGCTTTTCAGTTGTTTATGGAAGTGCGGAACAAAGTAGTCAACGCGTATCAAGAAGTCATGAGGATGCAGATCTGACGGCGGGAAAGCCGGAACCAGCAGGATGAATCAATTCCGCCAACTTTACGAGTCCCTATCCATCCGGCACCGGATCACGATCGCCCTGGCGGCGTTCGCGGTGATCGGCGGACTGTGGTGGTTCGCGCGCTGGAATGCGGAGCGCGATTTCAAGCCGCTGTTCTCGAGTATGGCGGCCGAGGATGCGGCGGCGGTTTTGAGCCGTTTGCGTGAAGGCGGCACGGAGTTCCGGCTGAGTGAGAACGGGACTGTCATTCTGGTGCCATCCGCAAAAGTGGCGGAAATTCGGTTGCAACTGGCGAGCGCGGGAATTCCGAAATCAGGGCGCATCGGCTTCGAGCTTTTCGACAAGACCAACATGGGCTCGAGCGAATTCGCGGAGCAGGTGAATTACCACCGCGCGCTCGAAGGCGAGTTGGAACGTTCGATCATGAGCATCGGCGAAGTGGAGGTGGCGCGCGTCCACATCACGCTGGCGAAAGAAAGCGTATTCCTCGAGTCGCGCCAGCCGGCAAAGGCCAGCGTCCTATTGAAGCTGAGACTGGGCGCTAAGCTTTCGCCGCAGAACGTCAATGCAATCTGCCATCTCACGGCGAGCGCAATTCCGTCGCTACTGCCGGAGGCGGTAAGTGTAGTGGACGCGAACGGGAATCTACTGAACCGGCCGCGCCGCGGAAATGGGGACGAGCAGGACGGGTCCGAATCGATGCTCGACTACCGCAAGGCGGTGGAGCGCGATGTGCAGAACAAGATTATCGCGACGCTCGATCCGATCCTGGGCGAAGGCAAGTTCCGCGCCACGGTATCGGCCGAATGCGACTTCACAAGCGGAGAGCAGAGCGACGAGATCTTCGATCCGACGAAGAGCGTGATGGTGACATCGCAGCGCACGGAGGATGGTCCGGGAGCGGTGACAGCGTCGGGCGTTCCCGGTACGGCGTCCAATTTGCCGCGTCCGACATCGACGCCGGGAAAATCGTCGTCGGCTTATGTGCGGCGCACGGAGAATATCGCGTACCAATCCAGCCGGACGCTGAAGCGCACCAAGATTCCGCAAGGTGCGCTGAAGAAGATGTCGCTCTCGATTTTGCTCGATCACTCGGTGCGGATGGAAGGTACGGGAGCGAAAGCGAAACGGATTGTGGAAGCGCCGAGTGCGGAAAAGTTGAAAGTGGTTCGCGACCTGGTGACGGCGGCGTCCGGGTTCCAACAGGAGCGCGGCGACCTGCTGGTGGTCGAAAGCTTTCCGTTTGAGACCACGCTGACGCCGGAGCCGATGGTGGCGGAGAAGCCGGCTCCGACGGCGGAGCCGCTGGGGTGGGCGCCGGGATGGCTGAAGACGATTTTAGGCAACAAGAGCGCACCTGTGCTGCTGGGAGTCGGCGCGGCGGTGATGTTGGTTCTGTTGGGGGGGCTGGTCATGCTTTTGCGCGGCAAGAAGAAGGTAAGGGTCGAGCTGGACGGGCGCGCGGCACTTCATGCCGGGGGGGCCAACGCGGGCGAGGGAACGGGTACGGATGAAGCCATGACGCCGGAAGGAATGGAAAAACAAATCGAGGCGAAATTCGCCAAGCAACAGATCGAGAAGGCGAAGCAGAGAGCCGAAGCGATTGCATCCCTCGAATTGCCCCCGGTGTCCACCAAGAAGACCGAAATTCTTGCGCATCATATCGCGGCGGAAGCGAAAAAAGATCCGGCGGCGATGGCGCAGGTGGTAAGGAGCTGGCTAAATGGTCCGGACCGCTGACAGCGATAAACCGGCGTTATCCGGCATTCGCAAAGCTGCCATTCTCACGATCGTTATGGGGCATGAGGTAGCAGGGGAGATTCTCAAGCATCTCGAAGAGGACGAGGTCCAGTTGATCGGGCGCGAAGTGGCGCGCGTGCAGACTCTGACCGGCGATGACGCGGAGGGCGTCCTCGAAGAGTTCTACCAGATGTCGATCGCGAATGAATATGTGCTGAAGGGCGGCATCGACTACGCGCGAAAACTGCTGGTGAACGCGTTCGGTCCGGAGCACGCGAAGCGGATGCTGGATCTTCTGATGAAGACGATGGGCGGAGAAATGGCGAGCTTCGACGCCTTGCAGAAAACCGATCCCGGCCAACTGGCCAAATTTATCCACAGCGAGCATCCGCAGACGATCGCGCTGATCCTCTCGCACTTGAATCCATCGCAGGCGGCAGGCTTACTCTTTTCGCTGCCGGCGGAAATGCGATCCGATGTCGCGCTGCGAATGGCGAATCTGGATCAGATCTCGCCTGAGATTATTTCGAAAATCGCGGGAGTAATCGGGTCCAAGCTGAAGTCGTTGGGCGAACTGAGCCGGGAAGCGTACGGCGGCGTCCGGGCAGTGGCGGAAATGTTCAACCGGCTGGATTCGAACACCAGCAAAGAGATCCTCGAAAAGATTGAGGCGGCGGATTCCGGTCTGGTGGAAACGATTCGTCACCTGATGTTCGTCTTTGAAGACTTGCTGTTGCTGGATCAGAACGGAATCAAAGAATTGCTGGCGAAGGTCGATCGCAAGATTCTTACTTTGGCGCTCAAAGGGACCAGCGAGCAGA
This sequence comes from Bryobacterales bacterium, assembly GCA_038210135.1. Lineage (GTDB taxonomy): Bacteria > Acidobacteriota > Terriglobia > Bryobacterales > Bryobacteraceae > JBBQWZ01. Next base: position 27,224 of record JBBQWZ010000038.1, read on the forward strand.
TGAAGAATCACATGCTGGCGGGAATGAGTTCGCGCGGCGCGGAAATGCTGCGCGAAGACATGGAATCGCTGGGACCGACCAAGGTCAAAGAGGTGGAGGCGGCACAGCAGCAGATCATCGCGCTGGTGCGGCAACTGGAGGCGGAGGGCGTAATCAACCTCAAGGGAGCTTCGGGCGAACAATATGTCCTCTAAGATCTCGCGAAACAAACCGGTGGCGGAAACACCGATCCTGAGGTTCCGGTCGATCCACGGAATTGCGCACGTACGCGAAACCGCGGCGGAGTCGCCGTCGCCGAATTCACGGCCGGACGCGGAGGTGGAGGCCAGGATCCGGGCCGCGTATGAGCAGGGATTGATGGAAGGCCGCTCGGCAGCGGACAGTCTGGCGGCGGGGCGGGCACAGGAAATGGTCCGGCCGGCGCTCGATGGCTTTCGGACGATGGTCGAAGATCTGGTGCGCGCGAAAGCCAAGCTGCGCGGAGAAGCCGAAGAAGATGTCGTGAAGTTGGCGCTGGCGATTTCGCGGCGGGTACTGCATCGCGAGCTAGCCGTGGATCCGGAGGCGCTGATCGGGCTGGTCCGCGCGGCGTGGGATCGCGTCGAAGGACGGGAGACGCATCGGATGCGATTATCGCCGCCGGACGCCGCGTTGGTACAGCAGCACCGGGCGGCGCTCAACCTGCCGCCGAAAGTCGAGATCGAAGCCGATCCGGCGCTGGCGCGAGGAAGTGCGCTTTTCGAAACTTCGCGCGGAGTCCTCGACGCATCGGTGAACACGCAGTTAGGCGAAATCGAGCGCGGATTGGCCGACGTGTTATCGCGGCATAAGGCGGGCGTTTGAAATGCGGTTGGGAGATTATCTCGAAGCGCTCGACAATATCCAGGCGGCGCAGTGGACCGGCCAAGTGTCGGAGCTAGTGGGACTGCTGGTCGAATCAGTGGGTCCGGCCGCGGCGATGGGAGATTTTTGCGAGATCCACACTTCGACTGGCAAAACGATACGAACGCAAGTAATCGGCTTCAGAAACGGCCGCGTGCTTTCGATGCCGCTGGAGGAAACGGCGGGATTGCAGCTTGGCGATCGAGTGATTGCCCGGCCCAGCGAAGGCAGGGTGGACGTGGGTCCGCAACTGCTGGGCCGCGTTCTCGACGGTTTCGGACGTCCAATGGACGGTGGACCTCCGATCGAAGCGGTTGCCAGCTACGACTTGTATGCCGCGCCGCCCGGGCCGATGGAGCGCGTCCCAATTCATGAGACGCTGGCGACCGGAATTCGGGCGATCGACGGACTGCTGACCTGCGGCAAGGGGCAGCGCATCGGCCTGTTCGGCGGATCGGGTGTGGGCAAAAGCACTTTGCTCGGCGCGATGAGCCGGCAGAATTCGGCACAGGTCAGCGTCATCGCCTTGATTGGCGAGCGCAACCGCGAAGTCCGCGACTTTATTGAGCAGGAATTGGGCCCGGAAGGCATGGCGAGATCGGTGGTGGTGACGGCAACATCGGATCGCCCCGCTCCCTTGCGGATCCGGGCGGGATTCGTGGCGCTGGCGATCGCCGAATACTTCCGGGATCAGGGCAAGGACGTGCTATTGGTGATGGATTCGGTGACTCGCTTAGCGATGGCGCAACGCGAAATCGGCTTGGCGGCCGGTGAACCTCCGAGCCAAAAGGGATACACACCGTCGGTGTTCAATCTACTGCCGAGGGTATTTGAACGAGCGGGAAATTTTCAGAAGGGATCGATCACCGGCTTCTTCACCGTACTGGTGGAAGGCGACGATTTCAACGAGCCGATCGCGGACGCGGTGCGAGCGATCCTCGACGGACACGTGGTGCTGTCGCGGCAACTGGGTTCGGCGGGCCATTATCCGGCGATCGACGTGTTGCAGTCGGTGAGCCGGCTTTCCTCCAAGGTTTCGACGCCCGCGCACAAAGCGGCGGCGCAACAGATTCGCGAGGCACTGGCGACGTATCAACGCTCGGAAGATCTGATCAATCTAGGCGCGTACGCGGCGGGCGCCAATCCAAGGCTGGACGCAGCGATCCAGATCCGGCCGAGGGTCATGCAGTTCCTGAAACAGGATGCCGGTGTCCGGGTTTCGATGGAACAGACGATTGGCGAATTACAGAGTCTGGCGCAGGCGTTTCCGGTCTAGGGGCGCATGAAGTCATTCCAATTCCCTCTCGAACGGGTGCTCGATTTACGGCGTAAACAAGCTCAGATCGAGGAACTCAAGCTGGAAACGATCTTGCAGGAGTGTCTGCGGATCCGGCGGGAGAGCGAGAGGATCGCGGAACAGGCACGGGCCGCGGCGAAGCAGGTGCTTGAAAAACTTGTCCTTGAACCGATCGAGTTGGAGTCGCTGTATCATTTTCGAGGTTGGACGCAGACGCAGATGCTCATTCTCGAAAACCAACTGCGCGAGGCGGAAGGAAGGGCGGCGCAGCAGCGATTGATTCTCAACGATGCACGCCGGAACATCCGGCTGATCGAGAAGCTTCGGGAACGAAGATTGAGCGAGTGGGACGCCGCATTCCAAAAGGACCTGGAGGAGCAGGCTAGCGAGTCCCATTTGTCGCGTTGGAATCGGGAGCGAAATTTCGCCGCGAAGAAGTCGGCGTAGAATCGGACGAATGTCCAATCCGTCTGTTCCGTCGAATGAAGAGCGCCAGCTGATTCTGCGCACGGTCCGCAATTTCGTCGATCGCGACGTGATTCCGGTAGCGAGCGCGATGGAACATCGGGGTGAATATCCATTTGCTCTGGCCGACGAGATGGCGCGGATCGGGTTGTTCGGCTTGAATACGCCGGAGACCCTGGGCGGAAGCGAGGTCGATTATGTGACCTTCGCGCGAATCTTCGCGGAGCTGGCGCGAGGCTGGCTTGGGCTCGCCGGAATCGTCGGCACGCATCTGGTTTTGTGCGATGTGCTGGTCCGCTATGCGACCGACGAGCAAAAGAAGCGGTTTCTACCTGGCTTGGCTTCGGGTGAGCGACGCGGCGGCATCTGTTTATCAGAACCCAACGCAGGAACGGACCTTCAGAACATCACCACTACAGCGACGCGCGATGGTGGCGTGTATCGAATCAACGGCTCGAAGATGTGGGTCACCAACGGACGGCACGGCAGCACCTTTCTGCTACTGGCGCGTACCGACTCGGCTGCGAAGCCCGCCCACCGGGGGATGAGCGCGTTCGTGATCGAGAAGGGCGCGCCGGGCCTAGTGGTGAATCGCGATATCGACAAGCTGGGCTACAAGACCGTCGAGACCTGCGAATTGCATTTCGAGAACTTTCCGGTGCCGGCGGAGAATCTGATCGGGGGCGTGGAAGGCGAGGGCTTTTCACAGGCGATGACGGGTCTCGAAGCAGAGCGGATTAATGTCGCCGCGCGCGGATTGGGCGTGGCGCAGGCAGCCTTCCAAGAAGCGATCCGGTATGCACAGCAGCGGGTAACGTTCGGGAAGCCAATCGCGCAGCATCAGGCAATCCAATTGAAGCTGGCCGACATGGCGACGCGGATCGAAGCGTCGCGGCTGTTGATCGAATCCGCCGCGGAGAAGAAAAATCGCGGCGAACGCTGCGATCTGGAGGCCGGTATGGCCAAGCTGTTCGCGACCGAAACGGCAGGCGAGGTTTCGTTGGACGCGATGCGGATTCTGGGCGGCAACGGGTATTCGAAAGACTTCCCCGTGGAACGCTATTACAGGGACGCTCCGCTGTTGATCATCGGAGGCGGCACGAATGAATTGCAAAGGCTGATTATCGCCCGCAGGCTGCTTGAGAAGTACAAGATTTAATTTCGGTTGAAACCGGAAAGGTTCGCGCGTCGTCTATTCCGCTTACTTCGTTCGCGGTTCTGATGGATCGACTCTGCGCCGAAGTGTCGCGATCGGGAGGTGGTTATGAAGATGCATTGGACGTGTTTGGCTGCTGCTTTCCTGTTGCCGGCGGTGGTATGGTCCGCCGACAAACCCCGCATCTACGTGACGGAGAGTCAGTCGGCGCAGCTGGCCGGCGACGCGGCCGCGGGTGAAATCAAGAGTTCGCTGAAGTTCACCGGCGGAACCAGTCCGCAGAATATCGAAGTGATGAAGGCGTTCTCCGAGCGCTGTCCGGCGGTGATGGTGACAAGCGATCGCGACAAGGCGGACTTCATCATCCGGCTGGACCATGAAGGGTTGAGCCCTGTGACGCCGTTCACGCGGGGGAACAAAGTCGCGGTATTCAACCGCAATTCGGACCTGATTTATACCTCTTCGACGCGGGTGTTGGGTTCCGCTGTAAAAGGCGCGTGCTCAGCAATCTCGAGCGCGGGCAAGTAGCGCGGCGCTTCGACCCGGCGCAGGTCGCGTACTCTTGAGGGACATGTCGCTGGTCCGCAAAATTCTGCTGTACGTGCAAGCCACGTTTTACATCGTCGCGGGCGTGAATCATTTCTGGCACCCGGACATGTACACGCGGATGATGCCGGCGTATTTGCCGTGGCCATCCGAATTGCAGCTGACAGCGGGTGGAGCCGAAGTTTTGCTCGGCATCCTGCTGTTGATTCCCGCGACGCGCGTTCTAGCCGCATGGGGATTGATCGCGCTGTTGATCGCCGTCTTCCCTGCCAATCTGAACCTCGCATTGCACCCGGAATTGATGCCGGGCGTCGCGCCGGTCACGCAGTGGATCCGTTTGCCGATCCAGTTGCTGTTTCTCGGCTGGGCGTACCTCTTCACTCGCAAGACCACCACTCCATAGCGGGTTGTTGCGGGCTCGGGAATCCGCTATAAACCTCTGATGCCTCGTTCGCTGATGTCGCTGTCTCTCCTTTCGATGATCGGGTCCGCCCTGGCGTGGGCTGAGGTTCCGGCGTTAATGGCGCCAACGGTTCGCGGGCCTGTGGCGGTTACCGCCAAGGCTCCGGACGCTTCGCATGGCTATCCATTCAACCCGACCTTCCTGGATCTCGCGGCGAAAGGCTACATCGAAGAGGAGTTCTTCATCACGGGATCCGCGAATCAGTACACCACGTCGGCGGAGGCGAATGCGACGCTGATCGATTCAGGCCACGCCTACACGACGCGGCTGGTGGTGAGGCGTCCAATCTCACCAAAGAAATTCAACGGGACCGCGATCGTCGAGTGGACGAATGTCACCGGCAGCCGCGACCTGGAGATGGATTGGTTTCAGTCGGCGGATCACTTTGTGCGATCGGGCTACGCGTGGATCGGCGTGTCGGCGCAGCGCGTGGGCGTCGATGCGTTGAAGGCGTGGAGCCCGGAACGGTATACGACTCTCGATGTCACCGAGGGCGGCAAGATCAAGAACGATGCGCTTTCCTACGACATCATGACGGGCGTCGCGATGCTGCTTCGGGGGGGAAAAACGAATCTGCTGGGCGGACTGAAGGTGGAGCGCATCCTTGCAACTGGCCATTCGCAATCGGCTGGGAGGCTGGCGATCTACGTGAATTCCGTTCATCCGCTACGTCCGGTGTATGACGGCGTCGTGCTGCACGGCGGCGGCGGCAAGATTCGAACGGATATCGACACGAAGGTTTGGAAGCTGCTGTCGGAAACCGATATCCGGGGACCCGCTGCGCGCCAGCCGGATACGGACAAGTTCCGGACGTGGGAAGTCGCAGGAACATCGCACGTGGATGCGCAGTCGATCATTCACTTCACGGAATTGGGAAAATTGAACGCCGGCCTGCCGCCGGGCGCCCCTGTCGCGGGCGCTTGCGACAAGCCCGCATACAGCCAAGTCCCATTTCATTTTGTCTTCAATGCGGCGTTCGATCATTTTGTGAAGTGGATCCAAAGCGGAGTGCCACCGCCCATCGCGCCTCCGATCGAATTTACGGCCGCGACGCCGCCGGTGATCGCTCGTGACGAGATGGGCAACGCGCTGGGAGGGATCCGGCTCGCGCAGCACGTTGTCGCAACCGCCGTGAATACTGGACAGAATGGCGGGAGCGCGTTCTGCCGATTGTACGGTTCGCATGTTGATTTCGATCCGGCAAAGATCGCGACTCTGTATCCGGCGCATAAGGCGTACGTGGCGGCGGTAAGGAAAATTACCGAGGCGACTCTCAAAGCGGGTTATGTGGTGAAGGCGGACGCCGACGCGACAATCGCAGCGGCGGAGCGCAGCACGATTGGCGCAAAGTGATGCGCAAGACTTTCTGTATCGCGATCGCCGCCGCCGCGGGATTGTTCGCTCAGATCGACGCGGGCATCGTTGAGAAATACCGCACCGACCTGGCGAAACAAGGGTCCGAAGCGGAGATGAAGAGACAGGGCGGAACGCAGCCGCAGGATTGGCCGTACGCGCTGCCTGACGGCGTGACCACACGCCAGGTGACGTTCTACAGCGATGGAACGGCTTGCTACGCGAAGCTCTTTTTCCCGAAGAGTTTTAGCACGAAGGGCAAGACGCCCGCTGTTGTGCTGGGTCATGGCTTCAACGCGATTTCGATTGGCATCGAGAAATACGGCGCGCGTTTCGCGGAGCGCGGACTGGTCGCGATGGTGATCGACTACCGGACCTATGGCTTTTCGAGCGGGCAAATCACGCTGATGGAGCCCGATACTTCGACCGACGCGCATCCGGTGACGGACAAGGTAATGCGCATCTCGCTCAAGCGGACGCGCCTCCATGTCGTGCGGCAAGCGGAAGACTATCGCGCGGCAATCTCTTATATTCAAGGCGAGCCTGGGGTTGATCGCGACCGCATCGGCATTTGGGGATCCAGCAATTCGGGCGGCTTGGTCATCACAATCGCGGGTCAGGATGCGCGCGTAAAGGCGGCCGTGTCGCAAGTGATCGGCGTCGGAGGGCGCAACGTGACGGGTCCCACGCCGATGGCGGCGAACATGGTGCAGGACGCGATCAAGCGGGCGCGCACGGGCCAAGGCGCGGAGGTCGACGGCGGATTCTCTTTCCGCACGAAGATCGATTTCGAAACCAATCAGGTTCAACGCGAACATCGTCCATGGGCGGCGCTGACGCGCATTCCGGAAACCACTGCGATCCTGTGGATGCCGGCCGAAAAAGACGAACTGGCGCCTCCGCGGTCACCCAGCGGTCCGGCGGAGGCAGCAAAGGTATTCAAAGGAATCTCGCAGGTGATTGAGATTCCCTCGATTACGCACTTTCAGGCGTACTCGTATTCAGCATTTGAAGTAGGGTCGAATCTCGCAGCGGATTGGTTTCTGAAATACCTGGGAGCCGCGAAGCCGGCACCGCCGGAGCCTGTCGTGCCGCGGCAGATGCCGCTGGTTTCGGCGCTGACGCCATCGCCCGTGAAGTTACCAGCTGGCGTCACAACGAAGGACGCGCATTTCTACAGCGAAGGCGTTCTGTGTTACGGACGCGTTTTCCTGCCGAATGGCACGTCGGCGGATTCGAAGCTGCCGGCGGTTGTACTGGCGCCCGGCTGGGGCGAGACGCATGCTGCGATTGACCGCTACGCGGCGGAGTTCGCCGGCCGCGGCCTTGTCGCGATGACCATCGACTATCGCGGTTGGGGGCAAAGCGGTGGCTATCTCTATACCGTCGATCGCCTGCAGCAGGATGATCGTTTCCGCTTCATGCAGCTGACCGCTAACGTGCGCTCAAGACGAAAGCGTCTGTTGCCCAAGGACCAGGTCGAAGATATTCGCAATGCGATTTCATACCTCGAAGGCGAGCCTGGAGTCGATGGTGCGCGAGTGGGATTGTGGGGCGCTGACATGGCTGGCGGACATGCTCTCGTCGTCGCCGCAACCGATCCGCGCGTGAAGGCTTTCGTCGCGGTCGCGCCGGTGATCGATGGCCGTGACGTTCCGGCGATGGCCGACAGGTTCACGCCGGCTTTGCTCGAAGAAGCGATTCAGCTCGCGCGCAATGGCTTGACGGCGGCTCCCGCAGGTCAGGCTTTGGAAACGAAACTCGCACTCGCCGAATATCATCCGATGCATTTTGTCGATCAGATTCCGAAAACGGCGGCAGTCTTGTTCGTGATCGCGGAAAAAGATTCGGTGATCAACAACGAAGCGAATACGGCGGCCTCCGCCGCGAGAATGCAGGGCGTCAAAGAGACTGTGGCCGTCAAAGGCGCGACGCACACAATGAGTTCCGCGGAGGCTTTCGCCGCCGCCTCTGCCGCTTCTGTGGATTGGTTCCTGAAACACCTGTAGCTTCGCGTTTCCGCGTAGACTAGCGAGAATGACCAAAGAGCTTCCGCGCGAGTTGGGCCTGTTGGATTCGCTCTCGATCGTCGTGGGCATCGTGATCGGCGGCGGAATTTTCCTGGTTCCTAATCTCATTGCGCGGGAGCTGACTTCGATTCCAGCGATCCTCGGAGTCTGGGCGTTCGCCGGCATTGTTTCGTTTTTCGGCGCGCTGGCCTGCGCGGAACTCGGCACGATGTTTCCTTCCACCGGCGGCCAGTACGTGTTCTTGCGCGAAACCTACGGACCACTCGCCGGCTTCCTTTGCGGTTGGGCGAACTTCGCAGTCGCGCGGACGGCGCAGGTCTCGTGGATGGCGGTGACGTTCTCGTTGTACATTTCTTATTTCACGCCGCTAAGTCCGTGGATGTCGAAACTTCTGGGCGTCGGCGCGATCGCGCTCTTCACTTGGATCAACTATCGCGGGGTCGCTCTCGGTGCCGTTGTACAAAAGGTTTTCACCTTCGCCAAAGTGGCGGGGCTGTTGGTGATCATCGGCGGCGCATTCTTATGGACCGGTCCCGCGGCTGCTTCGACATCGGCGGCGCAATCGACTCCGCTCACGCTCAGCCATTTCGGCGTAGCGCTGATCGCTTCGCTACTGGCGTACGACGGATGGGTGCAGTTGAGTTTTGTGGCCGGCGAAATTAAGAATCCGAAGCGAAACGTTCTGCTCGCGCTCGCACTGGGTTCGTTGGTTGTCATGGCCGTCTATATGCTTGCGAACATCGCCTACTTGCGTGTACTGTCGATTCCCGACATCGCGGCCAGCGAGCATGTCGGCGCAACCGTGGCGGAAAAAACGCTTGGATCCGCGGGCGGCACGCTGGTCTCGGTGATCATCCTGATGTCGATTATCGGCACGCTGAACGGCTGCTTTCTCACCAGTCCGCGCGTGTATTTCGCGCAGGCGCGCGATGGATTATTCTTCAAACAATTCGCGGAGGTGCACCCGCAATATCAGACTCCAGGCTTTGCGATCGTGGCTCAGGGAGTCTGGGCGACGGTTTTGCTGCTAAGTGGATCGTATGAAACTCTGGCGGATTATGCGATGTTCGCAATCTGGGTTTTCTACGGACTGATGATCTCCGCGGTCATCGTCCTGCGTATCAAACGGCCAGATCTGGAGCGCCCCTATCGGATGTGGGGCTATCCCGTAACTCCAGTCATCTTCCTTGGGATCACGGCGTGGTTCCTCGTCAACATGCTCATCAGCAGGCCAGTGCCGTCATTTGCGGGGTTGGGCCTGATCGCGACTGGCATTCCGATTTATTATTTCTGGGCGAGGAAATCCGCATGAGCCTTATGAACCGCCGCGCATTTCTCACCGGCGCCGTGGGAGCGACCGCCCTCAATGGTGCGCAGAAGTCAATAACAACTTTGACGCGGCCTGGTGCCGTCAACAATCCGTACGGACTCCGCATTGGGCCAGACGGCGCGCTCTACATCTGCGAGATCGGAAACCATCGCATCCGTCGTATGGATCTTACGACTCGCGATTTGACGACGATCGTCGGCGATCTGCGGGAACCATACGAATTGATCTTCGACAAGAGTGGCAATTTGTATTTCGTGGATATGCCGGCGCAGTGCGTGCGCGTGTGGAACAAACGCAGCGAAATGTTGACGACCGTTGCGGGCACGGGCACTGCCGGATTCAGCGGCGATGACGGACCAGCCCGGCGCGCACAGTTGCGGACGCCGCATAGTATCGCGTGGGATGCGATGGGCCGCCTGCTGATTTGCGACATCGGAAATCATCGAATCCGGCGCGTCGATCCACGGAGCGGTGTGATCGAAACGGCTGCCGGGACTGGAGAGGGCAAGCCGACCCCCGATGGGGCGACGGTGGCAGGCACTCCGTTGCACGGTCCGCGGGCGATCGATCTCGATCGCGAGGGCCGCTTGTTCGTGGCGTTACGCGAAGGCAATTCTGTGTACTGCATCGAGAAGGGGATGTACCGGCATGTCGCGGGCACGGGAGAAAAGGGATATTCAGGCGACGGCGGCGATGCGCGGCGCGCGAAGCTTTCCGGTCCGAAGGGAATTTCGTGCGCGGCGGACGGCAGTATTTATTTTGCGGATACGGAGAATCATGCGATCCGCCGGGTAGACAAAGGCGGCGTCATTACGACGGTTGCCGGAACCGGGGAGCGCGGCGGCGGTCCCGATGGCGATCCACTGAAATGCAAGTTGAATCGGCCGCACGGGATTTACGTCCACACTGACGGACGAGTATTCATCGGCGACAGCGAATCGCACTGCGTCCGCGTGATTGCTTGATTACGCGAAGGCTTCCTTCACTACTTCGCCCGCGACAATGGTCGGGCGCTCGGCGCGGCCGTTGTGAAGATAGGTGACATTCAGGTGGTTCAAGCCTAATGCGTGAAGGATTGTCGCGTGAATATCGTGGACGTGCGTCCTGCGATCCACTCCGCGGAGCCCGAGCTCGTCGGTGGTTCCGATGGTCTGGCCGCCTTTGATTCCGCCTCCCGCCATCCAAATCGTGAACCCCCAGGGATTGTGGTCGCGGCCGTCGCCTTTTTCGTTAAACGGAGTCCGGCCGAATTCCCCGCCCCACACGACGAGCGTATCCTTCAGCAATCCGCGCGCTTTAAGATCGGTGAGCAAGCCGGCGATCGGCTTGTCGGAGATATGGCACATCTTCGAGTGGTTGCTCTCGATATGGTCGTGCGCGTCCCAGGCGCTGCCGCTGCCGCAGTACAGTTCGACGAATCGAACTCCGCGCTCGACCATGCGGCGGGCCATCAGGCAGTTACCGCCGAACTTAGCCGTCGCTTCTTCGTCCATCCCATAGAGGCGCTTGGTGGCTTCGGATTCCTGCGCGAGGTCCACGGCTTCGGGCCCGGAAGCCTGCATGCGGAACGCAAGTTCGTATGCATTGATGCGCGCTTCGAGATCGGTGTCTTCGGGTTTGTCGGCACCGAAGCGCTCGTTGAGCGTGCGGAGAAAATCGAGCCGTCCGCGTTGTTGCTTCCCGCCGATGGTTTCAGGCGGAGCGAGATTCAGAATCGGCGGACCTTGATTGCGCAACAGCGTGCCCTGGTAGGTCGCGGGTAGAAAGCCGGAACTCCAGTTCTTCGGACCGCCAAGAACCTCGGCGGAATCCGTCAGCACCATGAAGCTCGGCAGATTTCGATTCGCGGAGCCCAGGCCGTAGTTGATCCACGCGCCGAGCGACGGGCGTCCCGCGAGGATCGAACCGGTGTTCATTTCGCAAACCGAGCCGACGTGATTCAGGCCATCGGCCCAGCAGGCGCGGAACACCGCGAGGTCGTCGGCGTGCTTCGCGATTTCGTTATACCAATCGGAAATCCAGAGTCCGCTTTTCCCGTGTTGCTTCCAAGTCCGCTTCGAGGGCATCAACGTGTTGTTGCCGGTGCCCATCGCTGTGATGGGGCGTCCGAAGGAGGGCGGCAGCGGCTGTCCGGCGAGGCGCTCCAGCTCCGGCTTCGGATCGAACAGGTCGATATGGCTGGGACCGCCTTCCATGAAGAGCCAGATGACGGACTTCGCTGTGGGCTGAAAGTGCGGCTGCTTGGGCGCGAGCGGATCCGCGGTTTTGGCGGCGGACGCGTCCTGTTGCATCATCGCGGCCAGCGCGATCGCGCCGAGTCCGCTGCCCGAATTCGCGAGGAAATCGCGACGTGAAGTGGGACGCCGTTTATGAGGATTGATCACGATGTCCTAATTCCGGTAGACGAATTCATTCGAGTTCAGCAGCATGTGACAGAAATCGACGAGCGCCGCGGCGGACGCCTGGTCGAGGTTGGCGGGAGACTGCGTGGGCAACGCGAGCGGCTCGCCGGCGGAAGCGCGCTCCTGGATGATTTGCTTTTGTTTGGCAAGGAAAGTTTGCCCTAAATCCTTTTCGACCGCGTCCGGCCGGCGGCCATATGCAAGGCGATAGGCGAGTTCGATTTCCAGATCGGGCTGCGTTCCCGCGGTGCGAAGAAGGCGTCCGGCGAAGGCCTGCGCCCATTCGAGGCTCACTTTGTCGTTGAGCATCGCCATCGCTTGCGGAGCGCCGATGGTTATATTGCGCCGCCCGCACGACTCGTGCGTATCCGGCATGTCGAAAGACTCAAGCAGCGGATACCGCGAATTCCGCCGAACAAATATGTAGACGCTGCGGCGGTTGCGCTCTTCGGTGTCGCTGACTTTCCAGCCGCCGCGCGGCTTGATTGCACCGGTGGGCAGTTCCGGGAATACACTCGGACCGCCAATGGATTCGTTCAATAAGCCGGATACCGCTAGCGCGGCATCACGAATGATCTCGCCTTCGAGGCGCTGACGCGGAAAACGCCACAGCAGCTTGTTGCCAGGATCGGCGGCCGCGGCGCTCGCCCTGTAGGTCGACGATTGCTGATACGCATTCGACATCACAAGGAGCTTGTGCATCTTCTTGACGTCCCAACCGCTCTTCACGAATTCGCCGGCCAGCCAGTCGAGCAATTCCGGATGCGTCGGGCGTTGACCCATCATGCCGAAATCGCTGGGCGAGCCGGCAATGCCTTCGCCGAAATGATGCAGCCAGATGCGATTCACCATGACACGCGCGGGTAGCGGATTCTCTGGACTGGTCAGCCAGTTCGCAAGCGCAGTGCGCCGGCCGGTGGTTTCGGCGGTGGGCGTGATCTTCGCGGCACTCGGATCGAGGATGGAGAGGAAACCCGGCTGGACTTCTTCGGCGCGAGAATCGTACACTCCCGCCGCAAGCCTGTAGGTCGCGGGCGCGGTTTTATTCAGATCCCGCATGCCAATGCCGATCGGCAACTCGCCCGGATCGAGCGCCGCGAATTTCTTCAGTTCGGCGGCGAGCGCCTGATATTTAGCCTTGTTCTCGCCCTTCAACCCTCGCGCAGCGGTGGCGTCGTCGAACACCAGATACGGCTTGGCCTTGTGGTACATCTGCCATTCGTAGGGCGTGCGATCCGCCGCGGGTTTGAGAACCGCGGTCTGAATTTCCTCGGGATACTTATCGAAGAAGTCTTTGAGCAGTTCGACGCGCTGTGGCTTCAAGAGCGTCGCAATCTGCTCACGGACCGTTTTCGTTTTGTCTTCCCACTCCGCTTTGCGTTCTTTGAATTTCGCCAGCTCGCTCGCGGAGAGCATCGGAATCTCGTCATCCGCGGCGGTGTTCGCGAAGAAAGCCTGCAGCCGGAAATAATCCGTGTGGAGAATGGGATCGAACTTATGCGTGTGGCAGCGCGCGCAGCCATAGGTCATCGCGAGGAAGGTTGCGCCGACCGTATCTGTCACGTCGTCGAGAATCTCCTGACGTCGCTGCATGAGATTGCGGGCGTTGCTTTCGTCCGGATAATGGCGAAGGAATCCCGTGGCCACCCGCGCTTCGGGCGAATCCGGCCACAACTCGTCGCCGGCGATTTGTTCGCGCACGAAGCGGTCGTACGGCTTGTTGGTATTGAATGCGTTGATCAGGTAGTCGCGATAGCGCCAGGCGTTGGGCCGCGTTTCGTCCGCCTTGAAGCCTTCGCTCTCGGCGTACCGCGCGAGGTCGAGCCAGTGGCGCGCCCATCGCTCCCCGTAGTGATTCGAGCCGAGAAGCCGGTCGACGACTTTCTCGTAGGCGTTCGGCGAAGAGTCCGAAGTAAAGGCGTCCACTTCTTGCGGCGTGGGCGGAAGGCCGGTGATGTCGAAGGTCACGCGCCGCAGAAGCGTAATGCGGTCCGCCGGACGCGATGGAGCCAGCGCCTTCGCTTCGAGCTTCGCGAGGACGAAGCGATCGACGGCGTTGGCGATCCAGGCGGTGTTTAGAACAGCCGGTGGCTCGACTTTCTTAACTGGTTGGAAAGCCCAGAAACGGCGCTGGGCGGCGGTAAACACCTCTCTACCGGATTCAGCGGCAACGCCAATACCCGTAAGAATCAGGGGCACGAACGCAACCACCAGCCATTTTTGATTTCGGTCCACGCACTTCCCCTTGCGCGTCATTATGAATGGGAAAGCGTCCGAAAACAAGGGTATGAGCGCCGAGGTGGTGCGGGCGGCATCAACCCAAACGATCCTTTGCGAGCCATAGTGCTGTCCGTTCGATGTCGTCCGAAAAAGGCCGGTCGCCGCTCCAGGGGGCGGCGATTTCAGACAGCTTCGCCCGCACGCTTTCGAGAGCCGGACTGCTCTTCAGCGGCTTGCGCAGATCGAGTCCGCGCGCGGCGGTGAGGAGTTCGATCGCAAGGACCGTCCGCGTCATCTTCACGACCTGCGCAAACTTTAGAGCGGAGGTCATGCCCATGCTGACGAAATCTTCTTTGTTGCCGCTGGTGGTGATGGATCCAGGCGAGGCGGGCGTCGCGAGCACGCGGCATTCGGCGACCAAGGCGGCCGCGGTGACCTGCACCATCATGAAGCCGGATTCGAGCCCGGGGTGATTGGTCAGAAACGCCGGCAGCTCCTCACTCAACGCGGGATTGACCAGCCGATCGATCCGCCGTTCAGAAATGCCGGCCAAGGCGGTCATCGCGACAGCGAGGGAATCGAGAGCGAATGCCAGCGGCTGTCCATGAAAGTTTCCGCCCGAAAGAATTTCGCCGCCGGCGGGAAGCGTTTCGTCCACGAAGACCAGCGGATTGTCCGTAACGGAATTCAGCTCGATGGCAAAAATCCGGCGCGCCTCGGACAGCGAATCACGGACCGCGCCGTGGACTTGCGGCGCGCAACGAAGCGAGTAGGCGTCCTGCACGCGGCGGCAATCGGCGTGCGACCCGCGGATCTCGCTATTTTCGAGCAAAACTTCGAGACGGCGGGCACTCGCCACTTGGCCGGGATGAGGGCGAATTTCGTGGATGCGCCGGTCGAACGCGCGCGGCGTTCCACGCAAGCCGTCGAGCGTCATAGCGCAAATCACATCCGCGGAGTCCGCAAGGAGTTCGCTTTGGACGAGTTCGAGGCAGCCGACCGCGAGCATGGCTTGCGTGCCATTGACCAGAGAAATTCCTTCCTTCGAGGCCAACGTCAGGGGCTGGATGCCCGCTCTTTTTAGAGCCTCCGCCCCAGGCAGGCGTTCAGTCGAACCGTTACGGGGCTGGAAATCCGCCGTCCCTTCGCCGATCAAAACGAGTGCCATGTGGGCGAGCGGAGCCAGGTCGCCCGAAGCGCCTACGCTTCCACGGGCCGGAACCACGGGCGTCACGTTCGCGTTCAGCAACGCGCAAAGCGTTTCCGCGACCACCGGCCGGATTCCTGAAAATCCTTTCGCAAGGACGTTGGCGCGGATCAGCATCATCGCGCGAACCTGTTCACGCGAGAGGGGTTCGCCGACACCGACGCAATGCGAGCGGACCACATTCCGCTGCAAATCCTCCATCTCTTCCGGAGAGACGCGAACGTCGGCCAGCAGTCCGACTCCAGTATTCACGGCGTAAACCGGTTCGTCGCCTGCCGCGAGCTTCTCGACGACGGCGCGGGACCGCTCCATCATGGCGACCGCCGCGGCCGGAATCGTAACCATCGCCTTCCCCTGCGCGACCGCGCAGACCTGTTCGATGGTGAGGGAATTGCCGTCAACGTGGATCACGAGAACGATGATGGCAGATTCCAAATCGGCGACACTCGGCGTCGATCAATCCGTTACCATTCATAACTTGGACCGCCTTCCCTACCTCGCTTCCGAAGCCTCTACGCCCTACGACTCGATCACCCGGCTTCCTGTCTCGGTGCTGCTCGACAACGTGCGGAGCATGTACAACGTCGGATCTTTTTTCCGCACCGCGGATGCGGCTGGAATCGAATCGTTGTTGCTCACCGGAATCACGGCGGCCCCGCCGAAGAAGGAAATCAGCAAGACCGCGCTCGGAGCGGAAGAGACCGTGAACTGGAAACAGTCGCTGGATCCGATTCGGTTGCTTGACGAACTGCGCGAGCGAGGATTCGAACTCGCCGCGATCGAAACCAGTCCGCGCGCGGTGGACCTGTTCGACTGGCAGCCGCGGTGGCCTACCTGCGTATTATTCGGACATGAAGTGGACGGCGTGCAGCGCGAATTGCTCGACCGCTGCGACACTTTCGTACGCATTCCGATGCTGGGACGGAAGCATTCACTCAACGTCGCAACAGCCGGCGGGGTTGTGTTATTCGAGCTGCTGCGAAAGTACCGCCGCCTGACAGAGAATAGAAGGACGCTGTAAAGGATCACACTCGAATGAATCGAATTGCACTTATTTCCGTAGTCGCGCTGGCCGCCTGTCCGCTTTTTGCGCAGCCGACGATGTTCCCGGCCGTTCGCGGCACCAAGCACATGGTCGGCGCCGCCAACAATCAGGAGGTCGAAGCCGGCTACCGGATTCTTTCGCAGGGAGGCAACGCGGTGGATGCGGGTGTGGCCGCCACGCTGACCGCGGCGGTTACCGAACAAAGCCGCGTCGGACTTGGCGGAGAAATTCCGATTCTGATTCAGCTCGCCGGTAAGGCTCCGATCGCGATTTCCGGGATTGGTACGGCGCCGAAAATGGCAACCACGGAGTGGTATGCGAACCGCAAGCCCGAGGCGTGGGAAAGCGGTAACCGCAAGCCGCCGATTCCGGGTCAGGGCATTCACGCCGCGATCCTTCCGGGCTTACTCGACGGCGTGCTGGTAGCGCTTTCGAAATACGGCACGATGTCGTTCGCACAGGTCGCACAGCCGGCCATCGAGTACGCCAACGATTTTCCAATCGCCGAAGAATTCGCTCGGATGTTAGGCTCGCAAGGCTTCGAACAAACGCTTTCGCTGTGGCCGGCGTCGTATTCGTTTTTCTATCCGACGAAGCGCGCGCCGAAACCGGGCGAGGTCGTACACATGCCGGACCTGGCAAAGACTTTGAGCGCACTGGTCGCCGCCGAGAAGAAGGCGAGAGGAAATCGCGCCGCCAAGATTCAAGCGGTCCACGATCTTTTCTATAAGGGCGATATCGCGAAGAAGATCGCGAAGTTTTCCGAAGCGAACGAAGGCCTGATCCGCTACGAAGACATGGCTGGCTTCAAGGCGGAAGTCGATGCGACGCGCTCGGTAACGTATCGCGGCTACGAAGTTCACAAGACCGGTTTCTGGGCCCAGGGTCCCGTAATGCTGCAGGCGCTGAACATTCTGGAGGGCTACGATTTGAAAGCGATGGGCCATAACAGCCCGCTCTACTTGCACACGGTGATCGAGGCGATCAAGCTGGCCTTCGCGGATCGCGATCGTCACTATGGCGATCCGAAATTCTCGAAGATTCCGGAAGAGATGCTGCTCTCGAAATCCTATGCCGCCGATCGGCGCAAGCTGATCGATCCGAAGGCCGCTTCGATGGATAGCCGCCCGGGCCTGGGGACGGAACCGATGCCGCCGACCAGCGGCACTTCGGTGAACATTCAGGACACTACCTGCGTGACGGCCGTCGATTCGATGGGGAACGCGTTTGTTGCGACGCCTAGCGGCGCGTGGCTGCCGTCGGTGATTGCCGGCGACACCGGCATTCCGATTTCGACGCGCCTGCAGTCGTTCGTGGTTACGCCCGGCCACGCGAATCAGCTCGCGCCCGGCAAGCGCCCGCGCGTCACGCTGTCCCCGACACTGGTGACGAAAGACGGCAAGCTGTCCTTCGTGATGTCCACGCCCGGCGGTGACAATCAGGACCAAGCCATGCTGCAGGTGATGTTGAATATGATCGAATTCGGGATGAATCCGCAGGAAGCCGCCGAGGCTCCCAGGTTCCAGAGTTCGCACTTCTACAGCTCATTCGATTTTCACGAATTCACGGCCGGACGCCTGAACGTGGAATCGCGGATACCGAAGGAGGTCTCGGACGCGCTCGCCGCGATGGGACATAAAGTGATGCGCTCCGGCGATTGGTCAAACGGTTCGGCTCCGACCGTAATTCTGTCGAAGGAAGGCGCGCTGCACGGCGCCGCCGATCCGCGGCGCGCGCGCTTCATTTTTGGACGTTAGGACGAGCGTCGAACGGGCTTCGCGCCGATGAAGAACGATCCTGTTGAAGCGAAGCTGCGCGCTCTTGCTGGACTCGATCCGGCAACCGGGGAGGGAGTCCAACAGCTTGCGAAGGCTCTCGCCGATCGCTCGAATCAGGTGGTGAAGAAAGCCGCGCGGTTGACTGGCGAGGCCAAACTCCTAGCACTGCTACCGGACCTGCGGGGCGCGTTTGACCGCTTTATGTTGAAGGAGCCGGATAAGAATTGCGCGGCATTGACCGCCCTCTCGGCTGCGTTGATCGAGCTCGAATACGACGAGGCGGAACCATTTCTCAGCGGTATCCGCCACGTGCAAAAAGAACCTGTTTTCGGCGGGCACGTCGACGTCGCAGCCGATCTGCGGGCAAACTGCGCCGTTGGCCTGGTCAACATGCGTCACCCGCGCGTCCTCGAAATGCTGGTCACTCTGCTGGCGGACAAGGAATGGCGAGCACGTGCGGGCGCCGTTCGCGCGCTCGCAGCCCACGGATCGGATGCCGCCGCGCTGCTACTCCGCTACAAGGCGCTGGTTGGCGACGCGGAACGCGAAGTTCTGCTCGATTGTTTCTCCGCGCTGCTGCAACTGGACGACGCGAACATTGGGTTCGTTGCGGCTCGCATGCAGTCCGAAGAGTTGGACACCGTCGAGGCTGCGATTCTCGCGCTGGGCGGATCGCGCAGCGAGGAAGCGTTCGACGCTCTTTGCAAGAAGTTGGCGGCACCCGGAATCGGCCCGCTCCGCCGAACCGCGCTGATCGCGATCGCCAGCATGCGTCTCGAATCGGCTCTGGCGTTTGTGAAGAAACTTGCAGAAGAGGAAGATCAGGAAGCGGTCAAGGTGTTGCGGGATCTTCGCTTGGCCTGACTCGAGAAACTTGTTCCCAATCCGCCGTTGCCGCTGTCAGACATCACAAGCCTCCCGAAACCTGGACGGATATAGGGGGGGCACCTAGCGACCAGAAGGCTGAAAGACGTCTTCGCAGTCACGTCGCTTTGGTGGGCGCGCGGCGTGAACCCGGAGTTCCGCCGCGCCGGGTTTTGGGGCGGCCGAATCGCAAGCGTCCGCCCTTTGTCACGCTGAAAAGCCGGGCGTTAGAACTGCCAGCGCCAGAGGTTTGTGCCCACGGTGAATCCGGCACCGACGGCGGCAAACATCACCAGGTCGCCCTTCTTCAACTTGCCAGATGAAATCGCATCGCGCGTCGCCAGGGGAATCGTACCGGCGGTGGTGTTGCCATACTGGCCAATATTCACAATGACGCGGTCGTTGTCGATGCCAAGGCGCTCGGCGGCGGCGGAAATGATTCGCCGATTCGCCTGATGCGGAATCAACAAATCCACATCTTTCGCTTGGAGGTGATGCTTCTCGAGCAGGTCCCGCGATGCCTCGTACATCTTGCGGACCGCGTATTTGAAGACCTGCTGCCCATCCTGTTTGACGAAGTGCAGACGCTGATCGACGGTCTCATGCGTGGACGGCATGCGGCTTCCGCCAGCGGGCTGCTTTAGGAATTCGCCACCCGATCCGTCGATCTCATTCACGTGCCCGATGAAACCTTCCTCGCCCTCTTCACAGGGTTCGACCAGCATGGCACCGGCTCCATCTCCAAAAAGAATGCAGGTGGCGCGGTCCGTATAGTCGATGATTCGCGACATGCAATCGGAGCCGATCACGAGCACTTTCTTGTGCGTGCCCGCCATGATCAGGCTGGCCGCCGTCGTAAGGCCGTACACGAATCCGGAACAAGCGGCGACGAGATCGAAACCCCACGCCCCTTTTGCACCCAGCCTGTTCTGCACCAAACAGGCGGTTGCGGGGAACAGCATGTCGGGGGTCACCGTGCAGACGATGATGACGTCCAACTCCGTCGGGTCGATTCCTCGCTGGGCGAGTGCGATCTTGGCGGCCTCATAGGCGAGGTCAGAAGTCGCTTGTTCCGGGGCGGCGATGTGCCGCTCGGAGATTCCGGTGCGGTCCAGAATCCATTGGTCCGTCGTCTCGACGAGTTTTTCGAGGTCCGCGTTGGTCAACACCCGCTCGGGCGTATAGCAACCGAGCGCCGTAATCTTTGCTCCGGGCAAGAATCCTCCTGATGAGATCACCAAACGGCGGCGCGCCGTGCTGGTGAGCCCCAATTCAAATATTCAGTCTCGCATGCCTCTGGCACGCCGCTGTCATATTTCCATTGAGCGGTGGTCCCGGGATCTCGAAGTGTTCAGACCGTGGCGCGGGCGTTCAAGCGTGCCCGGAATCGCGGGCGGATACGTAAACACGAGCTGGCATCGCTGGTAAGCTAGATCCCAATGGAGACCCAACTCGCCGAACTCCGCGAGTCGACGGAGCTGGCATCGGGCGGTACCCGCGAGCAACCGTCCACGATCTACGCCCGCGTCTTTTCAGAAATCAAACCGCGCAGTCCGATTCCCCTGATCTCCATCGAATTTTGTGCGTGGGCGAACGCGAACTCCACGATCCGGCTGCACCATGACCGGCTGGAAGTGCGAATCACCGACGCCCTTGAAGGCGCGCCCACCGAGGTTCACGAGGCGCTGGCGCGGATCCTGTTTTCAAAGCTGTACCGCAAGCCCGTTCCGGCCGCTGATAACCAGCTGTATCGGCGATTCCTGAACCACAAGGAAATGCGCCGTAGCCTGCATCTGATGCGTCAGATTCGAGGACACAAGTTCATTTCCGGGCCGGAAGGCGCGGTGTACAACCTGGCTGAAATGTTCGAGGATTTGAACCAGCGTTTCTTTCACGGCTTGATGGCGCGCCCGGAACTGGGGTGGAGCCGCCGGGAATCGAAACAGACGCTCGGGCATTACGATCCGTCGCACAACGCCATTATTTTAAGCAAGCTGTTGGATCGGCGGGACGTGTCGAGGTTGGTGGTCGAATATGTGATGTATCACGAGATGCTGCACTTGCGCTTCCCGGTGGATCACCGAGGCGCGCGGCGTTGCGTACACACTCGCGAATTCAAGCTGGCGGAGAAACAGTTCCCCGCATTTAAAGAAGCAAAAGAATTGATAAAAAAGCTTTAGGCGGCGGAAGGAACGGCGGCCATCCGCAGTTCGAGGCTCATGCCATCGAGCGCGGTAATCAGGCTGCCCGCATGGAAGCCCCTGATACCGGCGGCGTGGCAGACCAGGCGCAGCTCGGTGGCGAGAATCAACCCGGCGAAGCGGACGCGCTGGCGGATCAACACCGGGACCAGGTCCGAGTGATCCGTTGCGGCATACGCCACCGCGTGGCGGGCGGCCGCATGCAGGCGGTTAAAATCGCGGATCAAGCGATCGAGATAGCGTCGAAACGCCGCCCGGCGCTCACGGCGTAAGCGCCGTTCAATTTCAGGACGGTATCCGGGAAGGGAGCGGAGGAAGAGAAAATCTTCTTCGGCGAGCAGTCTCTGCATCGGACGATAGCGCAGGATGGAGAAGGACTCCAACCACTCCGGCGTGATATCGGAAATGGCAATCCGCGAGCGGAGACGCACCCAGAGAAACGCAGCCG
Source organism: Bryobacterales bacterium (assembly GCA_038210135.1). Classification (GTDB taxonomy): domain Bacteria; phylum Acidobacteriota; class Terriglobia; order Bryobacterales; family Bryobacteraceae; genus JBBQWZ01. Next base: position 48,911 of record JBBQWZ010000038.1, read on the forward strand.
CGCTGAGGATCACGGTGGCCACAAGCCAACCTGTTACGACCAAAAATGTCATCTTTTAGAGGCCTCCGACGAGTTCCAATGTAGCATATCTTGAAGCAGCCCGAAAACGCAATAAGAATAAAGTACGGATTAAGAGTTACTTTTGGCCAGTTGAGTCAATAAGCGGAGCTACTTTTTCTTTGCTTGAGAAAGGCGTTCGTTGAGTGCTTGGAGCTGGGCCGTCAACGCGGCTGGGTCGGACCGTTTGCCGCCCAAAGGTTGACTCGTTTCAACACTTTCGCCGCTTTGTCGCAGTAAGATAGCCCAGGCGCCCTGGCATGCGCACCAGACGGTGAGTACGGAAATGCTGAACGCCTGCGTCCACCCCCGGCCGAGAAGAATGATAGCCAGCAATGCCGTGGATTTGCATAGGAAAAAGATGACAAAGAGCGAGGCATAAAGGCGTGCGTTCCAGGATAACTGGATCGGGAACCAGCGCAGAAACCCTAGAATGAGCATTTGAAAGACCGCCAGGGTAAGGATGACGCTCCGCTGGATCGCGAAGAACAGGGGCAGTACGTTCTTCTCACTGAACGCGATCGTGCTCAAGTCGATTTGCAACGTCAGCAGCGAAATCACAGTCGCCACGACCAGTGAGACCCGCACGGCCGTGCGGGCGGCGCGTAGAATTCCGGGAAAGGGCCGCAGCGCCACGTCGTACAGTTCGAGCGTGACCGTCGCGTAGATCAACAGTTTGACGGCTTCGGTCGCCATCCAGATCCGCGCGTACCAATTGGTGTGATAGGGAACGAACAGGAGTATGCCTGTTGCCATCACGTCGAACAACAGCAGAACGGAAAATGCCCGATAGATTCCGGCCAGCTTCTCGCGCCACAGGCGGAGCACCACCGCGACCGTAAGCAGGGTGCCAAGATTGGAAAGGCCAGAACTCAGCCCACTCCACGAAAATATAGTCTGCCAATCCAACGGCGGGAGTCCTTTTACGGGTCGAGAATCGTTTCGAGTCGTGAGTCCTTTTCGGTCGAGTCTAACGCATTTTCCCGCGTTCGTGTTTAGCTCGAATCCGAACGTGAGAAAGCCGCGCGAGCGGATGCAAAAGATCCGGCCGGCGCGGCTTCAAAATCGCTTTCAATCGACACTGGTCGCGTGTCGGGACGCGGCGAATCCAAGAGCGGGCATTCGCGTTGCGGGCTGGCTATGGCCTACACGGATAGCAGTCCGGAATCGGAGATTCCCGAACCACCGTCTTCGGAGCTTGCGCCGAAGGACCGATGCAGGGATAGCAATCCGGGATCGGCGATTCGATGCTGACCGTCGGCTTCGCGGAGGGAGTCTTCGCGATGGTGGCCATTGGCACGAGTAGGGCAATGGCAAATACAGTGTTTCTAATCATAGGATCTCCTTTTAAGGCGGCGTGAATCGATCAACTGTTCAAAACCCACTTCGAGGCGGGGAAGACGCCACCGGACCGCTGCCGTTTCTCGCCGCCTGCACCAGGGAGGGGCCGAAAAGTCTCGCTAAGAGCGCTGGGGCTGGGTTTCTTACGACTCAGCGTAGAGCGACCTGGACTTGGTTAACATCCAGGGGGCGAGCTTTTTCGGATTTCAGAACAAGTTTGACGGAATGGTCGAGTGGATCGGTAAGACGTTGCGACGAATGGAAGTGGGGTAGGATAGTTCTGGGAAATACGCGAGATTATATGGCCGTTCGAAAGCAGAACCCCACTCTCGATCGAAGCGCCAGCGAGGACCTGTGGCGTAAGACGCTTCGCCACATTCCCACCGTAATCGGCCGGATGACCTATCTCGCCCAACTCCGAAATCCAAACTCAGGCCGATACGAACACCATGGCCTCGCCGCTGTGGTGGGCCGGAACAATTCCGAAAGCGCGCTGAAAGCAAGTCATTTGGCGATCTTTGACGAATGGTTGCAATTCACGCTGGAACAGCAACAGGCGGATCTGGCGCTGCATCTCAGCTCGATCGAGGAATCGAAGAAGGATGTCGTCGAGAGCTGGATCCTCTCCGAGTCTTATATGGGATTGGTGCCGGCAACGGTCCACGGAGCGGAAAGGGATGTATTCGCCGCCGACATGCGGGCGCTGCTCGATATCCTGAAGAACGTCACCGGCGCCGTCGGCCCGGATCCAGAAGAGTAGCGATCCCAACCACCTGACCGATCACCTCGATCTCGTGGGGATAGGAAAACACTTCCGGATCGCTGCCCGAAGCCGGGTGCGGTTGCACAATGAGAGTGCCGTCGCGTAAGGCGCACCAAGCGCAAAAATACCGGTCCCGATGCTCCAGGAAGTAGATCGGCCGCTCGCTTTCGTGCGACCAGGGACCGGTCGCAATCCGCTTTTTTCCTTCGTCCAACACCACCAGCGCGCCCGGCTGTAAGAGCGGATACATCATGTAATCCAGTGTCCCAATGTATCCATATCGCAGAGACTTAAGGTCCAAATGCGCGAATAATAGCAGTGGCATGACGCCCCACTTTTGGATGGCGCGGGTAAGATGCGTGGTGCGACTCGGATCGAAGCCAGGATCGAGCTGAACCGGAAGCTGGATAACGCCGTCCGCGACGTCGACCGACACCCGATGGGTCCTCTCCATGTCCGTACGCGCGATGTCCGACGGAATGGACGCCAAGGGCAAGCCATACCAGATCAGTACTTCGGAAATTTCAATCCGATAAATTACAGACAGCGAATATAGCCTGAATAATGACGGGAGAGTTCCCTTGTTCTCAATGTCTGAGAGGCGGCTGAGTGCGATAACGAACTCATCATTATTGTGTCGCGTCGCCAGCTTCTGACTTGCTTCTTCGACGTCCCGGTATTTGAGCCCGAGGCGTTCGCGAACCCGCTTGAGTTTCTGACCCGCGTCCTCCATGATAGTTATACAGTTAAAACCTGATATTTACGGGGTGGACGCAGGATCAACTCGACAGCTCGACCTTGGGTACCGGAACTCCCATCCAGATTATAGGAGAGGTCTGGAACCGCTGCAAGCTCTTTATTGCCATTCTGTTCTGAATTCAGAACGGTCAAAATGGATTTCAGTCAATTTCGCCTATCCGGCATCCGCGCAGGAAATTACGTTTGTTAGAGGCATTACTTTGAGAATTATCGTTGGGATTACAGGGGCCAGCGGCTCTCTCTATGGTTGGCGTATTCTCGAGAAGCTTCGGGCCAACCCAAAGGTCGAAATCCACCTGGTTCTTTCCCGGTCGGGAGAGAAAACGGCTTTCCTTGAAACCGGCAAATCCGCCGCCGACTTCCAGGCGCTCGCTCACTATTCCTATTCGCACGAGGACATCGGCTGCCGTCTTGCTAGCGGCTCCTTTTCCACCGACGGCATGGTGATCGCGCCCTGTTCCATCCATTCGATGTCCGCGATCGCAACGGGAATCACCTCGAATCTGATCGTGCGGGCGGCGGACGTGACTTTGAAGGAGCGGCGGAAACTCATCCTGCTGGTTCGCGAAATGCCGTTCCACCTCGGCCACCTTCGCACCATGACGGCGCTGGCTGAGATGGGCGCGATCGTGGCGCCTCCGGTTCCTGGTTTCTATCACAACCCCAAAACCGTCCTCGATATCGTGGATCATTCCGTTGATCGCGTTCTTGATCTGCTGGGAATTCCAGCGCCGGACGCGAGGCGTTGGGACGGCCCGGCCAAGCGGGGGTCTTCAAAATGACCAGGCTCCGCGTCGGGTTTCAAGGAGAATTAGGCGCCTTCAGCCAACAGGCGATCGAGCAGTTCTATGGCAACGCGGCGGAGCCTATTCCCTACCAGCGGTTCGATCAGGCATTCCACGCATTGAGCGAAGGCGCTGTCGATGCCGCCGCTCTGCCTATAGAAAACACGCTGCATGGGTCGGTTCACGAGAACTATGACCTGCTGCTCAAGCACGACCTGGGCATTGTCGCCGAAACGAATGTGCGGATCGTTCACAACCTGATCGTCAGGCCAGACGCGCGTTTCTCACAAATCCGTCGCGTCGCTTCTCATCCCGTCGCACTCAACCAGTGCCTCGATTTCTTCGCCAAGCATCAGCGAATCGAAAGAGTAGTCCATTACGACACAGCGGGGAGCGTCAAGCAATTGATGGAGACAGGGACGCGTGAAGAAGGCGCGATTGCGTCGGCGCTCGCGGCGCAAGTTTATGGCGGCAAGATCCTTAAGAAATCCATCGAGGACGATCGCCGCAATTTCACGCGTTTCTTTCTACTCGAACGCGCGGCACAACCCGTCCGGAGGCCTAGGGTGGCGGGCAAGAAAGTCTGGAAAACGTCTCTCGTCTTCACCACGCGAAACGTGCCGGGATCGCTCTTCCGTACTCTCGGCGTATTTGCGCTGCGCGACTTGAGCCTGGCGAAAATTGAGTCGCGCCCGCTGCGCGGCAAACCGTGGGAGTACTTGTTTTATGTCGACCTGCTGACCAGCGCGGACGATCCACGCCTGGAAAAGGCGCTGGGCCATCTCGCCGAGTTGTCCGATTTCCAGCGCCTCCTTGGGACCTATTTCGCAGTTTGAGTTTTGGTCGCGCGGTCGGCGACCGGAATCACGCATTTCACCGCCGTCAACACAGGAGAGAACGACGCGACTTTGGTATCGACCAAACCGGCGGCAAGCAAAGCAGTGCGCACTTCCGGTTCCTTGATCGTCTTTCCGCCTTTCGGATACACGATCCAAACCGCGCCAGCGGGCTGAATCGCGTCCCGCCATTGCGGGAATCGTAGATCGCTCGCCAACCCGGCGCCGGCGAACACGATGTCAGAATTCTTTCGTTGTCGCGTCGAAACATCGGCGCCGCGCGCTTCGATTTCAGCGACAAATCCTTCGTCCGCAACTCCGAGCACCGAGATGCGCATTCCCGGTTTTACGCCAAGCTTGTCCAGCCGCGATGGCGGATTCAGAATCTTGGCGGCCCACTTCTCCGCCGCTTCGCCTAACGCGAGGACCAACGAATCTCCGCCAAATTGGATTGTGAGCGCACCCTTCGATGCGGTCACTTTCCGGATTTCGGCGCGCGGGATTTTCACTCGAAACGTTCCGCGAAACAACAGGTAATCCGTCTCCCACATTGCCAGTCCTTCGCCCGTTTGTTTGCCGTATCGCGCCGCGCACTTTGCTTCGAGTCCCATAGTGTGTGTCCTTATGCCGAAGGCGTAACCGATTCTCCGACCTTGGCGCCGAGAGCTTTCAAATAGTCTTCGATCGAAGAAGTGTAGCCAAATACCAGCTTTGCCAACGCGCGGAAGAGGACGTTGTAAATCTCGCCTTCTTCGGTAATCGTCACTTCCGCGCCGCCCGGCACGGGTTCAATCGCGTAAATCCAACGGCCGCCAAAAGGCAACTTCGGATCCGCGATACGCGTGACATAGCGATTCGGCGCTCTTTTCTCGAAGGCTTCGTACGTGATCACATCGCCGCGCTTGTCCGTCTCGGTCCACATACGCCGTCCTTCGCGATCCGGCAATTGTTCGTACTTCACAACTTGTGGACGCCAGGCCTGGGGACCGGTAATGAGATCGAAAAGCGCTTCGGGCGATTGCTTGTAGCGCGCGCGCCGCGTGGCCACGTGCTCTTTTGGAAGCATCGCGCCGAAGGCGGCAATCAGGCCAACAAACCCAACGAGAATCCCCAGCGTCCAGGCAATCCAACGCATCTTGAAAATTAGCCCTTCCTTCTCATCTGTTTCGACCGCTCGCGAACGGCCGACTTCGTGGCGGTTTCCTCACTCGCCGCGCGGGCTAATAGCGCCAAGCCTGCCAGCGCGGCCTTCCGCTCCGGCGCGCTCAAGCGGTGCAACATCGACCGCACCAAATCCGCGTCGAGTACCGAACTCGCGCGCTTCATCGCGACGCCACTCGCGGTCAGCAGCAGATTCACGCGGCGAGCATCCGCGCTATCGCGCCGCCGGCTGACGTAGCCGCCGCGGACCAGCCGGTTCACGTGAATGCACATCGTCGAGGCTGTCACTCCCAAATGCTTCGCCAGCCCCAGGAGGCTGGTCGGCTCCTTAGCGTCCAAGTGATCCAAGATGCTGGCCTGATGGGCGCTCAACACCTTGCCGCTCTTCTTTTCCCGCACATGGCGCGTGTGGCAGGCGAGATAGATGCGCGGATAATACGACATTAATTCGCGGACCGGGTCAACTGGCAAGATTCAGAGTATCGAGTTTACTTTGATACGTCAAATCAAATTATTAGATTTCGGGTTCGATTACATTGCCAGGAACGACGTTAGGGATTGGCGCGGAGGGCGGCTAAGGCGGATTTCTGTTTACCGGATTCGTCGAAATTGCCAGGAGCCAGCCAGCGCTCGAACGCGGATCGGCAGGCCGGCCATTCGCTGTCGAGCATCGAATACCACGCCGTATCGCGATTGCGGCCCTTTGCGATCATGTGTTGGCGGAATATGCCCTCGAAGGTGAAACCCAAGCGGAGGGCCGCGATGCGGGAGGGCGCGTTCAGGTCGTTGCATTTCCATTCATAGCGCCGGTACCCAAGGTCAAATGCATATTTGGCCATCAGGTACATCGCTTCCGTCGCCCCTCGAGTCTGTTGAAGGGCCGGAGTATATAGAATTCCGCCGACCTCGATCACACGATTTGCCGGATCGATGCGCATCAAGGACGCCATGCCAACCGCCCGGTTCGACCGTTTGTCGACGATCGCAAAAAACAAGGGATCGTCGGCGGAGGCAATCTTCGTGAGGTAGGCGTCGAGGCCGGCGCGATCGGCGTAAGGGCCACTGAAGAGGTATGCCCACAGGTGATCGTTGCCGTGGACCCCCTCCCATAGCGCCGGGCCATGAGTTGCGGGATCGACCGGCTCCAGGCGTACGTAACGGCCGTCCATCGACACACGCTCGGGCAACGGAGCCACCGAAGCATTCACCGCATCGCCGATCGGCAGCCCATCCAAGATCTCCATGCCTTAGCCTCGCAATCCTTCCAGTAGTTTCACGGCTGCGCCGATGTCGCGCATGCGTTCCTCCTGGCCAACCGATTCACGTTCGATAAACAATGGCGCGCGATACCCAGCCAGCTTCAGCGTTTCGACGAAACGCAGCATACCTACTGCCCCCAGACCCAGCGGCCGCTCGTGCCCCAACGATCCCGGCTTGTTCGGATCCGGCCAATCGCCATCTTTGCAATGCACGCTGACCACTTCCGGAGCAAGCAACTCCAGCGCCTCGATCGGGTCTCCGGTGCCGTACAGAATCATGTTGGCGGGATCGAAATTGATCTTGAGATTTGCGCGGCCCACATCTTCGAGAAAGCGTTTCAAAACCGGCGCCGCTTCCTGTCCGGTTTCGAGGGCAAAGATCTGTCCGTATGCGGCGCAGTGGTCGCATACCCGCCGGACCATCTCACGAACCGCAATGTAATCCGCATCGATTTCGTCTTCGGGAACAAAGCCAATGTGGCACGCGATGGCCGGAATCCGCAGTTCCGCCGCGAGATCGCTGATCGCCAGCGTCCGGGCTTCCCGCTCCGCGCGCGTTGCCGGAGGAATGAATCCAACCGTGCGCTGGACGGTCGGGATGTCCGCGTAATCCTCGCCTTCGTATGCCGCCGTCACGGTATACAGAGGGAATTCGTCGGAAGCGGCTTTCCACTCCGCTATGAACTCCGGCGTAATCGCGACATCGCCGCCGACACCCAGTTGACCGCAGCGGACTCCAAGAGCTTTTACCTCGTCGAGCGAGTCACGGCCGGCCCACAGAATCATTCCGATTTCGCGATCGCGGATCGCCTGCGACGTCATTTGCATGAAACTTTCTCTCCCTTGAATTTGCGCGCATCGCGCATCAGCGCGGCTATGCGGACCGCCTCCGACGACTCCGCCGGCGGGCATCGCGAGGGCGCCATGCCCGCGTCGCAACACGACGCGAAATATTCGATCTCCGCTGCATAGCCATCCGCGGTATCGAGCGGAAGTACGCGCGTGCCGCCGCGCGAGTACAAAGCCGGAGCCTGACCCGCTGACGAATACTCAATCGCGCCGTCGTCGCCGCAAATCGAATACTCCATCGAAAACGGAAACTCGCCTGGATACCATCCGCCGCGGACCGAGGCCATCGCGCCGCCAGCGAAGTGGAAGCGCGCGTCGATGATATCGATGCCTCGCGCGAAATCTTCATGCCCGGTGGCGGAAACGAATTCCGGAGCGCCCATCAGGCGCAGACACAGATCCACATCGTGAATCAGCAGATCGAAAACACCGCCGCCGGAACGCTGTCGCTCCTTCAGCCATCCGCCCCACCCGGGCATGGCGCAGCGACGGCGGAAAGCGGCTTCGCGAATGGGTCCGACATCGCCAGCCGCTTGGATCAGCGCCGTGTACACGGGGAAGAATCGCAAGACGTGCGCCACCATCAGGACCTTACCGGAGGCGCGCGAGGCTTCGATCATCCGCGCGCAAGCGGCAGGATGAAGCGCCATTGGCTTCTCGACGAGTACGTGTTTTCCGGCCTGCAACGCGGCAATAGAAGCAGACTCATGCAGGTCCGTGGGCAGGCAAAGATCGACCGCGTCAATATCCGGATCCGCAATTAGATCAGCAAGTGAGCGCAGTCGCTTCACACCGGAGAAATCGAAGCGGTCTCCCGCGCCAATGTTGCCGCCGACCTGGGACAGGTCACCCGCGAGCTTCGTCTCGTCGGAGGAACAAACGGCGGATAGAGTCACGCCGGGAAGCGAGCGGATCGCTTTCAGATGCGTCGCGCCCATGAAGCCCAGCCCGGCAACGCCGAGCCTCATGGCAGCGGATTCCATCGATTGATCTTCATCTCTAGAAGATCGTAGCTGAATCGATATGCCGACCGCTTATTCGAGCGCCATGTTCACCACTTCGAACGAAAACCGCTCGGGCGGTAACGCGGACGCGCGATCCGGGCTCATACCCGCCCACGTGTCGTACGCGGAATGGGCCAACGTTCCATTCAGATAAAACAGGAACTGGTTCGAGCAACATGAGATCGGCGGAGGTTGCCGGAAGGCGAGCCGCAGGCCAACGGCTTTTTCAATTTCGACGCCCGAAGTCTTCACGGCCTTGTCCTCGAGCAATTGCACGAAGCTGGACCGGCTGGCATGCGGCCAGACGTCGGGATGCAGCAGGAGGCGCAAGTCGCTTCGCATCTCGAACGTCATTTCGCACTGGCGAATCCATTCGAGGATCCCGTCGCCCCACTGCCAATGCTGAATCAAGCCGAGATATTGATCGACCAGATTCAGAGCCAGATCCATTTTCGAGCGCTCGAGTTGCAAGTGCGCGCGATCCAGATCCTCCTCCGGCATCAGGCTTTCGATCGAGGGAGCCGGAATCATGTCTTCCTGCTCGATCAATCCCGCGGCAAGATTCATCACCCGGTTCAAACTGCGAACCTGCGGCTTCATCTTCACCAGCAGCGGCGGGAGCTCATGATTCCTGCCGCCCGGAACTTCCACGAATTTGCGCTCGCCCAGGATATTCATAGCCGAACCTCTCGCGTCATTTTCTCGGTCTCAACCATTTCTCGGTCTCCACCATCCGACGACGCGGTCGGGAACTCGATTGTCCGGCAGATTCCATGTCTGCTTTGCAACCGGTGACCCACAGTCTAATCGACGTTCTAGCGCTTCGACAAGTTTCTTTTGAAATGTTTTGGTGAAACCACTTTCATCCGCGGCGCGTTCTCGCGTGGGCGCAGCGAGAACGTGAAGTGCCGGTAACGCTTACGGAGCATCGACGGAATCACGAAAGGCACGAGCGCCATATTCATGATTCCGTCAACAGCAGTAAGCCCCAAAGCGTTTGTGACCGGCGAAGCGGCGAGTCCGCGGACCCACTCGTTCAGCGCCGGAGTAACGACGAATTTCAGCAGCAGTGATAGGGGTACGAGTGCCAATAAAGCCAAAATCAAAGATCGCCAGGCCAGGAGCCAAAAGACAGAAAGTGCATCGCCGATTGACATCGACGCATCCTGGCCGGATTTTACAACCGCAATCGTATGTTCCGGAGTGCCTCTCCGGATCGCGCGCCGCAGCACCATCGGTCCGACCACAAACAGCGATGCGACCTGGAATGCGGTTTCCGCGGTGCTGGTATTTCCGTCGCTAAAGGCGTGGAGCAGCAGCGTCCACAGGATGTCGATCAGCAGCAGAGGCCAGGTGATGCTCCACGTCAACGCCACGCGCTCGCGAAAACTCATTCCAGCAGTCAGGCTATCAGAGCGCGATCAGCGGGCGTCCTTGCAGCGCGATTATCAACGTCACGATCACCGCCGCGGCACCCACCGCGAAGGCTCCGGCGACTAGCGCCTTCTTGCCGAGTAGCCAGCCGATCAGCGGCATCGACTGCAAGCCATGCATGCCGATGAAGTGCGCCCAGCGCAGATCTCCGAACTTCGTACTCCATGTCAGGAACGGCAATCCGGGTCCGCCGTCCGGACCGCCCACCGTGTGCGCCTGATTCGCGACCATCACTCCGCCTTCGATAGTGCCCAGCAGGAACAGAAGCAAGCCTAACCGCGCGCCCAGAAGAATCGCGGGTGGAAGCGCTGGACGTTCCCGGAAGTAGAGCGCCAGCACCCAAATCACAGCCAGGGTATTGATCAGGATGAAGGTTCCCATCAAGCTGAAGATTGCGGCGTCGAAGTAGGGGTGGAGGTTAAAGTGCGATGTTACGCCGCGAAAAGCCTGCAGGTGAATGCAGGTCGTTTCGACAGTCAGCGACGTCGCGATGGTCCAGCCTAAACGGCGCACAACCGGACGATCCACAAGCTGACCCAGGTACCACGCCATCGTCCAGAGATACAGAAGAATCGACGAATCGAACTTGATCGGCTTGATCCACGGACTGATGCCCAGCACCTGGCGCGAGTCGAAGGGCAGCAGGGCGAGCGCCATGATCAGCAGGCCGACGTGGAGCCATCCGGTAACCGCCAAGGGCGGACTCGCTCGATACAGGTCGCGAAATGTCATGCCGGATCGATCTCCTTTCGCCAGAATCCGCGGACCACAAGGTACAACAACAGGCCGACCGGACCGATCAGAAACGTCAACACCAGACACGGAATCACGACCAGCCGCGGAATGCCGCACCGGACCGCGTCCCGCGTTTCCCATGCGCCAATGAACAAATCGAAAGCAAGATAGTGGATCCAACCCGCCAGTAGAAGCCACGGATTCTGGAACAGCAGACTCACATCGGCCAGCGATCCGAATCCGCCGCGCCCTTCGGAGTAGTGCGTGGCGAAGATCCACGCGTAGAGTCCGCCGATCAACAGGGGAGCCCCGAACGCCGCATACCGTTGCGTCCACTTCCAACGCGGCGCAAGTATCAAAAGCAACCAACCCGGCAAGACAAGCGTTCCGGCTAGTGAGAAAAGTGCTTCGGCGGTCATGTCAGTTCGTCATTTCTAGACGCCCGCGGGAGTCCGTCAGACTCGGATTCTTTTCGTGACCTTCGCGTCGGATTTCACTTTGCCGCGAACGCGGTCGAAGATCTTTTCGTGGCGCTTCATGATTACGCTCCAATCGAATTGCTGTCGGGCTATGCGTATTCCATTCCCAATCAGCTTCGATCGCAACGCGGAATCGGCAAAGACCCGCCGCAGACCGGCGAGCAGCGCGTCCGCGTTTCCGGGCGGAAACAGCAAGCCGTTGACACCATCACGAACGACGCTAGGAACGCCGCCGCATCGCGCGGCGAGCACCGGAATGCCAGCCGCATTCGCTTCGCAGAGCACGCGGCCCATGGTTTCGACGTCACGCGTGCCCGACGCCGCGTGCACCTCGTCCCGGCTTGGCAGGATGAACGCGTCCGCCGACCAATAGAATTCGGCCACCCGATCAAACGGAATCCGGCCCGTGAAGTGGACCGAAGCGCCAAGCCCCAACTCCGCCGCGAGAGCCTCGAAGCGGGACCGCAGCGGTCCGTCGCCGACGATGGTTAGAGTGGCTGACGGCTCTTCCTCGCGATACATCGCGAACGCTTCGAGCAGAAAATCGATGCCCTTCTTGGGCACCAGCCTGCACACCGTCAATAGTCTCCGCGAATTCTTGCCGCGCGGAATGAGCGGACGCGCAAATCGCGCCGTATCCACGCCGCCGGGCAGGACCTCGCGGCGCTTCGAGGGAATTCCCAGATCTCTCAACAGCGCGTTCGTGAACGAGCTGTTCGCCAACACGTACTGATTCGCGCGCGCCGACCGTACCATCAGGTCGTGCCGCGCCTGGCGGAATAAAGACTGCGTCCACGCCGGGCTTTGCCAGCGTCGGAACGCCGCATAGAGCCGCTCGTCGAGCCATGGTTTGCTCAACAGTTTGCTAGCGAAGCGGAAGGGATACGCAATCCACGGCCGCTGGACATCATTTCCCGCCGACCGGCAAACCACAGGTACGCCACAGCGCTCTCCAACCAGACCGTAGAAAACGGTAGACGAATACACGATGTCGGTTTGCGCACCCAGCTCGCAAACGGCGTCGAGATTGTGCCAATAACTCAAGCGGCTCAAGACGCGATGGACGCGAAATGGAAGTCGGGCGTCGAAATCCGAGGCTTCCCGCGTGGCGTTCCGGTAGGTGATGACTTCGACGTCGTGCCCGCGAGCATGCAAATAGCCGGCAAGGTGAATCGCATGCGCCTGCATTCCGCCGATCGACGGGGGAAATTCGGTAAGCACGAGCAGCGCGCGCATTGGTAGATGATACTCGCCTTTCTGGCCCTGTATGCACCCGGCTGTACGATGATAGACCTCATGGATGATTTTTCAATCGGCGTGGACCTCGGCGGCACCAATCTTCGCGCCGCGGCGATCGACCGGAAAGGAAAGCTGCTCGACAAGCTCTCCGGATCGACGAACGTCTCGGAGGGCCGCGACGCGGTGCTCGACGATATCGTTTCCGCCATCGTGAACTTGCGCGAGAAGCTGAAAACCACGCACCGCCTTGCCGGCGTCGGAATCGGCGTGCCCGGTTTCATTGAGATGGAAAAGGGCCTGATCATCGGCTCCAACAATCTGCCTGGCTTCGACGGCTTCCCCGTGCGCGATGAAATCGAAAAGAAGCTTGGCACGCCGGTCATCCTTGAAAACGACGCGAATGCGGCGGCGATGGGTGAAAAATGGATGGGTGCCGGCAAGTCTGTCGACGACCTAGTTCTGTTGACGCTCGGCACCGGCGTCGGCGGCGGAATCATCTACAAAGGAAGCGTCCTGCACGGCGCCGTCGGTATGGCCGGCGAGCTCGGTCATATGACCGTCGTGCCGAACGGAAATCCATGCGGCTGCGGAAACGCCGGGTGCCTCGAAAAGCACGCGTCTGCCACCGCTGTTTCCGCCATGGCGCGTCTGCTTTCACTCGGTCACGACCTGACCAGCGAACAGGTTTATCAACTCGCGATCGACGGCGATGAAAAAGCCAAAGCGATTTTCGTCTCCATGGGATCCGCCCTCGGAATCGCCCTCGCGACGCTGATCAACATCTTCAATTTCCCGCTGTATCTTTTAAGCGGAGGCGTACTCGCCGGCTGGGACCTGTTCGCGCCCGCCATGATGGCAGAAATCGAACGCCGCTCCTTCACCTACCGGCATACCCACACCCGCGTCGAGCGCGCGACGCTTGGCAATCAAGCGGGTCTTTACGGAGCCGCTTATCTACCGTTTGAAAAACAGTTTCCGCATGCCTGAAAACGCGTTTTGGCTCGGCCTCGATATCGGCACCGGCGGGTCTCGCGCGTTACTCGTAGACGAGCGCGGAACGGTGCGCTTTTCCTTCACCGCTCCGCATGAAGAGATGGTGATGCTGCATCCTCTGTGGGCGGAACAGCGTCCGGAGAATTGGTGGGAGGCGTCGCAAGCTGCGATCCGGGGCGTGTTACACCTCGCCGGAATTACAGGATCCGCCATTCAAGGCGTCGGCCTTTCCGGCCAGATGCATGGACTCACTCTGCTCGATTCCGCGAATGCTGTGATCCGGCCCGCTCTCATCTGGTGCGATCAGCGCAGTCAGCCGCAAGTCGATTGGATCAACCAGACCGCCGGCGCCGACTTCGTCCTTGAGCAAACCGCCAACCCCATGCTCACCGGCTTCACGCTGCCGAAATTGCTGTGGGTGCGCGATCACGATCCCGCCAGCTTTGCGCGCGTCCGGAAAGTCCTTTTGCCGAAGGACTACATTCGCTTCGAACTGACCGGCGACTTCGTGTCGGATGTCAGCGACGCCTCGGGAACCGGTCTGTTCCACGTCGTCCGCCGCGAGTGGGCTTTCGACCTCGCGGACCGCGTTGGCGTCAATCGCGGTTGGCTGCCGGGCATCGTCGAGTCGCCACAAATTTCCGCCCGCATTTCCGCTCAAGCGGCCGCCCTTACTGGACTCGCGGAAGGAACGCCCGTCGCCGGTGGCGGAGGCGACCAGGCTGCCAGCGCCGTCGGAAACGGAATCGTCGAACCGGGCGTCGTCTCCTGCACCATCGGTACGTCCGGCGTCGTCTTTGCCCATCTCGAACGGCCGGCGTATGACGCGCGGGGCCGCGTCCACACCTTCTGTCATGCTGTGCCGAACGCATGGCACGCGATGGGAGTTACGCAGGGCGCGGGTCTCAGCCTGCAGTGGTTCCGCAATCAACTCGCCCCGCAATCCAGTTATGACGCGCTGACGGCGGAAGCTGCCGAATCAACCGCCGGATCGTCTGGCCTGTACTGGTTACCGTATCTGATGGGCGAGCGAACGCCTCATCTTGATCCCACCGCGCGCGGCGGCTGGATCGGCCTCACCGCGAAGCACACCCGCGCGGATCTGATCCGCTCGTTACTCGAAGGCGTCGCGTACTCGCAAAAAGATTGCCTGGATCTAATCGAAGGGCTCGGCGTCCCGATCACCAAAGTGCGGGTATCGGGCGGCGGAGCTCGCAGTGCGTTTTGGCGTCAGATCTTCGCGGACGTATTCAACAAACCGGTAGCGGTTCTCGAATCGCAGGAGGGCTCGGCCTACGGAGCCGCGCTGCTCGGCATGACTTCGACAGGAGCCTTCTCGAGCGTGGACGAAGCTTGTCGCACTTGCGTCCATGAAGTGGAAACCATCGAGCCCGGCCCCGCCGCGCGCGTGTACGCCGAGGGCCACGAGGCGTATCGCTCTCTCTACCCCGCCCTTCGCGGGCTCGTCTGACTCGTTTAACCAAGTTTAAGTAAGGTTCAACTTCTTCGCGATTCCGGTCCAACGAGGACTCTCGAGCAGCGGCTTCAAGGTCGGAACGCGCAGATACCCGATAACCGAGGGATCTTTTTCGTCGATCGCCTTCTCGTACCAGTCGGCCGCGTGATTCACGTCGCCGCTCATCAGATGGAACACCGTCATCGCCATCGCGGCACCATACGTGTCTTCGCCTTGCAGCTGAATCCGGTCGAGCAGCACGCGGACGCGCTCCGGATCGCCCGCCTGCGCGCACAATCCCGCCAGCACCGCGGCGACGCGCGCGTTCCACGGAGCCAACGCGTATGCCGTCTCGGCCGACGCCATCGCTTCCGCCGGCATCGATTTCGACGCATAAATCCGCGCCAGCACCAGATGCACGTTCCACTTGTTCGGATCCGTCGCCAGCACACTGGCCGCCTCGCGAATCGCCCGATCCGGCAATCCCGCCGCATGCAGTCCGTTGATCAACGCGATTCGCGTCGCCACGTTCAGCGGATCCGATTCGACCGCGCGTTCCAGTTGATCCACCGCTTCGAACACCCGGCCCATGGGCATGAGGAAATAGAATGCGTAGCCCCACCGCGACCAAACCGGAATCGTTCCACTCTTCAACGCGAGTTCAAATCGGCGGCCCGCCTCGGCCCACTGAAATTCGTACGCCGCCGCTCCGATCGCGAGTGCCGATTGCGCTTCCGGCATGTCGGGCTCTAACTCCAAAGCCCTCGCCGCATGCCCGTGAGCCAGACTCATGACATCCTTCGCGGGCCGCAATCCGTTGGCCGCCAGCGTCCAGTAGAATCCCGCCAGTGCTGTGTGCGCGAGGGCATATTCCGGATCGAGTGCGATGGCTTCTTCGAAGCACTCCTTGCCCTTCGCCAGACTTTCCGGATTGCCTTCGTTGAGGTAATGCCGGCCCCTCAGTAAAGCTTCGAATGCCGGAAGCTTCGGTGTGTGCTTGCGCTTTTCTTCTTTGTCACCGCCGAGCTTCACCTTCAACGCAGCCGCTATCGACGCGGAAATTTCGTCCTGGACCGCGAACACATCCGCCAGCTCGGCGTCATAGCGCTGCGACCACATGTGATAGCCGTCCGCCGAATTGATCAGCTTGGCCGTCACGCGGATGCGGTTGCCGGACTTCCGCACGCTGCCTTCAAGAATAGTTTGGACGTTCAGGATCTCGGCAATTTTACGGATATCCTGCTTCTCGCCGCGGAAGGCGAACGCGGACGTACGCGCCGTCACCTTCAATCCCTGGACTTGTGTCAGCGCGTTGATAATTTCTTCCGCTAACCCGTCGCTGAAGTATTCGTTTTCCGGATCCGCGCTCAAATTGTCAAACGGCAACACCGCAATCGACGCCTCCGCCTGGACGGCCGCTCGCGGAATCACCATGGTCGGCGACCGCAGCGTATCGAGCGCCTGCCGGACCTCCTGCATGTTCTGGAACCGCTCCGCGGCGCTCTTCCGCAAGCAGCGTTTGAGGATCGCCTCAATCCCCGGCTGCGTCCCCGGCCCGAGCGGCGCGGGATCGTCGCGCAACACCGCCGTCAGCACCGACGCCATCGAATCGCCTTCGAAGGCACGGCGTCCGGCGATCATTTCGTACACCACCGCGCCGAAGCTGAAAATGTCGGAGCGCACGTCGAGCGGCTTGCCTTCGGCCTGCTCCGGAGCCATATACGCCGCCGTGCCCATCAGCGATCCTTCGATCGTCCGCGTAACATCGGTCTCGCCCGCCCGCACCAGCTTGGCCAAGCCAAAGTCCAGCAGCTTGACCGAACCATCTTCGGCCACCATGATGTTCGCTGGCTTGAGATCGCGATGCGTAATTCCCTTGCGATGCGCCGCATCGAGCGCGCTCGCGATTTCGACGGCGATCCGCAGGGCGTGCTCCGGCGGCAAGGGACCTTGCAGGGTCCGGCCTTGTACGAATTCCAAAACGAGATAGCTTTGGCCTTCGTGCGTGCCCATATCGTACAGCGCGCAAATATTGGGATGATTGACGGCGGAAATCGCGCGGGCCTCGGCAAGCAGGCGCTCGGAAAAATCGTTGCCCAACAGCTTCAACGCGACGACACGCCCCAGCCGGCTGTCGGTCGCGCGATACACTTCGCCCATGCCGCCCGCCCCGACGGATTCGACGATTTCATACGGGCCCAGGCGGGTCCCGGCAGGCAAAGACATACGCTGACCGATTCTAACGTACTCGGCTGTGTTCTACCCGCGCGCGCTGGCGGAATTATTTGAGGAATCGGCTGACGGCCGCAACCAGTTCGGCGGCTTGGATCGGCTTCGTGAGGAACGCCTGCATGCCATGTTCGCGGCATATTTCGCCATATTCGTCGGCGGTGTTCGCGGTCAAGGCGAGCACCGGCACCTGCCGGATATCAGGCAGCGTTCGGATCGCGTCGGTGACTTCGAGGCCGTTCATGTCCGGAAGCTTCAAGTCCATCAGAATCAGGTCGAATCGGTCGGTCTGTGCCGCGGCGATCGCTTTCATGCCCGAATCGACGCATTCGACATCGTAGTGCCGGCGCGTGAGCATATGGCGGATGACGGTCTGGCCCACTTCGTTGTCCTCGACCACCAGAATGCGATATCGGGCCTGCGACGAGGTTCCATTGACGGCCGATGGCAACGCATACTCTGGCGCCCGCAACGGCATTACGACCCGGAATTCGCTTCCCTCACCGAGAATGCTGGTCGCGGTTACGCTGCCGCTCATCATCGACGCAAGCTTCTGCGCCAACGCGAGCCCCAAACCCAATCCCTCGCCGGAACGCAAAAGGGGAGTCGTAGACTGGCCGAACGCTTCAAAAATTCGTTCGAGCTTTTCCGGTTCGATCCCGATCCCGGTGTCGCGCACGCAGATTACCAATTGCGGCCCATACGCCGATTGTCCTGTGACCGCGCGAACCGTCACCGTGCCCTTGTAAGTGAATTTCACCGCATTGGCGACCAAATGCCCCAGCAATTGCCGTATCCGGAGCGCGTCGCCGATCAGGGTTTCGGGAACGTCATCGCCGATGCTCCAGTTCAAAGCCAGGGATTTGGTTTCCGCTTTGTGCTGATGACCGGCAACCGCCGCCTCGATGACCTCGGAAAGCAAATATTCCGATTCGTCGAGAGTGCAATTACCCGCCGTCAGCGCTGAATATTCGAGCGTCGCGTTCAGAATTTCGAACAAGTTTTCCGCGCAAAGCCGGGTCGCTTGCACATATTCCCGCTGATCCACGTCGAGCGACGTCTCCAGCAGCAAGTCGGTCATGCCGAGAATACCGGACAGCGGAGTGCGGATCTCGTGGTTCAAACTGGCGAGAAATGAGCCTTTTAGCTCGCGCAGTTCGTCGGCGGGTTCGTCAGACCGGCGCAGCTCGTCGGAATGGGACAGCATCGCAGCCATTTGTTACATCACGGAGACCGACAACGCGATCCGCTTAGTAGTCTCTTCGACTGGCCGGGCCAGAAAGTTTAGGGTCTTGTTTAGGTTTGGTCCTAGAGCGTTCGCCTTAGAGCGCTGTGTAGGTCATTTTAGGTGGCGGCCGCCGTGGATCCGCCGTATCTACGCTCGGGCGCGACCGACCGCCGACTTCCAGCCTGCGAACAGCGACTCCCGCTGGTCGGAACTCATTATCGGCTCGAATACCCGCTCCGATTTCCAGAACTGCGCTAAATCATCGGTGTTTTTGTAAACGCCCGTCGCCAAGCCCGCCAGGTAGGCGGCGCCCAACGCTGTGGTCTCAATGTCCGCCGGACGCACAATCCGGCAGCCCAAAATGTCCGCCTGAAACTGCATCAGGAACGCGTTCGCCGACGCGCCGCCGTCCACTCGCAACTCCTGCAGCCGCGTGCCGCTATCGGCCTGCATCGCGTCGGTCAATTCCCGTGTCTGATACGCGATTCCTTCGAGCGTCGCGCGCAC
This sequence comes from Bryobacterales bacterium, assembly GCA_038210135.1. Taxonomy (GTDB): domain Bacteria; phylum Acidobacteriota; class Terriglobia; order Bryobacterales; family Bryobacteraceae; genus JBBQWZ01. The sequence goes on from JBBQWZ010000038.1 coordinate 68,025, forward strand.
GATCTGCGCCCTGTCCGTCGAAGCGGTAATGCCGGTGATCGTCCCGCGAGCCGCCGAATCCCAATGTGGCGCGCCCAGGCCGACAAACGCCGGAACCACATACACGCCGCCCGTATCCGCCACCGACGCCGCAAGCGCCTCGGTTTCCGCCGCATTCGAAATCAGCCCCAGCTTGTCGCGCAGCCATTGCACGGCGGCACCCGCCACGAACACGCTGCCTTCGACCGCGAACTGGGCCTTCTGGTCGGTAGACGCGGCGCGCGTCGCCAGCAATCGATTCTTTGAGACCGGCCGGACCCCGCCCGTATGCATCAGCGCGAAGCACCCGGTCCCGTACGTATTCTTCGACAGGCCCGGCGTGAAGCATGCCTGTCCGAACAGAGCCGCCTGCTGATCGCCGGCGATTCCGGCGATCGGAATTTCGCCGCCGAATACCGTCGTCGTGCCACACACAGCGCTGGATGGAACCACCCTCGGGAGCATTGCCCGCGGCACATCGAAAACTTTCAGTAGCTCGTCATCCCAGTCGCCGGTCTCGATGTTATAGAGCATCGTCCGCGACGCATTCGATGGATCCGTAACGTGCGTCTTACCGCCGGTCAGGTTCCAGATCAGCCACGTGTCTACGTTGCCGAACACCAGATCGCCCGCCCGCGCCCGGTTCCGCGCTTCCGGCACATGATCCAGAATCCATCTAATTTTGCTGGCGGAAAAGTACGCATCGATGATCAGGCCGGTCTTCTGCTCGATCGCGGCACGCGACGAGGAAGCCGCGAGACCTGCGCAATAGTCCGCCGTCCGGCGGCACTGCCACACAATCGCCGGAGCAATCGGCTCGCCCGTCTTGCGGTCCCACACGATGGTGGTCTCGCGCTGATTCGTAATGCCCAGCCCGACGATATCTTTCGGCGCGACGTTAGCCGCCGCGAGCGTCCGCTTGGTGGCGTCCAGTTGCGCCGACCAGATGGCCCCCGCGCCGTTGAGAGCTTCCTGTTCCACCCAACTCGGCTTCGGATACCGGCATTCAATGGGAGCGGATTCCATCGCGATCCGCCGGCCGTCGGAATCATAGAGCGCGGCCCTGGCGCTGGTGGTGCCTTCATCAAGGGCAAGTAAGTAACGCACGAGGCTCATTATACGGACTTCTTCGCCGCCGTTCCGAATGACATCTACAATGACGATCTATACTAAGAACACATGTTCTTTCGCCGCGAAAAAGTGCAGACGCTTTCGTTCCAGGATCGCGTCGATAACCTGAAGAAGCTTGGCTACACCGCAACCAACGAGAGCTCGGGCCGCGTCCGGATTGCGAATCAGGCCGGCTACGCGACGCTGCTGGTCGATGGCGGAGCGCTGCCGAAGATCGAGAAGTCCGGCATCCTGATGGGCAGCGAAATCGCCGTGCTTGTGAATGGCGGCTATCAGATGTTCTTCCGCACGGATTCCGGCAAGAAACTGCCCGCGCAAGCCGACCAGCTCAAGGCCCTGCACGCTTTCGATGAAGACGTCCGCGAAGGTTTGGGCCTCACCAGCTTGTATAACGAAGGCTTGGGAACCACCAGCGAACGCCACATGTACGATCGCATCCAGGATCGCGATGCCGGCGTGCCCGAACGGCCGTGGGAAAAGAAAGCCCACTCCCACTAATTTTTTGATCCCTCAGAATCGCGAACGAAGTGAACGGGCAATCCGCCGTCCCTGGGATTGAAACCCGAGCGTAAGCGACGGGAGATCCGACGCCAACTCCTACTTCCGCAATTCCACGAATCGCGGATACACGAGGGTGGCGAAAATTCCATCCGCCTGCTGCGGAATCGCATAATACTTCAACAATTCCTTGGCTTCCGCCGTGTGCCCCGTCTCGCGCAAGCACCACGCGTACATCGTCCGCGACAGCGAATCCGTGGACGGACTGGTCTGCTCATTGACCCGCTTCCACAGCGGCGAGGCCTCGTCGAACTTCTTCGCGGCAAGCAGCGCAAACGGAGGCGGCAACTTCGTCGCATCCCAATTCCACAAAATCAATTGCGCCGCATACTCGGGCCGATTCTCCAAGCGCCGCTTCGCCGCGTCCGCCCGCCCGGTGGTCCATTCCCACTGCGCCTGCAACAAATCTTTAGGACCCACCGTGGGCGGACCGCCACCCTGCTGCGCTCGGAATTCGACGTATTTCTGGTGGATCGCGTCCGCTCCGCTCCCATCCCCCGCGAGCCAGCGCGACAGCGCCGCTTTATACAACTCAAACCCCGCCGCCATTGCCGGATTCTTCTCGTGCGATTGCAGGAAATACTTTTCGGCCTCGGCAAATTTGCCATGGAAAAAGTGAATCTCACCCAGCGAATCCAGGCCATTCACTTCTTGCCCCGGCTTCCGCGAATACTCCTCGATCGTCTGCTTCCCGCCGCTCAAATCTCCACCCAAAGCCTGCGAATAGCCGATCTGATTCAGTAGGCCGTAATTCTCCGGCTCGAGGGCGAACGCCGCCCGGTATTCCGCAATGGCCGCCGCATAGCGCCGCGCCAGAAAATTGAGTTCCGCCGCGCCGCGCTGCGCATTCGCGTCGTTCGGCGCCAGTTTCGCGACCTTGTCGAACGCCTCCGCGCGCTTCCCGACGATGCCGTCCAAGTCGGCTTTCATGAGTGCCAGCCGGGCCCGGTCCATATCGCCTTTCAGCGCCGGACGCGCCAGCGCGTCGGTCAGTACTTTCGTCAATCCCGCGCGGTCGTTCTTCGTTGCCAGCGCCTCGGCCCAGGTCACATACAGCAGCCCGAAATCCGGCGCCTTCGCCGCGGCATCTTCAAAGGAACCCTGCCCGCGAAGCGCCTTCATCCACGTTTCGACGGCCTCGAAGTCCGAAACCGGAAACGGATGCGCTCCGGCGTCAATCACGTGCGCCAAGCCGTCCAGGGCCGGCAATACGCCGCCATCGTTCGAATAGTGTTGAACGGTCTTCCGCGTTTGGACGTCTTCGACTGAGGCCTCGAGATGCGGCTTCCCTGCCCGGCTTGTAATGTAGCCGTGGACTACCCGCGTCGCACCTTCGAGATATGCGTCGCGCATCGCGCCGCCTGTAAGGATGACGATTTTGGGAATGCCGGTGAGTTGGTTCGACAGAATGGCCGGAGCCGCCGCCGAGAGCCAGTCCAGCTTCGCGTCGCCGCTCAGATTCTCGAAGGGAAGCAGCGTGACGCGCTCAAAGGGCCGGTTCGATCCGCGACTGCAGGAAAGGGTTCCCGCCAGCAGCGCCACGCCGCCGGAAACCATCCAAAGAATACGCTGGGCTCTGCTCAGATGACCTTGTACTCCGTCTGCATCAGGATCTTGAATTCCGGCAATTCGCGGATCTGCGCGAACTCCGGATCCTTGGCGAATTTCTCGCGCTCTTTGAAGCCTTCTTCAATCGCCTTCCGCACATAGAGGAGAGCCCGATCGAACTGGCCGGCTTTGGCGTACGTCTTGGCCAGATAGAAGTGGAACTTCGCGCGCTCGTCCACGCTTCGCTCCTGCAGCAAAACCCCGTGCGAGCTCCGATGCTCGAACACCTCCGGATCCAGCTTCAGCGCGAATTGGTATTCCTCGAACGCCTTCTCGTAATCCTTGCGGCCGAAATACGCCGTGCCGAGATTCGAATGAATCGACGCGGAATCCGGCGCGTACTTCAAGGCCTTCTTGTACTGATTTACCGCGCGCCGGTAGTTTTTGTGGGCGTAGTAGATCGTGCCCAGATTGTTGACCACTTCGGCGTAATCGGGCTTCAATTTCGCCGCCCGATCGTAGCATTTACGCGCATTTTCCAGATCCTGCATCTGGTGGAACGCGATTCCCATCTTGTTTTGCACCACCGGCGAATCTTTGGGCGCCGATTGATAAATCTCAATCGCCTCGCGGTACATCTTGCGGGCCATCAGAATATCGCCCCGCATCTCGACCGTGATCTCGGTGCGCGGCGCCGGTGTGGTGTCGCGATTGGATGCGATCAGGCCGTTCGATGGAACCTGCGCAACCGCCAGGACAGTGAAGAAACTCAACCCCGTGAGAGTCTTTGCGAGTGGGGAAACCCCGAAAATGGAAACCATGCTGCGGCCTCCTACGGCTACGATTTCAAAACGAAATCCGTTCTGAATGCTTGGCTACGATTGTAGCTCAACAGAATGGACATCGGATGTACCACTCTTGTCTCACGCAAGATGAGCCTGAAGGTGGGGATGGATTCTCACGCAAGATGAGCCTGGAGAGGGGATGGATCGGGATGCTGGGGATTGGTCATCAGCATGGACGATACGGAAGCGGGGAGCCTGGAGCAGATTC
>JBBQWZ010000039.1:0-69030 GCA_038210135.1 Bryobacterales bacterium
GGGCCCCCGCTGTTCGGGCGGGGGTCTTGGGGGGGGGTTGGGGGGGGGCCCCGTCGCTTCCGGTCCGGGTTCAAGGGGGTTAGGAAGGGGTCGGTCCCGTCGCTTACGCTCCGGGTTCAAGGGGGTGGGAAGGGGTCTATGGAAGGCAGCCCTGGTTTCAGGATCGAATGGTGAAGCGGAAGATGGAGCCTTTATTCAGTTCGGATTCTACCCAGATCCGACCGTTGTATTGCTCGACGATCCGCTGACAGATAGCGAGGCCGATGCCCGTTCCTGGATATTCCTGGGTGGTGTGGAGGCGTTTAAAGAGGCCGAAGATGGTTTCGCGATAGGGCGGAGCTATGCCGATGCCGTTGTCGCTGACGGAAAACTCATAGGCATCATTTTTCTGGACGCACGCGATGTGGATCTTCGGCGATGCATCCTTGGCGCGATATTTAATGGCGTTTCCTATGAGATTTTGAAAGAGCTGGTAAAGGTGGACGCGGCGCATGGAAAGGTGGGGCAGCGGGTCGAAGGTGACTTCGGCCGCGCTCGCTGCGACCACGGAGTCGAGAGTTTTGAGGGCGGAGGTCAATACCGCGTTGGCGTCGATCTCCTCTACCGCTGCCGAGACTTCGCCGACCGCGGTGTAGGCAAGGAGGTCACGAATGAGGTTCTCCATACGAGTAGCGCCTTCATACAGATAGCCGAGATACTCCAGGGCTTCGCCATCGAAATGATGGCGGAAGCGCTGGTTTAGCAGTTCGCTATAGATTTTGACGTTTCGCAAGGGCTCTTGCAGATCATGACTGGCGGAAAAGGCAAACTGTTCGAGGTCGCGGTTGGCGCGGCGAATTTCATCATCGATCCGTTTTCTCTCGGTGATATCCCGGGCAATCTTGGAAGCTCCGACGACGATGCCGTTGGAATTTTTAATGGGAGAGATGGTCAACGAGATGTTGAGCAAGGTGCCGTCTTTGCGGCGGCGAACGGTTTCAAAGTGATCGACTCGCTCACCGTTCCGCAGGCGGGAAAGGATCTTGGGTTCTTCTTCCAGCCGGTCTTTGGGAATGAGCATCGACACGGGCTGGCCGATGGCTTCGGCTTCGGTGTAGCCGAAAAGCCTTTCCGCGCTTTTGTTCCAACTGGTGATGGTGCCGTCGAGATTCTTGCTGATGATGGCGTCATCGGAGGAATCGACGATGGCGCTGAGAAGGCGGCTGGTCTTCTCCGCTTGTTTCAGAGCGGAGGTATCGCGAGCGATTTTAGAAGCCCCGATTACGTTGCCTTCGGGATCGCGGACGGGAGAGATGGTCAGCGAGATATCGATGAGCTTGCCGTCTTTCCGCCGCCGGATGGTTTCGAAATGATCGACTCGATCCCCTTGCCGGATACGGGCGATGATTTTGGGTTCTTCGTCCAGGCGGTCTTTGGGAATGAGCATGGACACGGGCTGGCCGATGGCTTCGGCTTCGGTGTAGCCGAAGAGCCGTTCGGCGCTCTTGTTCCAACTGGTGATGGTGCCGTCGAGGTTTTTGCTGATGATGGCGTCGTCGGAGGAATCGACGATGGCGCTCAATAATTCGAGGGCTTTGGTGGAAGGATCGAATGCTTTGGTTTCGTTCATCTGTTGGCGAGTCCTGATGTCGCTCAGAAAGAATCCCCAGCCCGGGATTGGCTTAGAAACTACGCTGCCCAGACACTGACACTAGCAAGTTTTTTCGGATGATAGCGGGAGAATTACGGGCCCGGGGTGAGTCGCGGCCGAGGATGGCTGCGAATCCGGTCACCGAAGCGGAGCGACACTTCGTGCCGCTTTGTGCGCGCCTCGACGGGTTGGATACCGTTGAGTGAGTCTGGCGATACGGTCGCCGATAGAAAGACTATGCCTGCTGCAAGGACTCGGCTACGATGGCGGCGTGTTCGGCGATTCTCGCGAGGATGCTTTCGGCTACTTCGAGGGCTTGGAGGGCGGCTTCGCCGGTGACTTTGGGAGTCGAGCGGGTTTGGACGCTGGTGAGAAAGGCTTCGATTTCGAGGCGCAGGGGCTCGGCTTTTTCCACGATGAGATGCTCGAGGCCGAACTTGCCTCCTCCCACGGAGATCGACATGGCTTCACGTTTGGCGTAATCGACCGATATGTACTGATGGGGCTGAAAGAGGCGGAGCTTGCGGACTCGCTCGGTGGAGACGCGGCTGGCGGTGAGGTTGGCGATGCAGCCTCCGGGAAAGGCGAGGCGGACATTGGCGAGGTCCACTTTTTGGGACAGGATAGAGATGCCGGCGGCGCGGACGTCTTCGGGCATTTTGCCGGTAAGGGCTAAGACGATGTCGATGTCGTGAATCATGAGATCGAGGACGACGTCGACGTCGAGGCTGCGGGGGCTGAATTCGCTGAGGCGGTGGATTTCAAAGAAGAGGGGTTTGTTGACGATTTTCTCGATGGCGGCGACGGCGGGATTGAAGCGTTCGAGGTGGCCGACTTGGAGAATACGGCCGGCGCGAGTGGCGGTTTCGACGAGGCGGCGAGCGTTGGCGGAGGTGTCGGCGATGGGTTTTTCGATGAGGACGTCGAGTCCGGCTTCGAGAAAGCGGCAGCCGAGATCGGCGTGGCTGAGAGTGGGAGTGGCGACGATGGCGGCGTCGGCGATTCCGGCGGCGGCGGCGGGATCGGTGAGAATGGCGCATCCATAGGTGGCGGAGGCCTGGGCGGCGACGACCGGATCGAGGTCGAGGACGCCGGCGATTTCGACATGGGCGAGTTCGCTGAGGACCCGCAGATGGTTCTTGCCGAAGGCGCCCGCGCCTGCGACGACTACTCGTGTTTTGTTCAATTTGTCTCCGGGGACCGGCGGAAAAGGTACGTCTCCAGTCTAATGAAAAACGGCGCCGCAGCCGAACTTCTCTTTGAGTGCTTGTCGGTCCTAAAACTGCGGGAGTGCGTCTGTGCACAGGCTAGTCGCATTGATTTGCCTCGCCCTGGCGCCGGTTCTCGCGGTTGCGCAGAGATACAATTTCAAGTTTTACGGGGACGAGGAAGGCTTACACAACCTGGCCGTGCAGGCGGTGATGCAGGACCGCTCCGGGTTTTTGTGGGTGGGTACGCAGAACGGGCTGTACCGCTACGACGGGAACCGGTTCCTCGAATTCGACCGGCGCAGCGGGCTGCCGAGCGCGCGCATCGAGTCTCTTTTCGAGACGGCTGACGGCACGCTGTGGGTAGGAACGCGGGTCGGCCTGGCGCGGCGATCCGGCACCGGATTTCAGGCGGTTCCGCTGGTGAAGGCGGCGGGGATTCTGGGGCGTTCCGGCATCGCCTCAAACCGCAACGGCGAGCTGTTCTTCGCGACCGAAAATGGGCTCCGGAAGGGCGTCGCGGACGCGAACGGTGGATTGGCGATTTCGGTGATCGGCCAGCCGCGGGAAGTGAAAACGCAAGAGGCGAACATGGTGTTCGTCGATGAGCGGGACACGGTGTGGTTCGGTTGCGGCGACCAATTGTGCCAGCTGGAGAACGGCGTCGCGCGGGTAACGGGCTCGGACGAGGGTCTGCCGCCGCAACGCTGGTACGCGATGCTCGCGGACCTGGACGGGAATCTGTGGGTCCGCAGCCAGACCGAACTCTACATGCGTCCGCATGGCGAACAGCGCTTCGTTTCGCAGACGGATGGGCTGCCGCCTTCTACGAATCTGTATCCAACGGTGTCGATGGACCGGGAGGGCCGGCTGTTGGTGCCGACGCTTGACGGCATCGCGCGCAAGCAGAAACGCGGTTGGGAACTGATTGACGGCCGTGAAGGCCTGATGTCGAACGACGTCTCCAAGGTTTTTCAGGATCGGGAAGGTGGGACGTGGGTCGCGCTGCTGGGCACCGGGCTGGCGCGCTGGATCGGCTACGGCGAGTGGCGGGGTTGGACGGACCGGGAGGGACTGAGCAGGGAATCGGTCTGGAGCATGGTCCGCGACACGGCGGGAAGGCTGTGGGTGGGCACGCAGTACGGCCTCAACTATACCGATTCGGCGGCGGACCCGATCCAGTGGAAGAGGCAGGCGCTGCCGGGTGTCGAAATGGTCCGCACGCTGGCTCCGGCGAAGAATGGCCATCTCTGGATCGGCGGAGATCCGGGCGGTGTTCTCGAGTTGGATCCGGGTACGGGGAAGATTCGCGCGCATGGGCCGTCGGAAGGGTTGGAGACGCATCAGATTCTCGGCATCGGGCTGGACTCTGAAGACCGCATTTGGGTGGCGGGACGAGAAGGTTTGTTCCGGCAGACGGCGTCCGGGGCGGCGAAGTTCGCGCGGCAACTGCCGCCAGGAACGGACCGGCACGAAGTCTTTTACAAGGTGGTCGCGCAAGGCCCGGTGGTCTGGGTATCGGGCACGCGCGGGCTTTCGCGTTGGGACGGAACGCAGTGGGTGCGTTTGACGACGAGAGAAGGTTTACGCAGCGAAATCGTATCGGCGCTGGCGGCGGATCCGGATGGCTCGTTATGGATCGGATACCGGGATTCCTACGGCCTGACCCGCGTGCAATACGCCAACGGCAAGTTGTCGGTCGAGCATTTTACGCAACAGCAAGGTCTGCGGTCGGACAAGGTGCTCTTTATCGGGTTCGATCAGAACAAGTGGATGTGGGTTGGCACGGACCACGGGGCGGACGTGTGGGACCGCACGCGCTGGCGGCACTTCGGCAAGTCGGACGGGCTGATTTGGGATGACTGCAACAGCAATGCGTTCCGGGCGGATGCGGATGGCGCGGTCTGGATCGGAACCAGCCGGGGGCTGTCGCAATACCGGCCGTCGACGCTGGTTCCGACGGCGTTTCCGCCTCCGGTGGTGTTTACGTCGGCAAGGTTCGGAGCGAATCTGGCGGATCCGGCGAAACCGGTGCGGGTGTCCTACAGCGACAACTCGCTGGCGGTGCAGTTTGCGGCATTGACGTTCCAGCAGGAGAGCCAGGTGCTGTTCCGCTACCGGCTGGGCGAGGCCGGTGAATGGCGGGAGACGAATCAGCGGGAGTTGAATTATCCGAAGCTGATGCCGGGCACTTATACGCTCGAACTTTTGGCGCGTAATGCACAGGGCGTGTGGAGTTCGGATGCTGCGAAACTGCGGTTCGAGGTAGATCCGCCGTGGTGGATGACGTGGTGGTTTCGGGTGGCGATGATCGGGCTGATGCTGCTGCTCGGGCGGCTCCTGTGGATCCGGCGAATGGCGCGTACGGAGATGGAGAAGTTGCGGCTCGAAGCGGCGGTGGATGACCGGACACGCGAGCTATCGCGTGAGAAGCAGCGGCTGCTGGTCGAAAAAGTACGCACTGAGCAACAGAAGCGGGAGATCGAGCGGTTGCTTTCCGAAGCCCAGGAATCCAGCCGGTTGAAGAGCGAGTTTCTGGCCAATATGAGTCATGAGATCCGGACTCCGATGAACGGCGTGCTGGGTATGACGAGCATGGTGCTGGCCTCGGAGCTTGACAACGAGCAACGCGAATACCTGGAACTGGCGAAGCTGTCGGCGGACGCACTGCTGACGATTCTGAACGACATTCTGGACTTCTCGAAGATTGAAGCGGGGCGGATGGAGCTGAGTCCGATTCCGTTCGCACTGCGGGACTGCGTATCTGATTCCAGTCGCACGCTGACGCTGGCGGCGGCGCAGAAGAAGCTGTCGATTGGATGCGTGGTGGACGACGAAGTTCCGGCGATCGTAATTGGCGATCCGGACCGGCTGCGGCAGATTTTGTTGAACCTGGTTTCGAATGCGATCAAGTTCACGCTGGAGGGCAGCGTCGGGATTCGGGTGTTTGTACTGACTCGCACGGCGGATCAGGTGACGGTACAGTTCTCGATCCACGACACGGGCATTGGCGTTCCGGCGGAGAAATTGAAGATCATTTTCGAGCCGTTCCGGCAGGCGGATGGTTCGACGACGCGCAGGTACGGCGGTACGGGGTTGGGCCTGGCGATCTGCGTCCGGCTGGCGGAGCTGATGGGCGGACGGATCTGGGCGGAAAGCGAGCCGGGCGAGGGAAGCACGTTCCACTTCACGGCGAATTTTGTGGCACCGGCCGAGCAGGCGCTTCCGATTCCGGCGGTGGGTTTGCGGAGACTGGCAGCCGCGGTCACGGAAGGTTCGGGCGGGGTCCGGGCTTTGTCGATCCTGCTGGCGGAAGACAATCCGGTCAATCAACGGCTGGCGGCGCGGCTGCTCGAGAAGCGCGGTCATCACGTGGATGTTGTGAGCACCGGGCGGGAGGCGATTGACGCCGTCACTCATCGTGAGTTCGACGTGATCCTGATGGATGTGCAGATGCCGGACATCGATGGCCTCGAAGCGACCACGCGGATTCGCGCGCTGGGGATTTCGACGCCGATTCTCGCGATCACGGCGCATACGATGTCGAGCGATCGCGAGCGCTGCCTTTCGGCTGGAATGGACGGCTTTGTGAATAAGCCGATCGATGCGGCGCTTCTGGCGGAATCCGTGGAGTCCGCGGCGGCGGCGCGTGCGGCACCGGCGTCGTAATTTCGGGTTCCGCTTGCGGCTCGCTGCTTCGGAGCGCTCTGGGCGCGGCTCGTCTGGCTAGCGCATCGCGGGATGGACGATCCGATCTCGGACGGCTGGCGGAAGGCACTTACTCCGCGGCACTTCGTGCCGCTTCGTGCGCGCCTCGACGCATGGTTGGCACGCTTTTGTCGCTGAGGTACTTTTGTGCACGATCCTACGGGTCGAGTAGAAAGAAGTCCGCTTCCTTACGGTCGCGGTTCGGTGCTGACTGCAGGGCCGCTTCCTTACGGTCGGGGTTCGGTGCTGGCTGCGGGTCCGCTTCCTTACGGTCGCGGTTCGGTGCTGACTGCAGGTCCGCTTCCTTACGGTCGGGGCTCGGTGCTGACTGCAGGTCCGCTTCCTTACGGTCGCGGTTCGGTGCTGAGGACTGCGGGTCCGCTTCCTTACGGTCGCGGTTCGGATTCGGGCGGGAAGGCTTCGATGGCGATTTTGGCTTGGTTGGCTTTCCTTAGCATTTCGTCGCGATCGAGGAGCAGGGTTCGGCCGGCGTCGATGGCGAGAGACGTGGCTCCGGTGGCGATCATGGTGTCGATGGTGGCGGGTCCGACTACGGGGACATCAAACAGCATGTGCTGACGGCGGCGCGAGACCTTGACCAGGCGGAGGGGTTTCCCTTCGGCGAGGCTGGCGGCGCGGCGGAGCATCTCGTCGGTGCCTTCCATGGCCTCCATCGCGACGCAGGCGCGGTCCGCGATGGCGACGCTTTGACCGACGTCGAAGCCTGCCAGCGCGTTGGCGACGCGGCGTCCGTATTCGATTTCGCCACGCTCGTCAGAGGTCAGCTTGCGTTTGGTCAGCGGACCTTGGGGTGCCAGCAGGTCTTTGAGAAGAAGGGTCGAGTCGACGACTTCGATGCCTTCGTCGGCAAGAATTTTGATGACGGCGCCGATGAGGGAGTCGGTGTTTTTCGAGCTTAGCGACGCGAGGACTTTGAACAGACGCCAGTCGGGCCGGATGGAAGAGAAGATTTTCGCGTGCTTCACCTGGCCGCACATCATGACGCGCGAGAGGCCTTCTTCTTTGCAGATGTCGATGAGCTTGCCGAGGGCTCCTAGGGAGATCCAGTAGCACTTGACGGCGAGGTTTTCGATCTCGCGAGGCGCTTCCTCTTCGATGCCGATGGCGACGATCTCCATGCCGAGCGACTTGGCGGCTTCGAGGGCGAGGATGGGGAAGCGTCCGTTGCCTGCGATCATGCCATAGCGTTCGGGCATGGCTATTTCACGAAACCGCGTTCGGAGGCGGCGATGAAGGCGAGCAGTTCTTCGCGCTCCGGCGTCGCGTCCACTTCCGCTTTGATGCGTTCGATAGCCTGGCTGGTATTCAGGCCGGAGCGAGTGAGCAGGCGGAAGAATTTGTGGAGTCCGTCGATGGTGGACTTGTCGAAGCCGCGGCGTTCGAGGCCGACGGCGTTGGCGCCGAAGACTTTCACTTCGCGGACGCTGACGGTGGTCGAGAAGGGCAGGACATCCTGGGTGATGACGCTGTAGCCGCCGATGAAGGCGTGGCGGCCGACGCGGCAAAACTGGTGGACGCCGCTGAAGGCTCCAATGGTCGCCCAGTCTTCGATGATGACGTGACCGGCAAAGGTGACGGCGTTATCGAGCGTGCAATGGCTGCCGATCAGCACGTCGTGAGCGACGTGGACGTAGGCCATCAGCAAGTTGTCGTCGCCGATTTTGGTAAGCGCTCCGCCGCCTTCGGTACCGCGATGGATGGTGACGAATTCGCGAATGTTGTTGCGATCGCCGATGCGGGTCCAGGCGCGCTCGCCTTTGTATTTTTTGTCCTGGGAGGCGCCGCCGACGGTGGAATACGGATAGAAAGTGTTGTCGGCACCGATTGACGTTGGGCCTTCAACGTAGACGTGGGCTTTGAGGTGAGTGCGCTCGCCGATTTCGACTTCAGGGCCGAGAATGCAGAACGGGCCGATTTCCGCGGAGTCCGCGACTTTCGCGGCGGGGTCTACGATCGCGGTTGGATGGATGGCCATCAGACACGGTCAGCGAGTTTGCAGAGGACTTCGGCTTCGGCGACTAAGACGCCGTTGACGGTGGCGGTGCCGTACATTTTGGCGACCGAGGCTTTACGCTTACTCACTTTCATTTCGATGCGGAGTTGATCGCCGGGACGAACGGGGCGGCGGAATTTCGCCTGCTCGACGGAAGCGAGAAGGACGAGTTTATTTTCGCGGTCTTCCATGCTGCTGAGCACGAGGACGCCGGCGACCTGGGCCATAGCCTCGACGATGAGGACGCCGGGCATGACGGGAAATTCCGGGAAATGGCCAGCGAAGAAGGGTTCGTTGATGGTGACGTTTTTGATGCCGACGATGCGCTCGGCCTCCATTTCGATGATGGAGTCCACGAGCAGGAAGGGATAGCGATGCGGAAGAATTTTTCGGATCGCGTCGATGTCAAGAATCGCCATGTAAGCCTCGCTATTATAGCAACCGATGGATCCTTTCCTTAAATACGCAAGGGCAAAACAGCCGGAAATCATCGCGCTGATCAAGACGCTGGTGGAACTGGAATCGCCGAGCGACAACGCGGCGAGCGTGAATCGCTTTGTGGATTTGTTTGTCGCGACGTGCGGCGGAGAGGCGAAGTGCAAGACGTTTCCGGGCGGCAAGTTCGGGAAGAACCTGCGATGCGAATTTGTTTTGGCGGGCAAAAAAACGTCCGACGGCATGGTGCTCGGATTGGGGCACTCGGATACGGTGTGGCCGATGGGCACGCTGGCGACGATGCCGTTCCGGCAGGAGAAAGGTCGGTTGTGGGGGCCGGGCGTATTGGATATGAAGGCCGGGCTGGTGTTCTTTCTGTATGCGGTGAAGGCGCTCCGCGAGTTGGATGTTCGGGTGTCGCGGAAGGTGGTTTTGCAGATCAATTCGGATGAAGAAGTGGGCAGCGATGTTTCGCGCGCGTTGACGGAAGAAGCGGCGAAGGCGAGCGCGGCGGTGCTGGTGCTCGAACCGGGTACGGGATTGACGGGGAAGTTGAAGACGGCGCGGAAGGGCGTCGGCGATTACTTGGTGACGGTGCGGGGCAAGGCTTCGCATGCGGGAGTGGATTTCACGAATGGCGCGAGCGCGATTGTGGAGATCAGTAGGCAGATTGAAAAGATTGCGGGTTTCACGAATCTCGAAAAGGGGATCACGGTGAATCCGGGGGTGGTGCATGGCGGTACGCGGAGCAATGTGATTGCGGCGGAGGCGAGTACGCACGTCGATTTTCGGGTGCCGCGGATGAAGGATGCGGCTTGGATCGAGGCGCAATTCGGGAGGTTGAAGGCGTTTGACAAGAGATGCTCTTTGGTTGTGGAGGGCGGGTTGAACCGGCCGCCGATGGAGAGGTCGGCTGGTGTGCGGCGGTTATTTGGGATGGCGGAGAAACTGGCGGCGGAGGTCGGCGTGGATTTAGAGGAGTCGATGACGGGGGGCGGGTCCGACGGGAATTTCACGGCGGCGATGGGGGTTCCGACGCTGGACGGTTTGGGGGCGGTCGGGGAAGGGGCGCACGCTTTGAATGAGAGTCTTTTGGTGAACCGAATTGCGGATCGGACGGCTTTGCTGGCGAAGTTGATTACGGCGATTTAAGCGAAGTGGCAGATCTTGACAGACTCTGCCATCAAGCCTACATTCAAGCTATGACGTCCATGAATGTATCTTTACCCGAAGATCTTAAGGAATTCGCGGAGTCTCAAGCGAAGCATGGGTACAGTACGGCGAGCGAATACGTAAGGGAACTGATCCGCGAAGATCAGAAGCGAAAAGCCAGAGAACGCCTTGACGCGATGTTGCTCGAAGGTCTGAATTCCGGGGATTCGATTCGAGCGGATTCCGCCTTCTGGGCCGAACTGAAGACAGAAGCCCTCCTTCAGCTGGACCGGCGGCGAAGGGTTTCGAAGAGGAAGTGACTCCACAGATAACGATCCGGCCGCTGGCGCGCGTCGACCTGCTAGAGCAATTCGTCTACCTGGGCGAGCAGTCGAGTCCGCGATTTGCCGAGCGGTATCTGGAAGCTGTGGAACGAACCTGCCGTCGTCTCGGCATACATCCTGGCAGCGGGGCGCGTTGGCTTCCCTGCGACCCTTGAAGGAATGCGGAGGTTTCGCGTCAAGGGGTTTGAAAATTTCCTGGTCTTCTATCTGCCAGGACGAGAAGGTATCGACGTCGTACGAGTTCTCCATGGAGCGCGCGATATCGTCTCGATCTTCGCGGATGAAGAGGATGGCGTCTGATTCGAGGGCGTTCAGCGACGAAGGCGATCCAGCGCTTTAGTCGATTCGATGCCACTTCTGCGCGGAACTTTGTTTGGTCCAGGTGCATCAACAAAAAGGGATGCTGGGTTTAGTTCACAGGCCGGAGGCCTATGCTACCGGGCCACGGTATCCTGGAGTCTGAACTTTCATGCGCCGCACGCGGTGGCTGTTTCCAGTCGCTATTCTAGTCATTCTCGTTGCTGTCGGCTCGACGTACCTCGCGCGCCTGGAGCGGACGCGCAAGGAATCGCCGGTGGCGCCGAAGCCGCTCGAATCCGGGATTGACACCAAGGCCAGCAAGTGGCATTTCGTCAAGTCGGACGGAACGCGTCCGGTCATTGAAATTTTCGCCGCCGATTTCAAGCAGGTCCGCGAGCCGGCGGTGATGGAACTCGAGGGCGTCGAGCTTCACCTTTTCCACAAAAACGGCCAGGAATTCGATAAGGTGACTTGCGCCAAAGCGCAGTTCAGTCAGAAGGAAGGCTTCCTGTATTCGGAGGGCGACGTGGAGATCGCGATGGCGATTCCGGTCGAGACGGAAGGCGGCGAGGCTCCACCTCCGGCGCGGCACATCAAGATTTTTTCGTCTGGCGTGCGGTTTGAAAGCAAGTCCGGCAAGGCGGAGACGGTGCGCGGCGCGAAGTTCCTGTTTGATGAAGGGGACGGATCGGCGACGGGCGTGGATTACGATCCGACGACGCGCGAACTGCATTTGCGGGCCGATGTAAAGATGAACTGGCGCGGCAGGAAGCCGGGCAGCAAGCCGATGTTGATCGAGGCGGGCGAAGCGTTCTACAAGGAAAAAGAATCGAAGGTAATCCTGATGCCGTGGTCGCGACTGACGCGCGACACGCTGAAGATGGACGCGGCGATGAGCGTGGTGACGCTCGAAGATGGCGACATCAAAATGGCGGAATCCGGGAATGCGCGCGGCGTGCAGACGGCTGAAAACCGCAAGCTGGATTTCGCGGCCGATCAGATGGTGATGCATTTCGGTGAGAACGCGTCGATTCAGAAGATCGTTGGCGAACGCAACGCGAAGCTGAATTCCCTATCGCGGACGGCGAATACGGCGGTGACGGCGGACAAGCTGGATCTGGATTTCGACAACGTGGATAAAGAGGCGCAGTTGAAGCTCGCGGTCGCGACCGGGAAAAGCGTGCTGGTGACGTCGCCGGTAGCGAAGGCGGGCGTCCTTCAAGGCGATACGAAGACGCTGAAGAGCGAAGTCGTGACGATGAAGATGCGGCCGGGCGGCGAGGAGATCGAAACGGTCGAGACGCAATCGGCGGCGGTGGTGGACTTCACGCCGAATCGGCCGGGCCAGCCGAAGCGATCGATGACCGGCGACCGGGTGTGGATGACGTACGGCGCGGACAATCAGATCGAGACGTTCAAGTCGGTGAACGTGACGACGCGCACGGACAATGCGCCGAAGGCTGTGAAGCCGGGTCAGCCGGCGGCTCCGAACTATCCGGCATTCACGAAGAGCAAGGATCTGTTGGCGACGTTCGATCCGAAGACGGCGCAGTTGGCGAAGCTCGAACAGACGGGCGACTTCCGCTACGACGAGGGTCCGCGAAAGGCGCAGGCGAATAAAGGTGTCCTCGATCAGCAGAAGGATTTGATGACGCTCGACGGCGCGGCGCGAGTGGCGGATCTATCGGGAACGACGAACGCCGAGAAGATCACGATCAACCAGAAGACCAACGATTTCACGGCGGACGGCAACGTGCAGTCGATGCGGATGCCGGATAAACAAAATCCTTCGGGCGCGATGTTAAACGCGGACGAGCCGATGCAGGCGCGGGCGAAGAAGATGACGTCGACGGCGAACAATCAGAAGATTCATTACGAAGGCAGCGCGGTGGCATGGCAGGGCGCGAACCGGATCACGGGGGATCGGATCGATATCGATCGCGAGGAAGGGATCCTTGAGGCGCACGGATCGGTGACCAGCCAGTTCCTGGATAAGGCGAAGACCGAGGAGCCGGAGAAGGCGGGCGCGGCGGCGGCGAAGAAGCAGGACGCGAAGAAATCGACGAAGAAAAAAGCGCCGCCGAAACAGGGTCCACAGCCGGCGGTGTTCACGATCGTGAAGGCGCCGGATATGCGGTATTCGGACGAAGACCGGATCGCGCATTACACGGGCGGCGTGCTGTTGAATCGGCCTGGCATGCAAGTGAAGGCGAAAGAGATCAAAGCGTACCTGAAGGATCCGGACGATGAAAAGGAATCCGACTCGTCGCTCGATAAAGCGATCGCCGATGGCAAGGTGGAGATTCTGCAGACGACCGATAAGCGCAAGCGGGTGGGCACGGGCGAGCACGCGGAATATTACGCGGAAGACGAGAAGCTGATCCTGCAAGGCGGTCAGCCGACGCTGGTGGATAGCTTGAAGGGGACGACCAAGGGCAAGCAATTGACCTGGTTTTCCAACGATGATAGGCTCTTGGTCAACGGCGTCGAGAGCGCTCCCGCCGAAAGCACCATCCGCCGCAAGTAGCCGCATGCGCGTACTGAGAACCACTGAAATCACAAAAGCGTATCGAGGCCGCAAGGTCGTCGATAACGTTTCGGTAGTGGTGAAGCAGGGCGAAGTGGTGGGCTTGCTGGGTCCGAATGGCGCGGGCAAGACGACTTCGTTTTACATGATTGTGGGGCTGATTCTGCCGGATTCCGGGCGGATTCTGCTGGACGATGACGACATCACGGATCTCGCGATGTATCAGCGCGCGCGGCGGGGGGTCAGTTATCTTCCGCAGGAAGCATCGGTATTCCGCAAGCTTTCGGTCGAGGATAATTTGATGGCGATTCTCGAAACGCTGTCGATGTCGAGGCGCGAGCGGCGGTCGCGGATGAACCAGTTGATCGGGCAAATGGGGCTGGAGCAGGTGCGGCATAGCAAGGGTTACATGCTGTCGGGCGGAGAGCGGCGGCGGGTTGAGATTGCGCGATCGCTGGTGATTGAGCCGAGTTTCCTGCTGCTCGACGAGCCTTTTTCAGGCATCGATCCGATCCAGGTTCTGGAGCTGCAGAAGATTATCTTTGAGTTGCGGAATTCGGGGATTGGGATCCTGGTAACGGATCACAATGTGCGGGAGACGCTGGCGGTGACGGATCGTGCGTACATCATCAATGCGGGGCGCATTTTCCGCGCGGGATCGCCGGAAGAGTTGGGCAACGATCCGGACGTGAAGCGCGTGTACCTGGGCGAGAATTTCAGCATGGAGCTGCAGAGCGGGCGCTGGCAGTAGCTTTCGTTTTGCGGGTGGAAGATTAGTTTTCCGCTCCTGACGTGCTCCTTCGGAGCACTTAGTCGCGGCTCGGATTCGGATGCCGGTCGGGTTGTGCCGCAGGTCCTGTCGCTTACGCTTCGGGTTCAAGGCGGATCCTCGGATGGTCCAGCCGGGTAGAATAGCGCTGTGAAGATTACAGCGATCGAAACTTACATCGCAGGGAATCCCTGGAAAAACTGGCTTTTCGCGGTGGTTCGCACGGATGAAGGAATTCATGGCGTGGGCGAGGGGACCGTCAACGGGTTCGCAAAGACGGTGGAGGCGGCGATACACGAACTGACTCCGCTGGTGCTCGGCATGGATCCGTTTCAAGTAGAAGTGCTGACGCAGAAGATGGTCCGCGATGTGTATTCGGACGGCGGACACATCCATCAAGCGGCGCTGGCGGCGGTCGAGATCGCCTGCTGGGACATCATCGGCAAGGCGTGCAATCAGCCGATTTACAACCTGTGGGGCGGGCGTTGTCACGAGAAGTTGCGGGCCTATGCGAACGGCTGGTATCGCGGTCCGCGCACGCCGGAGAGCTTTCACGAGAAGGCGAAATACGTGGCGGGGCGGGGATACACGGCGCTGAAATTCGATCCATTCGGGGCGAACTGGCGGATGATGACGCGCTACGAATTCGATTTGAGCCTGGATATTATTCGCGCGGTGCGGGACGCGGTGGGGAGTTCGGTCGATTTACTGATCGAAGGACACAGCCGGTTTAATGTGGCGACGGCGGTGGAATTCGCGACGGCGATGGCACCGCTGCGTCCGGCGTGGTTCGAGGAGCCGGTGGCGCACACCGAAATTGGCGCGATGGTGGAAGTGGCGCGGCGAAGTCCGGTGGCGATTGCGACGGGCGAGAGTTTTTACTGCAAACAGCAGTTCGCGGATCTGTTGAAGCACGATGTGGTCGGCATTTATCAACCGGAACCGTTGAATTTGGGCGGCATTTTTGCGACGCGCAAGATTGCGGATATGGTGGATGCGCATTACGGCATGCTGGCTCCGCATAGCGCGCAAGGTCCGATTTGTTCGGCGGCTTGCGTGCAGCTGAACGCGTCGATTCCGAATTTCTACATCCACGAAATTTTTGATGAGTTCAATGAGCCGTGGGAAAAAGACCTGCTCACGAATCACGTCGAGGTGGTGGATGGATACATTGCGATTTCCGACAAGCCGGGGCTCGGCGTGGATCTGAATTTGGAAGAGATCGCGAAGCATCCCTACAGCCAGGAACATTTCCTGCCGTTGTTCAAGCCAGGTTGGGAGCGGCGGTCGCGAGGGAACCAGTGAAGCCGAAAGCGATTCGGGCGTTGCAGCATGTGGCGGCGGAGAACGCGGCGTTATTCCACAAGCTGCGGGTACTGGCGAATTCGATTCATGGAGAGGGCGAGTTGGACCGGTCGCTGATCCAGGCGCTGGATCGGGAAGGTGAGCAGACGGTGCCGCAACTGGCGAAGTCGCGCGGAGTATCGCGGCAGCATGTACAGCTGGCAATCAACCGATTGGTGGAGGCGAAGTCGGTGGAGAAGTCGCAGAATCCGGCGCATCGGCGATCGAACCTGATGGTGTTGACGGGGGCGGGTAAGAAATTCGCGGAAGCTTTGCGGGAGAAAGAAGGCGCGGCGTTGGCGGAGATCGACCTCGGTATGCCGGCGAAGGAGCTCGAAAGCATCGCGAATTCGCTGCAGGGGATTCGCAAGAAGCTGGACCGCGGCAAGGGTTAGCGGGCGCGGTCCGCTCATTTCGTTCGCGGTGCTGGAACGACTTGAGCTGGAGTCCCGACGATTACGCTTCGAGTTCAAGGGGCGAAGGCGTTGCGTGGTATAAACGGGGAGGTTGAAGGAGAAATAAACATGAGTTGGATGGATACTCTGGGTGGTTTGGTAGGGCAATTTGGCGGCGGCCAAGGAAATCAGAATGCGGAGCAGGGGTTCGAGCAAATCGCTCACATGCTGCCTCCGGGAGCACTGGCGGACGGGCTGTCGGCGGCGTTCAAGTCGGACCAGACTCCACCGTTTTCGCAGATGGCGGGGGATTTGTTCGGTAACTCCGGCAATGGCCAGAAGGCGAGCGTGCTGAATGAACTGCTGGCGACAGCGGGTCCGATGCTGTTGGCGAAATTGGCGGCTGGCGGAGGGCTTTCGAGTTTGTCGTCCGTGCTGGGCGGGGCGCTCGGTGGAGGGCAGACCGCGGCTCCGCAGGTGACGGAAGCGCAGGCAGCGCAGGTGTCCCCGGAAGATGTGCAGGAACTGGCGAAGCACACGGAGAAGCATGATCCGTCTATCGTGGACAAGCTGAGCGAGATTTACTCGGCGCATCCGACGTTGATCAAAACGTTGGGCGGCGCGGCTCTGGCGATCGCGCTGACGAAGATCCACGACGCGCAGACGGGGCGGTAGGCTGGCTGTCGGAGTATAGGCCGAGGTTTATGGTGCTTGGTTGATGGAGCACAGGCCGGAGGCCTATGCCACTTGTTCGATTCACAGGCCGGAGGCCTATGCCACGGCCTATGCCACGGCCTATGCCACTGCGATGCGTTCGATTAGGGTGGCGTTGGCCATGCCGCCGCCTTCGCACATGGTTTGGAGACCGTAGCGGCCGCCGGTGCGGATGAGTTCGTGGACCAGCGTGGTCATTAGACGGGCACCGCTGGCTCCGAGCGGGTGGCCTAGCGCTACGGCTCCGCCGTTGACGTTCAGCTTGGCGTGGTCGGCTTTCAAATCGTGCAGCCACGCCATGGGGACGGTCGCGAAGGCTTCGTTGACTTCTGATAAATCAATTTGATCGATGGTGAGCTTGGCGCGCGCTAGCAGCTTGTGGGTGGCGGGCATCGGGGCGGTCAGCATGATGACGGGGTCGGCTCCGGCGAGTGCGAATTCGACGATGCGCGCCAGGGGCTGGTATCCCATTTTCTCGGCGACGGCGCGTTCCATCACGAGAATCGCGGAGGCTCCGTCGCTGATTTGCGAGGCATTTCCGGCGCTGACGACTCCGTTTTCCTTGAAGGGCGTTTTGAGAGTAGCGAGTTTTTCGATGGTGGTGTCGGCGCGAATGCCTTCGTCTTTATCCATCACGCGCGGACCGTTTTCGTCATGGATTGGCACCGGAATGATCTGCGAAGTGAAGCGGCCTTCGGCGGTGGCCTTGGCGGCGCGGCGGTGGCTTTCCATGCTGAAGGCGTCGATGTCGGCGCGCGAGAAGCCCCAGCGTTCGGCGATCATTTCGGCTCCGACGCCTTGATTGAAGGGGATGTGGTGATAGCGTTCCTCCATCTTCGGGCCGAAGGGCTTGCCGGGTCCGTTGGCGGAATTGGAGCCCATAGGAACGCGAGTCATGCCTTCGACGCCGCAGGCGACGGCGATGTCGTAGGCGCCGGAGAGCACGCCTTGGGCGGCGAAGTGCAGGGCCTGCTGGCTGGATCCGCACTGGCGATCGACGGTGGTGGCGGGAACCGATTCCGGCCAGCCGGCGGCGAGGACCGCGTTGCGGGTGACGTTGACGCCTTGTTCGCCGACCTGCATGACGCAGCCACCGATGACGTCGTCGATGAGCGCGGGATCGAGCTTGGTTTTCGCGATGAGGCCGTTCAGGGCGTGGGCGAGCAAGTCGACGGGGTGCCAATCTTTCAGAGCGCCGTTGCGGCGGCCGACGGGCGTGCGGAGGGCTTCAACAATGACTGCTTCACGTGGCATACGGAGAAGGCTAGCAAAGTCGCGGGCGGAATTTGTTCATCGCGTTGCTGTGGCGTTGGCGGGGTCGGCGGGAAGCACTTACTGCGCGTGACTGTCGTCACGCTTCGTGCGCGCCTCGATGCCCGCGGTTCGATTGTTTAGATGGAGCTGACCAGTGTGTGTGATGCGGTCCTTTTGGTTCGGTGGATGGTGGGTCCCGTCGCTTACGCTCCGGGTTCAAGTGGGGGTGAGTGGTTAGGAGGATTTGACGCGCGCGCTTCTGGGGCGACTTCTCCGAGGCTTTATACTTTGTTGCTTGATGGAGAAACGCGATGGGTCGTGAGGGAAAGCAGCCGGATCGGGACGGGGCGCTGCCTCTTCGCGTAGTGCTGGTGTCGCCGCGGAATCCTTTAAACATTGGCGCGGCAGCGCGGGCGATCAGCAATTTCGGAATCGGCGAATTGCGACTGGTGAATGCGTACGACGTGGCGTTTCACGAGGCGCGGTCCGCGGTGAACGCGGGTTGGGTGCTGGAACAAGCGCGCGAGTTTTCGACGGTTGCCGAGGCGGTGGCGGATTGTTCGCTGGTGGTGGGAACGACGGCGCTGGGTCCGCGGGAGTTGGCGCATCCGATGCGGCGGCTCGAAACGGGGGGCCGTGTTTTGCGTAAGCATCTCGCGGGCGCTCCGGCGGCGTTGCTGTTTGGTTCCGAGAAATTCGGCTTAGGGAATGACGACCTGGCGCATTGTCATTGGCTGATGCGGATTCCGACGAGAGACGAACACGGCTCGATGAATCTGGGCCAAGCCGTCGCGGTGTGCCTGTACGAACTGGTGCGCAGCCAGGCGGCGGTGAAGGCGACGCCGGGAGTCCGGGAACGGGCATTGGGGGAAGAAGAAGAACGATTGAGTGAGCGGTTGTTTGAAGCGCTTCTGGAATCCGGCTACGTGCCGGAGCGGACGCGGGCGTCGGCGCTGCGCAAGACGCGGCACTTGATCCGGCGGATGGACCTGCGTTCCAAAGACGCGGAGGTGCTGCACGGGATGCTGCGGCAAATCGTTTGGAAGCTTTCGCAGTCCAAATGATATGCTTGTCGTTTCATGACGAAAGTGCAGCTCCATTATCCGCTGGTGCGTCCGCTTGACGACTCGGATTTCGACGCCGTGGCGCGTGCGACCAGCTATTACGGGATAGTGCGGGTGAAGGTGGCCGCGACGCTGGACGCGGTGGAAGTGGATTACGACGCGTCGCGACTTTCAGAGAAAGACGTGGAAGCCTCGCTGCAGCGCGCAGGCATTCCGGTCGCGCGGCAGTAAGCGGGCGGCTCCCCTTTACAATGAAAGAGATGATTCCGAAAGTCCGCAAAGCCGTGTTTCCGGCGGCGGGATTGGGCACTCGATTTCTGCCCGCCACGAAGGCGATGCCGAAGGAAATGCTTCCTCTCGTTGATAAACCTTTGATCCAATACGGCGTCGAAGAAGCGATCCATTCGGGCATCCAGAATATTTACATCGTGACCGGCCGGGGGAAGTCGGCGATCGAGGATCACTTCGATGTGAGCTTCGAGCTGGAGCATTTGCTCGAGTCGCGCAACAAGAAAGAGCTGCTCGCGCAAGTCCGCAGTGTGTCGGATCTGATCAACGTGGCGTATGTCCGGCAGAAGGAAGCGCTGGGTTTGGGGCACGCGGTGTTACGGGCGAAGGAACTGGTCGGACACGAACCGTTCGCGGTGATTCTTTCAGACGACGTGATCGACGGCGACGTGCCGTGCCTGCGGCAATTGCTGGACGTTTACGAATTTTACGGCGCTTCGGTGGTCGCGCTGATGGAAGTTCCGAAGGACATGATTTCGAATTACGGCGTGGTGGATGCGGAGCCGGTTTCGCACAATGGGACGCGCGATCGGTTGTATCGGATTCGCAATCTAGTCGAAAAGCCGAAGGCGGAAGATGCGCCGTCGAATTTGGCGATCATCGGACGGTACGTCTTGACGCCGGAGATTTTCGCGTCGATCGAGGCGACTCCGCCAGGACGGGGCGGCGAGATTCAGTTGACGGATGGATTGAAGCATCTATTGCGGAACCGGCCGATTTACGGATTCCGGTTTGAAGGCTCGCGTTACGACGCGGGCGACAAGCAAGGCTTTCTGCAGGCGACGGTCGAGTTCGCGCTGAAGCGCCACGATCTGGGCGAACAGTTCCGGCAGTATCTAAAAACATTAACCCTCTAAAATGGAACCCCCTCTAACCCTTCCACTCAAGGCCAGCGAGGCTGCTTCGCTTGCGGAATTGGTTTTTCGGCAGGCCGAAGGCAAGCCGCTAACGGATGAAATCCGGGGCCGACTGGCAGGGCGAATTCATGCCCTTGAGATTCAGACGTTTGTTGCGCTGGCGCCTTCGCTCGAGCAGGATCCGATCCATCCATCGACGTATTACATCGCGGTGGATACTCCGTCGGGGCATTGGCTATTGCGATTGGCGCATGCTTCGTCACCGTCGAGCGGATTGTTTCCGAACGCGATTTTGATAGGGCGGATGCGGCCGGGTGGCGAGCGGGAAATCGTGGTGAACGCGATTCCGTTTTCGTCGTACGACCACGATTCGATCCGCACGTTCGCGGAGAAGGTACAGCCGGCGTTTCTGCCGCGGCCGCAAGGGGCGCAACCGGCGATTGCGGCGGGCAACCGGCATCCGGAGATCAGCCTGCCGGCGATGTTCCAGGCGTTCCGCACGATCTTGAAGACGCGCAGCATGAATCTTGCCTCGACGGTGCAGTTGTCGGCGACGCGCGAAATGACGGTAGCGTCGGCGATCGCGGCGCGCGATGGCGAGAATCCGACGGCGGCTGGCCATACGCGGGTGTCGATCGATCATCTTTACTACGCCGGCCTGTGGGCTGCGATCCGCGCGGGATGGCGCGAGGGCTACAACGCCGAAGCGGATCATTTTATTGTTACCGGCGACACGCCGGAGCAAGTGGCGAAGTCGGTTGCGATGGTGAAGGAAGCCATCGAAGCGGCGGGCGGGTATACGAAGTTCACGACGGATACGTCGCGGATGTTCGACCTGCGGGCGGACGAGCGGCATCCGAAGCCGTATTCCGATGCGGAAGTGGACGCGAAGTTCGGCGAGATTCTTACGGCGGAAGAGCAGTCGTGGATCCTCGCAGAATTCGCTGGCGGGGCGGGCGTAGAGTTGGGATTGAGCGTCACGGCGGTGAAGCGGCTGGCGGTGAAGTTCGGACAGAGCCTGAAGCTGAATGAGGAGTTGTACGACTATATTTTGCTGGTGAAGCAGGGTCGCGATTCGTGGAAGCATTTCGACTTCGAGCCTTCAATTGACGAAGCGGAGACGCTGACGACGCCGGGGGAATTGTTCTTTTACATGCACTGGCTGAAGAGCCGGGGGCGTCCGGCGACGTTGGTTCCGCCGAATCTCGGATTCAAGAAGCGGCAGGCGTATCCGGAGACGACGGAGCAGTTGGAGAAGTACGTTCATCACAAGATGTGGCCCGAGTTGGCCCCGCGAGTGGCGAAGGATTTCGATGGCAAGCCGCTTGAAGAATTGGGTGCGCGAGTGAGCGCGCTGGCGGAGATTGCGCGCAAGTTCAATGGCACGCTGAGCATCCATTCGGGCAGCGGCAAGCAGGCGGCGGTGCTGCAGCATATCGGCAAATCCACGCGCGGGCGTTTGAATTACAAAATCTCGGGCGAACTGCAGCTGCAATTGTTCGACGTGCTCTCCGAGCAGCCGGCGGATTCGAAATGGCGGCAGCTGTTCGATCGCATGGTGGAACGGTGCAACGCGTTCGCGGCGAAGAATGCGTTCGGCGAGGAAAGCGAGCTCGCAGGTCAGGATGCGCGGCGGTATTTGGGCGATGCGGATGCCGGCCGTGTGGACGGGAATTTGTTCCTGGTGTTCTGGCTCGGGAATGTAGTGGGGTCGCGTGATACGGCTTCGCCGGATGGCGATACGCGGTTCTTCAAAGAGAAGCTGGATGAGCTGCCGGGGGATCTGCTGGCTGAGGTCCGGGCGCGGAATTCGCGGTACGTACAGTGGCTGGCTTCGAATTTGTTCAGTTAGCGATCTGGTAGCCTGATGCGGTGGCAGACAGCCCCGCCTCCCGCCTGGTTTCGCTCGACGTGTTTCGCGGCGTGACGATTGCGTCGATGATCCTGGTGAATAATTCAGGCTCCGACGTGACGTACATTCCGCTTGAACATGCGGACTGGCACGGCTGGACGTTCACGGACACGGTGTTCCCTTTTTTCCTGTGGATCACGGGCGTGGCGATGACGCTCTCGTTTGCGAGGCGCATGGAAGCGGGGGCGGATCGCGGGAAACTGCTGCTGCATTCGATCCGGCGGGCGGCCATCATTTTCGGAATCGGATTGCTGCTGGCGGGGTTTCCGTATTTCCAACTGGATCGCATCCGCATTCCGGGCGTGCTGCAGAGGATCGCGGTTTGCTATCTGATCGCGGCGGTGATTTTTCTGTACACCAAGTGGCGCGCGCAGATCGCTCTCACGGTGTTCTTTCTGGTGGCGTATTGGCTGCTGATGTTTTATTGGCCGGTGCCGGGATTTGGGCCGGGGAACTTTACGCTCGAGGGAAATTTCGAGCATTACGTGGATGGATTGTTTCTGACGGGACATATGTATTCGCGGACGAAGACCTGGGATCCAGAGGGCATTGTGAGTACACTGCCGGCGATTTCGACGGCGCTGTTCGGAGTGCTGACGGGATACCTGCTGCGGATCCGGCGTGAGCCGGCGGAGCGATCCACATGGATGTTCGTGTTGGGGAATATTTTGATTTTGGTTGGGTTGGTGTTGAGCACCTGGATGCCGATCAACAAGAAGTTGTGGACGTCGTCGTATTCGGTTTTGATGGCGGGATTGGCGGCGGTGTCGTTTGCGATTTGTTATTGGCTGCTGGATGGGCAGACGTGGAATGAGCGGTGGCGCAAGCTGGCGCGTCCTTTTGAGATTTATGGGAAGAATGCGATTGCGGTGTATGTGCTGTCGGGGTTGATCGCGAAGATGCTGTACCTGATCAAGCCGGGTGGCGTTCCGTTGCAGAAGATCATTTTCGAGAATGTGTTTGCGCCGTTGACGAGCGAGATTAATGCGTCGTTGCTGTATGCGATCGCGAATGTGCTGGTTTGTTATGCGGCGGCCTGGTATATGAATCGGCGGGGCTGGTTTGTGAAGTTTTAGGTTTGGGGCTGAGAGGCGCGCTCGCTTACGCGGCTGAGAAGGCGTCCGCTCCCTCACGGTCGCGGTTCGGTGCTGTGGTCCCGTCGCTTACGCTCCGGGTTCAATCCTACTGGCGTAGGGCTTCGGCTGGATTTACTCTGGCGGCTCGGATGGCTGGGGCGAGGCCTGCTACCAGGGCGGTGATGCTTAGGACGATGGTCACGGTGGCTAGCGTGACCGGGTCGGTGGGGGCTACTCCGAAGAGCAGGCTGCGGAGGACGGAGCCTAGGGCGATGGAGCCGATGACTCCGATGACGGCTCCGATGGCGGTTTGTTTTAGCGCGGCGCTTAAGGTCATGCGCATGACTTGGGCTGGGGTGGCTCCTAACGCCATGCGGACTCCGATTTCCTGGCGGCGTTGGTTCACGGTGTAGGCGTTGACGCCGTAGATTCCGAGGATGGACAGGAACAGCGCGAGGCCGGCGAAGGCGCTCATGAGTTGGGTGCGGAATTTTGGCGCGGCGAAGAAATCGTTGAAGCGCTGCTCCATGGTGATGACGCGATCGATGGGCTGATCTTTGTCGAGCGCCTGGATTTCCTTACGTACGGCGGCGATGAGGGACTCGGGGTCGTTGCGGGTACGGAGGGCGACCATGGTGGTCGGGCTCCAGACATTTTGCGCGAACGGAGTATAGATGATGGGCTCGGTGGGGGCGGAGAGGTTGGAGGGCTTGACGTTGCCGATGACGCCGACGATCTCGGCGCGGACGGTGGGCTCAAAACCGCTTTTGCCCAGAATCATCCGGTTGATGCGCAGGAAGCGACCGGTGGCGCGTTCCTTGGCGAAGAAAGTTTTCGCGAAGGCCTCGTTGACGAGGACGACGGGCGGGGCGCTCGGGTCGTCGCGGATCTCAAAGCCGCGTCCGTCTTTGAGCGGCACATGCAAGGCGTCGAGGAATTCAGGGCCGATGGTGACGCACCAGGCGCCGGGGCGTTCGGCGAGTTCGCGGACGGGATCGGTGTCGAGTTCAAAGGGAATCGTGTGGGTCATGCGCTGGAGCGGAAGATGGCTGGCGGCGGCCACCGATTCGACGCCGGGCAGACTGCGCAGTTGTTCGATGCCGCGGCGATAGAAATCGAGGACGCGCTGGGGCTCGGGGTATTTGGAGACGGGCAGAAAGACGGAGAAGGTCAGGACTTTTTCAGGCCGGAAGCCGAGATCGACGCTGGTCATCTTATGGAGGCTTTCGAGCATCAGAGCAGAGCCGGCGAGCAGGATGGTGGCGAGAGCGACTTCGAAGATGACGAGGGCGGAGCGAAATTTCGCCAGCGCGGTGCCGGTGCTGGTGCCACGGGAGCCATCGCGCAGAGCTTCCTGCGAATCGGTTTTTGAAGCTTCGATAGCGGGCGCCAGACCGAAGAGCAAACCGGTGAGCACCGAGACTCCGGCGGTGAACCAGAGGACGGCGTCGCTGATGCGGACGGCGGAAGTGGGCGGCAGAATGCCGGCGGGAAGAATTTGCGGAGCGAGGCTGACGAGCCAGCGGGCAAGAAGAAGTCCGAGCAAACCGCCGGCGACGGAGAGCAGGACGCTTTCGGTGAGCAGTTGTTGAGCGATACGCCAGCGGCTGGCTCCGACGGCGGTTCGCAGGGCAATTTCGCGACGGCGGACGGCGGCGCGGGCGAGCAGGAGATTCGCGACGTTGCCGCAGGCAATGAAGAGAACCAGGGCAACGGCTCCGGTGAGGATGAGCAGGGTGGTGCGGAGTTCAGAGCGGACCAGCCATTCGTCGAGGCGATCGACTTGCGCGGTCCAGCTTCGATTGGTGGGGGGAAACTGTTCGGCGAGACGGGAGGCGATGGCGGCGGCTTCCTGGGTGGCGGCCGGAATTCCGACGCCTGTGCGGAGGCGTCCGATGGCGGTGATGTTATGGAAGTTGCGATTGGTTTTATCGAAGCGGGCAGGCACCCAGAGCGCGTGGCGGGAATTGATGAACTGGAAATCGGCGGGCATCACGCCGACGACGGCAAAGGATTGGTCGTTGAGCTGGATGAATTTTCCGAGGACGTTGGGATCGGCGGCAAAGCGGTCCTGCCAGGTGCGGTAACTGAGTATGACTACGCGCGAGTAGGACGCGGGGTTGTCGAGGCCATCCTCATCGGGGAGGAACACGCGTCCGAGGGTAGGGGTGACGCCGAGGGTCGAGAAGAAATTGGAAGTGACGCCGCCGCCGGACAATTGTTCAGGGCGATCGCCGCCGGTGAGGACGAAACTTTGCGGAAGCCAGCCGGCCAATTGTTCGTAGGATTTCGACTGAGCGCGAAAGTCGACGAAATTGCCTCCGGCGACGAGAGATGTGGTTTGCTTGGGATCCTTTTCCCAGAGCAGGGCCAACTGGGAGGCTTCGCGGAAGTGAAAGGGATGGAGTAGGACGGCGTCGATGACGCTGAACATGGCGGTGTTCGCGCCGATTCCCAGAGCGAGGGTCAACAGGATGGGCAGGGTTACGCCGGGCGCTCGAAAGAACAGCCGGAGACCGTATCGAACGTCCTGGAAGAAACCATCCATGCAAGTCGAACGCGCAAGGCGAACGCTTATGATAGCGAACGGCTCGGCCTGCCAGCCGCTTGCCTGATCCGGTATACTGAAGTGGTCGAACTTAACGGGTGGGCGAAAGCCCACTTTTTTATTGGGTACGGCGAAGTTTCTTACGAAGAAGTAAATAATGGCAGCCGGAAATCGGGAATCGATCGTAATCCGCATCAACGAACTGGCCGAGCGCGTGGCGACCGCGGCTGGTCTCGAGCTAGTCGAAGCGACCATGCTCGGCGGCGGCGGAGCGCGGCTGGTGCGCGTCTTTATCGATAAGCCGGACGGCGTATCTCATGGAGACTGCGAAACGGTATCGCACGAACTGGGCGCGTTGCTCGATTCCGAGGACGTGATTCCGGGCGGGGCCTATCAGTTGGAAGTGAGTTCTCCCGGCGTGGAGCGACCACTGCGGCGACCAGCGGAATACGAACGCTTTCTGGGCAAGAATGCGCGTATCGTTTTGCGGGAACCGGTGGAGAACCAGCGCCGATGGGAAGGAAAGCTCGCCGCGATTTCGGGCAGCGTCGTTACGCTCGAACCGGCCGCCGGTAGAACCATTCAGTTCACCCTCGAACAGGTCGAAAAGGCCAACTTAAAGTTCGAGTGGTAACTCCGAAAGTGAAAAAAACATTGAAGCGAACCGAAGCGCCCGTTTTGGGATCCATTTATCAGTCGATCGAAATCCTGAGCAAAGAAAAGGGTATCGACGCGAATATCGTACTCGATGCGGTGAAAGATGCGATGGTTGTCGCGGCGCGCAAGCACTTCAAGACGACCGAGGACCTGGAAGCCGATTTCGATCATGCATCGGGCGCGTTCCACATTTACGGCGTCCGGCAGGTAGTGGAAGCGGTGACCGATCCGATTCGGGAAATCGGTCTCGACGAAGCGCGGGTGGTGGATCCGAACGTCGAAATCGGCGGTGTGATTCGCGATCTGAAGCCGACGACGGATTTGGGCCGCATCTCGGCCCAGACGGCGAAGCAGGTAATTCTCCAGAAGGTGCGCGAGGCGGAGCGGGAAACGATTCACTCCGAGTATTCGGGCCGGGTGGGCGAGCTGGTGAATTGCGTGATCAAGCGCCTGGAAGGCCAGGATTTGGTGGTGGACCTGGGCAAGACGGAAGCGCGGCTGCCGAAGAAAGAGCAATCGCGGCTGGAGAATTTCAGCGTGAGCGACCGGGTTCGGTGCGTGATCAAGAGCGTCGAGAAGACCGGGAAGAACGCGGGTGTGATGGTTTCGCGGGCGGCACCGGATCTGGTGATGCGCTTGTTCGAGCAGGAAGTTCCGGAGATCTACGACAACACGGTGAGCATCCGCGGCTGTTCGCGCGAAGCGGGCGAGCGGACGAAGATCGCGGTATCGAGCCGTGATCGCGATGTCGATTCGGTAGGCGCGTGCGTTGGCATGAAGGGCATGCGCGTGCAGTCGATTATCCGCGAGTTGCGGGGCGAGAAGATCGACATCATTGAATATTCGGACGATCCGGTGGTGTTCGCGACGCATGCGCTGAGTCCGGCGAAGATCGCGCGCGTAGCGGTGATCAACGGCGCGGATAAGCACATGGAAGTGATTGTCGACGACACGCAACTCTCGCTGGCAATCGGCAAAAAGGGTCAGAACGTCCGCCTGGCGGCCAAGTTGCTTGGTTGGAAGATCGACATCAAGAGCGAAGAAGAGAAGCGGCAGGAAGTGGAATCGCAGATGGCGGCGCTGGTGGTTCCGGGCGCGCCGGTGTCGGTGTTGGCGGACCACGGCTTGACCGAAGGAATCATGGAAAGCCTGGTGGCGGCCGGCATTACGACGGTCGAGATGCTGGGGTCGATGACGCCGGAACAGTTGGAAGAGGTTCCGGGAATTTTGCCGGAGTCGGTGGAACAGATCGAAATCGCGGTGAACGGGTACTACGGGCAATTCGAGACGGAGCAGGCGGTAGCGGCTGAGCCGGAGGTGGTTGAGCCGGTGGTGGAAGCCGCCGTCGAGCCGGTCGAAGTGGCAGCGGAAGCAGTCGAAGCGGAAGCTGCTCCGGCGAGCAAACACGTGGAGAGCGTCTCCGCGGAAAAGCCCGCCGAAACTGAATCTGATACCATAAAGGGCGCGGAATAAGCGTTTTTCTGGACGATTAAGAAGTTAAGTAGAATCAGGCATCTGACGGGAGAAGTGACGCCGTAGCCTCGCCTAAAGCGAGCCGGCCCGTAACTATGAGTAAGATCCGCATTAATGAGCTGGCCAGGGAACTGGAAGTAAAACCCAGCCGGATCCTGGAATTGCTCCCGGACCTTGGCGTCGCCGACAAAAAAACGCACTCCAGCTCGCTCGACGACGAAGTAGTGGTCGGGATTCGCACGCGGCTGGCAGGCGAACGGGGCAGCGCGGGCTCGCATGTCGAGATTCCCGATTCCGACGAGCCGGGTGAGTTCGACCCAGCGCCGAAGACAGTTCCGCCTCCGCATATCCCGGCAGAGGCCAAGCCGATCCACCACCATCCGCCAGCTGCGCCGGCGAAGGAACCCGCTACGCCCCCGACATTGACAGAGGAGCGCACAGCTCCTCGCCCTAGGACGGAAGAGCCACGAGCTGCCCGGCCGCGAGTAGAAGAACCAAAGGCGCGCCCGACGCCGGAGACGCCGAAGCTACCTGAAGAGGCGAGAGCTCCGAGAGCGCCGGAAGAAGGCGCCGCACAGCCGTTGCGTCCGACCATCGCGCCGTTACGTCCTCCGCTTTCCGCGGGTGGCGGCGGTCCGATTCATCCGCCGCTTGGTGTCGGAACGCCAGGTGTGCGTCCACCGGCGATTGCGGTTCGGCCGGCACCTCCGGCACCGAGGCCGGGCCAGATTTTATCGGGTCCGCGGCAGCCGCTGCCACCGGATTCCGGAGAGTTGACGCGTCCGCCGTTGGCGGCTCCGCCGATTCCGCGCATACCGGTGACGCCGTCGGTGCCGGTGCAAGCGGCGAGTCCGGGTGCGCCCGCGGCGCGTCCGATGCCGCCGGCGGCGCGTCTGCCATTGCGTCCGGCGACTCCGGGAGCGCCGTCGATACCGAATCCGCGGCAGCAGCCGATCGCGAATCGGCCGTTAGTGGGACAGCCTTCGGCGCGTCCGATTGTGCCGCCGCGTCCGGACCTGGTCGCACGACTCCAGAAATCCGCGCCGCTGCAGGCGGGTCCTCCGCGACCGGGTTTGCCGACGCGCCCGCCGGCGGTTCCGCGCCCCGGCCAACCGATTTATCAGGGTCCGGTGCGTCCCGGCCAGCCGTTGATGCGTGGACCGGGACAGGGCGCTTCGCCGGGTTATCCGGGACGCGGTCCGGGTGGACCTGGCGGTCCTGGCGGCGGAATGCGTCCGCGCACGATGCACCCGACTTCGGGTGGTGGCGTGCGTCTCGAGCCTGCGTCTCCGGTTCCGGCAGCGGATCCAGGGCGGCGGCATCAAACCAAGCCTGGACAGGGCCGAAGCCCGGTCCGGCGGCGCGATATCGAAGAAGGAAATCTCCGGCCGGTGCATCGCCGCGATATCGTGGCGGAACCGCCGCCGATCAATCGCGAGATCACGGTCTCGGAAGGCATCACGGTAAAGGAGCTTTCGGAGAAGCTCGGCGTGAAAGCCAACCTGGTGATCAAGCGGATGTTCGAAAAGAAGATCTACGCGACGATCAACCAGACGCTCGATACGAAGATGGCCGAAGACATTGCGCGCGAGTTCGGCGCTTCGACCAACAAGGTTTCCTACGAAGAGGAATCGACGCAGGACATCGCGCAGACCGAGATCGATCAGGATCAGGAGTTCCGCGCCCCCGTGGTCACCATCATGGGCCACGTCGATCACGGTAAGACGTCGCTGCTCGACGCCATTCGCTCCGCGCACGTGGCGGATCGCGAAGCCGGCGGAATTACGCAGCATATCGGCGCTTATAGCACCGTACACAACGGCAAGAAGATCGTGTTCATCGATACGCCGGGCCACGAAGCGTTCACCCGCATGCGTGCCCGCGGAGCGAAAGTCACCGACATTGTCATCCTGGTTGTTTCGGCGGATGACGGCGTGATGCCACAGACGCTCGAAGCGATCGATCACGCGAAAGCGGCGAAGGTTCCGATCATCGTCGCGATCAACAAGATCGACAAGCCGGACGCCACGCCTGATCGCGTGAAGCAGCAACTGGCCGATCGCGGATTGCTGGCTGAGGATTGGGGCGGCGATGTCGTCATGGTCCCGGTTTCGGCGAAGGCGAAAACCAACCTCGACTTGCTGCTCGAAATGATTCTACTGGTTGCCGAAATCCAGAACTTGCGCGCGAATCCGGCGCGTCCTGGAACGGGCAGCGTGCTCGAAGCCAAGCTCGATCGCGGACGCGGTCCGGTGGCCACGGTTCTCGTGCGCAACGGTACGCTGCGCACCGGCGAATTCTTCATTTGCGGCGATGTATTCGGCAAGGTCCGCGCGATGTTCGACGATAAGGGCGAAGCGATTAAAGAGGCGGGTCCATCGACTCCGGTCGAAGTACTCGGGCTCGATTCGATGCCCGGCGT
Source organism: Bryobacterales bacterium (assembly GCA_038210135.1). Taxonomy (GTDB): domain Bacteria; phylum Acidobacteriota; class Terriglobia; order Bryobacterales; family Bryobacteraceae; genus JBBQWZ01. Next base: position 30,092 of record JBBQWZ010000039.1, read on the forward strand.
CGGCGACGCGTTTCAGGTGGTGACCGATACCGCCAAGGCGAAGCAGATCGTCATGTTCCGCGAACAGAAGACGCGTGAAACGCAGATCGCCAAAGCGAACCGCATGCGCCTCGAGTCGATTCACAAGCAATTGGCCGAAGGCGATATGAAGGAGCTGAACATTATCGTGAAGGCGGACGTCGGCGGCACCGCCGAAGTGCTTAGCGATACGCTGCAGAAGCTCTCGACGGAAGAGATCCGGATCCGCGTGCTGCATACGGGCGTCGGCGCGATCACGGAATCGGACGTGCTGTTGGCGTCGGCTTCTGAAGCCATCGTCATCGGCTTCAACGTCAAGCCGGAGCGCAATGCGCAAGCGGTGGCGGATCACGAGAAGGTGGACATCCGCCTGCACTCGATCATCTACAACGTGACCGACGAGATCAAGCGCGCCATGTCGGGCTTGCTCGATCCGGTCTACAAAGAGAATTACAAGGGCAAGGCGGAGGTCCGCGAGGTGTTCCGCATCTCGAAGGTCGGCGCGGTTGCCGGTTGCCTGGTCGTCGATGGCGTCATTCCCCGCAATGCGGAAGTCCGCTTGATGCGTGCTGGGGTGGCGGTCCACACGGGCAAGATCGACGCACTGAAGCGCTTCAAGAACGACGCGAGCGAAGTGAAGAACGGCCTCGAATGCGGTATTTCGCTGGTCGGGTTCAACGCGATCGAACAGGGCGACGTGATCGAGGCGTTCATCACCGAGCGGGTGGCTCCGGAAGTGTTCGCGTAGATCGTTTCTAGTTTGGGAATGAAGGCCGGTGCTAGAGCGCCGGCTTTTTCTTTTTTTGGTGAGACTAGCGTGTAGGGAAGAGGTCCGCTCCCTTACGGTCGCGGTTCGGTGCTGAGCGATGGCTGGCTGGATTTAGTGAGGCTGAGGAATCCCCGCCCTTACGGGCGGGGCTATATTTGATCGGCGCGGCTGGTGAGGAGAGCACAGACCGGAGGTCTATGCCACCTCTATGCCACTTCTATGCTGCTTACGCGAAGTCCATCTTGGGGTGCATCTTGTGCCACTCGGTCGCTTGCTCGAAGGCTCGGGCGGCTACCATTGGCGTTCCTTCCTCGTAAATCTTGCCGGTGAAGAGGAGGCCGGCTGGATCCTTGCCGTTCAGGAATCCGCAGGGAACCACGATCTGCGGATGGCCGGTCAGATTGGTAATCGTCAGGCTGGCGCTTTGGGGTGGGCAGACGATGACGTCCCATTGCGACATGAATTTGTCCATGGTCTCCTGCAAGAGGGTGCGGCCGCGCATCGCTCGAATGTACTCGACGGCGGGAATCATGCGGGCAGTGCGGAATGAATTGGGCCAGTCGAACGGCAGTTGACCTTTTAGCTTGGTGACTTGGCCGTCGCGGGTGATGTCGTCGAAGGCGGCGGCGGCTTCGGCACTGAGGATGGCGCGGAGGGCGCCGGCGTCGAAGGTGGGGAGCTCGACGGCTTCGAGCTTCATGCCGGCTTTGCGAGAGGCTTCGAGCGCGTCGACGTAGATCTTGCCGCGGTCGCCGGTCATGCGATCGAATTCGCTTTTCAGATAGCCGATCTTGAGGCTGGAGACGGCGGTCTGCGGCTGCCAATCGAAGGGCGCGTCGATGACGGTTCCGTCGTGGCCGTCGGGGCCGTACATGGCGTTGAGCACCAGCGCGGTGTCTTCGACGCTGCGGCAGATGGGGCCGATTTTGTCCATGGTCCAACACAGAGCCATGGCTCCGTAGCGGCTAACGCGGCCGTAAGTCGGGCGAAGTCCGGTGACGCCGCAGCGGGTCGCGGGGGACACGATGGAGCCTAGGGTTTCCGTGCCGATCGCGAAGCCGACGAGGCCGGCGGAGGTGGCTGACGCGGAACCGGCGGAGGATCCGCTGGAGCCCTGCTCGAGATTCCACGGATTGCGCGTCATGCCGTTGAACCACAGATCGCCTTGCGCGAGCGCGCCCATCGAAAGCTTGGCGCAGAGAATGGCTCCGGCTTTTTGCAGGCGATCGATCGCCGTGGCGTCGTGGTCGATCATCTGTTCCTGAAACGGCTCGGCGCCCCAAGTGGTTTTGATTCCTTTGGTGGCGAAAAGATCCTTCGCGCCGAAGGGAATTCCATGCAGCGGACCGCGATACTTGCCTGCCTTGATCTCTTCGTCGGCGGTGGCGGCTTGCTTCCACGCGAGATCTTCGGTCAGCGTGATGACGCAATTCAGCTTGGGGCCGAAGCGCTTCAGGCGGGCAAGGTACATCTTGGTTAGCTCGGTAGAAGTGACTTGCTTCGATTTCAGGAGCGGAGCGAGTTCGGTGACGGGGGCGAAGGCGAGTTCGTCGAGGGATGCCGGACGCTTGGCTGTTTTTACTTTGGTGGGTTGAAATTTGGAAGCGCGCGGCTTGGGTTCTTTTCCGGGCAAGGCGGGGTAGAAGCGGAAGGCGGGTTCGGTGTCGAGCGGGATGTCGAGTTTCCGCAGCGCCTCGAAGCCGACGACGGTCCGATTGACGCTCTGGAGCATCATTTCCTGTTGGGCGTCGGTGAAATCGAGTCCGATGAGCTTCAGGGCCTGGGCCAGCATCTCTTTGTTGATCCGCATGGGCGTTTGCTGCTGGGGGCCTTGCTGCGCTTCGAGGCCGGGTTCGAGAATCAGCAGGGCGGACAGGGAGGTTAGAGCTTCGAGCCAGGCGCGGCGGGACAGGGAGGATGTAGGCATCCATACAAGGATATTCGTTGGCGTTCACAAAAGTTTTTTAATGTGGCTGTGCTTTGCGGCTCGAGGCCCGGTTCGCGCACAATCAATAGGAATGCTTTTGTATGCTTTGACGATCTTTCTGAGCGCATTTCTCCTGTTTCAAGTGCAGCCGATGATCGCCAAGATCATTTTGCCGTGGTTCGGCGGATCCGCGGCGGTGTGGAGCGCGGCCATGCTGTTCTTTCAGTTGGTGCTGCTGGCGGGATATTCGTACGCGTGGTTCGTCATCCGTTTTTTAAAGCCGAAGGCACAGGTATTGACGCACATCGGGCTGCTGGTGCTGGGCGCGGCGACACTGCCGATTCTGCCGTCGCCGTCGTGGAAACCGTCGGCAGGCGACGATCCGACACTGCGCATCATTTTATTGCTGAGCGCGACGATCGGACTGCCTTATTTGTTATTGAGCGCGACCAGTCCACTGCTGCAGGCGTGGTATGTGCGATCGCGCAAAGGGGCGATGCCGTACCGGTTCTTCGCGTTGTCGAACCTGGGTTCGATGCTGGCGCTGATCACGTATCCGATTTTTGTGGAGCCGACACTTGCGACCAGCGTACAGGCGTATACGTGGTCCGGGGCGTTTGTGGTGTTTGCGATTACTTGCGCGGCGGTGGCGTGGTTCCGGAGTTCGTGGCAAACGGCGGAAACGGCGGTTGAAGTCCGCGAAGATACGTTTATCGAACGGCCGACGAAGGGGCGTTTGATGCTGTGGATGAGCTTCGCGGCGTGCGCGTCGGCGATGCTGGTTTCGGTCACGAATCATCTCAGCCAGAACGTGGCGCCGATCCCATTGTTGTGGGTGGTGCCGCTGAGCTTGTATCTTCTGACGTTCATCCTTTGCTTCGACAGCGACAAGTTTTATAACCGCGCGTTCTTTCTTCCGCAACTCGCGATCGTGATCGGCGTGATGGCTTACGTGGTGTACGCATCGGGCGGAAACGTGAACGTGTTCGCGCTGATTCCGGTATTGAGCATCTGCTTGTTTCTGGCGTGCATGTTCTGTCACGGCGAGTTGAGCGCGCGCAAGCCGCATCCGCGGCACCTGACGATTTTCTATTTGATGATTTCGCTGGGCGGAGCAGTGGGTGGATTGTTTGTCGCGTTCTTCGCACCGCGCTTCTTTCCGAGTTATTGGGAATTGCCGATTTCGATCGTGATGTGCGGCGTGCTGGGTGTGATCGCCTCGTGGGGAGTGGTGGCTCCGCGAATTGCTCCGGCGGTGATCCGGACGCTGGCGATTGCGGTGGTGCTGGGAGTCGGCGGATATTGCGGATATCAGGAATATCAGCAGATCAAAGGGTACAAGCTGACGGTCCGGAATTTCTACGGCATGTTGAAGGTGAAAGACGACGTGGAGGAGACCGCGGGCGTGGTTCGCGTGCTGGTGCACGGCACGATCAATCACGGTGAAGAAGTGATGCAGCCGGCGAAGCTGACGATTCCGACGTCCTATTACACGGCCACATCCGGAGTGGGGCGGGCGATGATCGTGCTGCAGCGCAAAGGCAGGACGAGGGTCGGCGTAGTAGGCCTGGGTGCGGGAGTGATGGCGTCGTGGTCGCGCGAGGGAGATTTCTTCCGCTATTACGAGATCAACCCGATTGTCGAAGGCATTGCGCGGAATCAGTTCTTCTTCCTGCCGAGGTCGCAGGCGGATATCAAGGTGCTGATGGGCGATGCGCGGTTGGTGCTCGAGCGGCAGGAACCGCAGCGCTACGACTTACTGGTGGTGGATGCGTTCTCGAGCGATTCGATCCCGGTGCATTTGTTGACACGGGAAGCGTTCGAATTGTACTTCAAGCACCTGGCGCCGAATGGCATTTTGGCGGTCCACATTTCGAACAAGTATTTGACGCTGGAGCCGGTGGTCCAAAAGAACGCGGACGAGATGAAGAAGGTCGCCTACGTCATCGAAGACGAGCCGGAGAACACCGAGTACATGTCGAATACGACGTGGATGCTGGTGGCGAACAGCGATCAGGTATTCGGGGAGACTCCGCTTGACCGGAAGATCCTGACGTCGTACAAGACGCCGGCGGGGTTCCGCGCGTGGACGGACGATTACAGCAATATCGTGAAGATTTTGAAGCGGTAGGTGGGTGGGGGAATTAGACGCAAGAGTCCGATCCTTTTGGTCGCGGTTCGGATGGATGGGAATTCGACGCGAGAGTCCGCTCCCTTATGGTCGCGGTTCGGATGGATTGGCGAAATTCCGCGTTTGCGGGTCCTGTTTGCAGCGTAACCGTGTGATAGGCTGGCCAAACGTCGAATGAATGATATTCGCTACGCGGTCCGCTCGCTGGTGAAGCAGCCTGGCTTCGCGATCGTGGCGGTTCTGGCGTTAGGGTTCGGGATCGGCGCGACGACGTCGATTTTTACGGTGGTCAACGGCGTACTGCTGCGTCCGCTTCCGTATGAACAGCCGGACCGCCTGGTGTGGCTATGGTCGGGGACCACGGGGTCAGTGATCAGCCGGGCTGGAGTGGCTCCGCTGGATCTGGACGACTATCGCCGCGATACGAAGAGCTTCGAGCGTCTGGCGGGTTTCTTATATGGCTCGTGGAATCTGACTGGGGACGGCAGTCCGTCGCGATTGCTGGGTGTCCGCGTGACGGACGGATTCTTCGAGACGCTGGGCGTCCGACCGCTGTTGGGGCGAACCTTCGCAGCGGATGAGCAGCGTGATGGCAGGAACGACATTGTCATATTCAGCTACGGCTTTTGGCAGCGTGAATATGCGGGCGACAAGGCGATCCTCGGGCGGAAAGTCACGATGGACGGCAAGACGTTCGAGGTCGTAGGCGTGATGCCGCCGGGATTTCAGTTTCCTCCGGAAGCCGATATGTGGGCACCGGTGGGATTGGGCGGCGAGCAGATGACCAGCCGGAGCTTCAAGACGCTGCGGATGTTCGGGCGGCTGAAGCCGGGCGTCGCGATCGAGCAGGCACAAGCGGACACGCGGCAGGTGGATAGCCAACTGGCGCGGGAGTATTCGGATACACATCGCGGATTCTCGATCCACCTCGCGACACTTGAGCAGGAAGAAGTAGGGTCGGTGCGCGCGACGTTGATCCTGTTTATGTCGGCGGTGTTTTTAGTTCTATTGATCGCGTGCGCGAACGTGGCGAATCTACTTCTGGCGCGCGCGGTAGGCCGGCAAAAGGAACTGGCGATCCGTAACGCGGTGGGCGCATCGAGAGCGCGGCTGGTCCGGCAATTGCTTGCGGAGAGCGGCGTGCTGGCGCTCGCCGGCGGACTACTGGGCCTGGCGTTCTCGTTCGCGGGAGTGCGTTTGCTACTGGCGCTGAACACCGGGACGTTGCCGCGCGTACAGGAGATCCACATCGACTGGACGGTACTGGCGTTCACGCTGGGCGTTACGCTGATCACTGGATTGGTATTCGGAATCGCGCCGGCTCTGCGCGCTTCGCGAGTGGATCCGCAGCGAGTGATCCAGGAGACGGCGAGGGGATCGTCGGGCAATCTCGCGGGGCAGCGAGTGCGGTCGGCGGTGGTGGTGATCGAAGTGGCGCTGAGCGCGACGCTGCTGATCGGCGCGGGCCTGTTGGGCCGGTCGCTCGACCGGATCCTATCGGAGAAGCCGGGCTTCAATCCGGAGAACCTGTTGACGGTCCAAATCGCTTTGACGGACAAGGCCTACGCCACCGATCGGCAGCGTATCGTTGCTTTCTTCGAGCAACTGTTAAACGGGTTGGCGGCAGTTCCTGGTATCGAGGCGGCGGGCGCTTCGAATCGGATTCCGCTCAGCGGGCAAGTCAACGACGTCGGGTTTTGGATGCCGGGCGATGCCGCGAGCGATCCGTCGAAGGAACAGATGGCCAGCATTCGGGTGACCACGCCGGGCTATTTCCGGGCGATGAGCGCGCCGCTGCTCGAAGGCCGTTTCTTCGAATGGAGTGACACGCGGGAGAAGCCGTGGATGCTGCTGGTGAATGACGCCTTCGCGCGAAAGTATTTTCCGAACGGGTCGGCGGTGGGCAAGCAATTGATGCTCAACGTCGGAGCTCCGAAGATTTTCGAGGTGGCGGGAGTGGTCGGCAATTTCCGCCAGGCGAGCCTGTCGGCGGAACCGCTGCCGGAGGTGTATAGCGCGGTCACGCAGACGACCATCGGCGGTTTGACGCTGGTGGTTCGATCGACGATTGCCCCGGCGGCGCTGACGGCGGCGGTGCGGAAGCAGATCGAGTCGATCGACCGGAACGTGCCGGTTTACAACATCCGGCCGATGAACCAGATCGTCGCCGATTCGATTTCGCAGCCCCGGTTCCGAACGGTGCTGCTAGGAGTTTTTTCGGTCGCCGCGGTGCTACTGGCTTGCCTCGGGATCTATGGAGTGATCGCGTTTTCGGTCACGGAGCGGCGGAACGAGATCGGGATCCGAATGGCGCTGGGCGCGGAAACTTCGGACGTCCTCCGACTAGTGGTTGGGCATGGACTCGCGCTGGCGGGAATCGGACTGGCGATCGGAATCGCAATTTCGCTGGCATTGGGCAGACTATTGCGGAGCGTGCTGTACGGAGTGAGCGAAGTGGATCCGGCGACGTACGGTTTCGCGATCCTGCTGTTTATGGTGGTTGCGGGGCTAGCGAGCTACTTGCCGGCGCGGCGCGCGTTGCGGTTGGATCCAGTTGCGGCGCTGCGGCATCAGTAGGAAAGCCACAGCTTATAATCGGAGTTCGGGCTGGCGTACGGCAGCACGGAATCTGGACTTCCATCGAAACATGCTAGTTGAATTGCTCGTCGAGAACTTCGCGGTCGTCGAACGGGCGCGTGTCCGATTCCACGCGGGGCTGAATCTATTGACGGGAGAGACGGGCAGCGGAAAATCGCTACTGGTCGATGCGCTGGGCCTATTATTCGGCGGCCGCGCTTCGTCGGAGATGGTCCGGACCCACGCGGAGCGGGCACGGATCACGGGTATATTTGAGGCTCCGGCGGCAGCCAAGAAGATGCTCGCGGAATCAGGGATTGAAGGCGAGGACGGCGAGCTTCTGGTCGAGCGGGAGATTCTGGCGAACGGAAAATCGCGGGCGTTTGTGGGCAGCCGGCCGGTGACGGCGGCATTGCTGCGGGACCTGTCACAGCACCTCGGTGACATTCACGGGCAGCACGATCAGCAGCAGTTGTTTCAACCCGCTTCGCAGCGGGAGATGCTGGATTCTTTCGCGAGTTGCGAAACGCAAGTGGAGGAGCTGGGTTCGATTTATTCGGAGTGGCGGGCCTGCAATTCGCAGCTTGAGGATTTCGATAAGAACGAGCAGGAGAAGCTTCGGCTTGCTGATTTGTGGGCGTTTCAGCGGAAAGAGATCGAAGCGGTGTCGCCGAAGCCGGGCGAGGATTTGGAGCTCGAAAACGAGCGGTCGGTGCAGCGGAATGTAGCGCGGTTACAGGAAAACGCGGCGGCGGCGCATTCGCTGCTGTATGACGCGAGCGACAGCGCGGCGGCGCAGCTTCGGGTGGCGCTGCGGAAGATCGACGAGTTGGCGCGGCTGGACGGATCGCAGCGCGAAACCGGCGAGGCGCTGAAGCCGGCGCTGATTGCGATTGAAGAGGCCGGCCAGGCGATGGCGGAGTATGTAGACCGGCTGGAGGCGGATCCGGCGCGCCTGGAGGACATCGAATCCCGGCTGGCGTCGCTCGACAAACTGAAGCGGAAGTACGGATCGACGCTCGACGAAGTGCTGCACTTTCTGGCGGAGACGCGCGTCCATCTGGAAGCGGTAGAGAATTCGACCGAGCGGCGTGCGCAGTTGGAGAAGGAACGGGCGAAGCTGGCGGCACAGTATGAAACCGCGGCAGGCAAGCTTTCTGCGAAACGTCGGGAGGCGGCGAAACAGCTTTCGAAGAAGGTCGAGTCGGAGCTCGGATCGCTGGCGATGCAGCGATCGCAATTCACGATTCGCGTGCTCGAATCGGGCTGGACGTCCGAAGGCGTGGACGAAGTGGTGTTCCTAATTTCACCGAATCCGGGCGAGGAGCCGAAGCCGCTCGACAAGATTGCGTCCGGCGGCGAGATGTCGCGCGTAGCGCTGGCTTTGAAAACCTGTACGCAGCGCGCGGCGAAGGGGACGGCCAAGACGCTGGTGTTCGACGAAGTGGACGCGGGCGTCGGAGGCAGCGCGGCGGAAAGCGTCGGGCGTCGGCTGAAGAGGTTGTCCGCCGCCAGCCAAGTGCTGTGCGTGACTCACTTGGCCCAGATCGCGAGCTTCGCGGACCATCATTACTACGTCGAAAAGCATGACACGCGCGGACGCACGGTGGCGACGATCGCGGAAATCGAAGGCGAGGCGCGGACGCGCGAGATCGGGCGCATGCTTTCGGGTGAACGCGTCACCGCGGAAGCGATCCAACACGCCGCGCAGTTGATCAAGCTTGGCAGCGGCAAGGCCTGACGGCGGGTACGTTAAAGTAGGGGATTGCCGCAAATCTCCTCTTCTCCGCCCCAGGAACGCGCTCGCATCAGCTGGCCGCAATTGTACCTGGGCGTCGGCCTTACCACGCTCGCGACACTGCTGATGGAGCTCTCGCTGACGCGCGTCTTTTCGGTGGTTTTCTACTATCATTTTGCGTTTCTATCGATTTCGATTGCGCTGTTCGGACTCGGCGTGGGTGGGGTGTTTTCGTATATCGTGGCGGGTTGGCGCGGCAGCCTATTCAATAAGCTTGGCGCGCTTTCGCTGGCGAACGGATTGGTTGTCGTCGGCTCGTTGACGTTCACGCTGCGGCAGGACGGATTGTCGAGCGTCTACATCCTGGCGGCGATTTACTTCGCGAGCGCACTGCCGTTCCTGCTGGCGGGCGCCATCGTATCGCTTGCGATCAGCGAATCGATAGAGCGGATCGAGCGAGTTTATTTTTTCGACTTGCTGGGCGCGGCCGGCGGATGCCTGCTGCTGATTCCGCTGTTGAACCTGGTGGGCGGTCCGAATACGGTGATCGCGGCGGCGATTCTGTTCGCGGTGGCGTCGGGAATCTGGTTCAATGTCGCGGGTTCGGCCGGATTGCGCGCGGCGGCCGCATTGGTTTCGCTCGCGTTGGTAGGCCTGGTCGTTTACAACGCCAAGCGTCCGATTATCGACATTGTTTACGCCAAGGGCAGCAAAGTCACGGACGAATTATTCGTGAAGTGGAACAGCTTTTCGCGCATTGCGGTGACTGGGAAACCGGGCAATCAGCTGATCGTGATCGATGCGGATGCCTCGACAGGAATCGCGCCATTCGACTTCGATCACTTGTCGGACGAAGATCGCAAGATGCTGGTCTCGCAGGGTCCGGGGTTGCCGTATTCGCTGCGGCCGGGGGCGAAGACGCTGATCATCGGACCGGGCGGCGGCTATGACGTTGCGCGCGCGCTGGCATCGGGTTCAAAGGACATTACCGGCGTCGAAATCAATCCAATTATCGCGACGATCGTGATGCGCGAGCGATTCAAAGAGGCGAGTCACAATCTGTATTTCCGGCCGGATGTGAAGATTCACATTGAAGATGGGCGCAGTTTTATTCGCCGCAGCACGGAGAAATACCAGGTGCTGCAGGCGACGCTGGTAGACACCTGGGCGTCCACGGCGGCGGGCGCGTTCGCGCTTTCCGAAAACAATCTGTATACGACGGATGCGTTCTACGATTACCTGACACATCTCACGGACGATGGAATTCTGGCTTTCACGCGATGGGGTTTCGAGCCGCCGCGCGAATCCTTGCGGTTGCTGACGCTGGCTTCGGTCGCGCTGGCGCAACTGGGCGAGGACAAGCCGTCGCAGCACGTGATGGTGTTGCGCGGCGACCAGAAAAAGATTGAAGGCTGGGGCGCGCAGGATACGGTGCTGATTTCGCGGAAGCCGTTTTCGAGAGACGACGTCGAAAAAATGCGCGTGACGGCATACAACGGCCAGATGCAGGCTGTGTACCTCCCGGGCGACGGACCGCAGAACGCGTTCGGCAAATACTTGTTGGCGAAGAATCCGGATGAGTTTTTGCGGACCTATCCTTACGATGTGTCGGCAGTGGACGACGACCGTCCGTTCTTTTTCTATACGGTTCAGCCGCAGGACATCTGGGCGTTTTTCCGGCAAACGAAGCAGGATGCGGCGGATTACAAGATCAATCGCGCGCTTCCGATGCTGTTCGGCTCGATGGGCATCAGCCTGATCGCGACGTTGCTGGTGCTGGTGCTGCCGCGGTTGTTGCTGGGGACGCGATTGCCGAAACAGAAAGGCATCCTTTCGTTTCTCTGGTATTTTCTGGCGATCGGCGTCGGATACATTCTGATCCAAGTGGCGCTGATCCAGAAGTTCGTGTTGTTCCTGGGTCATCCGACCTATGCGCTGACGGTGATCATTTTTTCGATGCTGGTGGCGAGCGGCTTCGGGAGCTATTTCAGCAAGCGAATCCTCAGCGACGATCGGCGCTGGAACTTCACATTGGGCGCAATCACGGTGGTGGTGGCGCTGCTCGCGTTCGTAGCTTCGCCGCTGACGGGAGCGCTGGTGGGGCTTCCCTTGTTTGTGAAGATGCTGATCACGGCGCTGTTGATCGCGCCGGCGGCATTCCTGATGGGCATGCCGTTTCCGCGAGGGTTGGCGCGGCTGGAAGAATTGCATACGGAATCTGTTCGATGGGCCTGGTCGTTGAATGCCGCGGCGAGCGTGCTGGGATCGGCGAGCGCGATCTTCCTTGCCATTTACCTGGGACTGCGGACTACGCTGTTATTGGGTGGCGTGTGTTACTTGTTTGCGCTGCTGGCGTTGACGATGAGTAGGAAGCGGCTGGCGGCGGCGTAGACAACGGGCAGGATCTGATAACGTAGAGGAGTCGAGCAGTGACGGTTTTCGACCCCGACACGAAGGGGACCAAGAAGTCACAATCCCAGGATCGAATCTGATCGACGCGACGAGGGGAAGCGAAAGCTTCCCCTCTCGTATTTTGGGGCTAGAGTTTTTGGCTGCGGAAAGCCGGGGTGCTCCATCTGAAATGGTGGGGGGGTACTTACTGCGCGTGACTTCGTCACGCTTCGTGCGCGCCTCGATGCCAACGCTATTTAGCTCTCGCGCGTACTTTTACAAGCACTGGCTCTGGTGCAGCGTACGAGGTGGGTAGGCCGGATCTAGTTTCGATTGCGCCGGAGATCCACACCAATTGCTCTGAGTTGGGGGCGTTCGGCAGAGCTTCGATTGTGAAGCTGCGCTCGGATTCGTCTTCGTTGATCAGCACTCCGTTCAAGCCGACGTCGAGCACGCGGACGCGCTGGGGAAGGTTGCGAACTTCCACTGGAACGCGGCCGCCGAAGCCATTCTGGCGGTGGATCTTCACTTTGATTTCGCCGGTCCCACCGGCTTCGAGCGTGACTTCGCGGGTTACGGTTTGCATCGTGATATCGGAAGGCGGCATGAGGGCGAGCAACTGCATGGCGTCGTCCGGATTCGCGGTGCGCACCAAGGTTCCGGCTTGGCCGAGGACGTTGAAGCGGACGGCGTCTTTCAACTTGGCATCGACGTTGGCAGTCAGCAGCAAAGTGGTCGCGGATTGTCCGGCCGCGATGACGCCTTTCGACGCTTGCACTCCGGCGGGTAGGCCTTCGAGCGAGACTTCGATGGGCCCGTCGAAGCCGTCCAGGCGGAAGGCGCTGACCGTGACGGGGATGGCTCCGCCGGCGGGCACGGCGGGATTTCTAGGATTGACGCTGAGGCGGAAGTCGGCGCGGGGCTGCCGGATAGACAGGCGGTAGGCCAGCGCGTCGCCGCGTTCGCCGCGGGTGTCGCCGATGTGCGCGATGTACTCGCCGTCGGAGGGCGCAACGAATTCGAGATAGGAATCGCGGCCGAAAGTGGGTCCGCCATCGTCGTTGCGATAGGTCAGATGGACGAGGGGCAGGCCGTTTGGGCTGAGCTTGGTCCCGGGAGGATACAGCTGGATTTTGTAGATGGCCTGATCGTTGGCGTGGGCTTCGCCGCTAGTGCCGAAGAAGGAATAGCGGGTTCCGCCGAAGCTCTCGCACTGCATGTCGTCGTCGGGTCCGCGGGGCATGGCGCCGATGCGGAAGATTTCGTTGCCAGCCATCAGGTAGTCGCCAACGGCGAGGCCGGTGCTACTGGTGATGCGCACGCCGCCCGAATTCGAATCGTGATCCCGCAGAGCGATAGCGGTTTCGGCGACGGACTTGACGACGGCTCGCTCGATGGGCTTGCCGGCGGAATCGAGGACCTCGACGAAGGAGTCCAAGTCAGAGCCGAGGCGCCGGGCGTTGGTTTCGAGATAAACGCGCTCGCCTTTTTTCGCGCCGAAGCGGAAGTAATGATCGCCCTGACTGATTTTTCCGTTGATGGTGACAGGCAGTGTGATGCGTTGCGCGTTGGCCAAGGGGGCGGCGGCGGATTCGATTTCGGGATCGATTCCGGCGGCGAGGCGCATGCGGTTGAAGCTGACTTTGTTGCGGACGTGCGGACGGACGAGGAAGGACTCGCTGTCGGCCTTCACGTTGACGGGCGTGGACGGAAGGTTGGCTCCGGCGAAGGCGATTGATTTTTCTGTGCCGAGCTTGGCGCCAAGCGGATAGGCTCCGAGGGTGAGCGGAAATTCGCCGACGATGATGCGATAGAAGTGACCGCTGCGACCGGAGTTCTGGAAGTCCGAGACGCGAATGAAATAGGCGCCGGCGGCATTGAATTTGTGCGCGAACATGACTTGCTCGGTGCCGCCGCGGGTGCCGTATTCGTGGAGCAACTTATTATTGGCGTCGTAGATTCCGACAACGGCCTGGAGCGAGGAGCCGATTTGCGCGGCGCCGTTCAGGAACGACAGCGTTTCGCCGGCGCGCACCTGAATCTTGTAGTAATCGACATCGCCGGGACGCTGGATGGTGCCGGCGAGGATGGTGGGCAGAAAGCATTCGAACGCGCCTTCGGGCGTGTCGTTGGGTTCCTTGTCGGGGCTTTCGCCGTAATAGGGTTCGATGAGCAAGCGGCCTTCGGGGGAGGTGCCGCGGGGCGTGAGCAGGCGGAAGGCGACGGGTCCGATTTCGGCTTCCGGATCGACTTCGATTTCGAGAGTGACCTGGTTGCGCGGGGGCAGCGGACCGACGTCGATAGTGGAGGGTGTTCCGTTGGAACCGAGGCGAATGTCGGAAAGGTCGGGGAGTTCCTTGATGCGGAGGACGCGTCCGCGAATGCCGGGTTCGGAGAAATAGATGGCCGTGGATTTCGCGAGGTTGAGGCCTTCGATGGTGACTTCGGCGGTGGTTCCGCGGGCGATGCCGACGGGATTGGCGGAGTTCAACGTCGGCGGCGTGGTGCGATTGCCGGTGGACGGTTTGTCGGCGGCATACAACGCCGCGCAGGCGGCAATCAGGAGCCAGGCTTTCATGGTGCGACCTCGGATGACGGAATCCCCGCCTTTACGGGTGGGGGCATGAGATTGGCGGTTGCCGCCCTTACGGGTGGGGGCATGAGACTAGTTGTCCCCGCCCTCACGGGCGGGGCTGTAGGATTGGCGGTTGCCGTCTTGGCGGGCGGAGAAATGAGATTCGAAACGTCGTAAACGGATAGGGAGCCGTCGAAGCGGGCGGCTGCCAGGCTGCGGCCATCGGGCGAGAACGCCAAGCCGTTGATCCAGTCGGATTGCTTGTCGATGACGCGAGCCTCTTCGAGATTGGGAAGGCGGAGAAATTTGATGACCCTGTCGGCCCCGGCGGAGACCAGCATGTCGCCGGAGGGCGACCAGGCCAGCCGCAGGATCTGATCCTCGTGCGCGATCTGAGTTTGCTCGAGGGTTCCGGCTTTCTCGCCGAGCGACCAGATGCGGATCGATTTATCGAGGCCCGCGGCGGCGACGCGGCGTCCGGTGGGATCGAGGACGATTGTATTGATTCCGTCGGTCGGTTCAGAAAGCGTGTACAAGCGCTCGCCTGAAGCGACGTCCCAAATCTTGATGCTGCGGTCGGCGGAACCGGATACGAGACGCTTACCGTCGGGCGTAAAAGCAAGGGCGTAGACGGCGTCGATGTGGTCTTTGAGCGTGCGGACTTCTTTGCCGGTCGCGACATCCCACAGCTTGATCAGCTTGTCGTAGCTGGAGGTCGCGAGAAGTTTTTCGTTGGGCGAAAAGGCGAGGCCGTAGACGCAATCGGTGTGCCCATCGATCCGGAGGATTTGTTCGGTGCCGCGCCACACGATGACTTCGCCTTTGCGGCCGGGCAAACCCGCTCCGGCGGCGAGGAGGGATCCGTCGCGCGAGTAGGCTACGGCGCGGACGGCTTCGGTGGATCCAGTTAGTTTGGTTTTGATTTGTTTGCCCGACGCGTCGTACAGGCGGACTTCGCGGAAGCCACCGACGGCGATGGTTTGGCCGTTGGGGGCCCAGGCGAGGCTGTAACTCGGATTCGGCGGCGTGGGTGGAGCGGCTATGGCGATGGAAGCGGCTAGGAAGAAGCTGGTAAGTCGAGTGGAGCACTTACTTCGCTCGGCTTCGCCTCGCTTCGTGCGCGCCTCGATGCCATGCGCTGGTGATTCGCTTCTGCGGTTCATTGGCTCTAGTGGTTGAAGAGAAATTCTTTGCTGGTCAGCATCGCCCAGACGGCGTCTTCGAGAGCGGGACGGCGGGCGTCGAGACTTTGCGCACGGGCCTTTTCGAGAACGTCCAGCACCTGGCGCTTTTCGTTTTCGTTGGGGTAGCGGCTGAACGCGGACAGGTACAGATGCTCGATAATGCGGCGGTCCGAAAGTCCGACTTTGAGGAACAGCGCGATGTAGCCGTTGTCGTTCGAGAGCTTCTTGTTCAGCGTGTCGCCGTTCAGGACGTGGAGAGCTTGCGCCACGGTGGGAACCATGGAACGCTCTCCGGCATCGCAGATGTCGCGCGCAGGGCGGCCGAATGACGAGAGGAACTGCGATTGGATTTGCGTATCGGGAAGCTGCAATGCGCGCGTGCCGGCGGGGTAGCCGCCGAAATTCGTGGCGACTCCGGTGACCTGCGACATCGCATCGAGGATGACTTCGGCGTTCAGGCGCTTGACGACGTACTTCGAGTAATACATGTTGTCGCTCGCGTTGGTCGAGTTGGCTTCGCTCGAAAGCTGATAGACGCTCGAGGTCATGATGAGGCGGATCAGACGCTTGACGTCGAAGCCGTGCGCTGCAAAATCTTTGGAGAGGGCGGCGAAGAGTTCCTCGTTCGAGGCGGGGTTCGACAAGCGAACGTCGTCCACTGGATCCACCAGACCGCGGCCGAGGAAGTTGGCCCAGACGCGATTCACAACGGTGCGCGCGAACAGGACGTTATCGGGGCTGGTGAGCCAATTCGCGAAGGCGATCCGGCGATCGGTTTGCGAGTCGAGAGATAAGGCGGGTCCGTCGAGGGGCGCGGGAGCGAGGGGCTTCAACAGGCGCGGATGGTTGATGTCGCCGGATGTTTTTGCGAAGACGATGTTGTCTCCGTCGGAGCCATTCTTGAGGCCGACGCGAGAGAACAAGTTGGCCATCTGGTAGTACTGCGTCTGCGTCCATTTCTCAAGTGGATGGTTATGGCAGCGCGCGCAGGTGAGCTTTTGACCGAGGAAAGCCTGGGTGGTGGTTTCGACCAGATCGATGGGGTCTTTGTGGAGGACGTAATAATTCAATTCGCCGTGCTGACGATTGCTGCCCGTACCGGTGAAGATCTCTTTGGCGAATTTGTCCCAGGGCTTGTTTTGGGCTACGCTCTCGCGGATCCAGTTGTAAAAGCTCCACATCGCGTTGGGGCGTAGTTTCTTGCTCGAAACCAGCAGCAAATCGGACCATTTGTAGGCCCAGTAGTCGGTGAACTCGTCACGCGCAAGAAGTTGATCGACGAGCTTCTCGCGCTTGTTGGCGGAGGTGTCGGCGAGGAAATTTTCGACTTCTTCCGCCGACGGCAAGATGCCAGCGGCGTCCAGATACGCGCGGCGCAGGAACGCGGCATCGTCGGCAGGCTTCGATGGCGCGATGTGAAGCGTTTTCCATTTGGCGACGGCCAGGTCGTCGATGAAGCTTTTGCGGGGAAAGTTGTTGTAGGCGGCGTCCGCTATTTGATTCGGATAGGGAACGGTGAGCCGGGCGTAGAGGACGCGGCTGGAATACCAGCAGGTGATGGCGGCCTCGCCGTGGCCGTTCATTTTGACGCGGCCCCAATCGTCAACGGTGGCGACGCCTTCGTTATTCGAATTGAACTTCACCCAGCGGGTGACGTCCTCGGTGTGGCCGTCGGAATATTTGGCGCGAACGACGATTTGCTGTTCGGCTCCGGTCGTGAGCGTGGCGGTGGGCGGAAAGACATCGAGGCCGGTGATGGTTGCGTCGGAGTCGGCGGGGCGTGGCGTTCCGGCGGCGATCCATTCCTGAATGACGCGGTACTCGAGCGAGTCCGGCTTGAAGCGGCGGCCACCGCCGTGGGGCGTCGCGAAGGTGGCCTTTTGAAGAACCAGCGAGCCGGCGGGATCCGCGGGCGAAATGCGGCGTCCGACGGACTGGCGCGTTAGTGTGTCGAAGTCGACATCGGGGTCGTAGCCGCGGAGGGTCAGTTTGAAGCCGTTCTTGCCGGCGAGCGCGCCGTGGCAGGCTCCCTGATTGCAGCCGGTTTTGGTCATGACGGGAATGACGTGATTGCGGAAGCTCCAGGTGAAGGGCGCTTTCGCGTTTTGCACGGTGACGCGCGCGGAGGCTTTTGCGCCATCGCGTGTGGCGGTGACTTCGGCGGTGCCGTCGGCGACGGGGGTGACGATTCCGTTTTCCACTTTGACGATGGCGGGGTTGGAGGAGGTCCAGGTGACTTTGCGAGTGACGTCGGCATTGGTCGCGGCGTCGAGGGATTCGGCGAGGAGCTGCTGGCGGGCCTCGGGTCCGGTGAGGGTGACGGCGGACGGCAGGATGCGGAGGTCGGCGGCGAGACTTGCAGGCAGAAAGGCGAAAAATAAACCAAGTCGAAGCATGAAAGATCTATTTCCTCGACCCAGCTGGAGAATAAAGGCGTTCTGCCGAAGCCAATGCCGTTGCAGGAAGCGCGCGGCTGGCGTCCAGGATTTCGATACCTAAGAGCTTGCCGTCTCCGTCGAAATCCAGGTGAATCGAGCCGGCCGCCGCGGCTGCATCGCACACATGAGTCATCACCGCGGCGCCAGCCGGAATCGGATCCTCCAGATAAATGTAAGCGGCGTCCACTTCGCGGTCGTAGGTGATTCTCATGGCTTCTCCTTCTTCAGACGATCCACGTAGTCACGCCCAATTCCTGTCATTACGGTTGTCACAACCCCATCCACGGTACCGACGAAGAGCTTCTTATCTTGCGCATAGTAGCCGACCTTATTAATACCTTCGTGCCGATATTCAAACGCGGCAGCGGATTTCATGGTTGAATCTACATCCTCAAGAGTCACGCCGCGCTGCAACATCCGCTCGATTGCATGACGCGACAATTTCCATTTCATGGAGTTAGACGAACAACTCCTTGATGGCGCTGGTGCCGCGATCGACCAGGGGCATCGGGCGGCCTTGCGCTCCGGGGAGTTCGGTAGTGAGCGGGATTCCCAGGCCTTGATATATGGTGGCGGCGATCTCGCCGGGATTCACGGGGCGGTCTTTGGGCGCTCCGCCGATTTCATCCGACGTGCCGACGATGGTGCCGCCTTTGAGCGGTCCGCCGCCCATCAAAACGCTCCAGCATTGGGGCCAGTGATCGCGGCCACCGGCGGGATTCACTTTTGGAGTGCGGCCGAATTCGCCCATGCCGACGACCATGGTGTTCTTGAGCAAGCCGCGCTCGGAAAGCTCTTCGAGGAGCGAGCTGTAGGCCATGTCGAACATCGGCCCGACGAGGTCGCGATAGCAGGAGATCGGCGAGAAGGGCTTGGAGCCGTGGATGTCCCAGGTGATCTCGTCGAACACGGTTTCGAACATGTTGATGGTGACGAAGCGGACTCCGGCTTCGATGAGGCGGCGCGCGAGCAGGCAACTCTGCCCGAAGCGATTGAGTCCGTATTTCTCGCGGACTTTCTCGGGTTCTTTGAACAGCTCGAAGGCTTCGCGAGCCTTGGCGGAGGACATCAGCGTATAGGCTTGCTGAAAAGTGGTGTCGAGCAAACGCGCGTCCTGCGAGGTTTCAAACTGGCTGACCGATTTGTCGATCAGCTCGCGCCAATTGCGCCGGCGATCGACACGGAGCGGCGTCAGGTAGTCGGGCGGAAGCAGATCCGGCACTTTGAAATTTGGATCTGAGGGATCGGCGTTGAGGACGAAAGGATCGAAGGATTTGCCGAGGTAGCCTGCGTTCTGGCCGTGCGGCATGTTGCCGCCCGTGTTGCCGATCGGACGCGGAAGCAGGACATGCGCGGGCACGTCTCCGTTCGAGCCTTTCATCTTTTGCAGCACGCAGCCCATGTGCGGATGCTCGATGCCGCCGGAGAACAGGCGTCCGGTCTGCATCATCTGATGGCCGGTGTCGTGGACGGCGGCGGCGGTGTGATAGACGCTGCGGACTATGGAATATTTATCGGCGTGTTTCGCCATACGAGGAAAATTTTCGGAGATCTCGATCCCCGGAACATTAGTCTTGATGGGCTTGTAGGGTCCGCGAATTTCGATGGGCGCGTTCGGCTTCATGTCCCAGGTATCGAGCTGGGAGGGTCCGCCGACGAGCATCAGGAAGATGCAGTTCACATCTTCATTCGAAGCCTGGCCCTGGGCACGCAAGCCGAAGAACTGGCCGAGAGAGAGTCCGAGGGTGGAAAGCGCACCGGCATGAAGGAAATCGCGGCGGCGCAATCCGTCGCAGAATTCGACGGCACGGTCGGCATCGAGACGAAACATGGCTTGGCGGCCTCCTTCGATTACAATTCGCGCGGCCCAGCCAGAGTAGAGCACATCGAACGAAAAGTGTTTCAATTCTATCGCAGGGCGTGTTCAGAGAACAGCCTGCCGGAAGTTTTCGATACCTCCGCGGAAGAAAAAAGGAACAATTCGGAGGCGGGGAAAGTATTCTTTTGGCATGATCACCGCTGCCTCCACCGGCCGGAATGAGCAAAGAGACCTCCGGCTGTGGCCGGGCGTCGTCGCAATCGCGCTTCTGTTGTTGATTCGATTTGCGCTTCCTTTCTTCTGGCCGGAAACGTTCCTGGTGGCGCTGGTTGCGTCCTTGGTAATCGCGCTGGCAATTTTGATCTGGTGGATATTCTTCAGCCGGGCGCCCAAGCTGGATCGCTGGGCGGCCCTGCCTGTGATGATTGCGATCGCGGCCCTGACGTTCCCGCTGATCGACAAGTCGATCGCCGGGGCAATGATGGGGTTGATGTTCGCGATGTATTCGATTCCGGTTCTCAGCCTGCTGCTGGTGCTATGGGCGGTGGCGACGCGAAATGGATCCCTCGCGTTCCGGCGGGCGTCGTTTGTGGGGGCGCTGCTGCTTTTTGCGGCCGGCTGGAACACCCTGAGAACGGATGGCATCACAGGATCGGCCGATTCGCTTTTGGCGTGGCGCTGGAGCAAGACGGCGGAACAGCGGCTGCTGGCGCAGGAAGAGCTTGTGCCTGCGGCACCCGCTGCTTTGCCCCCGGCGTCAACGACGGTGCCGATGAAAGAGGTCTCGCTGCCTGTCGCTCCCGTCGAGATTACGCCGAAGCCACCCACAGCGAATAGCTCCACCGCGAACTGGCCTGGCTTTCGCGGACCGCACCGCGACGGGATCGTACATGACGTGCGCGTGAATAAGGATTGGGCGGCGGCGCGGCCGGTCGAGATCTGGCACCGCGCGGTGGGGCCGGGATGGTCGTCATTCGCCGTGCATGGGGATCTGATTTTCACCCAGGAACAACGCGGCGAAAACGAAGTGGTTTCCTGCTACCGGTTGTCCACCGGCAAGCCGGTTTGGGCGCATCGCGATGCGGCGCGATTCTGGGAGTCGAACGGCGGAGCGGGTCCGCGCGCGACTCCTACGCTGAGCAATGGCCGCGTGTACTCGCTTGGCGCTACCGGAATTCTGAACGTACTCGATGAGCAGACGGGCGCGCTGATTTGGTCGCACAATGCCGCTGCGGACACGGAGAGCAAGACACCGGGATGGGGCTTTAGCGCTTCGCCTTTGGTGATCGATGACGTCGTGATCGCGGCGACTTCGGGACGGGTGGTCGCCTACGATAGCAAGACCGGCGAGCGGCGTTGGATGGGTCCCGCTGGAAGCGGTACTACCTATAGCTCTCCGCAACTGTTCACGATTGATGGCGTTCCGCAGGTGGTGCTGATGGCGGGGCACGGTCCGGTGAGCTTCGCTCCGGCGGATGGAACCGTTCTGTGGCATTACGAGTGGACGCCCGGGGCGCCGATCGTGCAGCCTGCTATGACGGCCGACGGCGACTTGCTTTTGAGCGAGGGAGATAATGCTCCGTTACGGCGAATCTCGGTGCGGCATGCGGCGGGCGGGTGGAACGTTGAAGAACGGTGGCGATCGAGTGGTTTGAAACCGAACTTCAACGATTATGTGATCCACAACGGCCACGCGTTCGGATTCGACGGCAGCATTCTTGCCTGCATCGATCTCAAGGACGGCAAGCGGAGTTGGAAGGGCGGCCGTTACGGACAAGGGCAGCTGATCCTGCTGGCCGATCAGAATTTGCTGCTGATCGAAGCGGAGCAGGGCGATCTCGCGCTGGTTTTCGCGACTCCTGATCAGTACAAGGAAGTCGCGCGCATATCGGCGATCGAAGGCAAGAGCTGGAACCATCCGGTGCTGGTCGGCGACGTTCTACTGGTGCGGAACGATCAACAGATGGCTGCGTTTCGACTGACTATGGCGCGTCCGTAGACGGCTTATCCATTGGCTAGCGGCATGGGTGGCGGATAGGTTGCCGCAGGTTCGCGCAACTCGCTCCACTTCACGCGGCCGGTTACCTGCATGGCGATGAACAGAGTCGCGATCGCGCCGATGGTCACCGTGAGGCCGGTGTAGCCCTTGAAGAAGAACGCGTAAGAGAACAGGATCAGGTAGACGAATTGCGCTCCGCCGGCTTCGACGGCGGCGAAGCGGAGACCGACGACCAGACGCAGATAGCTGATCACCAGGAAGACGGAGACGAGCGACGACACGGCGAAGGCGGCGTGGATCGAGAGGTGGTCGGCGAGGTAGGCGAGCAGCAGGTGGAACGCGAAAAAGGCCGCGGCGAGGAAGAAGTAGTTCATCCAATGCAGGTCGATGCGCCGCAGCGTGGTGATCAGCAGCATCACAAAGAAGAAGAAAAACAGGGAGACGGGTGCGAACAAGCTGATCTCGCCGGCGAGCGGACCCGGCTGTAGCTTCTCCGGCATGATGACGGCGATTTGCGCGCCGGAGACGAGGTTGCGGTAATTCCAGACGAGATCCCATCCGCCGGCGGATTCCTTCTTTTCAGCGGGCGAGAGAGAATTGTCGGCAAAATCGATGTCCTTGAAGTTGGTGGTCAGGTGGAGCGAGAAATCCTTGGCGGAAGCGATCTGCGGATTGCCGGGCGCGCCTGACGAATCCATGCGATAGCGCCAGGCGTTCATTCCCTGGGAGCGATATCCGAGGTGCATCTTTAGCGGCACGCCAGCCTTGGCATGCGTGATCCAAGCGGTTCCGGTTCCAAGCGGCTCGCCGTTTAACGAGATTCGCAGGTCGTCGTAGATGGCCTGCTGGGCGGGAAACGAGAAGGAAATTTGCACATCCTGGTCGGCGTCCGGCGGAGCAAATTCATAGTCAGCGGCGAAGGCGACCTTGTAGGTGCTGTACCAGAGAAGACCCTTCTGACGGGGCTCCAGATCGAGGCGCGCGTCGGCGCGGGTTTTGATCAACTCGATCGGAGTCAGGACGGTTTCTTCGGCCCAGTTCTTGACTTTCTTTCCATCGACGACCATTTCGACTTCGCGTCGGTTCTTAGTGATCACGGAAGCGGAGGGCGGACTCTGCAGTTGTTCGGAGCCCCAAACGCCGACGACTTTCGAACGCAATCCGGAATCGGCGGAGTGGGTGCGTTGGTTGATATTCCCGGCTAGGAGGAGCCACGCGATGGAGGCTGAGAAGAAGATTATGGCGATAAAAACGATGCGGCGGGTCATGTGGCAATCATATGCAGAGTACTTTGTATTGTCAAGTAGAATAATCTGGAGGCATTCCGGATGAAGGTGGCAGCCATGCTTTTTCTATTCGCACTCGTCGCCGTCGCTTTTGCCGCGGAGAAGGCTTCGACGCCATCTCCTGTGGTCGTCGAACTCTTTACGTCGGAAGGCTGCTCGTCGTGCCCTCCGGCGGATCGCCTGCTGGCGGAAATCGAGAAGCAGTACGGACAGAACGTGATCGTACTCAGCGAGCACGTGGATTATTGGGATTACATCGGATGGCGCGATCCATTCTCGACGCCGGAGTTCAGCGCGCGACAGAAGCGTTACGAGCACAATCTCGGCGGCGAGGCTGGAGTTTATACGCCGCAGATGGTGATCGATGGAAGGACGGGATTCGTGGGCAACGATGGGAAGCGAGCCCAAGCTGAGATTCGCAAGGCGACGTCGCGGATGAAGGCTCCGGTGACGATTGAGAAGCGCGGGGACCAATTGGTGATTTCGACCGGCGCGTTGCCGGCCAACGCGAACGTACTGCTGGCGATTACGGAAGGGAGCCTTGAAACCGACGTCCGGCGGGGAGAGAATGCGGGACGGCGGCTGCGTCATACGGGCGTCGTCCGCCAGTTGAACAACCTGGGGAAGATCGATCGCGGACAGAGTTTTTCGGCGGAATTCAATCCGAAGTTTGATAGCGTGTGGAAACGGTCCGACTTGCGTGCGGTGGTGCTGGTCGAAGACCGGTCAACCCACGAGATCCTGGGAGCGGCAGTGCTTCCGCTCTAGGCTACGGAAGATTCTCGCAGGTGTTTCCGGACACGAGGTTGTTCTTGAGGTCGAGCCCTGGGGCGGCGACGACGCAGCGGGTTTGCATGCCGTAGCCGATCATCTTATTGCGCCGGATCGTATTGCCGCCGGTCTCTTCCTTGCGCTTGACGCCGCGGCTGAGGTAGATGCCGGAGCGCAGCAGGTCCGGCTCGGCGGGAAAGTACAGGCAGCCAAACTCTGGCTTGTCGTTGCAGCGCGCGGTGTTGATCCGCGTGAAGGTATTGTCTTCGATGACCTGGCCCGAACCGATCAGAAAGACGCCCCCGAACTTCATTCCCTCAAACGTATTGCCCGTGATGCGGACGCCTTTCGACGCCATGCGCGGATCGTTGTTGTTGAAAACCACGGCGAAGTGCCCGTTGGGGTAGGCGGCGGCGTCGCCTTTGTTGACGCAGGTGTTACCGCGAATCTCTCCATCATGAAAGCCGTCGAGGTCGAAGCACTTTCCGTTGATTTCGGTAAAGGTGTTGTTGGCGTAGACGCTGTTTGGGACGTCGCCGGCGGTATCGATGGCGACCGGCGTGGCTTGATTTTCGTTATCGACCAGCTCGGGCGGATAGCCGACGTGGTCGGCGCGGTTGTTTTCGACGCGGACTCCAGTTGCGCCTCCGACCTGGAAGGCGTCGCGCGCAACGGTATCGACCTGATTGCCGGAGAAGACGCCGCGCGCATTCGGCGGCGAGGTGAACAGGGTGTGGGTCCAGATGCCGTTGCCGAGCACGCGCGAGATGGTGCAGTTGGTGACGGAGAAATCGGTGGTGCCCTCTTCGATCAGGATTCCGCCGGTCGAGTTGTTGCGGCCTTTCGCATTTCGCGAACCGGAATCGCGGACCGAGACGCGATCGATGTTGACTTGCGACGAGCGGCTGACGAGGACGGCGTAGGTCGAGATATCGCGAATGACGACGTCGGAGATTTCGGCATGCGTCACCTGATCGAGCAGGATCCCGTTGCCACGGTACAGCGTGCGGAAGGCGTTTTCCGGAGGCGCGAGTTCGATGGGCTTGTCGCGATCGGCGCGGAAGCCTTCGATCGTAAAACCACGGAGCTTGAGACGCTGACCGTTCGAGGCCACAATCGCGGCCTGTCCGCGGAAGCCCTGCTTCAGGCGAAGAATCGTTCCGCCGCCGCCGATGATTTGAATGTCCTGAGCGCCATCGGGAACGCGAAGCTCGTCGGACAATTCGACGATGCCGGCGGGGAGCGTGATGGTGTGGGAGCCGGGTCCGGTAGCTTTCTGAAGCTCGCGGCGGAGTCCAGTTTCAGGGTTGGCACAGGCTCCGCAAAATAGGATCGCGGCAAGCGTCGTAGCGAAGACGATTCGGAAGCGGATCGGCGCGAAGGTTGGCAATCCCAAGGGATACCACGTCCAGGATGCCGTATCCTGCAGGGGCGGTACGCGTAGGGGGGACGGACTGGTACGCTGAGAAGGTGCGGGCGGTTAGCTCAGTTGGTTAGAGCGCCTGCCTTACAAGCAGGAAGTCTGGGGTTCGAGTCCCTAACCGCCCACCATTTCTGTCGCGGGTTGCGGTCCCACCGCGCGCTTCCGCCTGGGCATGTACGGAAAGTTGTACGGAACGGTCGGGATTTGCCTTCGACAAGGGGCATGCTACTGGACCGCGGATGAGGGACCGTTGACCGGCGGAATTAGGGTTGAATCGGGTGAGATTCCGCTCGCAATTGTGCCGACTCGCTCCTGCATCTTCGCTCGGACTTCTGCCCGCAGTGCTGTCCTAACGCGAGCAAGCTCGTCTGCGGCCTATCGCGCGGCTCTTTCGCTGATGTGCTGGTAATGATCCGACATCCGCTTGGACAGATGCGCTGCTTGGGCCTCTAGGACCGACTGAGGGGTTCCGATCTCAGCATGATTTGTTATCCAATTGTGTCGCAGGTCGTGGCCCCTGAGACCTCGCAAACCAGCTTTGTCGGTGAGTTTGAGCCATGCAGTTCGCCAGCCTTTTGTTGGTTTCGTCGGGTCGTGCTGGCGGGCGCGAACCGTGGTCCCGTTCTGTGCCAACATTTCAGTCGTGACATAAGCGGGAACCAGATAGTGATCGGGTTCAATCCCTCCAAGGTCTGTGCGCGTCGGAGAAGTTGCTTTAGAGACTCCGAGGCGTCGGCGCTAAGTGAGATCGTCCGGATGCCGCCCTTCGTCTTACTCTTCTGCAGATGGATCTCCCGCGCCATGAGATCGATACGCCTGATTTGAAGATTGCGGATCTCCACGCCACGCATTCCGGTTTCGTTCTCCAAAATGCTGGCATGATAAGCCACGAACCACTCAGGGCGCGATCTCGCCATGTCGATTAGCCTCACCTCCTCTTCTGGCGTCAGGCTTCGCCCGGCCTCCGATGCTGGCTCCGGCAAGGGCTCATACTTGCCGTCTTGCGTCTCTCTTTTACGTGCTCACCCTGATGTACAAAATTGCCCTACGTCTGATTTTACCTACTAGCCCCTATTAGGCAAAGCGAAATGTTGCACTCAGCTAGGACACGCTTCTAAGATTGGGCCATGGCGAAGACGAAGCTCCCGCCGGAAGTTCTGGGTACTTGCGACTGCCCCGCAAGCACGAACCGCGAGACTTCGATTCGGCGGGATCGAGATGGACTACTTCGCCGGCCCCCGCCACCATAGACGGCGCGGTTGAGCGACGCCTTCCACTCGGCCCACGGAGTTCCCTTCGAGCACCAGCCCATTTCCTTCAGCATCCCGTCCCTGACCTTCCAGGGTTCAGCCGGGTTGAGTTCCATTTCCAAAGGCACACTGATGGCGACGGGTTCGCCGTCCACACGCCGGACTTTATACCGCATCGGGACTCCAGCCCCATCCATGTAACGGACAGGTAGCCCATCCGATCCGAAGGTGCGAAGCGCCTCCCGGACTTCCGGCCCGTCCAAATCGCTCCACACCCCGATGGCTGTGCCGGCATCAAGCGCCATGATGCGGCAGCCGGCCCGGTTCAGCACGCCCGAAGCGCCCCCCAACTCCGCAGGGTGGGGGTCCGCCTCAATCTCGGGAAATTCGGCGAAACTGGCACCTACAAAACCCGGTTCTGTTGGTTTTGAAGGTTCGACCCGGGGTGATTCCGGGAAAATTGGAGGTTTGGGGTTCCAATCCATCCACCTGCTTCGGTTAGGCACTTGCGGAGGGCTGATCATTCCCACACCTTGGGATTTACTTGAAAGCGTTGCGGCGGAAGTTCGGATCGATGGGAAGTCGTTCTGGATGCCGTCCCTCGTGACGGCCCAGCAAAGAACGAGTGAAGCACTATGGCTTTCGGGTCACTCCTGTCGGCCGGTACCTGGGCTTCCAGCGAAAAAAGCAATCCATCGTCGCCCCGCAAGCTGAAATAGGATATCCGTTTCAGCCCAGCGAATGCAGGGTCGAAACCTCGAAAGGATTATTCGGTCCCACAACGATTGCCGGTTTGGAGGCGCGCTGCGATACTCAATTCCAAATGACCCGAATCGTCCTATACTTGGCGGCAGGCGCCCTGATCGCGTCCGCACAGCCAAAACCGAACCTGTCTGGCGTCTGGGAACTTGACAAGAGTAAGACGGCAGGGAATAATGTTCCGCGCCGCACGAACCTAAAGATCGCTCAGAATGCGGCCTCCTTCGTGGTCTCGGTCCAGATGCTTTCGAATGGATCCATCGAAGAGAGTACGACCGCCTACGCGATCGGGGGATCGAGCACCGGCACCTTGCACGGCGGCAAAATGAATAGCGAATCCGCCTGGGACGGCTCGACTCTGGTGGTCAAATCAGTCGCAAAACCCAGCGAGGACCACGCGATCACGGACTATTGGTCGCTGTCGCAGGACGGCCAGACGCTGACCCTCCGCGAAGTTTCGAAAATCGGAACATCCTTGGAATCCAACAGCACGCGCGTCTTCGCGAAAAAGCCCGACTCGAGTTGGGATCCCGAAGCCCTCAACAAAACGGCCGCTGAACTCTTTCAGAATATCCAGATCTTCAAGGGCGTCCCGGCCAAGCGCATTCCGCAGGTGATGAACAATTTTTCGAGGTGGCTCGGCGTGAACTGCGCGCACTGTCACGACCTCAATGCCTACGAAAAGGACGATAATCCTCCGAAGCAGACCGCACGGAAGATGTTCGCGATGGTCCGAAAGATCAATCAGGAGAACGACTTCGGCGGAACGAACCCCGTGACATGCTGGACCTGTCATCGGGGGGCGGCGAAGCCGCAGAATTTGCCCGCTGCTGCGAAACCGATCCAGTAGGAAGAACGATTTGGAGCGGGCGCAATAAAGTGGTGGCGCAAATGGGGGGGGGCGGAGGTTGCCCGTCCCACGTGATCGAGCGTCCGACGTCGAGGCCGTGAGCGGCGTAAAGACGAACTCGGCGAGGTCATTGTCGATCAACGTCACTTTCGCGAGCGCGAACTGGCTGATCGGAGCCGGACTCCATCTCCCGCGACGCCCCGCAGATCAGGTCATTTAGAGCAGCGATTCCATTCGGATGTAGCTGGCCTCCATACCGTGTTCCATGCCCGTAGCGAGCATTGCCTCTCGCGTCTTGGCATCCAGCAACGTCATGCGTATCGTCATTAAGGTCCCGTCGCCATCCGGTGCGAAGGTTGTCTCTACATGATTGTCTGGCGTCGGATCGGGAAGGTGCATTCGCTCCACGTGCATGATTCGGCGAAATGGCTCCAGCGCCATGAACTCACCAGTGAGGTGGAACTCGCGCCCTTTGCCATCGGACCATTCGTAGCGAATCTTTCCTCCGGGCTGCGCTTCGCAGATGCAAACCGGCATGGTCCAGCCCTCCGGTCCAAGCAGCCACTTCTTGATCGTCGCGGATTCCGTGTGAGCGCGATAAACCGCTTCGGGAGACGCCGCGAAGTGCCTGGTCAAGACGACATACTTGTCGCCTTCCGTCTTCACTGTCATCTTGGTTACCATCATGTTTCGCCTTTCGTTGGTTGTGCCTTCTTTGTTGGAATTGTGTGGCCAGAAGTTGGTCCAGCCGGGAATAGTCTGTCTCCAGGGCTTTGCAAGGGAACGCGAAGCGGCGGGGAGCGTTGCTCTCATTCGTCTTCGTCGCATCGACGCTCAACTTCGATCTACCTTCTGAAGTATTGCTCGAACGAAGATTCTTAGCGATGCAGGCATATTTAAAATTCCCTGTAAGTCGACGCACGTCTTAGAAGGTAATCGATAAACCAGCTTCTCGATATCCAGCGATCCTCCGTGGTCTCCGTAAAGCGTTGTCGACCATGATTCCGATCAGTCGTGAGGGTTCGCGTCGCAGTTGGTCAAGATAAGGATTGGGCGGCAGCGATGGCCGATGGCGGACACTCATCGCGGAAACGCCCGTGGAAGCTTTCGACGCGTTCGTTCTGCATTGCATTTGGTGGCCGACGCACCAGCGTCTTAGTATCCGTGCGCGTCTCGATGCGCCGGAAGCGCGGCGGTAGCGAGCCGTTCATCAATTCGCACATTCGCCAACTTGATTGCGCGCCCCCAAGCGACGCGTGTTCTCGATGGAGAAGTCTGAAAAAGAAAACCGCCCCGCCTGCGGAGTGCAGGAAGGGGCGGTATTGAGGACAACGGAACGACTAGAAGCTGATCTGCGCCTTGAACTGGATGGCTCGAGGAGAATTCTGGCTTCCGACGAACGCGCCAAAGATACTGGTGGGCGTGCCGACGGTCGAGATGATCTGCCCGACCTGACCGCTACCCAGATCGTTCACTGGTTGGTCGAAGTTCGCATGGTTGAACAGGTTGTAGGCAGTGGCGCCGATGCCAAGCGTCACTTTTTCACCGATCTTGAACTTCTTGGTGATGTTCAGATCGACGTTGGTGAAGTTCGGTCCGCGGAACTGATTGCGTCCACCCGTGTTGTTGAAGCCGGTCGGATCTGTTAAGTACGTCGGGTTGTTCGGATCGCCGAAGCAAGGCGTGTCAACCGCCGAAGCGCCGCACACCGTGGGTCCGTGACCGATGTTCTGTGCGAACACGTTTCCGGAGTAGTTCAGGAAACCCGACGAGACGTTCGTATCGATGACCGAGAAGGGCAGACCCGTGCGATGGAACACGGTGCCGGAGATAGACCATCCGCCGAAGGCCATTTCCGGTCCACCCTTGAAGAGGTGGCGGAGGGAATTGTCCCAGACGAAGTTTGCGCTGACATTGTGGCGCACGTCGTAGTCAGAGTTGCCGTACATCGAGCCGCGGATGTTGTAGGGGTTCGAGGCAGCGGTTTCGCTGACGTTGGTGTTGGCCGAGAACGGCAGGCGGCCGCCATTCGAGATGTCGTCGAGGCCGTGGCCGTAGCTGTAGTTGAAGTTGAGCAGGAAGCCATGCGAGAAGCGGCGGCGAAGTCCGGCCGTCAAACCTTCATAGTTCGAGACGCCAGAGCTCTGATTCTCGAGGATGCGGCCGAAGCGCGGATCGGGGGCGGCGGTCGGAAGGCCGGCGAAGCCGCCGCACGCCGCATTGCAATACGCGTTCAGGCCGAAGTTGCGGACATACAGTTTGGAGCCGTGGTTGCCGACGTAATTCACGCTGGCGACAGTGGAGAAACCGATTTCCTGCTGGAACTCGAGATTCCATTCGTAATACCGCGGGGTGTGGAAGGGAAGGTCCGACGTAGCAACGCGCGGCGCGGCGAAGCCGGGGACGGCGGCCTGCAACTGTGCCAGGGTGCCACCGCTCGAAAACGCATTCTGGAAAGCGGCGTTCGATGCAGCCGCGTTTGCGAACAGCCCGCCAGCCACGCCCGGAGTCAACGGAAGGTTGACGGCGCGCGCGCTGAACAGGCTCGGGATGTTCTGCGAGATGGGCACTAGTGCGACCAGTGGAGTGGAATCGCCGAAGACTCCGATGCCGCCGCGGATGACCGTGCTTTTGCCGAATTTCGGCGACCACGCGAAACTGGCGCGCGGTTCCCAAACGACCGCATCGATCTGCGAGTTGGGGGTGGACTGACCGGTTTTAATCACTTGGTTAAAGGGAATCTTCGGATCGTGAACCAGCGTCGTGAACGGCGCAATGGTGGTGAAGCAATTGCTCGCACAAGTCAGATTGCCGTTGTGGTCGAGGCGGAGAGCGAACGTGACCTTGAGGGTCGAAGTCGCGCGCCACTCATCCTGTACATAGGCGCCGAATTGATTGTAGGTGAAATCTTTCGAGGGCGAAGTGGGGAACACCTGGGTCAGGTTGTTCTTGGTTCCGCCGCCGCTGTAGAAATCCTGCAACGTGCTCGACGTGATGGTCCCAGTATTGTTCGTCTGGTTGCCGATGTCGGTATAAGGATTCTTGTGGTAGTTGAAGCCGGTCTTGAAGGAGTGGTTGCCCCAGATCTTCGAGAAGTCGTCTACATATTGCCACTGCTTCACGATGCGGCCCGCCGGAAAGCCTCCGATCGGGGCAAGGGTCGTGAAGAAGCCGCCGGTGAAGCTGAGTTGCACAGGAAAGGCGGCGGTGGCGGCCGCGAAATCCGGAGGTCCGAAGATCGCGCTGTAGTAGAAGCCCGAGAACAGGAACTGGTTGACGGCGGTCGGGCTGAAGGTGTGCGTTTCGGTCAACTGGCCCTGTTTCGAGGGTTGCGGGCTGAACGCATTGAACGCGGCATTGATCGGATCCGTGCCGGTCGCCTGGGTTCCGTTGTCGTCGAAGTAGCGGCCGAAGATGCGATCGTTCTTGCCGATCTGGTGATCGATGCGGAGCGACCAAACGCGTTCGTCGGTCAGGCTGCTGTTGTTCTGGCGGAAGCTGAGGGCGCAAGGCACGCCGTCGCCGAGCAGTTTGAAGGCTGTCGATCCGCTGCCGCATCCGCCGCCGGCGACCGGCGTCGCAGTACCGCCGCGGAGTCCGCTGGCGCTGTTATACAGCGCGAACGCTTTTTGATAAAACGCGACGGCGGCCGTCTGACCGGTCGCGGTCAGGTTGGCGATCGTCGCTGCTTGAAACTGCTGGCTCGGAATCTTCACCTGGGTAGGGGCGGAGGGCAGAAGAACTCGGATTCCTTCCGTATTAAAGAAGAAGAAGGTCTTGTTCTTCCAGATCGGTCCGCCGATGCTGCCGGCCCACTGATTGTCGTTGTAGCGATTCAGCGGAGTTCCACTGGCATTGGCGAAGAAGTCGTTAGCGGCGAGATAGGATCCTGCCCAGTTCCAAATGGCATTGCCATGGAACTGGTTGGTGCCGGACTTGGTCACGACATCCACCTGCGATCCAGCAAGCTGCCCATATTGGCCGGAGTAACCGTTATTAATAACGGTCGCTTCGAGGACGTCGTTCTTACCGAGCGACAAGTTGGTGGCACCGGAGTTGTTCAGGCCAAGATACGGGTCGTTGTTATTCTGCCCGTTGGTGGTGAACAGATTGGCGGTTCCGGGCAAGCCGAAGGTAGAGAAGTTGCCGTATCCGCCGGCGGTATTCAGAACGACGCCGGGCGCGGTATAGGCGATGGCGGTCGTGTCATTGCCGGCGTTCGGTAGTTCAGCGACCTGCAAAGCCGAGAAGGTGGTCGAAATATCGCCATTCTGGGTTTGGATGGCGACATTCGACTCGGAGACCTCGACCGTTTGTGTGGTGCTAGCCAAGGCCATTTGCACGTCTACCGTCGAAGCGGATCCTACTTGGACGGTTACGACGCGTTTGGCTTCCATGAAGCCAGGCGCGTTCACCGAAACGGCGTACTGGCCAGGAGGTAAAAACGCGAACCGGTAGACGCCGGTGGTCGTAGTTTTTGCGGTTTGCGTATTGCCGGTCTGTTGATTCTTGAGCGTAACGGTAGCGTTGGCTAATATGCTGCCGGAAGGATCATTGACAGTTCCGGTTATGTCGCCCGACGTAATGGACTGGGCGGATAAACCGGAGCAAAACACGATAAGCGCCAATGCGCAGATCGCGAGGGAAGCAAGGCGGTAGCTGAAGGTCATCAGGGTCCCCAAGCAGTTGGATTCTGTCCAGTATCCCCGCTAGCAGCTGGGAAATACAGACAGTCTTTGGGATTAGACTACGGGTACTTGGCCACTATGTCAAGATCGTTAAATCCGGATTTATCGTGTGTGTTTTGAATAACTTGCGGATATTGTTTTTGGAATATGCCGAGGGCTAAAAGCCATTTCGTCCCTAAGAAGTCCTTATGTTGTTGAAAAAGGGATGAATGAATGTTATCTCACCAACCCATGTGGCATCGGCCGATAATTCTGTGGCGAAACCGCTCAAAGCTGTGGCGAGCCCGCTCATCGCAGTTTGAGGAACGATTTCCCCCAAAAATTTTCAGAATGATTTTCCTATGAGCGCAAGATGCGTGTTGTGGAGACCCGCTATGAATTTCGGGAACAGCGATCGGCGTAATGGAAAGGCTGTTAAAGCAGCGGTGCCGCGGAGACACAGTCACCCGCCCTGTACCGGATTCTGTCCGTATCGTCGGCAAACCGGAAGTTGAGATTCTGCGCCCCTCGGCACCGCGCGACCGGTCACCAGCAGCAGGAGCCTGCGGTGGCTGACCATTCTTGGGGTGACGCGGCTTACTGTCGGCGACTCTGCCGTTGTTGCCTGGCTGCTTCCTGCTTGCGGTTCGATTCTCCGTGAATGTCCTACTGGCGCCCCGCCGGCGTCTGCTTCGGCGTGTTGAAGCCAGTGGCACTATCCAGGTGGATGATGTTGATGACGGCGGGTTGAGCAACCGCAGGTGGGTGTTTGTGTTGTGGGGCAGCGTCTGATGTTTTCGTTCTGCGCGTCGTTTCGAACCGGCGAACGAGCAGTCTAGCACCAGCCCATGCAAACACCTGCCGATTCGGGCAAACGTTCGATACTCGAGGTTCAACAAATGTTTCAGTAAGTGTCTGCACGGGCATGCCTGCAGATAGCAACTGCACCAGACTATGAGCTGGGAGTGCCGGTTAAGCCGGCCGAGACGACGGCAGCATTTCTCGAAGGCCACAACCACGCCTTCACCTATTTCGGCGGCGTGCCGCGCACGATGCTGTACGACACCACCAAGCTAGCGGTGGTGCGGATTTTGGGAGATGGGACGCGTATGAAAACGCCAGCCTTCAGCGAACTACAGAGCCACTACCCGTTCGCCGAGAAGTTCGGCCGCCCTGGTAAGGGCAACGATAAAGGCAAGGTGGAAGGGCTGGTGGGCTACGCACGGCGGAACTTCATGGTGCCGGTGCCGCGATTCACGACCTGCGACGAGTTGAACAGGCATCTTCTCGCTGAATGCCAGCAGCGCCGTGAGCGCAAACTGCGCGGCCATGCGCAGACGATCGGCGAGCGATTCGCAAAAGACAACGAGGGCCGCGATTCCGTTCACTGAGCGCCGTCGCGAGGGAAATTACCGGGGTGAAGTGGAACGGGTTTGCCTTTTTTGGGCTTGGTAAGGAGGGCACGAATGGCCGCTAGCCTTTCAGTATCGCCGTCGAGATCAAGCGGCAGGACGCCGCAGGCCGCCACGAAGATCTCGATTGCAGTCGACCACGGATATGTCGCCGTCAACGCAAACTCAAGCCACCAATCACTTGAACAGCGCCAATCCCAGGTGAGTGGAAGTCCTCATGTCCAGCGAAAATGCCACAGTGGGCAACGTCGGCGGCGCGACTCCCTCTCGAAGATGACTGTTCATATGGGTTCACCGCTATCGAAGCCGCCCGCACCGGCCATGTGCGCCAGCACGACTGTGATGTTTGACGTTTCGGGCAGAAGTTGTTCGAGGAAGAAGCGGGCTTCGCGTGAGCCGTATGATCGATTGAAATTCATATTGGCTTGCGCATGAACGAGGATTGCCATTCGGTGGCGGTCGGCCTCGCGAAATACTCGCTTCAATTGCGCGAGGTGTGTGGTTTGTTTACATCGACTTCGGAGTTGCCGAAATGGAGCTTGAGGCCTGTGCGGAGATTAGGGTCCTTCGCGCCACGTCTAATTTCCTTGACGGCCTAGGACCTAAGAGGGTTAACGGAGCATAACCCGGTGAGGCGGTTGGGATACCTTGCAATCTGGGCTCCGGTCCAGTCGATGAACGACCTTCGTCCCCGACAGCAAGAAAGTGGACTTGCCTGGGCCCCGAGTGGCGCTCATCACCGAGTCGGGTCAACATTGATTACAAGATCGTTTTCGACGCGAACTATGACAGCGGCGTCCGACGGGTCATTGCGCTGGGAACGGTCGATGACGCGCGATTACGGCGGGCAGATGATGTCGCAATGGAAATTCGGGGAATCCCCGCTAGAGGATGGCGACCGGCTGCTGTTTAGTCCCGGCAGCTTTGGTGCGACGCTGGTGGCGGTCGACAAGCAAACCGGAAAGGACATTTGGCGGGCAGCAGCAACCCGAATCAAGCGTCCCGAAGCGTTACCAGTGGATCCACTTTCACTGCCCGCCTCGCCGGAACGTAACAAGCCACCAACACCGCGCCGATCAATACCAGCGGTGCCAAGCCGAACACCGTGATGTCGTACGGCCGAACGCCATAGAGCATTCCCCGCCCGATTTGCGCCAGCGCCAAGCCCAACGCGATCCCCGCCGTCGCGCCGATTCCCGCGATCCACAATCCCTCGCGTAGCACCAGCCACATCGTGTCTTTTTCTGAAGCCCCGAGCGCAATCCGCACGCCGATCTCCTGCGTCCGCTGCGCTACCGATTGGGAGATCGCTCCGTACACTCCGATTACCGACAGCAGCAGTGCCGCAATCGCGAACGACGTCAGCAGCCACATCAGGAACCGCCGCTCCGCCGTCGAGCGCGCCACCAGGTCTTCCATTTGAAAAATGTTATACGCCGGCATACCGCCGTACGCCGTTCGTACAACCCGCGCTAGTGTTTGCACCATCGGACCCGCATCCATCTTCGTGCGAATGAGATAAATCGGCGACCCCAGCGGATTGATCGACGCTGGCCGATAGATCGTCGGGCGGGGTTCCGCTTCAAGACCGAAATGCCGAATCGCACCAACCACTCCGATAATTTCGAACCAAGGCCCATTCGGGTCGTTCAGGAATTGCACTTTCTTACCTAACGGATTCTCGCCCGGGAAATGTCGCCGGGCCGTCAGCTCGTCGACCACCAGTACCGACTGAGTCTCGCGATCGTCGAAGATCCGTCCCGATTTCAATGGAATCCCTGCCGTCGCAAAGAATGTTGGCGTCGCGGCCCGGAACTCTACCTCCTGCGGTCGCTCGCCCTCCGGCCGTCCCTGGATTCGAAGAATGCTTCCTAGGTTCTGTCCTAGCATGGGTAACCGGCTCACTGCCCCCACGCTTGCGACCCCCGGAGTCGCCAGCAAGTGCTCACGAATCCGATCGTACACACCCGCGCGCTGCGCCGGCGTGTTCATCCCAAGCGGCATCTGCGTCGCCACCGTCACCAAATTCTCCGCTCGGAACCCCGGATCGATCTCGAGCACCCGCACCATGCTTCGGATCAGCAACCCCGATCCCGTCAGCAGCACCACCGCAAGTGTCACCTGCACTATCGCGAGCATCGATCGCACCCGCCGGTTCCCACGGGTGGTCCCCCGGCCTTCGCGGAGCGAACCCGCGCGCGGACCCCCAATCGTCTGCAGCGCCGGAACCATGCCCGCAAGCAACGCCGTAAGCAGCACGATCGCGCTTGTGAACACCATCGCCCGCCAATCGATCGAGATCGACATCGTCTGTACGATCGCCGGAGGCCCGTTCCGTAAGATCAACTGTAGGAATCCGATTGCCAACCCGACGCCCGCCACGCCCCCAAGCAGTGCCAGCACCGCGCTCTCGGTTAACAACTGCCGCATCAGCCGCCCCGCTGAAGCCCCCAGCGCAACGCGAACGGCGATCTCTCGTTGCCGCCCTGCGGCGCGCGCGAGCAACAAATTGGACACGTTCGCCGAAGCCATCAATAACACGAACCCGACCGTTGCCAGCAGCAGATAAACCGCCGGACGCAGCCGAGCCGTCAGTTTGTCTTCGAGCGGAATACCCACAAACACGAGCGTCTTGTTCGCTTCCGGAAACTCCTCCGTCAGACCTGCGCCGATCCGCTTGACTTCATCGACTGCCTGGCGCATCCCCGAGCCCGGCTTCAGCTTTGCCACCACTTTGAGGAATCGCAGCGTGCGCGGCGTTCGGGCCAACTGGTTCGATGCGAGCGGAGCCCACAAGTCCACCTGCGTCGCCGACCCCGCGAGTGGCTCGCCCAACCAGCGGAAGTCGGCAGGCAGAACACCAACGACCGTGGCCCCCGCGCCATCGAGCGTCAGCGTTTTCCCCAAAACTTCCGGCGATCCACCAAAACGCCGCTGCCAGAACGCATACGACAACACCACGACTGGCGTCGGCCGCGCGCGATCATCCTCCCGCGGCGTAAACAGCCTTCCGATGTGGGGCTTCACGCCAATCATCGGGAACAAACTGGCGGATGTGAACAACGCTTGCAACTGCTCCGCCTCGCCGCCTGCCGTCAAGACTACGTTCCATACCGGGGAGATCCCGCTGATCGATTCGATCGACTGCGCGCGCCGCGCAACATCGAACATGTTGTCGATCGAGCACCACGGGTCCACCTCCGGTTGGTCTGATCTGGCGTGTTCTATGGCCACCAGCCGGTCCGCCTCTGGGTAGGGAAGTCCTCGCAGCGCCACATGGTCAACCACAGTGAAGATCGCCGTGTTGCCGCCGATCGCAAATGCGAGAGTCAGGATCGCAATCCCAGCAAACGTCGGATTCGCCTTCAGCCATCGCAACGTGTACCGGATGTCTTGCCATAGGCTGGCGAAGATCGCACCCGGCGGCGCGGGCTCGATCGGCCTGTCCGCCGGAGCTTCCGCGCGCCGCAGCTCACTCGCGAGCGCCTGCCAATCGCGCACCTGATCTTCTGCGTGGCGCGCCGCCTCAACTTCTGTATGCCCGGCGTCGAGCCACTCCTGATAAGCCAGCCGCATCTGCTCCGCCAGCTCCGCGACAATTTCGCTCTCCCGCTCCGGCCGCAGCCACAACGCGGGCATCCGCTGCCTTACGTATTCGTTCCAATTACGAGACATTGTCAAACCCCGTTAACCGGCTCAGAGCGCCGAAAAATTCCCGCCAAGTCTCGCGTTGAGAAGCCAGCGCCTTCCGGCCCAACGGTGTCAGCGAATAGAACCGCTTCCGCCGCTCGCCTGTCTTCTCCACCCACTTTCCCTGTACGAGCTTTTTCTTCTCCAGCCGGTACAGCATCGGATAGATCGAGGCGACCTGAAACTGCAGGATCGAATCCGACTTCGATTCGACAAGCTTCGCCAGTTCGTATCCATGCCGCGCCCGCGGTTCGAGCAGAGCCAGAATCACGGTCTCGGCGCTCGAGCGTTGAAAGTTTTTGGGATCCATAGGGTGTCTAGCAATATATCGTGACACTACATATACGGGCAAGCCGGCAAATAGTTACTGTCGCTGTGGCCTTAGCTCGATCCTGGCTGCGATTCTCCTCTGCTGCCTCAAAGCTCAGTCGCTCTGCGAAAATGTGCCGGCACTGACGACCGTACGGTGGTCAATACGTTTCATAGGCGTTTTCCCAGCATTCAATCCTGACCCTGACCCTGACCCTGACCCCGCGAAGGACAAAGTAGCCCTCTAGAGGCGAAACTAGCAACCGAAAAGCAATAGGCTGACTTCAACAAGGCAATCGAACAGCCGATCCGTTTGCTATGGACGTACTTTGCGATATAAAGTTATTCATGAATTCGGTCAAGCTTCCCCTCGCCGCCACCCAGCTTCTGCTCATCTTCCCGGCCGCCCTCTTCATGGCCGCGCTCTTCGTGCGCGAGGTGCAGCCGATGGAATGCGAACCTCCCAGCAGATTGTGATGTGGTACGCGGGGCGGCAGTGGACGCTCCGGGTGGTGCTCATCGCTCTGCCGTGCGCAGCAGACGCTTGCTGCGATTCGCGCCAACCCGACGACCTTATCTATCGCCGCGGCGACGTTGGCAGCGGGAGGCGTGCTGGTGATTGTCGCAATGCGCATGCTCGCGAACTAGCAGTATTCATGGCTTTTCCCGGCCTTCCAGTCCTACACCTACGTCTGCGACGACGTGATCACGAACCTTCTCCGTTCCTATCTGGGTAAGAGCCAAACAGTAGTAGTCCTGATCCGGAGAGTACTCAGCCGAAAAGGTGCCCAACCATAAAAATCAATGCTTGCGCGACGGAGAGGTAGTTGGAAACCATGATTTTTGGGGAGCCACTTCTTTTCCCTCCCGAATTCGGACCCCGTTTTTGTTCACAGAAGCGCGAGTCGTCTTCTTCGCGCGTAACCGTAACATTCCGGGTTGTTTTGCGGAAAGTG
>JBBQWZ010000040.1:0-66801 GCA_038210135.1 Bryobacterales bacterium
CTTCCGTCGCTGATCTAAAACGCAAGATCCTACGCTACATCCGCCTCTACCAGAAGACAGCCAAACCCTTTCAATGGAAATACTCCGATGTTCGTAAACGCATTCCCGCGTGGTAGCGATATCTCAAGGACAGCCCACTAGTCAGTCAGGATCGGAAGCACGTCGAGCATTTTTCAAAGCTGGTTGACGGAAGCTGGCTGCTACGCGATTACGCTGGCGATACCGGCGTGGTTCCGATAAATCTGCTTGCTGTCCAGTTTTCGTTGGAAGAGCTATATGCTTCCGTCGTGAACTTGACGCCTTAGCCGGCGTTAACTCTGCTGCATCATTCATGCCTTGGTACTTCAAGATGTGCAGGTGGATAACGGATGGGAGGGTCTGTTCGGAAATACCCGGCACTTCTCGAACTTGTAGCCGCTCGTTTTGAGGGCTCGCATTCAATATTTCAAAAGCATTGAAAGCTGCAGGTTAAGCAAGTCCCTAGAACGTGAACCGCAGTTGCAGTTGGAACATTCTAGGCGGATCCACGTTGGCGAACGCGGGGATCGCGTTGGTGGCGGTTCCGACGGCGGCGAGTTGGCCGAAGGTCGAATTCACGGTGCCGGTGTCGCCGTACACGGTTTGCGCGCGGCCCAGATAATTTCCGTGATTGAAGAGATTGAAGCCCTCAAGGCGGAGCAGGATCGTCGTTCCCTCGCTGGGCTTGATGCGCCCTTCGATGAACATGCCGACGTCCGCGGTCGGCGTGCCGCGGAAGGCCGATTTTCCGATTACTTTTCCGTCGATCACCGGACGGTCATTGTTAGCTCCGTCGCCGTTGTTATCGACTCCGGTGGTGGAGTTGAAGGGGCGCGAGGAGGCGAACTGGCTAAGCGTTCCGGCGGTTATGTGGAACGGGAAGCGGTAATGGAACATGATTACGGCGCGGTGCCGTTGATCGAGCAGGCTGGGTCCGCGTTCCACTTCGCCGAGGCCGGCGACGTTGCTTTCGTTGGGGTTGATTCCGTTGCCGTCGGGCTCCGACGTGTTGGTGGCCTTCGACAACGTGTAGCTGACAGAGGCGTACATGCGCGAATTACCGCGGTAGCTGACCTGCGTTTGTAAGCCGTCGTAGTCGGCGAGGCCGAGATTGGTGAGCACGTTGACTTGGCGGACGCCGCCATTGACAGGCAGAATGGGACGCGTGAGATTCGTCGCGGCGACAGTGCGGACCTGGCCGGGTGCCGTGCGATCGAATAGAGACGCAGCATTGAGGTCGATGGTGCGATCGATTCCGCCTACGTGTTGATGCACGTAGTCGGTTCCTGCAAATAGACCCTTGATCACTTCGCGCTCGGCGCCGATCGACAGCACCTGACTGCGCGGGTTGACCAGGCCGTCTGGATAGTTAGGTAACTTGTCAAAATTTAAGCCGTACTTCGCGAATTGCGTTTGGTAGAAGGCGCGCTGGCCGGGTCCGACGGTGATATCGCGGGCGGGCAACTGTGAGGGCAGCAGCGTTTTCGGATCGAAGATCAGCGGCAGACACGATCCGGTCAAGCAGGTCGGAAAGCCAAGCTGACCGGGCGTCGCGGTGTAGGTCGTCAAGCCGTCCAAACCGTTCACCAGATACCCAGCGACGACGTTCGAACGAATTTGCGTGTAATACATGCCGTAGCCGCCGCGAATCGAAGTGCGCGCGCTGCCGCCGGGGTGCCACCCGAATCCGACACGGGGCGCGAAGTTGGCGCGCGCGTCGGTCAAGGTCTGATGATCGTAACGGAGTCCAGCGTCGATGGTGAGGTCACGCCGCAAATGGATGCTGTCCTGCACGAAGCCTGTATAGAGCCACTGTTTGAGGACGTAGCTGTGGATGCCGAAATCGATGGGTTGCGTGTAGTTTTGGACGTCGTTCAACGTCAGTTGGTCGAACGGCGTTGTCGTTGTAGTTTTGAACGTGAAGGTTCCAAGGACGGCGGTACCGAATTCGCTGCCGGTGCCGCCGGAGGTGTGATGAATGAGGCTCGCGCCGAAGCGAAGCTGATGAATTCCGCGGGACCAGAACAGCGTATCCGCAAACTGCGCTTGGTGGCCGTAGAGGTCCGATAACCGGGACTGGCCGATGGTGAAGGGGACGGATCCGCTGCGCGTGTAAGCGGTCGAAAGCGTTTGCGCTTCCCAGCGCGTGATGGGATCGCCGTTGAGGTAAGAGAAACGTGCTTCGTTCAAAAGGCTGGGCGACAGCACGGCGGTGTGACTGATCTGCGCGGTCAGGCCGGCGCGGACGTAGCGCCGCGCGACATTTGGCGCGTTGGTGCCGCCGACTGTGTCCTGCGGATTATCGTCCTGGAACCGGTCGATGTTCATGCGCAGCATCACGGTCTGATTCGAAGTCAGCTTGTGATCGAGGCGGAGGTTGCCGAGCCATTGCCGGTAGTGGCCGGTGTAGGAGAGATCGCCGTTCGACGGCAGAAGGAACGACGGCAGCGTGGACGAGAGGAACGTGGTGCGGTCCTGCAAGGTGCGGTCAATCGATCCGAAAAAGAAGGTCTTGTCCTTGATGAGGGGTCCGCCGACGGAAGCTGAGAATTGGCGGAGGGTATCGGGGACGTCGACCGGATTGATTGCAGTCAACGTCGTCGGAGTGACGCAGGTGGAAACCGATGGCGCACAGAAATTCTTGGTGGAGAAGGTATCCGCCTGCATGTTCCCCGGACGTCCGA
The DNA here is from genome assembly GCA_038210135.1 of Bryobacterales bacterium. GTDB lineage: Bacteria > Acidobacteriota > Terriglobia > Bryobacterales > Bryobacteraceae > JBBQWZ01. Next base: position 2,703 of record JBBQWZ010000040.1, read on the forward strand.
GATAGAGCGCCTCGCCGTGGAACGCGTTGGTACCGCCTTTGGTGACGATGTTAAGGGCGGGACCGGCAGTCCAGCCGTACTCGGCGGAGAATGCGTTGGTGAGGACATTCATCTCCTGCACGGCGCCGAGCGGAACGGTGGCGATCGCGGTTTGACGACCCCAGGCTTCGTCATTATTTGCGCCGTCTAAAGTGACCGTGGTTTGGCGGCGGCCCCCGACTCCGGTTACGAAGTAGGTCGCGTTGACGAAGAGATCCCCGGTTCCTTTCGCTTGGCGGAAGGCGGCGTTCAGAAGCGGAAGCGAGGTCGCTTTGCGGCCCAGGATCGGCGTCTCGTCGATCTGCACGGTATCGAAGCGGCGGCCGATCTGCGGATCCGCGCGGACACCTTCCGCCGTTCCGAACACCGTGATGTCAGTTTTGTCGGAGCCCACCAATAACTTCACTTTGAAGGTCGCCGTTTCGCCGGAGCGGAGCGTGATGTCCCTGCGCTCTTCGTTGCCGAATCCAGTTTTCGAAACGCTGAGGGTGTAGGTTCCGGTGAGCGGGAGAGCTTGGACGCTGGCGCTGCCGTCATTGCCGGACAGAGCTTCGCGCACCGCTCCGGTGGCGGCGTTCGTGATCACGATCCTTACATCCTTCATCATCGCGCCGGTTTGATCGGCGACTACGACAATCAGTGACGCGGTGTTCGGCGATTGCGCCGAGGCGACGAGCACGCACGATAGAAAGACCAGGATCAGAAAGCGAGGCAAGTTCGAACCGGTTTTGTTTTTCATGATGAGCATAGGGGGACTTCACGAATCAGAATTGCTGGACCAGCGCTGCACGGCACGAATCCGATTGGAATTCCAAGACTAACGGAAGGAGGAAACTACTACCATTGGTCGCAGACTCAAACGCGGCCGCCGACCATGGGTATCCTCAGAATTCGACAAATGCGACAATTGAAGTTCCCGGGAAGAACCGACCACTTTGTGCGGCATTGCTGGATTCACGCATCTTCGGAATAGGCCGGACCCCGCTCGGATTCGCAACGCAACGCGCTCGATTATGCATCGGGGACCCGATCAACAGGGCGTTTGGGAGTCATCCACCGTTTCGCTTGGCGCTGTCCGGCTGAAGATTATCGACCTTGAACACGGGCAGCAGCCCATGAAATCGGACGATGGAGACGTCGTGATCGTCTTCAACGGCGAGGTCTACAATCACGCGGAAATCCGGCGCGAACTGGAGCAGCGTGGTCATCGCTTTCATTCGCGCTGCGACACCGAGGCCGTCCTCCGCGCGTATCTCGAATGGGGCACCGAATCGTTTCAGCGGTTGCGCGGGATGTTCGCGTTCGCCATCTGGACCGAGTCCGATCATCGCTTGATTCTGGTGCGCGACCGGCTCGGGATCAAGCCCCTGTATTTCGCGCGGCGTGACGGCGATCTGTATTTTGGGAGCGAATTGAAGGCGATCTTTGAGCATCCGGAGATCGAGCGGCGCATCGATCCCGCGGGCCTCGACCACTTCCTGGGGCTGAATTGGATTCCTCAGCCGCATACGATGGTGGAGGGGATCGAGAAACTTCCGCCCGCCCATTGGCTCGAGTGGCGGGACGGCCGGATCCGCAGCGAGGCGTACTGGACGCTCGATTTTCACGAGGATCAATCGTGGACGCTCGGATCCGCCAAGGAGCGGTTGGACGAGCTGATGCGGTCCTCGATTCAGGAGCACCTGATTGCAGACGTTCCGCTGGGGGTTTGGTCGAGCGGCGGCCTCGACTCTTCCGCGATCGTGCATTATGCGAGCGCGGCGGCGAGCCAGAAGCTGAAGACGTTTTCTGTCAGCTTCAAGGGCCGCAGTTTTGATGAGACGCCGTGGTTCCGCGAGATTGCGGAGAGGTACGGCACGGACCATAACGAATATGATTTACAGCCGGAGTCGAGCCTGGCGGATACTGTCGAGCAGTTCGCGTTCTATTCCGACGAGCCAAGTGCGGACGCGGGTGCGCTGCCGGTCTGGTTCCTTTCGAAAATGTGCCGGACGCAGGTGACGGTTGCGCTTTCTGGCGATGGTGGAGACGAGCTCTTCGGCGGGTACAATACCTATCTGGCGGATCGGTATGCGGCCTATTTGCGCAAGTTTCCGGCGAGTCTGCGGGCGGCAGCGTTGCGAAGTGCAGGCTGGCTTCCGGTGTCGGACGACAAGATCGGCTTTGAGTACAAAGTGAAGCGGCTGTTGGCCGGTGCGATGCGTCCGGCCGAGGATGCGCATGCGTTCTGGAATGGAACGTTTTCGCCGGAGCAGCGGGCGGCGATCCGCGATGGCGCCGGTGCCGCACGTTTGCCGCGAATTCCTGAAGCGATTAAACAATCCGGCGTTTTGAACCGGTATTTATGGCTGGATCAGCAATATTATCTGCCCGACGATATCTTATATAAGTGCGACCGCATGAGCATGGCGCACTCGCTCGAAGTCCGGCCGCCGTTTCTCGATCACCGGATTGTCGAGTTCGCGGCCAGTCTCCCCGAATCCTTCAAAGTCAACGGGCGACAATTGAAATTTGTTCTCAGAGAACTAATGCGTGATAAGCTTCCCCGCTCGATTCTGACGAGGCGGAAGGAAGGCTTCGATATCCCCACGCACCACTGGTTGCGGACCACGCTTCGTCCGCTGCTTCTCGATACGCTGAATCAATGCGACGTGGAGCAGGCCGGCTTCCGCTGGCCGGCGGTCCGGGGAATTATCGACGCGCACATGGAGCGGCGAGGAAACTACGGTTATCACCTATGGGGTCTGTTGATTCTGTTTCTGTGGCGGAAGCGCTGGAAGATCGAGACCGGCCCGGCGCTCGAACAAACCGCCTCGATCCCCGTCACGCACTAATTGTTCTGGCAGTCGCGTCCGCGATATTCCTCGGTTGCATCGTGAGTCCTCCGGCATTGATGGATGACGTCGACGCCGTGCAGGCGCAGATCGCGCGCAACATGCTGGAGTCGGGCGATTGGGTCTCCGCGCGCCTCAACGGCATCCTTTATCTCGAAAAATCGCCGCTGATTTATTGGATGATCGCCGTGAGCTACGGAATTTTCGGGGTCCACGACTGGGCGGCGCGAATTCCGGTGGCGTTGTCGGCGATTGTACTTGCGTGGCTGACGGCGCGTTTTGGCGCTTGGGCTTTCGGCTCGCTTGCAGGGTTGTACGCCGGACTCGCGATCGCAACCAGCATGGGCTTATGGCTGTTCACCCGAATCCAAATTCCGGACGTTACGGTCACGCTGACGATCGCGCTTTCGATGTGGGCGTTTCTGCGCGCGCTCGACGATTGGGAGAAGCATCCACGGATATGGGCCGCGGTCTGCGCCGCCGCGATCGGTACTGGCCTCTTGCTAAAGGGCCTGATTGCCGCGGTTTTTCCGGTCGCGGGAGCGTTGCTTTTCCTGCTCGTCAAAGGCCGGTTATTTGACCTCGCGACGTGGAAGCGCTTGCGCCCGTTCAGTGGATTGTTGATCGCGCTCGCCATCGCGGCTCCCTGGCATGTGATCGCGGCGCTGCGGAATCCGCCGATTTGGGTTACAACGATGGTCAGCGCGCCTGGTAACTGGCACGGGTTCTTCTGGTTCTACTTTATGAACGAACACGTTCTGCGCTTTCTGAATTTACGGTATCCGCGCGACTATAATACGGTTCCGCGTGTTCTATTCTGGGTGCTTCATCTCGCGTGGTTGTTTCCTTTCAGCGTATTCTTTCCCGCCGCCGCGCGATTGGAATATCGCGGCGCCGGCCGGGCATCGGAGACGCGGTTGCTGGCTTTGTGCTGGACTGCTTTTCTGCTGGTATTCTTTACGTTTTCCTCGACGCAGGAATATTATTCGATGCCTTGCTATCCGGCGCTCGCTTTGCTGCTGGGTTCCGCCGTCGTCTCGGAACACAAGTGGCTTCGCGGGGGCCGAATGGCCTTGGGCGTCTTGGCGGGCGTTTGCGGGTTGGCGTGTATTCTGATTCTTGCGCAGGTTTGGAATCTGCCGGCGCCGGGCGACATCTCGCAGGCGCTGGACCATCATCCGGATGTGTATACGCTCTCGCTTGGCCACATGGGTGATCTCACAATCGCCGCGTTTGCTTATTTGCAGCTGCCGCTGGCTATCGCCGCGCTCGCTTTTCTGGTGGGTGCCGCCTCCGCGTGGCGCGCGCGATTCGTGATTGCTGGAATGACGATCATGATGATCTTATTCACGCATGCAGCGCGAACGGCGCTGACTGTATTCGATCCATATCTGGCGTCTCGACCCCTGGCGGAAGCATTGAAACGTCAACCCGCCGGCGACTTAATCGTAGATGATCAATACTATTCCTATTCGTCGGTATTTTTCTACGCCGATCTCGCGAATGGAGACGATGGAACCACAAGGCGGAAGGCGTGGCTTTTAAATGGACGCGTTAATAATCTGGAATACGGCTCGAATGCGCCGGGCGCCCCGAATGTATTTGTGACCCATGCTGAATTGATTGGCAGATGGCGTTCGGGAAAGCGATTATTCCTTATTTGCGAGAAGCCGCAGGTCGGACCTTTCGAAACGCTGCTGGGCAGCGGTAGCTTGTTCCGTATCGCAGAGAGCGGCGGAAAGTTTTTGTTCAGCAATCAGAACTAATGCGAATTGGAATCGACGCATCGGCCATGTTGGTTCGGAGCGCGGGCGTTAAGAGCTACGTTTGGAACTGGTCGCGCGCGCTCATCGATTCCGGCGTCGATGTCCGGCTGTATCCTTTTCTGCCGCATGGGCTCACACTGAATCACGAAGCGTCGCCACTTTCGCTGCCGTCGACGATCCTGCGCCTGCTGACAATTCGTGGAGGCAAGCTGAGCCACAACTTGATGAACTGGACGACTCCGGCTTGCGATGTGTTCCACGCTTCGAATCAAATGACCAGCGTGCCTTCGCACTCGAAGCTGACTGCGACGTTGCACGATTTGACTTGCTGGCGTATGCCCGAATTGCACACGTCGGGAAATATCAAGGCCGACAAAAATTACGCGGAACACATTCTGCGGCGCGCGGACGGCCTTATTGCCGTTTCGGAGAGCACGCGCCGCGACGCGATTGAACTGCTTGGGCTGCGGCCGGAGCGCGTCACTACAATCCACTCGGGCGTGGACGATCGCTTCTTCGATGCGGTTCCGCTGCGACGCGCCAAACCCTACGTGTTGTACGTTGGAACAATTGAACCGCGCAAGAATGTGGAGACGCTGCTGGATTCGTGGAAGGCTCTCGATCCGGCCCTGCGGGACACGTTCGACTTGATTACGGCGGGCCCGATGGGATGGGCATCGGCCGAAACACAAGCTCGGGTCCGGGCGGAATCGACGTACCTCGGCTATGTAGACCAGACCGAACTTCCATCGCTTACCGCGGGTGCTTCATTGTTTGTCTACCCGTCACTGTATGAGGGCTTCGGATTCCCGGTCGTCCAGGCAATGGCGTCGGGCGTTCCTGTGATCACCTCGAACGTGTCTTCGCTGCCCGAGGTCACGGGCGATGGCGGCATTCTCATCGAGCCGAAGAGCGTGTCTCAACTGACTGCGGCGATGACCAAGGTGCTGATCGACGAGCCGCTCCGAAAGCAACTGGGCGAACGCGCCCGCCAGCATGCGAGGCCGTTCCGATGGAGCGTGTGCGCGGAAAAATCAATCGCTTTTTTCGAGCGGATTATTTCTTCTTGACGTCGGGCTTGGCCGGCGGTTCGCTGAGCAGCGGATTTGCGATCGCAAAGTCCCAGACCTGGAGTTTCACCTTGCCATCGTCGTATTGGATCACGGCATACTCGCCCGGATCCATGGGTTTTTGCGGCCAGATTTTATACAGGCCATCGCCTACCTGGCGGCGGAAGATCTCAACCGCCTGGCGTTCTTCTAGATATTCGTTGGTCACTGGAATCACCGCGACTTTCTCGACGATGCGCACGTTTTTGGCGGGCGTGATTTTGACGATGGCGAAGGGCTCTTCGGCGGAGAGCCGGAGATAGAATTCCGGACGCCCGGGCGGAATCTTCAAGGCGGCTTGTGCTCCGTCGATTTCCACTGTCGCTTTTCCGGGAACCAGTGGCAGCGGTGACATGACTTTCAGAATCTGACGGCGTTTGTTTGTATTCACCTTCATTTCAGCGGTGGCGACCGGCTTCAACTTGTCGCCATCTACCCACCAGACTCCGGGCTCTTTCGGAACGTTTTGTACTTCGCGAGCGGCGTCCGCCTCGGCTTTGTCCTCGTCCGCGGACTCCGCCTGCTCGCGCTTGCGATCGGTCTCGATCTGCATGGCCTCCGCTTTTGTTCGCTTCAGGTCTACCAATTCGAGCGGAATTTCTTCCCAGTCACCGCGCTCGGTCGAATAGTATTTCACGCGGTCCTCGAGGACCTGGTATTCGCGCACGAGTTGAAATCCGCCGTCTTTCAAATACAGCCGGACGTTCGCGGCCGACAGCATCAGTGCGAATAGCAGTATCGCGATAACAAACCGCATATGTTGATTCTGACGCATGCGAGACTGGAGAAGTTATGAGATATCGCGCATTGGGGCGAACAGGGATCGAAGCCAGCGAATTGGGTTATGGCGCCTGGGGCATCGGGGGTAAACAGTGGCTCGGCAACGCCGATGATGAATCGCGTGCGTCCTTGCGCCGCGCCATCGAGCTCGGACTGAACTTCATCGACACGGCGCTTGCTTACGGCGAGGGCCACAGCGAACGGCTGGTCGGCGAGGTGGTCCGCGGTTCGCCGGGCAAGGTCTGGATAGCGACGAAAGTTCCACCGAAGAATCTTCTGTGGCCCGCGCGTCCGGGTATTGTCGTCGAAGACGTGTTTCCCCGCGATTACGTGGTCCGTTGCACGGAAAAGAGTTTAAAAAATCTTGGCGTCGAAACGATCGACCTGCAACAGTTTCACGTCTGGAATCCGGAGTGGCTGGCTGCGGACACGAAGACCAGCGACGAATGGGCCCGTGCGATTGAGGATCTGAAGAAGTCCGGCAAGGTGCGTGCGTTCGGAATTTCGATCAACGATCATCAGCCGGATTCCGCCCTGGACTTGATCCGCACCGGGTTGATCGACACCGTGCAAGTGATCTACAACATTTTCGACCAGAGTCCGGAAGCGAATTTGTTTCCGCTATGCGTGGAAAAAGGAATCGGCGTTCTGGCTCGCGTGCCGCTTGACGAAGGTGCGCTGACTGGTTCGATTACGCCTGCGACCGAATTTGAAAAGGACGACTTCCGTGGCCGGTATTTCCGCGGCGACCGGAAGCAACAGGTTGCCGATCGCGTGGCGGCGCTGCAAAAGGATCTCGCAGGCGTTGACGGCACGCTCGCCGAAATCGCCCTTCGGTTCTGTCTTTCCGCCCCTGCCGTTTCGACGGTGATTCCGGGAATGCGCAAAACCCGCAACGTGGAGAGCAGCTGCGGCGTCTCGGATAAGGGACCGCTGCCGGGCGATGTGCTGGCGCGTTTGAAACAGCATGCCTGGGACAGGAACTTTTATCTCTAAGATCTTCACGCTCGCGGTATTCGCTACCGGGTTAGCCTGCGCCCAGGACAACTATTTCCCACTTCACGTCGGCGATCAGTGGGTCTACCGTACGGCGGGAGCCGGGTCCGCGCAGCCCGTCGTGCTGGAAGTGGTCGGCGCACAGGATTTGAATGGGTACACCTACTATCTAACCACCGGCTTCGGAATCGACACGGTGTACCTGCGCGTGTCGAACGACGGTGTACTTTACTCTTACGATCCGGTCGCTCGGATCGAATCGACGTGGGTCGATTTCTCGGCCGCCGAGGACGGTTCCTACAAGACGTCGATCGACTCCTGTAGTCCGCAGGCGACAATTCAGTCCAAGTCGTATAAGGCGGATCTGCCGATCGGGAGCTTCGCGAATCTATTTCGTGTGACGTACACGCCCTCATGCGCGGATGCCGGGATTCAGGAGGAACTGTATCTTCCCTACATCGGATTGGTGCGGCGCACGCGGACGACGTTCGCGGGTCCGCGGATCTTGGAATTGATTTATGCGCGCATCGCCGGTGTCACCGTGGTTGGCGCTCCGGAGACCGCTTTCGCTTTGACGGTCGACAAGTCTGTCTACATCGTGAGTGGGGCGAATCCGCTACCGGTATTGCCGATGCTGGCGCGACTTACGTTGAGGAATACGAGCGGGATTCCGCTGGCGCTGACGTATCCGAGCGGACAGGAATTCGATTTTGTGCTTCGTAACGCGAAGGGCGATATTGTCTACCGCTGGTCATCCGACAAAGGGTTCACCCAAGGCGTGCGGCTCGAAGACTTCAGCGGGGAGCGCAATCGCGCGGTTTCCATTCCGCTAACGGATGCGAACGGTGCTCTTCTTCCGCCTGGTAATTATGTTCTCGAAGCCTCGATGACTGCGCTTCCGCCAGCCGCATTCAAAGCGCAGGTCGGCATCGCCCTTCGCTAAGTCGCCTTGCTTCCGGTTTCGCACCGGTTTATCATCGGCACATGTTTGGGCGAATCCTCGTCGGTTGTTTCGCGCTCTCGAGCTGCGCGATAGGGGCGCAATCGCCGGATTGCCGCACGCCTATCGGCGTTCCCTGTTACACGATGCGGATCACGCAAACGCAGTGGCAGGCGATGGCGTACGATCCGTCGAAGATTACCAAGGTGACCGGGACAGCGATTCTCGCCGTCCGGAGTGACGGATCGTCAGTGAATGCAAGCGACATGAAAGAGGAAAGCCTCTTCGGCCGCATGCTTGGCGAGAGACGGGACGCGCAGCTCTATCTGGCACCCGAGAAGACGATCGTTACAATCAATCGAACGAACCGTACCATCGCTCGGCGCGAACCATTGATCTGGCACGATCTGCCGTATCGACGTTCGACGGATGGCGATAGCACCTGCAAAACCGGCGTCCGACACTTCGGCACCGGTCTATAACTGCGAGGCAGTTCGACAGTCGCGGGCGTTCCAATCTTGAAATGGAGCCGCGCGAATGGCTCTGAAGATCACTACCTCGCACCTTCGCTGGATTGCACCGAACTGAAGAGCGAGCGAATCATGCGGAACAAACTCTGGATCCCGATTTTCATCAACCATTAGGAAGCGACGTCAGTTGTTCTCGGAGAGCCCGAGCCGGACCTTTTTGTTTTGCCGGCCGGCTACAACCAGGTCGAGGATCCGGCGCGCGCACGCATAATGAAATTTCTCGAGACAAACCGCCGTCGCTAAACGGATTCCTGCGCTACGATGAGGCTTCGTGCGCATTGGCCATCACGTTTCCATTGCCGGGTCCCTTTGCAACGCGTCGAGTGAAGCTGTTTCCATTGGCGCGAACACGATGCAGATCTTCTCGTCGAGTCCGCGGCAATGGAAAGGCTCCACGCTTTCGCTGCCGGACGTTGCGAGATTCCGGCAGGAGCGCGACAAGCACGATCTGGCTCCGCTGGTTATTCATGACAACTATTTGATAAATCTCGCCGCCCGCGAAGGCAATGTTCGCGATCTGTCGATTGCTGCCTTCCGTGAGGAGCTGCAGCGGGCCATCGTGCTTGAGGCCGACTTCCTCGTCGCGCATCCTGGGAATTACAAAGACCAGACGCTCGAGCAAGGTTTGCTCAACATCATTCAAGCGCTGGCGAATGCGAGTGACGGCATCGACACGAAATCGTTGACGGTTTTGCTTGAAAATACGGTGGGCGCCGGGGGCGGCGTCCAGGTGGGCGGTAAGTTCGAAGAACTGAAGATCCTTCGCGACTTTGCGATCGAACATACCGAATTGAAGGTTGGATTCTGCATCGACACTTGCCATCTGCACGCGTCGGGCTACGATCTGGCGACCGAAGCCGGCGCGAAACAGACGTTCGCGGAACTCGATCGTGTGCTGGGATTCGAGAACATCCACGTGATTCACGCGAACGATTCGAAAACACCGCTGGGATCACACATGGACCGGCATTGCAACATCGGCAAAGGCTATATTGGAGAGCAAGGGTTTCGCCGAATCCTCACGCACCCGAAGCTCCGCCACAAGCCATTCCTGTTGGAAACGCCGGTCGACGAGCCAGGTGACGACCGGCGCGATATCGAAATACTGAAGAGTCTATGCCGGAAAAGTCGTACAACCACAACGAAATCGAGTTGAAGTGGCACGAGCGTTGGATCGCCGATCAGGCTCTCTACCGCGCCGATCCCACGTCGGGCAAGCCGAAGTACTACGTCTCGGAAATGCTTCCGTATCCAAGCGGCCGGCTGCATATGGGTCACGTGCGGAACTACTCGATTGGCGACGCCCTCGCGCGCTACATGTGGATGCGCGGCTACGACGTGCTGCATCCGATGGGCTGGGATGCGTTCGGGCTGCCGGCGGAAAACGCCGCGATCAAGAACAACCGGCATCCGCACGAATGGACCATGTCGAACATCGCTGTGATGAAACAGCAGATGCATCGCATGGGATTCGCCTACGATTGGGACCGCGAAATCGCGAGCTGCCTGCCGGAATACTACCGCTGGAATCAGTGGTTCTTTTTGAAGATGTACGAGCGCGGGCTGGCGTATCGCAAGAAGGCGCTGGTCAACTGGTGCCCGGAATGCGCGACAGTGCTCGCGAATGAGCAGGTAATCGACGGCTTCTGTTGGCGTCACGAAACGACCAAGGTCGAGCAGCGCACGCTCGAGCAGTGGTTCCTGAAAATTACGCAGTATGCGGACGAACTGCTCGACGCGATCAAGGGGTTGGAGGGCGGCTGGCCGGAACGCGTGCTCTCGATGCAGCGCAACTGGATCGGCCGGAGCGAAGGCGCGGAAGTCGATTTCACGATGGAATCGACGGGCCAAAAAGTTCGCGTCTTCACCACGCGCATCGACACGATTTACGGCGCGACCTGCGTGATTCTCGCGCCGGAACATCCCTACGTCGCGCCGCTACTCGACGATGCCGGCAAGGCGCGCATCAAGGCGATGATCGAGGATCGCGCCAATCAGGCGGATGAAGGCGATGTCGTCAAAGATGGAATCTTCACCGGCGCCTATGCGCTGAATCCGTTCAACGGAGAACGCGTTCCGGTGTGGGTCGGAAACTTTGTCCTGATGGGCTACGGTACCGGCGCGATAATGGCCGTGCCCGCGCACGACGAACGCGATTTCGAATTTTGCACGCAGTTCGGAATTTCGATTCGCCCCGTGATCCGGCCGGTGGATGGCGAACTGCCGGCGACAGTCAAGGAGGCGTTTGGCGAATATGGCGTCGTAGAGAATTCGGGCGAGTGGTCTGGACTCGCTAGTGCCGATGCGCGGAAGAAAATGGCCGGATTCGCCAAGGAAAGAGGCTTCGGCGAGGCTGCCATCACATTCCGTATCAAGGATTGGGGCATCTCGCGACAGCGGTATTGGGGCACGCCGATTCCATTCATTCATTGCGCGAAGTGCGGAATCGTTCCCGTTCCCGAAATCGATCTGCCGGTGGTTTTGCCGCTCGATGTGAAGATCACGGGCAAGGGTCGTTCACCGCTCGCTGATCATCCCTCGTTCGTCAATACGACCTGTCCGCGATGTGGCGAGCCCGCGCAACGCGAGACGGACACGATGGATACGTTCGTCGATTCGTCCTGGTATTTCTACCGTTACTGCGATCCGAAGAACGTGAATGGCCCGTTCGATTCGGCGACGATTGCGAAGTGGTTTCCGATCGATCAATACATCGGCGGAGTTACGCACGCGATTCTGCACTTGATCTATTCGCGCTTCTGGACCAAGGTAATGCGCGACATGGGGCTGATCACGAACGATGAGCCGGCCGCGAATCTGTTCACGCAGGGCATGGTGCTAGGCACGGACGGCTCCGCGATGTCGAAATCGAAAGGCAACGTCGTCGACCCGGAAGAGATGATCGGCAAGTACGGCGCCGACACCTGCCGGCTGTTCGTCCTGTTTGCCGCTCCTCCAGAAAAGGACATGCCGTGGATCGAGGCGAGTGTTGGCGGTCAGCGCAAGTTTATCGACCGCGTGTATCGCTTTGTGACCCGCAATGTGGACCGCGAAGGCGCGGCGCCGAATGCGGACGCCGACAAGAAGGCGATCCGCAAGCTGAATCAAACCATCCGCAAAGTCACTCAGGATTTCAGCAATCGCTGGCACTTCAACACGTCGATCGCGGCATTGATGGAGTTGGTCAATGAGCTGTACGCAGCCGAAGAAGGCATGTCGCGTCAGGCGATCGATGAAGTGCTGCCTAAGCTGGTGCTGCTGCTCGCGCCGTTTGCGCCCTATATCGCGGAAGAATTGTGGTCGGAACTCGGCCGCACAGGTCCGGTGTTCAGGCAGCCTTGGCCGGAGTTCGACGAAGAACTGGCCAAGGAAGACGCCGCGGAAGTCGTTCTACAGGTGAATGGCAAAGTCCGCGGCCGAATCCTGGTGCCGTTCGGTCTGGATAAGGGTGAGCTCGAGAAGTTGGCCCTCGCGGATCCGAAGACGCAGGCTTTCTTCGAGGGGAAATCAGTCGTCAAAGTCGTAGTGGTACCGGACAAACTCGTGAACATCGTCGTGAAGTAAGGAGACCAAAAATGGAAGCCGATCGTAGAAACTTCTTGAAGACCACCGCCGCCGGATTGACGACCTCGCTATTCACTGGCCAAATTCGCGGCGCGAACGATCGCGTCAATCTCGCCTTCATTGGAATGGGCAAGATGGGGCGCTCGAACCTGAGCGTCGCGCAGAGCGTTGCTTCGAAGCGCGACGATATGGCGATCAGCGCGGTTTGTGATATTTACGACCGCAATCTGGATTGGGCCGCTCGTGACGGAGCAGCGAATGCGACCAAGTACAACACAACGGTCGGCTCGGGCGTCAAGAAGGTCCGCGACTTCCGCGAGATCATCGCCGATAAATCCGTGGACGCGGTGTGCATCTCGACACCCGACCACTGGCACGCGTACATGACCATCGAAGCCTGCAAAGCAGGCAAGGACGTGTACGTCGAAAAGCCTGTCTGCGTGGCTGTCGATGAGGGTCCGAAGATGGTGCAGGCGGCGCGCAAATATAACCGCGTGGTGCAGGCCGGGACGATGCAGCGGTCCGCGATTCACTTTCAACGCGCGGCGGAAGTGGTGCGTAGCGGAGTGCTGGGCACTATTTCGATGGTCCATTGTTGGAATTACGGAAACGCCGATCGCAACGGGCTTGGCAATCCTCCGGATGCGGCTCCGCCGGCCGGTCTCGATTGGGATATGTGGCTTGGCCCCGCGCCTGCGCGTCCTTTCAACGCGAATCGCTTTGGCGTCGATCCGAACGACCGCTATTTCTCAAGCTTCCGCTGGTTTTGGGATTACGCGGGCGGCATGATGACGGATTGGGGCGTGCATTGGCTCGACATCGTGCAGTTCGCGATGAATGAGCAAATGCCGACAGGCATTTCCGCGATGGGCGGGAAATTTTATCTGAAAGATAACCGCGAGACGCCGGACACATTGCACGTCAGCTACGAGTATCCGGGGTTTCTGGCGACCTACGAGAATCGCGAAGGCAACGGCCAGTCGATGTTCCAGAAGAGTGGGGGAATCCTGTTCTGCGGCGACCGCGCGACGATGTTCGTCGATCGCAGCGAGTATCGCGTGATTCCGGAAAGGGCTGCCGCGGGAGCCGGCCTCGAGCCGATCGAATTCATGAAGTCGCGGAGCGGCGGCAACGGCGAGCATTGGCAGAATTTTATGCAATGCATCAAGACGCGGCAGAAGCCGATCAGCGATATCGAAACCTGCCAACGATCCACGACGACTTGCTTGCTGGGGAATATCGCTCTGCAAACGAAATTGCATGTGGACTTCGATCCGAGTTCATGGAAAGCAGCTCAACCGGCTGCGCAGAAGCTATTCCATCGTGAGTATCGCGCGCCGTGGAAGCTTGAAGTCTAAGAGCGCGGCCCAGGCGCCGCTCATGTCGATTGCTACACTCACGAATAGGCCGAAGTCCGGGCTCTCCCGTTCCTACACCCGTATCATGCTTAAGATTGTTTTCGCTTTTCTCTCTTGCCTCTTCACCTTGTCCGGCCAGACGTCCAGCGTCCTAACGGGCCGGATTCTGGACGCGACGGGCGCCATTCTGCCCGACTCGAAAATCGTTGCTCGTAATTCGGAACGCGGAATTCGGCGCGAGGTGGTGTCGAGTGCCGATGGTCGATTCGTCTTCGCGGGCTTGCCTCCCGGCGATTGGCAACTGCGCGTCGAGCGGACCGGGTTTCGAACTTTGGTGCGATCCGGTGTCCACTTGAGCGTCGGCGAAACAGCGAGCGTGGATCTGCAGATGCAACTCGGCGCGGTCGATCAGGAAGTGAATGTACAGGCGGACGCTTCGCAGGTCAATACGTCTACTTCGGAACTCAGCTACCTGGTCAGCGACCGGACGATGCACGATCTTCCATTGAACGGCCGGAACTACACGGACTTCGTGCTGCTGCAGCCAGGTGTTGTCGCCTACTCGCAGCGGGACGGCGGATCCGTTGTTGCGCACGGGTTGGGCACGTCGATCAATGGCCAGGATCCGCGCTCGAATGTTTACCTGCTCGATGGAACGTTGATGAACGACTTTACCAATGGGCCGGCGGGCTCGGCGGCGAATACGGTGTTGGGCCTCGAAACCATTCGCGAGTACCGCGTCGCGACGAATGGCTACTCGGCGGAGTACGGCCGCAATTCCGGTGGGCAGATCAGCGTGCTGTCGAAAGCGGGCGGCAACGCCTTTCACGGCGCGGTGTATGAATATTTCCGCAACGATCATTTTGATGCTCGGAATTTCTTCGATCCGCGGCAGATCCCGAAGTTTACGCGTAATCAGTTCGGCGCGGTGCTGGGCGGCCCGATCAAGAGAGACAAGACGTTCTTCTTCGTCGGCTTTGAATCGCTGCGCGAACACTCGGGCAAGACGATCATCTCGGCGGTGCCCGATAGCAATGCAAGGAATGGCTTGCTGCCGGTTCCGGGGTCTTCGGCGTTTACGACGGTTGCGATCAACCCAAATGTTCTGCCGTTTCTGAATGAGATTCCGCGGGCGAATGCGCCCGGCGCCGGCGGCGGACTCGGCAACTATATCTGGAATTTCAACCAAACGACTGTGCAGGATTTCGTGAGCGGGCGCTTGGATCACAACTTTTCGGCAAGGAACCAGATTTTTGGGCGTTACACCTACGACAACGCAAATCAGTTCCTACCCACGGATTTTCCGCAGTTCCCGCGATCGTTCCTGTCGACGAATCAGTTCGCGACAATCGAGTTTCGCTCAGTGCTTTCGCCGACGGTGCTCAACACTGCGCGCGGCGGATTTTCGCGTACGCACATTGGACAGGACGTACAGGCGAATACGACGCAGAATCTGGCTCCATTCATTCCGGGGCGCGGACAGCTCGGCTACATCGATATCGGCGGAATGCCGCGCTTCGGAACGCAATCCTCGGCCTTTCTTCGCCTGACGCAAAACGTGTTCAGCTTTACCGACGACCTCACGTGGGTTCGCGGCAAGCATTTCCTGAAGGCCGGCGCGCTCATCGAACGCTATCAGGACAACGAATATAACGGCACGTTTTCGCTGGGCGGCTATACGTTCGCGAATCTGCAGGGATTTCTTCAGGGCACGCCGACCCGGTTCCTGGGGATTACGCCAAACGGCGCGCTGGATCGTTATTGGCGCTTCACTGAATTCGGATTCTACGCGCAGGATGACTGGCGGGTCGCTGCGCGCCTGACTCTGAATATCGGGCTTCGCTACGAATTTACGACTCTGCCGGTAGACATTTATGGTCGCGACTCGGCGTTGTTGAATATCTACACCGATGCCGCTGCGACTCCAGGCAAACTGTTCAAGAACCCGACTCACAAGAATATTTCGCCGCGCTTCGGTTTCGCGTGGGATGTGTTTGGGAACGGGCGCACAGCGCTGCGCGGCGGCTACGGCTGGTATTTCAACACCAACAATCAGCAAAACCTGATCGTGACGATCACCAACCCACCGGCGACTCCGCGAGTGTCGATCAGCAATCCGACGTTCCCGAATCCGATCTTTGAGCGCGGACTCGGTAATACCATCCGACCGGTCGATTACAACATCAAGAATCCGAACGTCCATCAGTGGAACCTCAGCCTGCAGCGCGCGCTGCCATGGGATTTCGTCGTGACCGCCGGATACGCGGGCTCGCGCGGAGTTCACTTACTGCGCTCGGGCGACGTCAATACGGAGATTCCCACCAAGCTCGCGGATGGCACGTACTTCTTCCCTGCTACCGGCGTCCGCCAGAATCCGGCTTGGACGGTGATCGAATTGAAGCGATCGGATGGCAATTCCTGGTACAACTCCGGGATTCTCGAAATTCGTAAGCGCTTTTCGAAGGGCTTTAGCGCGCAAAGCTCGTACACGTTTTCGCGCAATATTGATACCACGCAGGCTTCGACCTTCTTTTCGGACGGCACCAACGACACGACGTCGGCCTTTCCCGAATATCCCGGATTCAGCACGAACAAGGGGCTCTCGGATTATCACGCGAAGCACAACTGGGTGGTTAACCTGACCTACGAACTGCCGTCCGTGAAGTCACATTCGGCGACCACCTGGCTGATCCGCGACTGGCAGGCGTCGGTGATTTCGAGCGTTCGGAGCGGGAATCCGGTTTCGCTCTTCGTCGCGAACAATTGGTCGCGATCGCGCTGGCAGCCTTCGATTGGTCCCGGACTTGGACTCGATCGTCCGAGCATCGCCCCGGGACGCACCGCCGAAAACGCGGTGATCGGCAGTCCGAATGGCTGGTTCGATCCAACCGCGTTCGTGCTTTCGCCTCAGGGCACGCTCGGAAATCTGGGCCGCAACGTTCTGATCGGACCGGATCTACGCGACGTGGACTTCTCGCTGTCCAAGCGAAACAAGCTTTCGTTCCTGTCGGACCACGCCGACCTGCAGTTTCGCGTAGAAGCGTTCAATTTGATGAACCACCCGAATTTTGCACTGAATCCGCCGAGTCTGCTTGCCTTTACCGGAAATTCTGCGAATGAGACGGCGCTGGCTGGGTTGGGGAAGGTGCGGCCGCCGACGGTGACGTCCGCAAGGCAGATTCAATTCGGATTGCGGCTGTCGTTCTAGATTTACGAGAGTTGGTTCAGTCGCGGCTTGATGACCGACGTCAGCGTACCCTCCCTGAGGGTCGGGGTTCCATCCGCGGAGGGCGGCAGTCGCGCCGTTTAGGAAACCAGCGCGTGGACCACGCGCGTCGCGAGTTGGTCGAAGCTCAGGATTTCGTAGAGCGTAGGATCGCTTGCGATTTTGGCAACCAGCGCGGCGTGCATCGCATGCCCTGCGCGTTCCGCGATCACGTGGCCTAACAACGGACGTCCGATCAACGCCAGATCGCCGATCAAGTCGAGCGCTTTGTGGCGGCAGCATTCATCTGGAAAGCGGAGTCCGGCTTCATTCAGGATCCGGCGTTCATCGAAGCAGACCGCGTTTTCAAGCGACGCGCCGCGAATCAAGCCCATGTTCCGCATTTGATCCAATTCATGCTGGAAACCGAAGGTGCGGGCCGGGGCGATATCGGTTGCGTAGCGTTCCGGCGTGACTTCCATATCCAGCGCCTGATGTCCAACCAGGGGATGATCCCAGAAGATGTCGCAGGTCAGCAGAAAGCGATCCGACGGCACGATGGTGATCCGCTTTCCGTTGCCCTCGACGGATACGGGACGGCGGATGCGCAGGTAGCGGCGGCGCTTGCGATAGGTCTTGATTCCGGCCTGTCGGAGCAGTTCGACGAAAGGCAGTCCGCTGCCATCCAGGATCGGCACTTCGAGGTTGTCGATTTCGATGAATGCGTTGTCGATGCCCATCGAATACAGCACACTCAGCAGGTGCTCGGTGGTTGAAATCAGGACGCCTTGCCGCATCAGGCTGGTCGCATAGCTCACTCGCGCCACATGCCGCCAGCTCGCCGGAATGGCAAAATTGTTGAGATCGGTGCGGAGGAATACGATGCCGGTCGAAGGGGGAGCGGGGACGATACGAATCTTGACGGGTACGCCGCTGTGGAGGCCAACTCCAGAAGCCTCTACCGGGCGTTGGACGGTCGTCTCAAATCGCACGCTGAGAATCTCTTTTGCGGCTGCTTGGTCGTTCGCTAACTAAGGAGACAAGCATTTGTTCTGTTGATTCCCATTGTATCAAAGCGGTTGCGGAAGAGTTTGCAGAAGTTTGAAAAAAAAAGAGTTAGCTGATCTGATAGTGGCGTAATTGCCACACTATCCCTAGACTGGGCGTGGTCGAAAAGCCACGATATGCGAGGGGTGCGGACACACTACCAGCTACCCTTTGCCTGCAGTTCAGACGAGTGCTTTTCGAACACGGGTGACAGGCAGCGGCAAAATATTTGGAGTGTGAAGCGTGACTGCGGTCCTGCCGCCCGGCAAGTAGAATAGGGCAGTGCCTCGTCTCTTTCTGATCGATAGCTTCGGCTTCATTTTCCGCGCGTTCCACGCCCGTGCGCGGACCGGCGCCCCGCCGATGCGGACGACCGCCGGCATTTCGACCGAAGCGGTGTACATCTTCCACAATATGATGAAGAAGCTCTGCGAGACGCAGAAGCCGGATTACATGGCGGCGATTTTCGAGTCGACCGGCAAAACCTTCCGCGACGATGCGTTTGCGGACTACAAAGCCAACCGCACGGAGACGCCGCCCGACCTGCTCGACCAGATTCCGTGGATCAAGAAACTGCTCGAAGCCCAGCGCGTTCCGATTCTCGAGTTTCCGAATTATGAAGCGGATGATGTGATCGGAACCCTGGCGCGGCGTTTCGAAGCATCGGGCCTCGAGGTGGTGATCGTATCGAGCGACAAGGACATGCTCCAACTCGTTACCGAACACACTACGATGTTCAATCCGATGAAAGAGGACAAGTGGTTCGACATTGCGGAAACGGAAGCGTTTATGGGCGTGAAGCCTTCGCAGGTGGCGGACCTTCTCGCGCTGAAAGGCGATTCCGTCGATAACATTCCCGGCGCTCCGGGCATCGGCGACAAGGGCGCGAAAGATCTGATCCAGCGCTTCGGTTCGGTCGAGAACGCACTCGATCATGCGGCTGAAGTCGAGCGCAAAATGTATCGCGAGAGTTTGCAGAATCACCGCGATCAGATTCTACTCAGCAAGCAACTGGCTACCATACACACCGAAGTTCCGATCGAGGCGACGCTCGAGGACCTGGTCATGCAGCCGGCGGATAAGGCGAAGTTGAAGGAGGTCTACCAAGGGCTCGAGTTCTTCAGTTTCCTGAAGGAAATGGGGCATGTGGACGACGGGCGGGTCCGCGATTACCAGCGGTTTGAAACGGAGGCGGAGCTCGAGATGTGGGTCGACGGCCTTCCCGCTGACGCTTCGATCGCGGTGGCGATTGCGACTCCGAAAGAAGGCATGTTCGATACCCCGCTGCTGGGATTGAGCGCGAGAGAGGCGGAAGGGCGGTCCGTCACGCCGCCGCTGCCCGAGTCCGCGTGGGTAAAGTTAAAGATCACGCACGATGCGAAATCCGCCATGCAGCAGCTTCGAGCGCTCGGAATCAACGTGGCTAATTTCGAGCATGATGTGATGCTGTATGCGTTCCTGCTTACGGCGGATCCGGCGACGGCGGACCTTGGCAATCTCACTGGCCGCTTCCTCGATCGGAACCTCGGCGCGGATCCGGCAGAGCATGCCGAAGCCATGCTGGCGTTGCAACAGAAGTTGAGTCCGGAAGTCGATGCGCAAGGCCTGCGTGAGTTGTACGACACCATCGATCTGCCGCTTGCGCCGGTTTTAGCTGATATGGAGAACATCGGAATCCGCGTGGATCCGAGCGCGTTGGCGTCGATGTCGCTGGTAATGGACGGCGAGTTGCAGCGGCTGTCCGCCCGCATCTATGAGTTGGCGGGGAAAGTGTTCAACATCAATTCTCCTCAGCAGCTGGGCAAGATTCTATTCGAAGACATGGCGATTCCATTTCCGGGCCGTGCGCCGAAGGGCAAGATTTCGACCGCGGCGGATGTATTGGATCTGCTGTCGGCGGAACACGAAGTGGTCAAGGCAGTTCTCGAATACCGCCAAGTCTCGAAGCTGAAAGGCACGTATGTGGACGCGCTTCCGGCGCTGATCCGCTCGTCCACAGGGAGAGTTCACACGACGTTCAATCAGGTGGGCGCGGCGACGGGGCGGTTGAGTTCGAATAATCCGAACGTTCAGAATATTCCGATTCGCACGGAAATGGGCCGCGAAATTCGCCGCGCATTTGTCCCCCGGGAAGGGTGGAAATTGATCGTCGCCGATTATTCGCAAATCGAATTGCGGCTGCTCGCGCACATGTCGCGCGATGCCGTGTTGACGGAAGCGTTCCGCAATGGTGAAGACATTCATACGCGAACGGCCGCCGAGGTGATGGGCGTTCCGCCGTTAATGGTGACAGTCGAGATGCGCCGTGGCGCCAAGGCCGTCAATTTCGGCATCGTGTATGGGCAGACTTCTTTCGGATTGGCGGCCTCGCTCGGAATCGATCGCAAGCAAGCGGAGCAGTACATCACCAGTTACTTTGCCCGCTATCAGGGAGTCCGTAAATTTATCGACGCGACGATCGCCGAGGTGAGGAAAACCGGATATGCGATCACTCTTCATGGACGCAAGCGGCCGATTCCGGATATGCATTCGCGCAATCCGAATGCGCGCGGATTCGCGGAGCGGACGGCGGTGAACACGCCCTTACAAGGCACGGCTGCGGATCTGATTAAGATCGCCATGATCCGCATTGCGAAGGTGCTCGAGGGCCGCCAGACGAAAATGCTGCTGCAGGTGCATGACGAATTGATTTTCGAATGTCCGGAATCCGAAGTCGAAGAAATGCGCAAGCTGGTGAAGCGTGAAATGGAAAACGTCTATCGCCTGAATGTGCCCCTTGTGGTCGATGTCGGCGTCGGCGATAATTGGCGCGACGCGAAATAAACCCGATCCGGATTCTGGGTTCATCCGTTCATTTCACATGACTCGACTGGTTTACGATCGTCTTGGTCGCCGGCGTAATGGCCTCCGTGGCCCGTGCCGAGGACTTGACCGCCAAGCTCAACGCGATCCAGTTTGCAAACGACATCGGAAAGCAATTGAGGAATAGCTGACACGCATGCGCGCCCTCGTATTCGCAGTTCTGGTTGCCTTAGCGGGCTGCTCCTCGCCCGACAAAAAAGCCGAGGCGAAGCCGGAAATGCCCGCGGCCGCACCCGACGTGTTTCGGGTCGAGTTCGTCACGACAAAGGGCAACTTCGCGGTCGAAGTGGCGAAGGCCTCCGCGCCTTTTGGAGCGGAACGTTTTTACGAATTGGTTCGCAAGAAATATTTCGACGAAGCGCGCTTCTACCGCGTGATGCCGAAATTCGTGGCGCAGTTCGGGATCCATCGCGATCCGGAAGTGTCTAAACTGTGGCGTCAGCTGAAGATCGTGGACGACAAGCAGAAAGAGAAGAACGCACGGGGCACGATGGCGTTCGCGCAGGACGGGGCCAATTCGCGAACCACGCAGATCTTCATCAACCTCGGCGACAACCGCGCCAAGCTCGACGGAAAGGGCTTCGTTCCGTTCGGCAAAGTGATCGAGGGAATGGAAGTCTGCGATCAGTTGTACGGCGGCTACGGTGAGATTGCTCCGCGCGGACCTGGTCCGGACGCTGTCAAAGCCGAAGCGCAGGGCAACGAATACCTGGTTCCGCACTACCCGAAGCTCGATGCCATCAAAAAAGTGGTGTTGATCGATCGATAGCCGCCGGGCCGCGGTACCCTCGTACAAGTGCGCGCGGCTGTCCAACAAATTCCGAACCTTCTCACGCTGGCGCGGATACTCCTCGTCCCCGTCGTTGGAATCTACATTTGGCGCCGCGAGTACATCTACGCGGCGGCTTGGTTCGCCATCGCCGGAATCACCGACGCTCTCGACGGCTGGCTCGCGCGAAAGCTCGGAGCGTCGTCGCGGTTCGGACTCTTTGCGGATCCGATCGCCGACAAGATCCTGTTAAGCACCATGTTCGTGGTCCTCGCGATTGACCGCGTTCTGCCGTGGTGGTTCAGCGGCTTGGTTCTGGGGCGCGACCTGGTGATCTTATTAATGGCGCTTGTCGGCCTCGCCTTCACCAAGCACCGCGGCTTTCCTCCGTCGGTCTGGGGCAAACTCTCGACGCTGGTGCAGATTCTCTATCTGCTGATGCTTCTTCTCAATCACGGTGGATTGGACGCGCGAGGCATCGAAATCGACATCGAAAAAGTACTCTACTGGGCAGTGATCGGGCTGACAGTGTGGAGCGGTTTGCACTATATGTCAGTTGCGCTCAAACTGTTGCGCGGCACGGCGACGAATGCACCGGCGGGTTCGATTGACGCCGTTCCGATCGGGGAGTAGTCTGAAAGTAATGGCGAGGGCAATTATCCGTTATACGCCGAGCCGGATTTACGCGGCCGCGACGATCGTCGCGCTCGCGGCGTCCGCGTTTTCGGTGTGGTGCGGATTGCGCTGGCACCCGGCGTTTCTGCCCGCCTCGCTGCTCTTCTTAGGCGCTCTGTTCACGGGATGGCTGGCGATGCGTCCGCCGATTGAAATCTACGAATCGCATTTGAAGATCGGCGCGATTCAGATTCCCTGGCTGCAGATTCATCGGGTGGACCGCACCGGTTGGGTTTCGCCGCTCGGCGTCCACCTGACGATGCATGGCGGCGAGCGAATTCTGGTGCTGTATCCCGGCGACTTGGATTCCGCCAACAGCTTGTTGCGTCATCTCCGCCGCAGCGCCAGGGAAGCGCTTCTCGATGGCGTTCCGTATCGCCAATTCTGGGGCGAAGTTCTTACGGCCGCGCCGGAGCGTAAGCAACTTGCTTCTCCCCGACAGCCGCTCTTGCTGCCCGACGACGAAGCCGAAGTCGAGCGCATGTTCCAACGGTTGAAGTCGGTCGGCCACCTGGATTCCAAGAACTCGGCAGACGAGAGTTAACGAGTGGCGCGTTCGCAGCGCGGCAAGGCCGCCCGATGGTTCCGATTCCTTGTTGTCCTGATTGTGCTCGCCTCGGGCGCGTACCTGTTCCGCGCCTGGATTTTGCCTCCTGTCGGTCAATTCCTGGTGCGCACGGATCCGCCTCAGAAGGCGGAAGTGATCGTATTGTTGGCCGGAGACACGTCTGGATTCCGAATCCGCAAAGCGGCGGAACTGGCGCAGCAGGGACTTGCCCCCAAGATCCTGGTCAGCGGGCCGGACGGGCTTTACGGCGGCTACGAATGCGATTTCGCGATCGACTATGCCGTGAAGCAAGGATTTCCCGCGTCCCTTTTTGAGCGTGTTCCGCACACCGCCCGATCCACTAAGACGGAAGCCGAGGTCTTCATTCCCCTTCTGCGCAAGATGGGAGTCAAACACTACATCTTGTTTTCGAGCGACTTCCATACGCGCCGGGCGGGGAAGATTTTCCGTGCCGCGGGTCCGGATCTGGAAGTCACGGTTCTCGGCGCGGCCCATCCCGGCTTGAATCTTTCGACATGGTGGACCGATCGCGAGGCGCAAAAAACGGTTTGGGCTGAATTTCAGAAAACCGTAACAGGACCGCTTGGGCTGTGAAGCGATCCATCCAATTCTTGCTGCCCTATTTGCTCCGACATCGTCGGAGCCTGATCATTGGCATGGGCTCGCTGGTCGTGAAAGACATCCTGGGCGCCGCGCTACCGCTGGTCATCCGCCAGAGCGTGGATCAGATGACACGGGCTTTTCGCCTCGAAACGGTCCTGTGGCTGGCGGCTGCTCTCGCCGGACTGTCGGTCGTCAAGGGCATCTTTCAATATTGGATGCGCGTGACCTTGATCGGTCTGTCGCGCGATATCGAATACGAATTGCGGAACCAGCTGTTCTCGAAGCTGGTGACGCTCGATCACGAATACTACGGCAGGAATCGCACGGGCGATATTCTGGCGCGGGCGACCAACGACTTGAATGCGGTCCGCATGATGCTGGGTCCGGCTGTCATGTACTGGTTCGAGACTTCGCTCACGCTGGTGCTTGCGATCGGCGTCATGATGTATGTCGATCCGCGGCTGACTTGGCTCGCGCTACTGCCGGCTCCGCTGGTAAGCTTCGCTGTCATCTTTTTTGGACGGCGGATTCACGATCGCTTTGAAGCCATTCAGGCGATGTTCTCCGATATCTCGAGCCGCGTGCAGGAAAACCTCGCCGGCGTCCGCGTGGTCCGCGCGTACGCGCAAGAGGACGCCGAAATCGCCCACTTCGAAGTTCTCAATCGCGAATACATCGCGCAGAATATTCGCTTGGCAAGGCTGTCCGGCTTCTTCATGCCGCTGCTGCAGGGCTTGACGGCGATGGGCTTTCTCATTGTTCTATGGGCGGGCGGATATCGCGTGCTCCAAGGCACCCTGACTCTCGGCAGCTTCGTGATGTTCAACACTTACATGGGCATGCTGATCTGGCCCATGATCGCGATGGGGTGGGTGGTGAACCTGATGCAGCGCGGAACCGCCTCGCTGAACCGGATCCGCGAGATTCTGGAGCAGCGTCCCGCGATTGAGGCTCCGGCGAATCCTGTCGCGCTACCGAAGCCCGTGCGGGGCGATGTCGAACTACGCGATGTCTCCGTCCGGTTCGGCGACCGCGCCGCGCTTTCTAACGTTCAACTCCGTATTGAGGAGGGATCGACCGTCGCGATCGTAGGGCACACCGGGAGCGGAAAAACGACGCTCGTCAACGTCATTGCGCGGCTCTTGGATCCGACCTCCGGTGCGGTGTTCCTCGATGGAGTCGATTTGCGAACGTTGGATCCCGAAGAGATCCGGCGGCAGATTGGCTTCGTTCCGCAGGAAACCTACCTCTTTAGCGCCACGCTCGGCGAAAATATCGCGTTCGGGGTCAGGGAAGCGAGCGCCAGTCAGATTCGAGACGCTGCGGAAGTTGCTGGGCTAGGTCCGGATCTGGATTCCTTCCCGAACGGTTTGGATACCGTCGTCGGCGAGAGGGGCTTGACGCTCTCCGGCGGCCAGAAGCAGCGGACCGCCATTGCGCGCGCGATTCTTCGCAATCCGCGAATCCTGATTCTCGACGACGCGCTCTCGAGCGTGGATACGCTCACCGAAGAGCGGATCCTGCGCGCTCTGACCACGCTGATGCGCGATCGCACCACCATCCTGATTTCGCATCGGGTCTCAACCGTGCGTCACGCCAGCCGCATCTTCGTGATCGAGAACGGCGGCGTCGCGGAGCAGGGCAGCCACGACCATCTGGTCGCGTCCGGCGGTTACTACGCGGATCTATACCAGAAGCAATTGCTCGAGGAAGAGCTGGAAGCGATCTAGTTCTCTGACCGCGTGATTCGGATCGAGACGATCCCCGCCCTAACCATCGGGGTTAGAACCCCGGGTCAGCCCGGGGACATCAGAGCACTAGTTCTCTGACCGCGTGATTCGGTTCGAAACGATCCCCGCCGTAACCGGCGGGGTTAAACCCCGGGCGTCAGCCCGGGGATACTTTCAGCCGGTCAAGGCACTAGTCCGCTTTGGCCACTCGCCCAAAAAAGAAAGAGCGCGCGTCCCTTTCGGGAACACGCGCCCTTTTTGAACATCTACGAACGAACTACCGTACGGTGATGCTTACCGTCGCAGGGCTTGAAACGCCATTCGCACTAAACGTGATGGTGTTCTGGCCGAGCGGCGCGTTGTCCGGCACCTTGACGTTGATCTGCATGAAGCCGCACGGTCCACCCGGAGCCGCGCCCGCGAACTGGACGTCCGGATCGGCGAGGGTAATTCCGCCGAGGGTTACGGTGACAGGGAAGACGCTGCGGCGAAGCACGCTCGGCGGATTCGTGAAGCAACCTGTAGTGCTGGGCGGATTGCTTTGACCGTATCCAGTCGCGAAGATCGCCACCACGCTGCCGCGGACCGCTCCGGTCGTCTGGTAGGCGGTGATGACGCTGAGGCCGGGTCCGTTGATGGAACCATCGGCATTTACGATGGCTCCTGGACCGGAACCGCTAGAATTCAGCGTAAAGATGCCAGGCGTCGTCGGGGCGACTGAGTAGACCTGCGTCGCGGATGTCTGGCCGTTGAATTCGATAGTTACGCTGGTGGAGATGCGCCCTGAAATTTCGTAGGGAGCGATCACGTTAATCTGCGTGGCCGACACATAGTACGGCGAACCCGGGAAGCCGTCGAACAGCACCCGCACTCCGCCGAGCTTCGGATCGAGCCCGCCGGATCCGTTCAACGAGTAGTTGACCGGCGTTGCGGGTCCGAGGTTTGTGCCCTTGATCGTCAGGATCTCGCCCGGCGAAATGGGTCCCGGCTGCAGACTTCCGGCGTTCAGGATGGTGAAGATGTTCGGAATCGGCGCGCCGGCGATCGTCAGCGTGACGGTTACGGTGATAGGCTGCGAGGCGATCGGCGACGAAATGGTTACGGCTCCGTTGTACGTTCCCGCCGCCAGTCCAGCCGGATTCACCGAGACCGTAACCGGCGCCGTGAATAAGCCATTGATAAGCGACGTCGAGCCGCTCGTCGGAGTGACGGTCAGCCAGCTTCCGCCAACCGGTTGCAGGACGGACTTGGTCACCGTGAAAGGCGCCGTTCCGCCTGTGCTCGTAATTGTCAGCGTTTGGTCAGACGGATTCGACGTGGCGCCGATCTGGTAGTTGAAGCCCAACGACGACGCCGAAAGCGTCAGCGCCTGCGCCGCCGAAACCACCAACCGGACCGGAATTTGCACCGGCGTGTTGTTCGCGCTGGGCGCTACAACCGTGATGATTCCGTCGTAGGTACCTTGCTGCAGAGTCGAGCCGTTGACCGTTACGACGATGTCGCCCGGTGTGGCACCCGTTGTCTGGCCCGACGGCGAGGAGACCGAGAGCCAGTTGGAGGCGCCGGACGACGTCGTCGAGGAGAAACTATAGTTCAGCAGGCCACCAGCGCCGCCGCTGGTCAGGTGGATGGTTTGGCTGGCCGGAGCCCCCGCACCCTGTGCCTGTGCGAACGTCAGCGAGGTCGGTGTCGGCACAATGCTCGACGCGGATTGCACCGAAAGCGCGATGGTTACCGTCACCGGAAGTGCTCCCGCCGAAGTCGGCGTGATCGCGATCGTGCCCGTATAATTTCCTGGGCTCAGGAAGCGGGACGAGATTTGATATGCCAACAGAGACGGTGTGATTGACCCCTGGCCTACGAACAACCAGGAAGCGCCCGGACCGACCGCCGTGTTGTAGCTGATCGGTGAAATCGGATCCGTGCTGACCAGCGAAATGCTTGGGAGCGAACTCGGATCCTGTCCCGCCTGCACCGTGATCGGGACATACGTCGGGCTAACGTTCAACAGCGCCGCGTTGCTGACATTGAGCGTAACCGGAATCGTCAGCGGAGTGAGTCCGGAACTCGTCGGCGTCACCGTAATTGTTCCGGTGCACGGAGTTCCCGCCGCGAAGCCGCCCTGCTGGGTGGCGACGCTCACCGTGATGGATCCGGGCGTCTGGAAGTTCTGTGCCACAGCGGAAAGCCAATTCCCGCAGTTCGTGGTCGTCGCTGCCACAGTGAAGGACTGCGGTACACCATTACTGGTCAGATTGATGGTTTGCGCGAGCGGCGTACCCTGAGTAGTTTGGAAATTGAAGATCAAAGCCGGCGGCGCCGCCGTGATCAGTAGCGAATTCGACAGCGTCATCGTCACCGTGATGGTGGGACTGTTGGCCGCGCCATTCGAGGTCAGATTGACGGTACCTGTATAGGTGCCAGCCGGGAGATTCGACGGATCCGCCTTGATGGTCAACGTGCCTGTGCCCGTGCCGGTCTGTCCGGAAGTCGGATTTACGCTCAGCCAAGTGGTTGGCGCGGAGCCGGAGTTCGCCACCGCGTTGAAAGAGAGAGAGCTTCCCGAACTCGTCACCGTGACTTGCGACGTGAAGGGGACATTGCCGCCCGCCGAGCCGTTATAAGTCAAGGACGAAGTGTTTACTTGCAACAGCGGATTCGTGCTGACCAGGAGGTTGACCGGAATGACAATGTTCGGGGCGACCTGTGATCCGATCGTGATCGTGCCGCTGTAGGTACCGGGCGAAAGGTTCTGCGGGTTGATATCGACGCTGACCGAACTGGTGCCGGCGGAGTTAGTGGCGCTGCTGCCCTGCGGATTCAGTACCAGCCAGGTGCCTGGCGCGGATGCTGTCGAACTCACTGTGAACGGAACCGACCCTGTACTTGAGGTCAAGGTCAGGGTTTGCCTGGGCGGGTTGGCGCCGCCTCCAAATTGATAGAAGAAATTCAGCGTGCCCGTCGGCGAAACGCTTAGCGTAGGCGCCGAGGTTACGGTCAGATGTACGGGAATCGAAAAGCTTCCGGCCGAGGATTGGATATTGATCTGGCCGTCGTAACTTCCAGCAGTGAGACCGGTGAGGCTTTGATTGACGCTGACCAGGAAAGTCGCGCTCGCCGTGCCCGTCGTCCCTTGAGAGGTACTGACCGCAAGCCAGCTGTTCACCGACGTCGCCGACACGTTGAATGTTGCCGCTATTTGCGAACTATTGTTGATCGTTACGCTTTGCGATTGCGGCGTCCCCCCGGCAACCGATGCCGTGAAGGTGAGGTTCGCCGGATTCGCCGTCAGCGTTCCGCTGGTGCTACCGCCGACATTCAGCGTCACGGGAATCGTCAGCCTAGTTTGGCCGCTGATGGTCGCTAGTATGTTGGCGGTCAATGTTGTTCCGTTAGGGATTCCGGGATTTGCGTTCGCGGTAACGGAGAATTGAACGGACTGGCCGCCCGTCACGTTCGTGCCGTTTGGCGGGTTAATACTTAACCAGCCGGTTGCGCCCTGCCCATAAACCGGCGTAAGCGCAACTGAGGTGTCGGTCGTGGATTGAATCGTCAGCGTCTGCACCTGACTCGATCCGCTCGAGACGTTGTATGTCAAGGAACCGGGAGTCGCGGTTAATTGCGCCGCCGCTGTGTCAGAAAAACCCAGCGTCAACGCCACCACCGACATCGCGCCTACCATTAGGCTCTTACTAAACATGGAAGTTCTCCTCTTGCGGACGCGAGGAAGGAACACACGAAACCTTCCAAGGTGCACGCCGACTGCCAATCAATTAGAGTATAGTCCAAACATTTCCTACGGGAAATGTTTTTCACAATCTTCCCGGACTCCGCCATATGGATGATCCTTCCTCGGAGGTATTGTTTCGCGCAGAGTTGTCACGGAGAGGTCTTTTTGACGCGACGAAACGGAGGCGCCCGGGCCGCGCTTAAATTCTCGAGATCTCGCTGGACCTCGATGTTACCCTGGAATCAAATGTCGGCTGCTCCCGCCATCCGCGTCGAAAAACTTACGAAAAAGTATCGCTCCGGCGGGGCGGATCTGGTTATTTTTGAGGGACTCAACCTTGAAATTGCCCCCGGCGAGCAAGTCGCGCTAGTGGGCGAATCCGGCGCCGGAAAGAGTACATTTCTTCATTTATTAGGTGGTCTGGACAGTCCTTCCGAGGGTGCGATATACTTCGGGCAGAAGAACATTTGTCGCCTGTCTGGAACGGAACTGAGCTTGTTTCGTAACCGGGAACTAGGCTTTGTTTGGCAGATTCCGTCCTTGTTGCCGGAGTTTTCGGCGCAGGAGAACGTGATGATGCCGTTGCTGATACGGGGCGAAGATTCAGGGACGTCCGCTGCCGTATCGTTGGCGAGGTTAGATGAAGTTGGACTACGAAACCGCGCCTCTCATCGAGCCGGGGAGTTGTCGGGCGGCGAACAACAGCGCGTCGTTCTCGCTCGCGCTCTGGCAGGCAATCCCAAAGTGCTGCTCGCCGACGAACCAACCGGCAACCTCGATCAGAGGACCGGCGAGATGATTATGTCGCTCCTCGAAGAACTCACCCGCTTGCATGGCCTCACGTCGATTCACGTCACACACAATCTTTCGTTCGCGCGGCGTGCGAACCGCATCTTAAAGTTAGAGCGAGGCCTTCTTAGACAGATGGACCCCGCCGCACTAATCCCGATCCCTTCATCCGATTCATCGGAGCATGGCAGGAATCATGTTTGAACGTTATACCGAAAAAGCCCGCAGAGTGATTTTTTTTGCGCGCTACGAAGCTAGCCAATTTGGCAGTCCTTATATAGAGACGGAACATCTTTTGCTAGGTCTCTTGCGGGAAGACAAGGCGCTGGCCAACCGGTTCCTCCGATCGAGCGCCGCCCTGGAATCCATTCGTAAACAAATCGAAGCGCATACTACGATTCGCGAAAAGGTTTCAACCTCGGTCGATCTTCCGCTGAGCCATGAGTGCAAGCGCGTGCTCGCCTATGGCGCGGAAGAAGCCGAACGCCTGAACCACAAACACATCGGCACCGAGCATCTTCTTTTAGGTTTGCTGCGCGAAGAGAAGTGTTTCGCCGCGGAAATTCTGCACGAGCGCGGTCTGCGCCTCTCGCAGGTCCGCGAGGAGATCGCCCGCTCGAGCTCCGAGAAAATGGCTTCGAATCGTCCCAAGGAAAGCTCGCTGCTGAGCGAATTCAGCCGCGATCTCACGCAAGCCGCCATCGACGGAATCCTGGACCCGCTGATCGGCCGCGATTACGAACTCGACCGCGTCATTCAGATCCTGTGCCGCCGCACCAAGAACAATCCGGTGCTGATCGGCGAGCCCGGCGTCGGCAAGACCGCCATCGTCGAAGGCCTTGCCCAGCGCATCGCCGACGGCGACGTGCCGTCGTTCCTCGCAGACAAGCGCATTCTCGCTCTCGATCTTTCGCTGATCGTCGCCGGCACGAAATACCGCGGCCAGTTCGAAGAGCGCCTCAAGACCATCATGAAAGAGTTGATGGAGAATCAGAACGCCATCATTTTTATCGACGAACTGCACACGCTCGTCGGAGCCGGATCCGCCGAGGGTTCGCTCGATGCGGCCAACATCTTAAAGCCCGCGCTCTCTCGCGGAGAAATTCAGTGCATTGGCGCTACCACGCCCGCCGAATACCGCAAGTCGATCGAAAAGGATCGCTCGCTCGAACGCCGCTTCCAGGCGGTCAAGGTTCCGCCGCCGAACGAAGCCGACGCCATCCGCATCCTGTTCGGAATCAAAGAGCGCTACGAGAAATTCCATGCCGTCGCCTATACCGACGAGTGCATCGAAACCTCGGTCTACGCTTCGACACGCTTTATCCCGGATCGCTTCCTGCCGGATAAGGCCATCGATCTGATCGATGAGGCCGGCGCCCGCGTGAAGCTGCGCCAGACGACGCTGCCGCCCGATGTCGCCGACATTCAGAAGCGCATCAAGTTCATCGTGCACCGCATGGAGAACGCCATCGCGAATCATGAATTCGAGAAGGCGCGCTTCTATTCGGATGAAGAACGTAAGGAACGCGAGAACCTCCGCCAGTTGCGCGAGAAATACAACCTCGACGATACCTCCACCGGCGTCGTGACCAAAGACGACATCGAGGACGTAGTCGCCCGCTGGACCGGCGTTCCCATGACTGCGATCCGCGAAGAGGAAGTCGCGAAGCTGGTGCGCATTGAAGAAGAGCTGCACCATCGCGTGATCAGCCAGGAGAAAGCGATCTCGGCGCTCGCCCGTGCGATCCGCCGTTCCCGCGCGGGACTGAAGTCGCCCAAGCGGCCTTCCGGTTCGTTCCTGTTCCTCGGCCCGACCGGCGTTGGAAAAACCGAAGTCGCCCGCGCGCTTGCCGAATTCCTGTTCGGTACCGAGAAATCTCTCATCCGCTTCGACATGTCGGAGTTCATGGAGAAGCACTCGGTTTCGAAGCTGATCGGTTCGCCTCCCGGATACGTTGGCTACGAGGAAGGCGGTCAGCTCACCGAACGTGTGAAGCGCGCGCCGTATTCCATCATCCTGCTTGACGAAATCGAAAAGGCGCATCCGGATGTCTACAACATCCTGTTGCAGGTGTTTGAAGACGGCCAACTGACCGACGGACTTGGCAACACGGTCGACTTCAAGAACACCATCATCATCATGACTTCGAACCTCGGCGCGCGCTTCCTCGATAAGCGCAATCCGATGGGCTTCAGCGCGCCCACGGGGCAGACGCAGAAGATCGAGGATCAGGTGATGGCTGAGGTGAAGAAGGCGTTCAACCCCGAATTCCTCAACCGCCTTGACGAAGTCATCCTATTCACGTCGCTCACCGACGAGGACCTGACGAAGATCGTGATGCTGCTGGTGGATTCGATCAACGTCAACCTAGTCGCCAAGCAGATTAAGATCCGGCTTGCCGACGACGCGGCTAAGTACATCCTCGAGAAAACCTGCACGGATCGCAGCTACGGCGCCCGGCCCCTGCGGCGCGCCCTGCAGAAATACATCGAGGATCCGCTGTCGGAAGCCCTGATCCAGGGTCAGATTCCGCGTCCTTCCGACCTCGAAATTTTCCTTGGCGACAACGGACTCTACACCCGTTCGTTGACCCCGCAGGAACAGCCGGTGCCAGTGACGTCCGGCGATGTGGCGGTCGAGGAGGCTCCGGTGTCGGCGCCTGCGACGCTGCTCTATCCGTTCTAAGGAACTATCGTTCATAGCCCCGTCCCGTAAGGGCGGGGATCTCAAAAAGCCCGGCCGTCGAGCCGGGCTTTCTGCTTTTTCTGACTCCCTCACGGACCTTTACGATTCACCCATTGACACTGATCCGCCATCTTGGATAGCCTCGGTGGCAAGCTCGTTGGCGGAAATTCCGGCCGCCAGCGCACCGAGTTTGTGAACATCTGGGAGGCACCCCGTATGAGCGACCAACCGAATTCCGAAAAGCCAGCCGTCGATCCCGTAGAAGCAAAATCCGAAAAGTCCGCCGCCTCACGCCGCCGATTCTTGTTTGGCGCCGGAGCCGCGGCGGCCACAGTCGGCAGCGCTCTGAAGCTTCATGCTGCGCCGCCGATCGCCTCCGTCTCCATCCCGAAAGAAATTCCGGGAACCCTCGCCGAAGCCGTCAAGGTCAGCTCCTTTGAAGGTCGCGGCATGACTGGCGCGGAAGTGTTCGCCAAGCTCTGCAAGGACGAGAATCTCGCCGCACTGTTTTGCTGCCCTGGCAACTACACGGTGATCAACGCGATCGCCGCAGCCGGAATTCCCAGCTACGGCGGACGCTCGGAAGGCTCGATGTGCGCGGCTGCCGACGGCTTCGCGCGCGTCACCGGCGAACCCGCCGCGTGCTCCGGCACCGAGGGTCCGGGGTTCACCAACATGATCATGAATATCGCCGGAGCCAGCGCCGCGCGGACCCCTTTGCTGGTTCTCGCGAGTAACATGCAGCTCTCCGGCGACGATCGCGAATCGTTCGTGCAGACCTCGTACCAGCAGCCGCTCACTGACGGAATCAAGAAGTACGGCAAGCGCCTGATCGCGCCCAATCGCGTGTGGGAATACGGCGCGTACGCGTTCCGCAATCTGAAATCCGGCGTGCCCGGCCCGGTGCATCTCGACTTCCCCGGCGAAGTCGCGCGCGCTCGCTTCACCGACCCCTCCACGCTCGCCGATTTCTACGACAAATCGAAATACCGCTCCGAGTCGCGCGCGCATCCTTCTCCGAAGGACGTCGAAAAAGCCGCTGACATTTTGTCCAAAGCCCAACGCCCCATGATCGTCGCCGGGCAAGGCGTTTTCCAGCGCAAAGCCTGGGACGCGCTACTCCAAGTTGCCGAGCGCCAGGACATTGGTGTCGTTTCGTCCGGCCCGATGCGCGGCCATTTTCCGGACAACCATCGTCTGTCGATGAGCGTCGCGCCAGACGCCATGATGAGCGCGGATGTTGTCCTTTTTATAGGCCAGTACTCCATGCCCAGCCCGGGCGAATACCGCTTCTCGCCTGACGTGAAGGCGATCCGCGTGCATCCGGTGCAGGAGGATCTCGGCCGCAACTGGCCCCTCGATCTCGGTATTGTCAGCGACGAATTGTTCTTTCTCGAAGCGCTGGCCAACAAGCTCGCCGCGAAGAAGCGCGATTCCTGGTCGGGCGAAATCGCCGCCGCGCACGCGAAATTCGACAAGCAGAACCTCGACGTCTACGAGCTCGGCCTCAAACACAGCCGCGCCACCAATCACCTGCACCCCGCCGTGATCGCGAAGGAAATGGCGGACTTCCTCTATAAGGGTTCGATCGATCCGAAACAGACGGTCACCGGTTGGGGTGGCTGGACCACGGCCCTCTATGCCGGCCGCTACATCCGTGCGATGCGTCCTGGCCAGCAGGTCGTCTGCGGCTATCAATACGGCGCCATCGGACCCGACCTCGCCATGTTGATCGGTTGCGGTGCCGCCGTTCAACAAGGTATCGGACCGCAGAAGCCCTACCAGGGCGCGCCCGTTTTCGTCTTATCGAGCGACGCCGGAATGGGCTACAGCCTGATGGAACTCGATACCGCCGCGAAATACAAGATCCCGGTCGTCTGCGTCGTCAACAACAACAACTGCTGGGGAACCTTCACGCAGGCGCTCGGTTCTCCGCGCTCGCTCCACATGTACCTGACTCAGGAAAATATCCGCTACGACAAAATGGCGGAAGCGGTCGGCGCCCGCGGCGAATATGTTCAGACGGTCGAAGACTATCGCGAAGCGCTGAAGCGCGCCTACCAGGCGGCCAGCAATGATCGCGTTTCCACGCTGATTAATTGCCAGAGCATGAAGGAATTCACGCTGAACAAGGACTATCCGCCAGGAATTGTCCTGATGCCGGAACCCGGTGTCGGCGCTTTCGCCCACTAGCTGGATTTCGCGCCGGAAGAGCATCCTTCTATACTAAGAAGTTTGCATGCTCCTTTCCATTCTGATCCCCGTCTATAACGAGCGCACGGTGGTCGAACGCAGTCTCTCGATGGTTTTGGCTGCGCCGCTGCCCGAGGACTTGGAGCGGGAACTCATCATCGTCGATGACTGTTCGACGGATGGAACTTCTAAAATCCTGGAACGCCTTGCCGCCTCCGATCCGCGGATCAAGCTCTACCGCCATGAGGTCAATCGCGGCAAAGGAGCCGCCGTTCGCACCTCCATCGAAAAGGCGACTGGCGATTTCTGTCTGATCCAGGACGCCGATCTCGAATACGACCCCAGCGAATATCCGATCCTAATGAAGCCGCTGCTCGACGGCCGCGCCGACGCGGTTTTCGGTTCTCGCTACCTCGCCGGCGTCGGAACCCGCATCCTGCCTTTTTGGCATTCGATGATCAACAAATTTCTGACGTTGAGTTCGAACATGTTCTCGAATCTCAACCTCACCGACATGGAAACCTGTTACAAGGTCTTCCGCACCGACCTTCTCAAGAGCATCCCCATCCGCAGCGACCGTTTCGGTTTCGAGCCGGAAATCACCATGAAATGCTCGAAGCGCAAGCTTCGCATTTACGAAGTCCCGATCAGTTACCACGGGCGCACCTACGAAGAAGGGAAAAAGATCGGTTGGAAAGATGGCGTCAAAGCCCTCGGCGTCATCCTCTATTTCTGGTTGGTAGACGACTTGTACGTCGAGCCCTATGGCAGGGGGATGCTGAACAACCTCACCGGAACTCCCGCGTACCTAGCCTGGCTCACTCGCGTTCTGCGTCCCCAATTGGGCGATCGCGTCTTTGAAATCGGAGCCGGAATCGGCAATCTCTCGGGCCGCCTGATGTCGCGCCGCTTGCGCTACGTCGCGACGGAACTCGATCCGCTTTACCTGCACGCTTTGCGCAACCGCTTTCTGAAAACTCCGAGCGTCGAGATTAACCAGCTGGATCCTTCGAAGCCGGAAGACTACCAGCCGTTCGTCAATCAGTTCGATACCGCCCTCTGCATCAACGTCCTCGAATATCAGGACGCGCCGGAACAGGTCCTGGGCAGTCTCCGCGACTCGCTCGTCAGCGGCGGTAACATCGTGATTCTCGCGCCGCAGGGCAAGGGACTTCTGGGTTCTATCGACCGCGCCATGGGCCACAAGCGCCGCTACACGCGCTCCGAACTCGAGGCTTTGATCACCCGCTGCGGCATGACCGTGGATGGCGTTCAACAACTGAACAAGATGGGGGCGCTGGCCTGGTGGATCTCCAGCAAATTGCTGCGGCGCAGCCGGATCAGCAAGCTGACCCTCAAAATATTCGACAAGACCGTCTGGATCTGGCGGCGCCTCGATCCCATTTTGCCGTGGCGCGGGTTGTCGCTCGTGATCACCGCGAAGAAACCGTAAACCATGCGTGCTCTCGCGCTCGATTTCGGCTCCAGGAAGCTCGGCGTTCGCGAACTTGCCGAACCGAGAATCGAGCGGGATACGCAAGTGCTGCTGCGGATCCACGAGGTCGGCGTGTGCGCCACCGACCGCGAACTTGCCGCTTTCCGCCTCGGCCGTACTCCCCTCGGTTCGGACTTTTTGGTGCCCGGACACGAAGCCGTCGCACAGGTCCTTCGTGCCGGTTCCGCTGTGTCCGCTGTCAACGCCGGGGATTGGGTCGTGCCGGTTGTCCGCCACGCCTGTGTGCCTGCCTGCGCCATGTGCGCCCGCGGTCGCGCCGACTTGTGCATGACGGGCCGCTACACCGAGAGCGGAATTTTCGGCCGGCACGGATTCTGGCAGACGCGCGTCGTCGAAGATCAGGATCATCTCGTTCGCCTGCCGCTGCTCCTCGCCGAATTCGGAGTCCTCGTCGAGCCTCTCAGCGTCGTCGAGAAAGTCATCGAGCGCGCGCTCGAAATTCATCCCGCCGGCATCGCCGAGGCCCTTATCCTAGGTGCTGGAGCCGTCGGCCTTCTCGCCGCCCAGGTCCTGCAACTCCGCGGCGTTGCCGTCGCGATTTTCTCCGTCGAGCCCCCGGACCACCCTCGCGCCCAATGGGTTCGCAATTATGGGATGACCTACCTGACCGGCATGCCCTCCGATTCCCGCTTCGATTTCATTCTCGAAGCCTGTGGCTCGGCGACCTCCGCCCTGGCCGCCATGCCCAGCCTCGC
This sequence comes from Bryobacterales bacterium, assembly GCA_038210135.1. GTDB lineage: Bacteria > Acidobacteriota > Terriglobia > Bryobacterales > Bryobacteraceae > JBBQWZ01. The sequence continues at coordinate 39,687 of JBBQWZ010000040.1, forward strand.
GCCGCTCGGTGTCATGGCGATTCTCGGCGCGCGTAACGCGCTAGGCACGGTCCCGTTTGAACGACTGCTGCTGAACAATCAAGCCGTCTTCGGAAGCGTCAATGCCGCTCCGGCCCACTATCGCGCCGCCATCAATGACCTCGCGCGCATGGATACTTCGGCGCTTTCGAGCCTCCTCACTCGGCGGCCGTTTCTCGATTACGCAGCGAGCTTCGGTCCCGATGCAGGCGCCGCCATCAAGCTAGCGCACGCCATCGGAGACACCCATAGCGCCGTTCGCTAAACTGAAGTGGGCCATGCCGCACCCCTTCCGATTCGCAACCTGCAACGAAGTCTTCGAAAACTGGAAATTTCACGAAACCTGCAAGGCGATTCGCCGTGCCGGCTATCAGGGCATCGAAGTCGCTCCCTTCACGCTCGGCGACAATCCGGCGGCGCTCACCGCCGACCAACGGCGCCAGTTTCGTTCCAACATTCAGGCGGAAGACCTTATCTTCGTGGGGTTGCATTGGCTTCTGGTGAAGCCCGAAGGCCTGCATGTCACCAGCGAGGATGCGCCACTTCGAACCCGCAGTTGGCAGTACATCCGCGACTTCATCGATTTGTGCGCGGACCTCGGGGACGGCGGCGTGATGGTCTTCGGCTCTCCGAAACAGCGTTCCGCCAATGCTGGAACCAGCCCCGAGGATGCGACCGCGCGCTTCGTGGACGGTCTCGCCGGCGTAGCGTCGCAGGCGGCGGAACGCGGCGTCACCATCCTCGTAGAAGCGCTTCCAAAAGGCCAGTCGAACGTCGTCACGTCGCTCGATGAGGCCGCGCGCATTGTGAAACAGATCTCGAGTCCGGCCATCCGGACCATGTTCGACACCCACAACGCGGTGGATGAGACCGAGCCTCATGCCGAACTCATCGACCGCCACTTCGACCTGATCCGCCACGTTCACGTTAACGAAATGGACGGACGCCATCCCGGGACCGGCGATTACGACTTCAAGCCGATGTTTCGCGCTCTGCTCTCGCGCGGCTATAATGGCTGGGTGTCGCTCGAGGCCTTCGATTTTTCCTATGGCGCGGAGAAGATCGTGCAAGATACGCTCGCCTATCTGAAGGCGGAACTTGCGGCCGCAACACAAAAATAACGAGAGGGAAATTTGTCCAAGAAATATGTGATCACTGGCGGGGCCGGCTTTATCGGATCGGCCCTGGCACGCGGCCTGTTATCGCTTGGCGACGGGGAAGTCATCGTCATCGACAATCTCTTCAGCGGGCATGAAAAGAATCTCGAAGAGATTCGCTCCCGCATTACGTTTCACAAGGCCGACATTCGCGATCGCGCCTCCATCGCCTCGCCCATCGCCGGAGCGGATACCCTGTTCCACCTGGCCGCCATCCCGTCCGTCCCGCGCTCGATTGCCGAACCGGATCCGTCGCACGAAGTAAATATCGATGGCACCTTCAACGTCATGCGCGCCGCCGCCGATGGCAAGGCCCGCCGTGTCGTCTACGCGGCCTCTTCGTCCGCTTACGGCAATACCGAAACGCTGCCCGAGGTTGAGACCATGCTGGCGAGTCCGCTTTCGCCGTACGCCGCGCAAAAGCTGATGGGCGAATACTACGTCTCGGTTTTTTCGTCCTGCTTCGGCGTCGAGGGAACCTCCCTCCGTTTCTTCAACGTCTTCGGACCGCGCCAGGATCCGTCGAGCCCCTACTCCGGCGTGCTTTCGCTGTTCATGAAGCACCTCATCGCGCGCACCAGCCCGACCATCTTCGGCGACGGCGAACAGACCCGGGACTTCACCTTTGTCGAGGACGTAGTCGGATTGCTGATCAAGGCCGCGCAAGCGCCCACCGCTACGGGTAAGACTTACAACGCCGGCAACGGCTTCCGTTTTTCGCTCAATCAGACCTGGGATCTTTTGCAGAAAATCGAGGGGGTTTCGATCCCGGCGAAGTACGGTCCGCCGCGCGCCGGCGACGTCATGCACTCGCTCGCCGATACCTCGGCCGCCATCGCCGACCTGGGCCACACGCCAGAAAACACGTTCGAATCCGGCCTCCGCAAGACGCTCGAATGGTATCGCGGCAGCTCGTAAGCGTTCATTTCTTTTTCATCGTTTTCGGAAAATCTACCGCCGCCGCCCCGTTTTCGTCCCGTAGGTTGGAACTCGATCCGGAATCCGGATAGAGCGGCAAGGACAGGCCGCCCGTTTCTTTCAACAACTCGAACAACCTGGAATTCATGCGCTTCACTCGCCCCGCATGCTCTGGCTGGCTGATCAGGTTGTGCGCCTCGTGCGGATCCATTTCGAGATCGTACAGCTGATTCGTATCCCATACGCCGTGCGCAAGAACGTACTTGTAGCGATCTTCGCGAAGCGCATGCTGGGTCGGCGTCTGCGGGAAGTCGCTCTCCCAGAAATATTCGTACAGCAGTTCGCGCCGCCACTGCGGATCGTCCCCCGATTGCGCCAGACGCAACATGCTGCGACCGTCCAAACCCGCCGGGGCGGCCACACCGGCAACATCGAGGACTGTCGGCATAATATCGAGATTCGCGGTCATCTTCGTCACAATCGATCCGGCCCTGAATAATTCCGGGCAGCGCGCCAGCATCGGAACCCGCATCGATTCCTCGAACGCCGTCCGCTTGTCGATCAGCCCATGCTCGCCGAATGCGAATCCGTTGTCGCCCATGTAAATCACCAGTGTGGAGTCCAGTTCCCCCCGCGCGGCCAGCGTCTCCCGTAATTGGCCGAGCGAACGATCCACCCCCAGCAGCGTCTCCGCGTACTGCTGGTAGTACGTCGCCAAATCCAGACGTGAATGATACGGAAAATCCGCGCCGTGAAAGCTGTTCCGCTGATCGCGAACCCAGCGTGGCCACGTCTCTACGCCCTCCGCATCGCGAGCCATCGTCGCTGGACGCACGAATCGCGAGCCATCCAGAACGCCTTTGTCCCGCGGCAACGGCGCAAACGGAGCATGCACCGCCTTGTGCGAAAGGTACATGAAATACGGCTTGTCTTTTGGCCGGTCGCGCAACCATGTTGTAGCGTAATCCGTTAATTCGGTCGTGATGTGTCCCTTTTGCGCCACCCTCTTGCCGTCGACGTTCAATCCATTCCGCTCGGGAAAATAGGAACCTTGCCCGCGGAAGCTGACCCATTTCGAGAAGCCTGGCTGCGGGCTGTCGCTTTCGTTGCCCATGTGCCACTTGCCGAAGAATCCGGTGTCGTAGCCTGCTTTTTGCAGCAGCTCCGGAAAAAAGCGAGTCCCCGCCGGAATCGCCGTGCTGTTGTCGATGATCTTGTGCCGATGCGCATAGACGCCGGTCAGAATGCTGGCGCGGCTCGGCGAGCAGAGCGACGTCGTGACGAAGGCATTCTTGAAATGGACGCCTTCGCTCGCCAGCCGGTCCATCTCCGGAGTCCGCCCGTGGAGCATCGGTTGCGCTCCGGTGAAGCCGAAGGCGTCGTAGCGGTGATCGTCCGTCAGAACAAAAATCACGTTTCGACGTTTGCTGGATTGGGCGGCCATAAGAGAGGCCCCCGCTGTTCCGGCGAGCAGGTCGCGTCGTGTCATATCCGTTAAGGATACTTTTTGTTGCGACTTCTTGGAAGGTTAATCGTCTAAACAACCATGCGCACGCTGCTTACACTTGCTTTTGCCTCCTGTTCGCTTTTCGCGGAAACCACTACCTGGAAAATCGACCAGAACCACTCCGCCGCTTCCTTCGCCGTCAAGCACATGATGGTTTCAACTGTCCGTGGAACCATGGGCAAGGTCTCGGGAACCATCGTTTTCGATACCGCCGACGTCTCGAAATCGAGCGTCAACGCCGAAATCGATGTGGCCGCCCTCAGCACCCAGAATGAAAATCGCGACAAGCATCTGCGCAGCGCGGACTTCTTCGACACCGACAAGTTCCCGAAAATGACGTTCCAGTCCACCAAGGTTTGGAAGGCCGGCAGCGGCCTGAAGATGGCCGGAAACCTCACTATGCATGGCGTGACCAAGGAAGTCGTATTCGATGTGGACGGTCCGGCGCCCGCTGTTGCAGGTCAGAACGGCTCGAAGCGCTCAGGCGCTAGCGCGACCGCGAAGATTAACCGCAAGGATTTCGGACTGGCCTGGAATCGCGCACTCGAAGCGGGCGGCGTGACGGTCGGTGACGAAGTGTCGATCACGCTCGACGTCGAAATGGGCAGCGGCGGCGCTCAGAAACAATAATCCCGAAAGTACTAAGCGAAGTACAGTTCCAAACCAGAGGCCGGACGGTGTCGTCCGGCCTTGCTTTCTTTCGAAGGACCGCTGCTCGGCGTTTGACTTCCCCACGCAACGCTGCTGATAATCGTCGGATGCTTGCCAAGGCCCGTTTCCTCGTCGCATCGGTTTTATTGCTCGCCTCCAGCGCATTCGCCGCCGGCTTTCCGATTACCGTCTATCTGGTGCGTCATGCGGAACGGACAGACATGCCGGCCAACGATCCGATCCTATCGCCTGCTGGAATCGCACGAGCCAACAAACTCGCCGGCTTGCTTTCGGGCAAGAAAGTGACCGCCGTGTATTCGAGCGAATTTGCCAGGACGCGGCTGACAGGCAAGCCGCTCGCCGACCAGATGCATATCGCGGTAAACGATCGGATCTCCGGAGCCAAGCCACAAGACTTGGCGCAGGCGATCCTCAATGGCAAAGACAGAGTAATTCTGGTCGTCGGCCACAGCAATACCGTTCCGAACGTCATTGCCGCGTTGGGAGCAGGCGCGGTCATGCCGATCGCCGAAACGGAATTCGACAACCTCTACGTCGTCACTGTGCAGGGCCCCGGCAAAGCCACTGTCACGCACAGCAAATACTAGAGAGCTATTCGTAGCGCAGCGCGACCATAGGATCGACGCGCGTCGCTCTTCGCGCTGGTAGATAACAAGCCAGTAGGGCCACGGCGGTGAGACACGCGCTGACGCCGATGAATGTGAGCGGGTCGATGGGATTGACTCCGTACAGTGCGAACGACATGAGTTTCGCTACGCCGGCCGACGCGAGCAAGCCGACTCCAAGTCCGGCGAGCACCGGCCGCATGCCCTGTCCCACCACCAGCGTCAGGATTTCGCGCGTGTCCGCGCCCAACGTAATTCGAATTCCCATCTCCCGGATTCGTCGATTCACGCCATAGGAAATGACTCCGTAGATTCCGACGGAGGCGAGCAACAATCCGACGAACCCAAGTGTCGCCGCAACGGCCGCCACCAGAAGAGACGGCTTCTTCCAGAAATCCACGTATTCCTGGATGGTCTTGGCATTTACGATCACGGCGGAATCCAATGACCCGACGGCGCTGCGAACGCGCCGGGCTACTGCGACTGGCGGTTCGCTCGAATGGATCAGTAGCGAGAGAGTGGACTGTCCGGTTTCGGTAACGGGGAAATATACGTACGTGGAGTCAACCGCCGACAGCGAAGTGGACCGCGCATCGCGCGCCACGCCGATCACTTCAATCAGCGTGTCTTCATGGCGCATTTGCTTTCCGACCGGATCCTCGCCCGGCCAGAAACGCCGCGCCGTCGCTTCCGAGATGACCGCGATATCTTCGAGCGTTCTTTCGCGCGTCTCCGCTTCCGTGAATCCGCGCCCCCGCACGATCGGAATTCCCATGAGCGCGAAGTATTGATGTGAAACGCTATTGATGCGGATATGCCGCTTGACCGGCGGGGTGCCCATCTCGACCACTGTCTCGCGGTTCGACCCGCTTAACGGAATGAGCCCTGCCAGGCTCACGGCATCGATTCCGGGGAACCCGGACACTATTTCCACCAGCTGACGGTTGAATACGGCCGCCCGCGCATCGGTGTAGCCTTGCCGTTTCAGATCGAGTTCCGCAGTCAGCGTATTCGTGGTCTTGAATCCAGGATCCACGCTCTGCGCCGCCTGCAAGCCGCGCATCAGCAGACCCGCCGCGACTAATAAGACCAGGCATACCGACACCTGTACGCTGACTAGTGCGGCTCGCAGCCAGCTTCGCGAGGCGCCAGTCGTCAGTCCGGAGCCTTCGTCTTTTAAGGCCGAGTTTAAATCCACTCGCGTGGCCTGGAATGCCGGAGCCAGCCCAAACGCGGCGCTGGTCAGCAAAGAAATCAGAAAAGCGTAACCGAGTATCCGCAGGTCGAGTTCAATGTTGAGAGCCACCCCCGGCAGATCACTCGGCAAACTCGCGACCACGAACTGAAGCAGGAATTGTGAGCTCCAGTTCGCCATCACGACTCCTGCCGCGCCGCCCATCACCGCAATCAGGACGCTCTCGGTCAGCAGCATGCGGACCAGCCGCCAGCGGCTTGCACCGGTAGCCAGCCGGATGGCGATCTCTTTCTGCCGGGCGGCCGCGCGAGCCAGCATCAGGTTCGCGATGTTCGCGCAGGCAATCATCAAGACCAGCCCCACCGCAAGCAGTGCAGCGGATCCGCCCGCGAACAGTATGGTCCGCGATTCCGGATCTCCGAGAAGCGTCGCGACATCGACAGCCAGAACTGTTTTACGAGGAACGTACGTTTGATCAATCCGATCCGCGATCACGGAAAGATCCGCGCGCGCCTGTGAGATCGAAACGCCAGGCTCCAGACGGCCCACCATTTCGAGCCAGCTGAGATTCGATTTCTCGAGATTCTTGCGGCCGGGAATCATGGTCGGCTGCATCGTGATCGGCGCCCAGAAAGCAGCCGGTACCAGAGAAGTTCCGGGAAAGCCTTTCGGCGCCACCCCGATCACCGTCAATGCACGCCGGTTGATCACTATGGTCTTGCCGATCAGCGACGGATCCGCGTGGAATTGGCTGCTCCAGAAGTCGTGTCCCAACACCGCCACCGGCGCTTCATTGGGCGTTTCACATTCCTCCTTGGTGAATTCGCGTCCCAAGGCCGGAGTTCGGCCAAGCACGGTGAAGTAGTTGCAGGTTACGATTTGGCCGGCTAGGCTGCGCGGAGTCGTGCCACCGAGCGAAACGTAAACCAGCGCCGAAGCCGCTATGCCCGACAACGTTTTGTTTTGGTCCCTGTAGGTTTGGAATTCGGGATACGAAAAATAACTGATGGCGCCATCCACGCTGCGGTTGGTGGGTCCACGAAACGTTTGATAGATGCTCACTATGCTCGATGCATCGCGAACCGGCAGCGGGCGGAGCGCGACTGCATTCAAGAACGTGAACACCGTCGTGTTGACACCAATTCCGAACCCGAGCGCCAACACCGCCACCGCGGTGAAGCCCACATTCAAGCGCAGGGTCCGGACGGCGTATTGTATATCCTTCGCAAAACCGGAGAACAGATTCATAGGGTTTGTTCCTTGGGACGCAGAGTGCTTCTGATGCTCGAACTTTGGCGTGATGACGCTTAGCGTCTGCTGCCAGAACCACGAAGCCGGGTGGCCGCCGGTTGAATATTCCTCAAATAAATCCCCGGCGATGCATTCGTAATGAGCTTTCGACAGGCGAAGGCGCAGTAGCCAGCATGCGAGCCGCGGCGGCGTTTTGAACGGCGCTGTAATGGGATCCTTCATATTTTCTGCAGGTCCAATCCTTCGAGCATCACCGAGAGAGCTTTTTGGCTTCGCCGGATCGCCTTCACTCCCAGCGGTTCCACCCGGAAATAGCGCTTGGCTCGTCCCCCGCGCGCGGGCGTCGGGTCCGAGAACCAGGACTGCACGTAGCCCTTCGATTCCAGCCGGTCGAGCGTGCTGTAGAGCGACCCCACAGTGATCGCGCGCTTCGTCCGCTTTTCTATTTCCTGCCGAATCGGCACGCCGTAGGCTTCCGGTCCCAAACGCAGCAACGCGAGCAGGACGATGTGCTCAAATTCACCGAGGTAGTCGCGGGCCGCCATATGTTCTGCTTTGTAGGATACGACAGAATTTCGATTTCGTTCCCGGAAAGTTCAGTACGAAAATCGCCATCACGGACCGGCACGGTACAAACGCGACTGTGCCCGTTTTGAATGGCCCGCTAGCGGGCATCCGAGTCCTCGACTTCTCCAGCTTCCTCGCCGGACCCGCCGCCGCCGAACATCTCGGTGACATGGGCGCCAGCGTCATCAAGGTCGAGCCGTTGACCGGCGACCTCGGACGCGGATGGAGCCCCTTCATCGCGGGGGAGTCGCGCTTCTTCCTCGCCTGGAACCGCAACAAGCGCAGCCTCGCCGTCGATCTGACCACCGCCGCCGGCCGCGAGATCGTCTACAAGCTGGTCAAGGACGCCGACGTCATCGTCGAGAACTTCCGCCACGGCGTCACCCGAAAATTGAAGATCGACTACGACACCCTGCGCGAGCACAATCCGAAGCTGATCTACGCCACCTCCACAGCGTTCGGCTCCAAGGGACCGGACGCCAACCGGCCAGGGTACGATCCAATTCTCCAATCGCTGACCGGCGCCGCGCGCGGAAACGAGCGGATCAACGGCGGAACCACCGCGATCTGCTGCGTCGCCGTCGCCGATCATCAATCCTGCATGCTGATGGTTTCCGGTATCTGCGCGGCGCTTTTCTACCGGGAACGCACGGGCGTCGGTCAGAAGCTTGAGACCTCGTTGCTCCAGGCGGCCATGAACGTACAGTCGCAGATGTTCGTCAAGCCCCTCGACCACAAAGAAGAGGGCCTGCTCGGTATCTATCCCTACAGACTGTTTTCGACCAAGGACGATCGCATCTTTATCGCGGCTGGAACCGATCGCTTTTGGCGCATCTTTTGCGACGTGATCGGCGATCCCGAACTGGGTGCCGATCCCAATTACGCCACCAACGGCCTGCGTGTCAACCACGCGCCGATACTCACCGACCGCCTGCAGCCGTTATTCCTCAAGAAGACCACTGCCGAGTGGGAGGCTTTGTTGATTGCGGCTGGCGTTCCCTGCGCCGCGGTTCGCACGTACATGGAGTTCTTCGACGACCCGCAAGTCGAAGCCATGGACATGAAGCCCGTGATGGAGCATCCGCTCGCTGGACGCTTGCAAGTCTCCGGCTTGCCCGTGCATTTCCACGAGACTCCGGGTGTTCTCAATCGGCCCGCGCCGCTGCTCGGCGAACACACTTCGGAGATCCTGCGCGAGGCCGGCTACGCGGAATCCGCCATCGCAGACCTGATTGCCGGTAACGTCGTCAACCAGCACGCGCACGGCGTCTAAAAGCGATGCAGGGCTCGCTTCCGCTCTTCGACGAACCATCCGGCTTTGACCGTGAGGGGCTCGCGGACCGCCTCGCGCGGCTTCGCGAAGAAGGCATTTGGATCGGCACCAGTTCCTGGAAGTATCCGGGGTGGCTCGACCAGATCTATACTCGCGACCGCTATCTGACACGCGGCCGTTTCTCGCAGAAGCGCTTCGAGCAGGAATGCCTGGCGGAATACGCAGAGGTCTTTCCGATCGTATGCGGCGACTTCAGCTTCTACCAGTTTCCGACGCCCGAATTCTGGCAGAAGATGTTCACGACCGCGCCACGGTCGCTGCTGTTTGCGTTGAAGGTGCCGGAGGAGATCACGGTCAACGTGTGGCCGCGGCATGCGCGATACGGTCCGCGGGCCGGCATGCGGAATGAAGCCTTCCTGAACGCCGATGCTTTTCGCGGAGCGTTCCTTGATGTACTCGAACCTTACAGCGATCGTGTGCCAGTATTAATCTTCGAATTCGGAGCCTTCGGTGCGAAAAGTTTCGAGCACCCAGGCGAATTCCTGCTGGCGTTGAAGCCATTCCTGGATCGGCTTCCCACACACTGGCGCTACGCCGTCGAGGTCCGCAACGACGACTATCTGGTACCGGCCTACTTCGACGCGCTCGGCGAACGCAATGTCGCGCATGTGTTCAACGCTTGGACACGCATGCCGGAACTGAGTGAACAGATTGCGATGCCTGGCGCCTTCACGGCGGATTTCATGGTGACGCGCGCGCTGCTCCGGAAAGGCCGTTCGTATGAGGATGCGGTCGCGCAGTTCTCGCCGTATCAGGAAATACAAGACACGAATGCGGACGCGCGCGCCACGCTGCGGGCTGTGATTGAGCGTGCGCAAAAGGAACGGCGGTCTGCGTACCTGTTCGTCAACAACCGGCTGGAGGGTAATGCTCCGAGTACGATCGACGCTGTGACGGCCGATGGTTAGGCTCCCGGTTGACGACATCCTTAGCGACGTCGTCGAGTCTCTCGCGCGGCGATCGAATCTGGTGATCGAGGCTCCACCTGGGGCGGGGAAGACGACGCGGGTTCCGCCAGCGTTGCTGGATGCCGTAGGCGGCGAGGCCATCGTGCTCGAGCCGCGGCGAATCGCCGCCCGCATGGCCGCCCGGCGAGTCGCGCTGGAGCGTGGCGAGCGGGTCGGCGAGACGGTCGGCTATCAGGTCCGCTTCGAAGATGTGTCCGGTCCGCGGACACGGCTGCGGTTCGTCACCGAAGGCGTGCTGGTCCGCAGGATGATGTCGAACCGGGACCTCGACGGCGTGTCGGCGGTGATCCTCGACGAGTTCCACGAGCGGCATCTAGACGGCGACGTCGCGCTTGCGCTACTCCGTAATTTGCAAAGGACGCTGCGGCCTGACCTCAGGATTGTGGTGATGTCGGCGACGCTCGATGCTCTCCCCGTCGCGGCCTACCTGGACGCGGCGACGCTGAAGTCAGAAGGGCGATTGTTCGATCTGACCGTCGAGCATACGCCGCACTCATCCGCTCCACTTGAGGAGCAAGTGGCAGCGGCTCTTGAACGGATGCTAAAGACGCAGCCGAAGGGCGACATACTGGTGTTCCTTCCGGGCGCAGCCGAGATCCGGCGGGCGCAGCGTGCTTGCGAGCCCATTGCCCGGCGGGCAGGCCTGCTGCTAACGACGCTGCATGGAGATCTATCGGCCGAGGAGCAGGATCGCGCGGTGACGACGGGGTCGCAGCGAAAGGCGATCCTGTCCACCAACATCGCGGAGAGTTCGGTGACCATCGAAGGCGTCACCGCGGTGATCGACAGCGGCCTTGCGCGTTTTGCCAGCGATTCACCATGGAGCGGTCTGCCGCGCCTCGAAGTCGCGCGAATCAGTAGGGCGTCTTCGAAGCAGCGCGCGGGTCGCGCGGCTCGAACGGCTCCGGGGCATGTGATCCGGCTCTATTCGCTCGACGATTTCGCGCGGCGCCCCGAGCACGATGCTCCCGAGATCACGCGGCGCGAATTGTCGCAGCTGGTGTTGGACCTCGCCGTCATGAGTCAAGCGAATCTCGAATGGCTGGATCCGCCGCCGCCGTTGGCTTGGTCCGCGGGCCAGGAGCTTCTAGAGCGGCTCGGTGCCCTCCGTTCGGGATCGCCAACGGCGATCGGCAGGAAGATGGCCGAGTTGCCCGTGCATCCGAGGCTGGCTCGCTTAATGCTCGATGCGGCGGAACGCGGAGTCGCAAGATCGGGCTGTGCCGCCGCGGCGGTGTTGTCGGCGGGAGAACGGGGCCGCTCCGACGGAGGATCGACACTGCATGATCTGATCGAAGGTGAGTGGTCGCCGCAGACCGCGCGAGTGTTTGAGCAGCTGCGGCGAGCAGGTTCGAATCGGCCGGATCGTGCGAAGGACGCGGACGAGGCGCTGCGCTGGTCGGTGCTCGCCGCGTTTCCGGACCGCGTCGCACGCCGCCGTCGCGAGGAGGAAGTGCTGCTGGCTTCCGGTGGATCCGCGCAGGTGCGGGCGGGCCGGTCGGATTCCCAGGCCGGAGGCCTAGGCTACTCCGAGTTCTTTGTCGCACTCGATATAGAGGAGCGGCGGGAGCGAGGTCTTCCACTGGTTCGGCTTGCAATGCCGATTGAACCGGAGTGGCTGCTGGAGCTGTTCCCGGATCGCGTGATCGACCGCCGCGTCATCGAATGGAACCGCCAGGCCGAGCGCGTCGAGCAGGTCGAATTTCTAATGTACGACCAGTTGGTGCTCGAGGAAAAGCGAGGCGGCCGTCCCGATCCGCAAGCGGCTGCGCAGTTGTTAGCCGCCAAGTCGGCGGAAGTCGATCTCGGGCGGTTCGTCGATCGCGAAGCGCTCGCGCTGTTGCAAGCGCGGTCTGCCTTTGCGGCGCAGCATTCCAAGGTGCAAGTCGTGTCTGAGGAACTGATCCACTCGACACTGGCGAGACTTTGCGCGGGCCGGACTTCATTGAAGGACCTGGAATCGGCCGGACTGCTCGAAGCGTTGGTTTCGCAGGCGGGGCGAGCGGAGTTGGAACGTGCGGCTCCGTCGACAATGCGGTTGCCGGCCGGACGCCAAGCGAAGATCCATTACGAGACCGCCAAGCCGCCGTGGATCGAATCCCGGCTCCAGGATTTTTTCGGTATGGAAGCGACACCGAGTGTGGCAGGCACCCCGCTCGTCGTGCATCTGCTCGCCCCGAATCATCGCCCCGTGCAGGTGACGTCCGATTTAGCGGGCTTTTGGCAGCGGCTGTATCCGCAAATCCGGCGCGAGTTGATGCGGAGATACCCGCGCCACAAGTGGCCCGAGGATCCCCGAACCGGCGTGTGAAGGTTTCCGGCTTTGCGCTACGGCTGTTGGGGATTGTGCGCCGAAGGCTCTACCTTCGGATCCGCCTTCTTGCCTTTGAAGATTCGGCCGACGGCGCGCAGCAGGCGCTTGGGCAGGGGCTTCTCTTCTTCAGGCTTGCGGCCGGACGCGGTGGCTTGCGGGGGTGGCGGATCGGCATCCAAAATATCCTTCGGGGCTTCGCCAGTCGTAGGGAGGGCGCCTGCGGGAGCCGATTCTTCGGATGGAGTGGCGGACTCGGAAGACGCAGCCGGATTCTGAGCGAATTCTTTCGTTACCGCCTGCCGGGTGACAACCGTGATTTTGGGACGACGCTGCACCGGTGCGGCGGCACGAGCCGTTCCAGGCTGGAATGGCGGAACGGGCGTTACCACCGGCTTTTCATCCTGCTGTGGTCCGGCGATTTTAATTCCTTCGGCTTCTTTGGGAGTCCAAGCCGGATTCGGCGCCGGTGCCGGCGGCTGAAATTCGATAAAGATAAAGACCGCTGCCAAGGCTACCGACGCCACCAGCATCCCGCGGAGGATCGGTCCCAGCAGTGGTTTGCGAGGGGCGGCTGATGGTTGTTCTGCCGCGCCGTCCATGACATTCAGATAAGCTTCGCGGCGGCTCGCGGATTTCGGCTTCGTCGAAGGTTCCTGCACTAATCTTAGATCGGCATTCCCCGCTTTCGAGTTACAGAATTCAGATCCCATATTTTGCCCGAGGCTTCATTAAGGTGAACCCCTGACGAAGAAGTTGCGCCGGTTCACATGAGCTTTAGTGTAGTGGAGACGATTGGGCGGGTTTATTGACCCTGGGTCGTCTTTTGAGTTCTGACTCTCGGCTCGGCAGGCTCCCCCTTGAGGCTCGGTCCATTCGTAATCGTCCTAAACGATCCGCTGGCTCTGCCCGAAGTGGACCGCGGGGCGCGTCTTCTTACCAGCCCATTCGATTTCGCAGGTTCACGATCTGCGCTACATGGTGGCGACTGTGCCAACTGTACATGGACAGCAACCAATCGAGAGTGCACTTTCCGTGATCGGGGTGAACGAAAGTCTTCTCAAAATCGGCTTCGGTCATCGCTCGCCAGATCGCGGCCCAACGCTGATGAACGCTGTCGAGGATGGGCAGGGAGGCATCGATGGGCAGCTTCGCGTCGGCCAGCTTGGCCCATTCCGCTTCCTCGTACGGCTTGATTGTGGGGCTGTCTTCGGTCAGCGCGAGCTTGCCGCGGATGAAACCGTTCATATGCGAATCGGCGACGTGGTGGACGGTTTGCCGGACCGTCCATCCGCCATCGCGGTAGGGCGTGTCGAGCTGGGCGTCGTTCAATCCGGCGACAGCGATGCGCAGTTTGCCGGGGAGTTCGTCAATGTCCTTGAGACGGCTTTCGAAGGTGCCCTGGTCGGGTTGGAATCGTCCTAGGGGGTAGCGAAGGTCTTCCATTTGTTTGAGGCTCCAGTTGGTTTCCGCTCCCTAACGGTCGCGGTTCGGTGCTGCGTCCGTCGCTCACGCTACGGGTTCAAGGTTCTCGGCGGTTAGGTCACGCCAATTTCAGATTCGTCGCTAGTTCGGTGTTGTTCGATTGTACTGGCGATGCGGCCCACTGGAGCTCGTAGAGCTTACGGTAAATTCCGTTCATCTGCAGGAGCTGCTGGTGTGTCCCGCTCTCGCGAAGCTGGCCTTTGTGCATCACAAAAATGCGGCTGGCGCGCTGGACGGTCGAGAGCCGGTGGGCGATGATCACCGAGGTTCGACCCGTGATCATGCGGTCGAGTGCTTCTCGCACGCGGAGTTCGGTTTCCGTGTCCACGCTCGATGTCGCTTCGTCGAGGATAAGGAAGCGCGGATTGTGCGCCAGGGCGCGGGCGAAGCTGATCAGCTGTTTCTGGCCGGTCGAAAATCCGGCGCCGCGTTCGCGTACCGGCGAATGGAAGCCATCCGGCAAAGTTTCGATGAAATCGAGGAGATTCACTTGACGGGCGGATTCGCGAATGCCTTCCTCGGTGATGGCTTCGGTACCCAGGCGAATGTTGCCGCCGACCGTGCCTGTAAACAGATACGGATCCTGCAGGACGACGCCAAAGTAACGGCGCACCTCGTCGAGTCGGAGTTCGCGAAGGTCGACGCCGCCGATTTTGATCGCGCCCCGCTGAAGGTCGTAAAAGCGCAGCAACAGGCTGATGATGGTGGTTTTCCCGGCGCCCGTGTGCCCTACGACGGCGATGGTTTCGCCCGGTTCGATCCGGAAACTCAGGTCGCGCAGCACCCAGTCCTCGTCTTTGTAGGCGAACCACACATGCTCGAATTCGATGGCGAGCGGGCCTTCAGGAAAGGAATGCGCTGCGGCCGGCGACGTGATTTTCGGGTCGGTATCAAGAAGTTTGAATATGCGTTCGGCCGCCGACATCGCCGATTGCAGGATGTTGTACTTCTCGCTGAGGTCCTGAATCGGCCGGAAGAAGCGGAGTCCGTATTGCAGGAAGGCGACCAGCACACCCAGCGTGATTGTGCCTTTTTGGATTCCGAATCCGGCCCAGGAAAGTAGCAGCGCAAGCGAAAGCATGCTCAGGAATTCGACCACCGGATAGAACCAGCCGTACGCCGTAACCGCGTCCTTGTAAGCGTCCATGTGGTCGTAGTTGATGGCGTCGAAATCCTTGCGGGCGCGCTCTTCCCGGTTGAAGAGCTGGACTACGCTCATTCCGGAAACGTATTCCTGCAGGAACGAATTGATGCGGGCGACGGCAGTTCGGATGCGCCGGTTGCTCTTCTGTACCGTGCGGCGGAAGATCACCATCACACCGGCGACGAAGGGCAGAACGGCGAGCAGCATCGCGGTCATCCCGGGACTCAGCTGGAACATGGCGATCAGCACGAAGCTCAGCATCAGCAGGTCACCGAAAATAGTGACGAGGCCGGAGGAGAATAGCTCGTTGAGAACGTCCACATCGGTCGTGACGCGGGTAAGCAGGCGTCCCACTGGGTTGTGATCGTAGTAGGAAAGATCCAGACGCTGCAGCTTGTCCATCAGATCGCGGCGAAGGTCGAACATCGCCTGCTGGCCCGTCCGCTGCATCAGAAACGTCTGGACGAACTCGAACAGCATCTCGAAGAGGATCGTCCCGAGGTAAAGCAACGCGACCAGCGTGAGCCCCTCGAAGGCCGCCGCATCCGGCGGATGCGTCAAATAATGATCGATGGCGTAGCGGGTAAGGAGGGGTCCGGCGATTTGGAGGAGGCTTCCAATGAGCAGCAGCAGAAGCGAGATCGCGATGGTGCCGCGATAGGGCTTCATATAAAAGAGCAGCCTCCCCATCAAGCGGCTGTCGTACGCTTTGCCGAGTATTTCTTCTTCCAAGTTTTCATTTTAACCGGGCGGACTGTTTTGTTTGTGCACAGGCCGCGGGCTATGCCACTTCGCTAGAGTGAAGCTGTGAGCGAAATTCTTCTCGACGGCGTGATCGTCGTGGATAAACCGCGGGGCTGGTCGTCGCACGATGTCGTTAACAAAATTCGGCGGCTGGCGGGAACCAAGCGAGTGGGTCATCTGGGCACACTCGATCCGCTTGCCACCGGAGTGCTTCCGTTGGTTTTGAACCGGGCGACCCGGCTGGCACAGTTCTATACGCGGAACGACAAAAGCTACCGGGCGACGGTGCGATTCGGATTCGCGACCGACAGCTATGATTCGGACGGAAAGCCCCTCGGCGAGCCAATCGCGTTTGTCGCCTCCCGGGACGCTATCGAGCCGTGGCTTGAGAAATTCCGCGGCGATTTCGAACAGACGCCGCCGCCGGTTTCGGCGAAGAAAATTGCCGGAACGCCCGCCTACAAGTTGGCGCGCAAAAACATAACGTTCGAGCTGAAGGCGGTTCCGGTATCGGTGACGCGCCTCGAATTGTTGTCGGTCGACGGTGCCGAAGCCGTGATCGAGATGGACTGCTCGGCGGGAACCTACGTCCGAAGCATCGCACATGAGTTCGGCGCGCTGGCGGAATGCGGAGCGCACCTCTCGGCCCTGCGCCGGGTGCGGTCCGGCGAATTCCACGAATCGCAATCATACACTTTGGAGTCGCTCGAAGCCTTGGCGAAGGCGGACCGGTTAGCGGAAGCCTTGATGCCGGCGGCGGAATTGCTACCTGCCATGCCGGCCGAAATCGTGGACGCCATCACCGAAGGACAAATCCGCCAGGGGCGCGACTTCCGCGTATCGCCGTTCCATGGGGCGAAGGGCGCTCCGTTCGTAAAGGCGCTTTCGGCGGCGGGCCAATTGATCGCCATCGGCGAGGCGCGCATGCCGAATCTGTATCATCCGCTGCTGGTGCTGTGAACCGCGAGGCCGTGAATAATCTTTAATCGGATACTCCGCCTACCTTCATCCTGATTGGCTATTCTAAAAGCCAATGCGGCAGCTTCGTGCACTGGTCTTTGTCCTGTTCTGCGGTCTCCCTATCGGCGCTCGCGCTGCGCAGGAGGACGCGCCGGCGAAGAAAGCGGATGTCGATACTTTCTTCTCAGGCACAGTGGCGGAATTTAACGAAAAGAAACTGGTGGTACTGCGAACCGTGCTGGGACAGCCCGAGAAGCATACCTTCCTGATCGATGAGACGACCAAGATGGATGGGAAGATGAAGCTCAAGATTCGAGTGACAGTGAAGTTTGAGCCGAGCGATGACGGCGATGTCGCGAAGCTGGTGAAGGTCCGTCCGCCAACCACGAAAAAGAAGTAGCCCCTGCTCGTTTGAGTGCGCAATCGATTTTCGGCCCGTGAACCAAATTACGTAATCTCCAAATCGGTCGCCAAAAAATCGTATTCCCGCTCAACTCGTTTGAAACAATTTTGCATCCAAACGGCTCCTATTCTCCAGTAGGAAGTCTGCGCAGCGTGTGGATGTCCGCGTATTTCTGTCGGAGGAAGTGGGAAATTGAAACGGGTTCCGCCGGACGATAAGCCGGTTTTTGTGCCTCGCTTGCGCGAGGTGGCAGCCATTCCTCTCGACCGTTCATTACTGAACGGCTCTAGCAACCTACCCGGAAGTCGTAACGGAGCGGGCCGCTCCTGCTCCCCTATTTGGTCTTGCTCCGCATGGGGTTTTGCCTGCCAGCCGCATTACTGCGGCCGCGGTGCGCTCTTACCGCACCTTTTCACCCTTACCGCGGCGGTTTCCCGCTACGGCGGTACATTTTCTGTGCCACTTTCCGTAGAATCCGCTTTGAGCGAATCCCCCCGGCCGTTAGCCGGCATGGTGCCCTATGGAGACCGGACTTTCCTCCCTGGTGCTGGCCGAAACCAGATTCGGGCGGCTGCCTGTGCGACGGAACCCGGAACTAGTATGACAGGCGTAGGGCGGGAAGAGTATGATGTTCGTTGAGAATGGAGCGCCAGGGGTTGGCGCCCCTTCATGATTGCTGGCAACAAATAGGCTTCCCGATGTTTCAAACACGGCAAGCTCCGAATGGCGCAGCCTCATGAAATATCGTGTAATCTAAAGTAGTTGTATCAGCTGTGGTTGTTTTCGGTGACGGTCATTGAGGAGGATAGAAAATGTATAAGAGGTTAGCGGCACTACTCGCGCTCATGATGCTCGGTAGCATCATGATGTTCGGGCAGGGCTTAGATACCCGAGGTTTTACGAAAGACGATTGGGAAGAAGTCAATTTCGACTTCAATTCCGCAGTGATGACGGACGGCTTTCCGAGCCTGTTGCGGCTCGCGGAATTACTGCAGAAAAATCCCGGTTATAAAGTGAAGGTCGAGGGCCACACGGATAATCTTGGATCCGTGGCGGCGAACGAAAAACTGGGCATGGCTCGCGCGAACGCTGTCAAAGACTTCCTGGTGAAGTACGGCGCGCGGCCGAATCAGATTGAAACGTCCACCCGCGGCAAAAGCCAGCCTCGCGCCCAAGGCGCGAAGTCGGTCTATAGCCCCACCGATGAAGCCCGCTGGATGAACCGGCGCGTGGTCATCTCGGTGATGGACGACAAGGGCAACACGGTTTCAGCGGGCGGCATGGGCGATGCGATTCGCTCGATGCAGCCGCAGACCGCGCAGAACAGCGGCCTGGGCCGCAACTGCTGCGACGAAGTGCTGCGCCGCTTGGACAAACTGGACGAGATCGCAAAGATGCTGAAGGATCTGGCGGATCAAAACGCCGGCCTGCGGCGTGAAATCGATGCGTTAAAGAACGGCCAGACGGCGATGGAAAACCGGGTTGCGCGTCCGACGCCGATGCCGGTCGATCAGACGCCGGTTCGCGCTGCCGCTCTTCCCGCACCGAAGGGTGAGAGCCCGTTCCAACTGCTCGGTGTGAACGTGGGCGCCGACCAGAATGGCGACGTAACCTTCAGCGGCAAGGGCCGCTTCTTCCAGCCGTTCGCCGCTCATTTCGCGGTTCAGGCGCAGGGAGAATATCTATACTTCAAGTCGGCGAAGGAAGGCCAGTTCGATATCGGTCTTGTGGACCGCGTCGGCAAGCACTTCCAGGCGGGCTTGTTCTCGAGCTTCAAGCACGTTCAACTGCAGGGTATGGCGGCGGGCGGAACTCTCGGCCAGGCCTCGCTCTCCTTGGACTACCTGTTCAAGTACGGACGCATCGGCGCGTTCGGCACCAAGGCGTTCATGGATAACTCCATCGTGAATAGCGCGAGTCCGACCATCAACGGCTTGCTCGCTGTGAACGTGATCAACGAGACCTACTTGAAAGTCGTCGATCAGGTTGGAATCAGCACGACCCTGCCGCTGTGGGGACGCAGTTACTTTGAAGGCAACATCGGATATCTGAAGAGCTTCGGCCACGCGGATCGTCCGGGCGGCACCTTCCGCATCGTGTATCCGGTCACGGATCACGTCGCTCTCACCGCCGAGGGCGGCATCAACGAAACCATGCTGACCCGCGATACGACGGGCCGCGCGGTGTTCGGCGTGCAGTTTGGAAACTTCCAGAAGCCGCGCGAATATCTGGCTTCCTCGACGCCGGTTCCGGTTGACGTTCCACGCGTTCGCTACGAAGTGCTGACGCGCACCATCCGCAAAGGCAACTCTCCTCCGGTCGCGGACGCGGGTCCGGAGCAATCTGGAATCAACGCCGGTCAAGTGACGCTGGATGGTTCGGCGTCCTACGATCCGGATGGCGACCCGATCACCTTCCAGTGGATTCAGGAAGCGGGCCCGACGGTGTCGTTGAGCGCTCCGACTTCAGCGAAAACTAGCTTCACGGCAGCAGCCGGAGTCGCTTACTCCTTCCGCCTGGTTGTGAAAGATTCGTTCGGCGCCATCGGCCAGGCACGAGTCCGCGTAACGGCGAAGGCAGCCGACCGCGCCCAGGTGTTGGTCTTCACAGCCAATCCGACGACCATCGCTCCGGGTCAAACTTCGACCCTCGCGTGGCGGACGCTGAACGCCGATACGGTAACGATCACCAATATCAATGGCACGGGCCCGACCACGGTCGCGCCTAACGGAACGGTGGTTGTGGCTCCGAAGGTCACGACGACGTACGTGATTGTTGCCAAGAACTCGGTGAATGAAGATTCGTCGAGCGTCGCGGTGGTGGTCCAGGCCGCTCCGGTCGCTTTGATGAGCTGCTTCGCGCAGCCGAGCAACATCACCCTGGGTGAAGCATCCACATTGTTCTGGCAGTCGCAAGGCGCGGACACGGTGACGATCACTCCGGGCGTCGGCAAGGTTGGGTTGAGCGGCAGCACTGCCGTTTCTCCGACCACCACGACGCAATACACGGTAACGGCGACGGGCGCCGGCGGAACGGCAACGTGCACCATCGGTGTCGCGGTAACCGCTCCGGATAAGCCGCGCATCATCAAGTTCGCCGCGTCTCCGGCGACCATCAAGCGGGGCGATAAGTCCACGCTGCTTTGGATCGTGGAGAACGCGACGAAGGTGACCATCGACTCGCTGGGCGACGTTTCTCTGTCGGGCACGCAGGACGTGCAGCCCACGGTGACGACGACCTACAACATCACCGCTTCGAACGCCGGCGGCAGCGTCTCGGCGACGACGACGGTGACGGTGACGTTCGTCCCGGATCCGCAGATCGTATTGTTCTCGGCGAATCCGACCAACTCACCGGCTCCGGGTACGGACATCCGGCTGACTTGCACGGCGATCAACGCGGCGACGTTATATATCGCTGGTGATGGTCCGCGGCCGGCTCCGTCCACGTTGGTAGTGGTCCGTCCCACGGTCACGACCGACTACACTTGCACTGCGAACGGCTTGAACGGCACGCAGATCTCGAAGACCATTACCGTCACGGTGGGTAACACTCCGCCGGCCGGTACCCCGCCCACCATCATCTTCACGGGCGGCAGCTCGCAGCGGACTGCGTTTACGTCGAACACCATCGACGCCAGCGGCAGCTTCAGCTCGAGCGGCGACGGTCCGTTGAAGTTCCAATGGAGCGCTCGTAACGATCAGGGAACGATCGTCAGCGGACAGGGATCCCCGATCATCCAGGTGACTGTGCCTGCGGCGAACGGATTCTACTACTTCGATCTGACGGTAACCGACGCGAAGGGCCGGACGACGGTAGCAACGTTGACGTTGCAATACGTACCGATCCCTAGCTCTACGTCGAAGGCGACGGTAAAGAAGTAAGCCGGATCTTCCGGTAGTCGGAAAGCAAACGGGATGCGGAGTGATCCGCATCCCGTTTTGTTTTTACCTGAGTTTTTCGGTTTAGGCTTTGTTGCCGCGAAGAGCGAGGACGAAGTAGTGGGCGCGATCGTCGCCGACGTTCCGCCAGCCGTGGAGTTCGTTCGACGCGACGAAAGCGACGCCGCCTGGCCCGACACGCGAGGCTTTTCCGTTGATGTTGACTTCCATCGTGCCCTGCCGGATCAGGATCATTTCTTCCTGGATGTGGCGATGGGCGCCGTGCGGTTCGTCGCCAGGGGCGAGTTCCGTCTCGTGGAGCTCGATTTCGAAGCCGGTGTGAGTCTTGCCTGTGAAAACGGCGCGTGTCTTGCCTTTGAGCGGAAGCTCTTCGAATCGCCAGGTGCTCGAAGGCTGCGCTGGACTTTGCGCGTGCGCGGCGGCAGCGGCGGCGAGGAAAAGGGCGAGGTCGCGGCGGGAAGTTTTCATGCGCAAAGTATAGCCGAACGGAAGGCTTGGGGCGTTCGATTTACTAAATTGCGAAGTGAGCAATCAGTATCGGGTGGCATAGGCCTCCGGCCTGTGCTCGGGTGGCATAGCCCTCCGGCCTGTGCTGCGTGTCCTGAACGCACAGGCCCCCGGCCTATTCCACCTTAGGTACGGGGAGATTCCGGAACGCCGATGCTTTTCAGCATCTGGCGATAACGCGGATCTCTTGCGATGGGAGCGTAGATGGGTGCAACGCCTATGTGGATCATGCGCGGATCGCGCCGCAGCATTGCCTGCTCCAGGTAGCGGAACATCTTCTCGCGATCGAGATCGAACCAGGCGCGCGCCAGAACGTAAGGCGTAATCGGCCGTGTCTTGGCCATCTTTTCCAGTTGATTCGCGATTCTCGCGGCGGCGTCCGTCCGTCCCCGGAGCGTCTCAGCGTGCGCCTGCAGCGCCATGAACTCCGGCATGTCGCCAATGGCTACCACGGCCGCCTCGAGTTCCGAACAGGCTTCGTCGAAGCGCCCTTCGCTTTGCAGGGCGCGGGCTATGCCGAGGTGGGCACGCTGAAATCCGGGATCGAGCTCGATGGCTTTGCGGAAGAACGCGATCGATTGCTGATTGCGTCCACGCAGCCATTCGACGAAACCGGAACTCGAATGAATGACGACCGAAAGCGGATCGGCTTCGATCGCGCGTTCCAGTTCGCGGGCCGCTTCCTCGAGGCGGCCCATCGGAGCGAGGTAATCGTAGGCGTACCAATGATGCGCCGTCGCGTACTTCGGGCGCAGCGCCAGCGCTGCCTGAAAATGGCGGTCGGCCGCCGGCCAGTTCCACCAGTAGCTGGCTTCGATGGAGCCCAGTGAAACGTGCGCGTCGGACAAACTCCCATCGATCGCCAGCGCGCGCAAAGCGATGTCGCGCGCGAACGGCATTGCCCGGCTGGGATCCTCGACGCCAAGTTTTGCGAGCACGATCCAACTGTCCGCCAATCCCGCATGGGCGGCCGCATACTCCGGATCGAGGGCGATGGATTGCTCAAACAACGCGATCGCTTTCCGCAGATCGTCGTTGAGACGCTTGTTCCAGAAGTAACGACCTTTCAGGAACAAGTGATAGGCCTCGAGGCTTTGCGTCGGACGCCGGGTCGAAGTCGGAGTCAGACGCACGCGCAGCGTCTGCGCCATGGCGGCGGCGATCTCTTCCTGCACCGCGAAGACTTGCGTCGCATCCCGATCGAAGCTCTCCGACCACAGGTATCGGCCGTCGTCGGTCGAAACCAGTTGCGCCGTGATGCGCAGGCAATCGCCGGACCGCCGGACACTCCCGGTGAGCGCGGTCGGCACGCCGAGGCGGCGTCCGGCTTCGGCGAGGTCCTCGCCCCGTAAACGCGAAGCCGAACTCCAGGCGACCACGCGAAGGCCGTCCAGTTTCGTGAGAGCGACGATCAGTTCCTCGGTGAGCCCGTCGGAGAAATATTCGTTGTCGGCGTCGCCGGTGAGATTGATAAACGGCAGGACGGCGAGTCCGGGCGTGACACTGCGCGCCAAATCGCGCGGCGCCGTTTCCAGCGGAGAATCGATCGAAGCGAGACGGGTGTCGCGGATGACCGGCGCGTAACCGCCCGTCGGAAGGTCGAATCGCAGCGTCTCGTGGCGCCCCTCGGTCGAATAAAACTGGAGCAATTTTTTGCGCAGGCGGCGCGCTTCGACGCGGACGATCGGGTCCGTGCGGGAGTCGAAGGTTTGCGGTTTATCGAAAACGTCGCAGCCGATCGTGAATTCCTTAAGTTCGGAAGCGTGGCCGCGCAGGGACTCGGTGACGACGAAAGACAGGAAGCGGGAAAGGCGTTCGGAGCGCCGAAATGCCCGGCTATCGAGCAGGCGCGCAAGCGCCGCGGCGATCGCTTCGTCGGAACCGGCGGGATGGTTGGGGCGATTCGGATTCGCGGAACCGGGAAGCGAAACGCTGGTCATCTTTCGCAATTCGTCATTTCCACCCAGAGAGTCGACGGTGTACGCCGGGGCTCTCTGCTTAATACGTGCGCAGTTGGGTTTCCGCCCTAAGTTTTCGAGAAGAGCACCTGGTTGAGGTGTTTTCCCCGAAGCGGACACAACGGACAGTTTAGAACCTGGACCGACCAACTCTAGTTGGACTTTTTGATGATTTGAGCGGGTCACCGGGATCAACGAAGATTTGAATTTGACAAGATTTGGCGCCGCTCGAAGTAGTAGTGCCGCTTATGATTTGAGAGGGTTGGGTGGGCCCTCCGTCCGGGTTAAGGCCTGGTGGTCATTTTGCAATTGTGCGATTGTGCGGCGCATTTCCGGCCGGACAAAGCCCATCGTTTCCTGTAACCTAGCAGAAGGTGGACGCGCCTTCCTGTATGACGAAGGAGATATTAAACCTGGCTGCCGGATCCGGTTGGCATGCTGGTTGAATTTGAAATAATTCAACGCGCCCAGACTGGAGACGCCACGGCCTTTAACCTGGTCGTGCAGGCGTATCGCAAGCGAATCCTAGGAACCATCGCGCGGCTGATCGGCAGGCCGGAGGACGTCGAAGACGTCGGGCAGGAGGTGTTCTTACGCCTCTATTATTCGCTCGATCAATTGCGTACCCCGGAAGTGTTCGAGCCTTGGTTGTACCGTTTGACGGTGAATGCCGCCTACGACTACTTGCGGCGGCAAAAGCGCCGGCAGGAATCGCGCATGTCGGACTTGAGCGAGCAGCAGGTGATGCTCGCGGATGCCGCGGCGGGTGGCCGGAAGAATGACGACCATCAGCATCAGACCAAGGTCAGGGAGTTAGTACAATCGTTGCTTGGGCGGGTATCGGACGAAGACCGGATCCTGCTGAGCTTGAAGGAAGTGGAAGGCCTCTCTCTGAAAGAGTTGGAGAAGGTCTACGGCGTCAACGAGAATGCGCTGAAGGTCCGGCTGTTCCGGGCGAGGCAGCGTGTGTTGAAGGTGTTCGAAGCGATGGAGGCGGAAACGCCTGGTCGTGAAAAGAAGTCCGCGAGCGAATAAAGCGGATTGTCTGAACGAGAAGGAACCGTCAAGGCGATGCAGAACTCTGAACAAAAGCTCGATGCGATATTTGCGGCGTATCGGAATGCGGTGCCGGATCCGGATGGATCGGCGAATTTTATGCCCGGGCTATGGCAGCGCATCGACGCGCGCCAGAATTCGAGCCGGATGTTCCGCCGGTTGACGGGCGCGTTCGTGGCGGTGGCGGCGGTGATGACACTATTGATGGCGGCGGTGCTGATTCCGCGCTATCAAAATTCGCAGGTATATTCGGCAACGTATGTGGACATGTTGGCGGCCGAGCATGCCGACGACAATGGCGCGATCGACGGCCTTTCGAGCGCGGATGTCCTCGGCTTGCCGCCGCGTTAAGAGGGACCGCGAGAAATGAAGTTAACAAAACTCTCTGTTGCGCTGTACGTAGCCTTGCTGTTCTTGAGCGGCGTGGCGGTGGGTGCATTCGGCTATCGCTTGTACACGGTCGCTCCCGTGAGCGCCATGACGGGCCGGCCCAACGCTGCGGAATATCGCAAGAAGTACCTCAACGAAATGCAGACGCGGCTGAAGTTGGACGCGGGGCAGGTGACCAGGCTCGACGGCATTCTGGACGAGACGCGGTCGCGCTTCCACGCCGTGCGCGAGAGAACAAAGCCGGAATTCGACACGATCCGCTCGGAGCAGGTGGAACGCGTAAATTCGATCCTGAGCGCCGAGCAGCGCGCCGAGTACGAAAAAATGCGCAAGGAACGCGACGAGCGGGAAAAGCAGTCCGGGCGCGGTCAGGGTCCGGGAATCTAACCACCCCTTCGCGATCATAAGCGATGTAAAAAAGGGCCGCCCACCGGGCAGCCCTTTTTGCTGTGCTGTTGCTTACGCCTTGCGACGGCGCGGAAAGAAGAGCGGAGGAGGAAGTATGAAACCGGGCCGGAACCCGGTCTCCGTCAAATGTAGAGGCAGGCGGAACTAGTTGTTCTTTGCGGCTTCTTTTTTCTTGGCGAGTTCGACGTTCTTGGCGTCCTGGATTTCCTTCGCCTTCGCATACTTCTTCTGGAAGCGATCCACGCGGCCCTCGGTGTCGATCAACTTCTGCTTGCCGGTAAAGAACGGGTGGCAGTTCGAGCAAATTTCCACGCGTATGTCGCCTTTGTGGGTCGAACGGGTAGCGAACTTGTTGCCGCAGGCGCAAATAACCTGAATGGCCTCGTAGGCGGGGTGAATACCTGGCTTCATCTGAACTGGGGATCCTTTCGAAGACTACGTAACCTACAGGATAGCATGGCTTGTCAAAAGGCCCTTTCGGTGACCTGGCTTGGAGCCGTATCTAAGTGATATTACGATGATTTCAGGCGGGTTCAGTCTAATTCCGTTCCCAGCGATCCGCGCGCGGGTCTAATCGAAGAATATGCTTTCACAAGTCGAGCGGATTCTGGCCGAGGAGTGGCCCCCGGTCGAAGCGGCGCTTTCGCCCAAGAAGCCTTGGGCACCGGGCGATTCGTTTCCCGACCTGTGGGAATCCCGGATGTCGCCAGTGATTCCGGCGGTATGGCCACGTGAGCCGGGCGCCGCGGATTTCTACGTCTATTTCTCGGCGGCGGCGCGCAATCCAACCAAGCTGCAGGACGGCGAGTGGTTTTCAAATCCCTGGGGTCGCGTTCGCGGAAACCTGGTCACGCAACAATTCGTCTTTGAACGTTTTCCGGTGACTCCCGGGAAAGACGGCATCCAGGGCGTGCGTCCATTGCTGGCGGACGAAGTCGCGGTGATCCGGGATTCGCGGGTGATCGACGAGTTCGCTGCGGCGCTGGCCAGCGGAGCGGTGACACCGGAATTGTCGGCGCGAGTCCGCGCGTACTACAAGCTATGGTTGAGCGCGCATGGCGTCGCGCGTACCATTCGACCGCTGCATGAGACGTTCTTCGACTGGGTGGAAGGCACCTTCGTGGTCCCCCCGCCGGAGCCCACTCCGCCTCGCCCGGATCCGCCGAAGCAGGAATTTCGGCGTCCGGAACCACCGCTGTCCAGCGGGTCGGGCATACCAGCAAAAGCGGCTCCAGGATCGAACATGACGCCGCTGCAGATTCGACTGCTCGCCGGCCTGATGCTCATTTGCGGAATCGCCCTGATCTGGTGGACCTGGAGCGAACGCATGGCCGACGGCAAATTCTCAGTCCGCCTCGGCATCGCCGGACCCTTGATGGCGTCCTTCGGGCTTCCGGCATTGTTGTTCCCCCAACTCAACATGCAGAAGGCGAAGCCGTACTGGATGACGCTTGTCATGGCCTCGATCCTCGGAAACCTGTACCTGCTCTACACGCTGTGATTCGCCGCGGCTCCCAGCATTTTCTCATTGAAGAATGAGCCTGAAGGCGGGAGCGAAGCGATCCGCCGCTAGGTTTCCTTTCTTGGTTTGGTTTTTGCGGGAAGGAAGAGCATCCGGGGCTGTGGGAATGTGGGAATCGCGGAGCGATTTCCAAG